>CAYXXY010000001.1:0-407360 GCA_964469175.1 uncultured Flavobacteriaceae bacterium
AAAAAAGAGATTATGATTATTATGGTTTGTTCATATGTCTGATATTTTTTTTAATTTTTATTTTGAAATTAAGATATAAGTAAATTTTAACCTGTTATAAACAACTTATTGCATTGAAATTTCATTGATAATAGGGAGTTTAGTGTTTTCAATTAACAGTTGTCAACATCTTCAGTTAACCTGTAAACCTTAATAACTAAAAGTGTGTTTTCCTGTTGAAATTTGATTTAAACTACCTCATAAGTTTGCTAAAAATTACAATGTTAAAATTAGGTTAAGAAAATTTAAAATGCATATTGGAAAACAGATTGAATCCACCAATAATTTTTATAGATTTTACAACACATTTTATAAACAATTAGTATTAAAAAATAATAGCCTAAATATTAAGTAATTGTAAATTAAAATTAACACAGCTGATAATTGTTGTTAATAAGCTTGGTTTTGTACTTTTGTATGAACAGAATCATCCACAAACCACTAAAATGAAAATAGCAATAGGAAATGATCACGCCGGCACTGAATACAAATATGCCATTGTTAATTATCTAAAAGAAAGAGGAATAGAAGTTATCAACCATGGTACCGATGCCGAATCAAGTGTTGATTATCCTGATTTTGTTCACCCGGTGGCAAAAGCTGTTGAAAATAAAGAAGTAGATTTTGGAATTCTTTTATGCGGAAGTGCAAACGGTGTTTCAATGACTGCAAATAAATACCAAAAGGTAAGAGCTGCACTTTGCTGGAATAAAGAGATTGTTGAACTAGCCAGACAACACAACAACGCAAACATACTTTCAATACCGGCACGATTTACTGCAAAAGCTCAGGTACTTGAAATGGTAAAAACCTTTTTAGATACCCCGTTTGAAGGAGGAAGACACCAAAGCAGGGTTGATAAAATTTCCTGTAAATAAAATCCCGTATGGGACACCACCACCATCATCATAAATCATCTGAGGTAAAAGGGAAAAATCTATTTATTTCCATTTTATTAAACGTTTTAATTACCATTGCCCAGGTAATAGGTGGAATTATTTCTGGAAGTCTGGCATTGCTTTCAGATGCACTTCATAATTTTACAGATGTACTCTCTTTATTAATAAGCTATATAGCCAATATACTCGCAAAACGAAAGGCATCCCCAAAACGCACATTCGGGTATAAAAGGGCAGAAATTATAGCTGCATTTGTGAATTCTTCAACGTTGATAATAGTTGGAATAATTCTCGTTATTGAAGCCATAGAACGTTTTTTTAATCCGCAAATCATTATTTCTGATATTGTGATTTGGCTTGCCTTTCTGGCCATTTTGGTCAATGGTATTAGTGTTTTATTGATTAAAAAAGATGCGGAAAAAAATATGAATATGAGGTCGGCTTACCTGCATTTGTTTACAGATATGCTTTCCTCTATCGCTGTAATGTTTGGCGGATTGTTGATGAAGTATTATGAAGTCTGGTGGGTGGACAGCGTTTTGACCCTTATAATTGCTATGTATTTAATTCATGTGGGATATGCGCTTTTTGTAAAAAGCCTGAAAGTATTAATGCTTTTTACGCCTGATGAATTGAATATCGAGACCATCACCCAAAAGGTAAATACATTGCCAAAAGTAAAAAGCATTCACCACATCCACATCTGGCAACTCAATGAAGACGAAGTGCATCTGGAAGCCCATTTGGAATTTACAGAAGATGTAAAAATTTCAGAATTTGACGCCTTGCTGGTTGAACTGGAAGAGCTTCTATTCCACGAATATGGAATCAACCACATCACCATTCAACCTGAATATCAAAGAGAAGAAATGAGTAAGGATATTATAGTTCAGGATTAGGGATTAATAAATTCTGATTCTTCACTTTTATTATCAACCCAAATACTCTCTAAAACAAAAGGCGCTGTATCCCAGTACATATGTTCCTGGTTGATTTTGCCATCCACAAAACGGGAGGTAATGTGCACGATGATTTCTGTTTTATTTCCGCTTTCAGCGAAAGTTCCTACCCAAACACCCCAAAAACTCACCCAGGTAGTTCCTTTACTGTCAATAATCATTTCCACTGTTTGATTTTCTGTAGTGGAATAGCCATAACTGCTCATTTGAGAAATGAAATTGATGTGCTCATCCACAGCGCTCTCTATCGTCCTTGGATTGCTGTTCACCCTGTTGTGATAAATTTTCGCGTCTTCAGTATAATGTGACATATAACTTTCCCAGTCGCCGGATTCATAGTCCTTAATCATTTGACGCATGGTGTCAATTTCGGGAGAAACTTCAGTAAAATAATTTTTTGATTTGTCCTGACAAGACACAAAAATCAGCAGGATAAAAATCGAAAGGGATATGGTTTTTTTCATTTTTGGTTATTTGTTGATTATAAAGATAGCTTTTTTGTTTTCAAAATCGCTAATTTAGCTTTGAACTACATAAAATGGCAAAGCTCGACTTTATACTAAAGAAATTTTCCGAACTCACAACACGTGAGCTATATGACATCCTCCAACTGCGCAGCGAAGTGTTTGTTGTAGAACAGGATTGTGTCTATCAGGATATCGACGGGAAGGATGAAAAAGCACTCCACCTGTTTGCTTATAAAGCCGAAGTTATGGTCGCCTATGCAAGACTCTTTGGACCGGGCGATTATTTTGAAAAAGCAAGCATAGGTCGGGTAGTTATTAAAGAAACCGAGCGGAAATACGGTTTTGGGCATCAATTAATGGAAGCGGCAAACAAAGCAGTTGAGGAGCATTTCAACACTTCAAAAATCCATCTTTCAGCGCAGCAATATCTGGTAAAATTTTACAATGCCCACGGATATAAAGAAGTGGGCGAAGGCTATCTGGAAGACGGGATTCCGCATATAGGGATGGAGAAGTCCTCCCGCTCCGTCACTAAAGCTAAAGAGCGTCAGTGACCCGGCCCCTCCAAACCTAGCCTGCCGGCAGGCTAGGTTTGGAGGGGAGTAAATTACCGTTTTGTTTTTATTCGCTTATCAAAAGGAATTTTTAATTGGTAAACAATGTCCTCATCGGTACTGTCATCGACAAGGTCAAGGCCGTAACGAATTTTTTGGGTGTCGTCATAAACAAAAGTTCCAAACATGCGATCCCAAAAAGAAAACATATTTCCAAAATTGGTGTCAGTCCAGGGCATTTCCCAATGGTGGTGAAACTTGTGCATGTTAGGCGTTACAAACACATAGCTGATGAATTTATCAACTTTTCCCAGATTGATGTTGGCATGAGTGAAATAGGTAAAAAACACACTTAAAATGCGATAGATTAAATAAAAAGCAAGGGGCATGCCCATGAGTAAAACAGCAAAAAGTGCAAAAGTTTCCCTGATAACAAAATCCAACGGATGGTGACGGGTACCCGTGGTGACATCCACTTTGGTGTCGCTGTGATGTATGATGTGTAAACGCCACATCCATTTTACTTTGTGAAGTAAATAATGGACCCCATATTGAGCGATTAAATCCAAAACCAGAAGTGCTAAAATTAATTCGACCCAGTCCGGCCAGTCCACCAGGTGCAAAAGTCCAAAATGAGTTGTATCAATCCAGTAAAAAACCCCAAGTGTGAGCGCGCCAAATCCTACATTTATTAACATTGTAAAAAACAAGAAAGCAAAATTAACACCGGCATGTTTCCACTTTTTGTAGTTGATGTTTACTAGTGCATAATACCCTTCAAGTATCCAAAAAACAGCCAGAACACCAACCACCCAAAGCAAACGCATCCAGACGGGCATTTCTTCAAAAAATTGCAGGAAGGAGTCCATTTTTTACTTCAAAATATTTTGATAACGTCTCTGGTCTTTAAGAATAGCAACAGCTTCTTTGATTTCAGGATTGTTCACTACCTGATAATCATACAAGCCTTCACGGTAAAAATAACGCTTTACAATTTCATCGGTCAACAGCGACATGATTTCAGCTTTTTTATCCTGAAGTTCGCGGTCTTTGGCCTTTCCGATATCCTGCAAAAGACTGTTATAGCTGCGTTGTATATCATTTTTGATGTTTTCTTCCTCTGCTTTCTTAATGGCGTTTTTTAAGATATTTTCGGTTTCGGTTTCAAACTTGAAGTTGGTGCGGCTTAAATAGCTCAAAAAGTCATTGTAATCCCGCTCTGTAAATTGGAAGTTTTTCCAGTCGGTGTGACGGTTTTTATAATAATATTCTGTGGCATAGTTAAAAATGCTGTTTGCTTTTAAAAGTGCAGTCGTGATGGGGCTGAACACGGCGGTTTCCATTTCCACATCGGGCAGTATGCCTCCCCCGTCATAAACGGTTCTTCCGCCACGGGTTTTAAAGGCATTAAAGGTTTCCGGTGTAGCGCGAATGGGATCTCCAAATTCATCCCGGTTAAAATAATCTTCGGCCTGGATGCATCTTCCGCTTGGCGTATAGTATTTTGAAATGGTAATTTTAACCTGGGTACCATATGACATTCGCTGCGGACGTTGCACCAATCCTTTTCCAAAGCTGCGGGCACCCACAACCACGCCCCTGTCCAAATCCTGAATGGCTCCGGAAACAATCTCACTGGCGGAGGCGCTTCTTCCGTTAATTAAAACCACAAGCGGGATTTCAGTATCTACCGGTTCAAAAGAGGTGCGATAGGTCTGGTTGTATCTTTCAATCGCAGACTGGGTGGTGGTAATAATTTCGCCTTTAGGCACAAACAGGTTTACGATGTTGATGGATTCCCTCATCAAACCGCCCGGGTTGCCCCTCAGGTCGAGTATAATGCTTGTTGCGCCTTGTCGTTTTAAATCCACAAGGGCAGCTCGGGTTTCGGTAGTGGTTCTGGGATTAAATGCGCTCAACACAATATAACCCACATTGCCTTCCATCAGGGTGAAATAGGGCACTGCTTTTTGATTCAAAGCAGCCCGGGTGATGGTGGCTGTTTGGGTTTTTCCCTGACGTTTGAAAGTAACTTCCACGTTGGAGCCGGGCGCGCCACGCAACAATTCATCGGCATTGTCATTAAAAGCCGCAATGTTGATATCGCCTATTTTTATGATTTCGTCACCGGCCTTGAGTCCGGCCTTGTCTGCGGGGCCGTCTTTCCAGGGCTCGATGATTATCAGCTTGTCGCTTTGTGAACGAACAGCGGCTCCAATACCGGTATTTGAGCCGGTTTGATTGATTCTTGCTTCAACCACATCCTGCTCGTTGTAGTAAACCGTGTAGGGGTCAAGGGTTTCAAGCATTCCCTTGATGGCTTTTTCCATCAACTCGGCCGGAACGGTTTCATCAACATAGTTCATATTGACCTCTTTGTAGAGTGTGGTGAAAATTTCAATTTGCTTGGCAATTTCAAAGAAATCACTTTTAAAACTCCAGGTTCCCAGCGCGATGATAACCGCAAAAACGGGGATTATTATTCTCTTCTTCATTATAATTGATTTGCTTACGCGAAAGCGTAAATACTTTTATTCTTAGATTTTCTTATTCCTTTTCAGGTATTTTCTCACCCCAAAAACAACGAGCAACAAGATAACAAAAAACGGCCAAATGTGGAGCAGGCCAAGGAAAAATAACGAAATGCCGCTCCAACCTGATTTTATGGCATTCCACATTTTTTGACCGTAGGAGGTAGTAATGCCCCTGTCTGTGGTGCGTTTGTAAACGTGAATATTGAGCGTGCTGTATGAAACCTGATTTTGGAGGTAATTTAAACGGCCCTGACGCGCTTCAATTTCTTCCCTGATTGTGGAAAGTTCGCGTTCAATTTCCAGCATTTCCTTTACATTTTTTGCTTGTTTGAGTAATTCGAGATAACGATTTTCAAGTTCGCGCTTTGCCTTTAAACGCGCTTCTATGTCAATAAACTCCTCAGTAACATCACGCTGGGTAATTTCATTTTGATCAAAATAGGCTACACCTCGGGAAATGGAATCCACCATGGTTTGAAAATGTTGTGAAGGCACCCTGATGGTCATACTTCTGAAGTCTTCATTGTATCCTTTTCCTGAACGGTCGCTTGACACAAAACCTTGATAGCGGTTCACCAGTGCGGTAATTTGCCGGTGTGTGTTTTCAAGATCACGGGATTCAAACCTAAAATTTCCCGTTTTGATAATTTTTTGTTGTTGCACTTCAACAGGTTGAGAAATGGTTTTTTCCGAAATTTCATAAGAACGGTCAAGCATTTCGGCGTCATAATCTGCAAGATATTCAACAGAGGTGTGAGTAGAATTTTCGGAAGTATTTGAACAGGCCAGTATCAGGCCGAACAAAAAAAAGGACAGTGTTTTCATAAAAGACGGGATTGATTAGACAAACCCTGAACACAATTAACGTACCAATCTAATTTTTAGTTTGTTGAAGAAACTTGCTGAATAAAGCTTTCATGGTTTTTTCCATGTCGTGGAAATTTGGGGTTTCTTTTCCCACATACAGCAGCAACAGCGCATATTTTTTTGACGAACCTTCAGGAAGTTGTGGTTTATTGAGCCTGTAGGTTTCCCGGAGCAATCGCTTGATAAAGTTCCGTTTTACGGCACTTTTGAAGTTTTTTTTAGAAACCGAAACGGCCGTCTTAAATGGAACACGTTCTGTCTCTGGCAATTCAAGGTAGAACAACCGCAAGGGAAACACCCCCACCGATTTCCCTTCAACAAACATGGATTCGATGAGTTTTCTGCTTTTGAGTTTTTCTGCTTTTGAATAGCTGAATTTCATGAGGTAAAGGTAGTGAATCCCCCTCTAACTCCCCCAAAGGGGGAGGACTTTACTCCCCTCCTTCGGAGGGGCTGGGGGAGGATTCATACACATTATCTTCATAATTGACATCGGCCATAAGTCTGGTTGCATCGATAAGCATCGCAGTGATTCTGGATTTTGGCGCGTCAATTTCAAAGGTATAGGTGGGGTTTGTCCAGGGCCAGTCCTCAAGTACAGTGCGCTTTAAATGGGGATAAGGATTTTCCTTGATACCACGCATCATTCTTAGCGGAATGTAATAATACTCAGCCTGTTCTCCATAGATTACAAAAAACTCGATGGGCATGGGCATAAGTCCTTTTCGCTCCAGCGTAACAACCGTTTTTCCGTTTTTTTCCTCTACCTTTTTTATGGCATAGTCAATGGTATTGGTGGTTTGGGTCCAGTCAGTTAAATACCAGCCCAGTTGAAACCCTGAAACTTTTTCGGCTGTTCTGATAAAGTCATTGGGTGTTGGGTGGGTAAACTTGAACTCATCATAAAATCGCTTTAGGGTTTTGGCCACATTCTCTTTCCCGATAACATATTCAAGCTGCGCCAAGAATACAGCGCCTTTAGAATAAGCAGACGTCCCATAAGTCCAGTTGAACTCAAAACGGTCTGCGTGTGTGGTTTGTGGCTGTTCATCTCCGCTGTTTGCCAAACTTAGGTAGCTGCTGTATGAACGCTCGTGGGGAAACTGCCTCTCCCGACCCATAATTTCATCCATAATCATTTCACTGACGTAAACAGTAAACCCTTCATCCATCCACTCGTGTTTGGACTCGTTGAAAGCCAACACAAACTGAAACCAGCTGTGTACCACTTCGTGCACCGTTACCCCCACAAGGCTGTTAAAGTTCCTTTCCCCGGTGATGAGTGTACACATTCCATATTCCATGCCACCGTCACCGCCCTGAATGACTGAATACTGCAGGTAAGGATAATCGCCAATATGCTTGTTTAAATATTCAAAAGTAGCTACCGTTTTTGATTGCAAATTTTTCCAATTTTCGATGATGTCAGGGTTGTTTTTGTATAAAAAATGCAAAGTGATTCCATTGGGACCTTCAATGCGATCGTGTATGTAATTGTCATCAGCCGCCCAAGTAAAGTCGTGCACATCCGGCGCGATGAAATGCCAGGTGAGCTTGCTTCCTTTTTTGTGCTTGACTTCCTTTGTTGGGTCATCCTGATAGCCGTGACCAATTTGGTTGGGGTTCTGTAAATAACCGGTTCCCCCAAGAGTGTATTTACTGTCGATCGTGACTTTCACATCAAAATTTCCCCAAACCCCGTGAAATTCGCGACCGATGTAGGGGTCGGCATGCCAGCCCTCAAAATCATATTCTGCCAGTTTTGGATACCATTGTGCCATGGAAAGTGCCACGCCTTCTTCGTTGTTTCTTCCGCTACGGCGAATTTGCACCGGCACTTGAGCATCAAAATCCATATTGAATGTTGTTTTTTGACCCGGAAGTATGGGGGTGTGTAAGTCAACCTCAAGTATGGTTCCCACGGTTTTGTGATTTACGGCACGGCCGTTTTGCAGCAGGGTGTTTACCTTGATGTAGCCCATCTCATCAGGCTTCAGGTTGTAGATGCGGTCTTTCACCCGCGGGTCAGGGTCGGCAATGGTGCGTGAGCGCACATCCATCTCACTGCCGGGCTGAAATGCATTAAAGTGCAAATGGTAAAAAACTCGATAAAGCGTGTCCGGCGAATTGTTTGTATAGACTATTTCTTGTTTTCCTTTGTACTGATATTTTTTTACATCAACATCAATTTCCATTTTGTAATCGACGTGTTGTTGCCAGTAATGGGGACGGTCAACCTGGCCTAAGTGGTTGTGGTATTGTTGGGAAAAGAGGGAAAGGGCAGTTAAAAAAAGAAGTGCAAACGAAAAGACTTTCATGAGTTAAAATTTAATTTTTGTAAAGATAATTTCTTTTGGCTCATTTCAAAAGGATTAACAATAAGTGAGGAAAACCCGTAAAATCAAAAGTCACGATGCATATAGTTTTATAAAGTGTTTTAAGCGCGCTTTTTTGAAGCACATATTATAAACCAAAACAAAACTATTATGAAAGCAAAATTATTATTTACCGTGATTATTATGACATGCCTGTTAAGCGCTTGTACAGTTGATGAACTGGAGACAAATCTCAACGAGATTAATTTTGAAACCATAGTGATATCTGAGCATAAATACTTTGAGAAGACACAGGATACTGTTGTTGATAGAACAGGGACTCATAAACCACCAAATGATTAAATTTTATCAAAAATTTCTTTACTACATTTATGCCGTGAGAGATGTCTTATTAATCTTATTTTTAATTGCTTTTATCCTTTCTTGCGGAAAATCAAATAAAAGCACGAAAGAACCGCCTTTGCCATCAAAGGTGGATTCTTTGTTTCAAGCGGTGTATGCGGACACACTTTCTTTAGATAGTAGATATGAGGCTATTCATCAGTTAGAGGATTTTTTTAAACACAGGGAAAACGATTCTACAACACGTAGAAACTATTTTAAGATTGCAAACCGCTATTATTACCTCAATGATTTTCAGGGGTTTTATAAGAGCGCAATTAAAGCCTATAATTTAGGTAAAATGTCTAAAGACACCTTAACCCTTGCCCGAGGATATTATTATTTTGGGGATTATCATTTGCAATTTAAAAATTTGGATAGTGCTTTTATAAATTACATAAAAGCAAAATCGATTTATGAAAACTATACTGACACAAAAAGCCTTGCAGCTGTATTGTCTCAAATTTCAACAGTTTTCAAAGACGTTAAAGACTACTCAAAAAGTGAAGAATACGGGGTTAAAGCTTTATATATATTTTTAGAGAATAATGACTTTTATAATCTTTATTCAACATACAATATGTTAGGTGTTTTGATGACTCAAATTAAAAATTACAACAAAGCATTTACTTATCTTAAACTCGCGCTGGAAAATATTGAGAGTATCGAAGATATGTCAGCCTATAAGGCTCAACTAAAAGCGCAAACCTTTATCAATCTTGGGGTTTTAAATATGAAACAAGAACGCTATGAAAATGCCCTGGGATATTTACTCGAAGCTTTAGCAATTGAAGAACTTGAGTATCAATACCCACTTAATTACTCTTACTTACTCCAAAACCTAGCCTTTACCCAACACAAACTGGGAGAAAAAAACGTGATTCCCCTTTTCAATCAGGCACTTCGCATACAAGACAGTATGGGATACCAGTATGCAAAAGCGGCTACCCAGATTCAAATTGCCACATATTATTTGGAGCGAAATCATTTAGATTCCTCTCTTTATTTTGCCAATGCAGCATACCAACAAGCAAAACAAGCCAAAGTGCTGGATAATGAATTACAGGCGTTGCACTTGCTAGCTAAAACAGACCCTCAAAACAATAGCCGGTGGTATGAGACTTATATTTCTTTGCAAGACAGCATTACTGATTTTGAACGCAAACAACAAGAAAAATTTGCCCTCATTGCCTTTGACACCGAAAATCTAAAAACACAAAAACTACTTGCCGAAATCCGTGCGGGACGGCTTGTTTATCAATTGTGGTCTTTAGCAGGGGTTAGTGTTTTGTTGATTTCCTTTGGTTTTTTACTCTTTAAATACCGGTCAAAAAAACTTAAAAACAGGGAATTGTTGTTAAAACAAGAAGAGCTAGAGAGCAAAGAAAAAATCTATGCCTTGATGTTGGAAGAACAACATAAAATTGAACAGGGCAAGCAACTTGAGAAAAAGCGCCTCTCGCGGGAACTGCACGATGGTATTCTGGGAAAACTATCAGGCATAAGACTCAATTTATTTGTTTTAAACAAGAAGAAAGATCCCGAAACCATAGAAAAATGTTTACCATACATCAAAAACTTGCAAGAAGTGGAAAAAGAGATCAGGGCTATGTCCCACAATTTGAGTGAAGAAGTGTTTTCAGACCATATTAACTTTGCTAAAGTTATCAGCAGTTTGTTTCAAGAGACCGGCAGTCACCCTGATTTACACTTTAGCATTCACATAGATGACCTTATAGACTGGACCAGAGTTTCCACAAACATAAAAATAGAAATTTACAGGATTTTACAGGAGGGGCTCAATAATATTAAAAAACACGCTGAGGCCAAAAATGTTATTGTAAGAATGTACCAAAAGGAAGACCACATCAATATAGAGTTAATTGACGATGGCCTTGGATTGGACGCAAAAACAACTTCAAAAGGGATAGGCTTAAAAAACATGAAGGCAAGGGCGGCAGCGATACAAGGAGATTTTAAATTAGAGTCTCATAAAAAACTAGGCACAACCCTGTGTTTGACCCTCCCCAAAAAAGCCGTTTTTGATTAACTTAAATGGCTTAACTCTCGCTTTTTTGTAAGTTCTGTTTTAGGTATTTAACAAAATATTAATATCTTTGAATATACCGTTTCAATCAGGAAGCTTCAAGATATGGCGATAAAATTACTTATTATTGATGATCATCCCACACAAATAGACGGATACAAGAGCATTCTTGCCTTTAATGATTTGGAAAAACCGATTGAAGTAACTGCTTGCCACAACTGCAAAGAGGCATATCAAGTGATTACAAACCCTTTAAACAAAGAACGATTTCATTTAGTTTTTATTGACTATAGCATTCCTCCTTTTGAAGAAGAACAATTGTTCAGCGGGGAGGATATAGCACTTTTAGTTCACAAACATTTCCTAAACCCAAGAATTGCCATCATCACCTCTCATACAGAAGCCATAGTATTATACAATGTATTAAAACGGGTCAACCCTGAAGGACTTTTGGTGAAAAGTGATATTGACGGGGAAGAATTACTCGACGCTTTTCATAAACTCATTCAAGGGGAAAACTATTATTCAGAAACCGTGAGCAAGGCAAAAAAAACCATGCTTTCCAAAGAAGAACTGCTGGACACCACAAACCGTAAAATCATCGAATTACTCGCGCAAGGTATAAAGACCAAAAACCTGCCTGAACATATACGCCTCTCCCAAAGTGCCATAGAAAAACGCAAAGCCACCATTAAAGATGCCCTGGGTATTGACAAAGGCACAGACGAAGACATACTTAAAGCCGTGCGGCTTATGGGGTTGTTGTAAGGGAGACATTAGATTTTAGACATTAGACAATAGACTAATGTTCAGTCAACTCCTTTCTTCCAAACTCAAGGACTCACGAACTCACAAACTATTTAACATTAAGTACGGTTAAACCGTAAAAAATCCCCGCACCCCATCCTTAGTTTTACCCTATCAAAAACAAATGCGCAAACATTTTGATGATTTAATTCAAACAATTTTATTAATTTTAAAACAATGTATTATGAAAAATTTATTTTTAGCCCTTGTGGCAACGATTTTATTTAGTGGGGTTTCTTTTGGACAGCAATATTTACCTACTGATGATCAATTGGATGCTTTAGCAAAGCTATCTGCAACGCAATATTTTATTGATGTTAATAATGAATTAAGTGAAATTTACACAGCACCTTCTAAAAGGGCACAAGCTGATGAGATTGCAAGTATAAATAATTTTATTAGTTCTGGCGGTAAAAATCATCCTGAACTTAGACTTTCTTTAAGAGACTTTGAGGATAAAAATTCACCATCTAGAGACATGGATTTCATTAACTTTGATGTAACAGAAAGGTTGAAATTTGGATTGCCTATTGACGGTATTTCACCACAAAACAATCAAACTTCTACAAAAACATCAGTGGGCACATTATGTTTGTCAGTTGGTGTAGTTGTTTGTGTTTCTTGGGGAGGCGAGGTTGGCAAGTTTGCTGATTCTAAAAATTACAATTCTGGTTTGGATTATAATGAAAATAGTTATAATGAGTCTAAAAGCATTTTAATTTATTTAAAAGATTTTGCATCAAAAAATGCTTTTCAGAACTTATTGAAAGAACTTTATTCATTGCCTATTAATAAAAGGCAAGAGTTCGTTAAAAACACAATATTAGATTCAAACAAATTAAGAGATAGAGGTATAAACGTACCAAATGATATTTTAATACAAAGATCTGCTTTTTCAGATGACAGACCAACATTGTTTTGTATTGTTAAGTATAAGTCAGACGGTAAATCAAAATTAACCTTAACATTTGATAGTGAGAGTTAAATGTTATAAACAATAGCACTAAATATATTTAATATTTAGTGCTTTTTGTTTTAAATAACTAAATTATTATGATACATGAAATCACATCTGTAATTCTTCAATTATTACTGTTTGCCTCTATACCCTTTTTAGGTTATTTTTTAAAATTTAAAAAAGCAAAAGGGTTTTTAAATTATATTGGAATAAAAAAATCCAATAATAGAACAAATGCAATTGCTTTATTGGCGGGATTGGTTTTATCCATTTTATTTATGATAATAGTCTTTATTAATGAAGAGTTTATGACGATTTTTTTAAATCCGGAAAGTGTAACGGGAAAAATTAAATTAATTGACAATAAGACTTTAGCTGCTTTTACAATACTAATGGTAGCAATATTTAAGACGGCTTTAGCTGAAGAAATATTGTTTAGGGGTTTTATTGCAAAAAGGCTTATTTTCATCACTAATTTTTATACGGGTAATATTATTCAATCTTTGATATTTGGGGCAATACATGTTTTACTGTTTATAACTATTACACAAAATCTAATTGTTCATTTAATAATATTTCTTTTTACATCAGTTATAGCATATATATCAGCATATTTAAATGAGAAAAAAGCAAATGGAAGTATTGTGCCGGGTATAATTATACATAGCACTTCAAATATAATATCTTATAGTACAGTATATTTAATGATTTAAAATCGCAAATTTGAAATTAAAAATATATCTATAAGTTTATGGAGCTATGGTTTTGATTTTTCAAATTTTGTTACCTTTATAGGAAGTTGGTTCAGGTTATCTGGTTAAAGAAGCATAAAAATTGATGTTTTAAGAACAAAGCTATAAATACCAAGCTTATAACATGTAACCATTGTGGTTCTAAAGTAGTATTGGAGTATTGTGCAAATTGTGGTCAAAAACAACTCCCATCAACCCTCACTACTAAAGCCCTTTTATAGGACGCCTCAGATAATATTTTAAACATATTAAAACAAGTAACAAGTACCCTCAAAACACTTTTATTAGAGCCACAACTTGTCGTAGAAGCCTACCTCTCTGGAAACAGAAAACAGTAAGTAAATCCGTTTCGGTTTCTATTAATTGTGGGGACATTAACTGTAGCGTTATTTATATTGCTTCAACCCTATTTAAAAACCAATATTTTT
This sequence comes from uncultured Flavobacteriaceae bacterium, assembly GCA_964469175.1. Classification (GTDB taxonomy): domain Bacteria; phylum Bacteroidota; class Bacteroidia; order Flavobacteriales; family Flavobacteriaceae; genus Planktosalinus. The sequence goes on from CAYXXY010000001.1 coordinate 14,029, forward strand.
ATCAATGAAGAAGATCGATATGGGGCAATATCTATTGTGTTTTTTACCTTGTTTAGCAAACTGTTTTATCATAAATCCTCGTTTGTAAAATGCCTCATAGCGATTATTTATGTATTCTTTTTTGCTATTTTAGTGTTTTCTCCCATTTTATTTCTCATTTCAATAGTCACTGAAAAACAGGTGTATTTAATGGTTTACTTTGTGCTTCTTCTTGCATATATATTATGAGAAGTTTTGTAAAAGTCTTTAAGCAAAACCCCTTTTTGACCGCCATAAAAGTCATACTAGTCTTTATTTTAACCAATTTGATTTACAGCAATTTATTGTTATGGATAAGGCAATAAAAAGCAAATTCCATCCCCCTTGAAAACTAAAGACAGCGGCTATTTAACATTAAGTACGGTTTTACCGTAAAAAGAACTTGCATTCTTCCCTTAGTTTTACCCTATCAAAAACAACTGCGCAAACATTTTGATGGTTTAATTCAAATAATTTTACTAATTTTAAAAACAGTTTATTATGAAAAATTTATTTATCGCCCTTGTGGCAACGATTTTGTTTAGTGGGGTTTCTTTTGCTGAAAACATAAAATTTTATGAGCCATTTGAATCATATAGCAATGAGTTAAATACCGTAGAAGATTTTTTGAAAGATGGGAGAGAGCAGTCACACCAAGTTTGTATATCTGTCTCAATTATTGTTGTAACGATACAATATTGTTATACACCGAAAACAGAAAATAAAAGCTCTCTTAGTCTTCTTGAACCAAAAGAAGAGTTAACTGGGGAAATTGTTAAGGGTAAAGAAGGTCGTAACGATTATCTTATCATTAGTGGTTTTGATAAAAGTTTAAATGAACTTGTGAAAGGCGAAACAACAAAAATTAATGATAAATATACTGCTATCGAAGGAGAATATAGAATTATAAATGGCTCCTTAAAGGTTAATCTTCGTCGAAACTAAATGTATAATATTGAATACAGTAAATATTAAAATGTAAGATGTTTACTGTATTCATTTAATAAACATTAAATGAAAAAATTCCTAAAGGGTTTTCTGATTGGTATACTGATATCAGTAATACTGATTATTGTGGTGATTTTTATTTTCGGAAATGTAAATGTACAATGATGTCAAAATTTATTTCAGGACTTGTTATAGGTATAGTGTTGCCAATTCTACTTTTACTGCTGTTGTTTACGAACCAGCGTAAATCGACTATGGTAAAGGCAGATAATATTTCTACTTTAGAAGTTTACGATTTAAACAACAATCGTATTTCAATGGATTCTTTAAATAAAAATGGAGTTTTTATAAACTTTTGGGCTACTTGGTGTGCCCCTTGTATCAAAGAAATGCCCATATTTGATGAGCTTGAAAAAAGTGGAAGGGCAAGTGTAGTTGCCGTATCTAATGAAAACAATGATATTATTAAACGATTCGTTGAAAAAAATGATTTTACTTTCACAATTGCACATTATAAATTTACAGATGGCACTAAAATAAATATTTTACCCACAACAATACTTATTGATGAAACCAATAATGTGATTTGGTCAAAGAGAGGGTCTATTACAAAAAAAATGTTAGAAGAAGCATTGTCTCAAATTAAGCAGGAATAATTTATAATTTTTATATGTTTCGTGTCTGAGGAAACATTTTTTTGCAGATTGTTATTGACACATCAATTTTACGTTTAAAATAAAATAATTTTAAAAAACAATTATATATGGAAAATTTTCAACTTACTCTACTTATCATTGGAGTTGTTTTTATCCTTTTGATTTTTTTATTTATGGTATATACACTAATAAAAGTTATAAAGAATCATCATCTTCAAGGGTCTACTATGCCCTTATGGGTATTGATTATCTTATTATTCCCAATTGTAGGAAGTATTATTTATTTATTTTATGAGTCAAAAAATAAGATATAAACCACAAAAGTAATTTATGCCAAATTATTGAGTCCATTACTCAATTTTTGGTTGCTTTTACTCTAACACACCCAAAAGAAATCCCCCCATTTTTTATTGCACTTTTAAAAGCACTCTTAAAAACTAGGGTTTACTATCTCTATTGATGGGGATTTTTTTTAATCTATCTCAAATCTTAAACACTAAAGATTATAAAACTATAGATAAACTCATCAAAATAAATCATTACCTTTTTGATGCTTTATTAAACAATGTACAAACTTTAAAAACAATTAATCATGAAAAAAATATTTATCGCCCTTGTGGCAACAGCTATATTTAGTGGAGTTTCTTTTGAGTCAAGTGCTCAGGAAATGACCAAAGAAGAAGCTCGTGAAAAAGCTGCCTCTGTAATGGTTTCTTTTACAGAAGCACTAAAACCCATTTATCAAGAAGCAAAACCTGCTAATTTTGAAGAGTTTTTAAGGGTGCTTTATCCAAATTCAGAAAATCCCGGTATTTCTAATCAAGCAAGAGAGTTGCTTCATGATAGTTGGGGATACCTTCAAGAAAAGGCGACCAATGATCAAATTAAAACGTCCTATAGTGGAGTATCACTTGCTAAAACTGTAAAGTTGGGAGCAGACCAAGGAATGAAATCTACAATAGACTTAAATGAACTTTTATCCGGAACCGGACCCTTTGACCCGGGTGTACAACATAAATCCGGAGGCTGTGGGTGTAAATGGCATGAACTGGGATGTTGGTATGATTGTGCAGTATTAGTAATTAACGGATTGGATATACTGAAATAAGCACAAAAAATCATGAAAGCAATTTATTATTTAAAGATGAAAGAAATAGAGCAAGTGATAGTAGTATCACTATTAAAATCGTTTGTTGCGATTGTTATTTTGCACATAATTAATTTTTTAATTCATTTATTCAAATCGCTGCCTATAGACTCTGTGGGCTTTTCAGCAGGGGGTTTTTTTATATCAATGAGGAAAGTGTAAGCTATAGTGTTTATGCAACATTAAAAATGTTTTTTATTTTATGGGTTGCTTTTAGCGCCTACTCATTTTATAAGGTAACAAAACTTAATAAGAAAAACGAAAAATCGTCAAACAATTTATAGAAAGCAAATTATGAAATCAAACCTATTCATCGCCATCTGTATGACCGCTATTTTTTTAAGTAGGGTGTTTGAAGACAACTTTTTTCATTCGCTCTCAGAGCCAAGTTTATTGAATTGGTTGGTATTAATTGCCTTTATAGTGAGTTGGATTAAGTTCTTTACGGAGCTTAAATCAAATAAGCCTAAAACCAATTATTGAAGCAGTGTAAATCAACTATCAAAATAAATTGCCGTTGGTTTTTATACCCTACTTCAAAATCTACATTGTCTGTTGCGGCAAGTGATGTGTAAATTACTTAAGAAACTAAATATCTTCAATAGTTATCAAAGGGGATTATGATGGGGTTTTACTTGCAAAAATATTAAAACAAAATGTTGATACAGGGAGAGCTTCTATTGTAGATTTAAACGAGCTATTAACGGGCACAGGACCATATTCACCTCATTTGCAAAAAAGCGGTGGGTGTAACTGTAAATGGTATCAACTTGGATGTTGGGTTGATTGTTTTTTTGGAGGTGGAACAATGGATATATTATTGCCAATAATAATAAATATAATAATTCCTTAAAAAATTATCTAGCCCATGTTCTTTTCATGGGCTAGTTTTATGAACCTAAAATTTAAAACGATGCCTTTTATTAAAACATCAATAAAACTCTTAGTAACTTGTTTTTTACATTCATCTTGTAAAGTAATGTTATTAAATCATGCACTTAAGAAGTATGGTATTTATGAAACGCAAGCCGAAGTTAAAATGATTGAAGGAGCAGATAAGCATATTGCTTTTATCCCGATGCACCATATTGGTAAGAGGGAGTTCTACAATTCAATAAAACAGGTTTCTGATTCGCTCCAAAATAAAGGATACAGCATATTTTATGAAACAATAATTATTCCCGAATATCTTTCAAAGCAAGAGGAAATAACATACCGAAAGAAAATTAGAAAAATTATGAGAACTGACGCTACTACCTATTTAGACACTATAAATAATCTGTTTATGGGAAAGCATAAACTTCCCAGAGGCGTAGAGCTTGTCAACCAACCTGCAAATGATAAACTTTATGATGTTGCTTATGCAAAAAACATTGATGTTTATCTAGATTCACTAGTTATTAAATTTGAAAACCGGTATGGTGAAGTTGTGTTATCAGAATGCGATTTGAATTCCCCATATCCATCAGAAAATCACAACTGTGAATATTTAAGTCGTGATTTATCAAAAGCTTTTATGGAAGAATTTGCACAAGACTATAGAAACCGGCATATTGCTGAGAAGGTTATGAAAACTAAAAACAACAAAATCGCTATTTTTTATGGTAGCGCCCATTATTCTGGGCTAATGGAGTTGTTATCGACTAATGAAGAGTAAAGATGTACTGCCTTTTTTTGTTTTAAGAATTTAAAGACAAAATTATGATTTACAATTTAAAGAAAAAGGAAATTGAAAAGGTGATTATTTCATCACTTTTAATGTCATTTGGCACTGTTGTCTTGTTAAACATTATCAATTTTATTGTTTATTTGATTAAGTCCTTACCGGTAGAATCTGTAAGGTTTTCGGGAGGGCTTTTTTATAACAATGATGAAACCGCAAGTTTTAGTGTTTTAGCATGCTTAAAAATGCTTTTTATCTTACTGTTGTTGTTTGGCATTTATGGGGTTTATAAAGCAAAAAAAAGGAATACAGGAAAATAGTTGAAATTTGGATTAACCAAAAATGTGAAATTCATGAATAGAATGATTCTAAAACGCGTTCTCTTTATAATTCCTATACTTATTCTGTTTATTGCCTGTAAAGCCGCAATAAAAAAACCTATGGCATTAAAGACCCTAAGTTTGAAACAATTCAAACTACCAGTGAATATCTTGAAAAACACCAAGTAGATAGTGAAGCTTTATGGGTTACAAAAGACCTGAATTCTTTTGCATTTTTACTCAACACCAAAGAACCTCGAATCTCTTTTCCGGATGCTTATTTTTTTAATGCTGATGGCCAATTTTTAGATTACAGAAAATCTGCAGAAGAGTGTAATGCCAATGTTGAAAAATTTATTAATGAATTGTCAGAAATCATTCACTCTAATCCGGGAAGCTCATTTTCAATTGACTATTTCTTGAATAATGTGTTAGCCAAAGACCTGAAAGAAGTAGAACTCAACCCCCACGCTGATGGTTATGTGGTTATTACCTGGTCTATTTTTATGGGCAATAAGCTCAATAAAGAAAAAGCTTTTGACTGGGCTTCACTCATCAAGAAGCTCAATGATGAAGGACTTATAATTGAGTATTTTTTATTGAACCTTGATCCTCAAAAAAGCTGGGGCATGTCTTTAGACCAAGAGGAAGAGCTGTTGAAGGGATTTAAAGTGAAATAGCATATTCTTTTATTGCCTTCTTTGATTTCAAGTTGAACCAATTATTCTTGGAGATTATCATTTCTTTTTTTGTCTTCAAAGAGGTTTGTAGCTATTACCTGCTGATTGATTTAACACTTTTTACGGTTTAACCATAAACTTGGTTTAAGCATATAGCATAGTTTTATAGTCTACTAAGTATAACTCATTAATTCAAACACCATGATACGATTTATTATTTATCTCTCAATTTTTATTCTTTCATTTTTAGTTTCTAATAGTGTGCAAGCACAGGGAATTGGTAAGGGCTGTCTAGGAGGAAGCCCCATTTGCATTGACAATAAGTCCAATACAAATAACAATGAAAAAATGAACTTTATAAAAACAGGCGAAAATCAATTACAACTGAGAGTTGAAAAAAATACATTAACAGAAAATGAACAGCGAAGCATTGCAGGAAATACCTTTGATAATGTAGATTTAAAATCCAGCTTGGTGTTTTTTCAGGAACTCGATTTTGTTTTAGACTCACAACTTTTGATAGAAAAAAAATTAAACCCAGAGTATAATACTGTTAAATCCGGAAATTATCCTATGGAAATAATAGGCGATGAAGTTATAATAATCTTGACATTAACAAACAGCACTAAAAAATAATCAAGACATGAAGTTAACCTTTCTTCTCATTATCTTTCTCTCTATAGGTTTTCAAAAAGCATCAGCTAATAAAGACCCTATGGTTATTTTTGATGAAATGATATTTGAAATAAGTCAGGTAAACACCTTTTATCAGAACAAAATAAATGTTTTTTTAATGAGGGAGTTGCAAATAAATGAGGAGCTAAAGAAACCTATTTCAATAGAGAAAAAGGTTGACTTATTAATTGAGAAAGGGGAAATAAATAGTGCTGTATCTGAAATCGCAAATCTTCAATTTTTAGATATTAGCAAAATAAGGTACCTTAAAGGAGTTCAGGTTATCAGGTTGTTGTATGGTAAAATTTTGGCTTTGGATCATCATTTTGCGGCAGTGAGTTCTTTCCATGACATCAACTCTATTTCAAATCCAAATAGTTTTCCAGAATTTATTAGAGCTAAAACTGAAATACAAAACGCTCAAGATCGAAGACAAGGTTTTGATTTAACATCTGTTTTGGGAAACAATGTATATACATCAGTTGCTTACACACTTGTCTCTGTTTTTACAGGAACGGGAAATTCAAAACAAGAAAAAAGCAAGCAAATAAGCGATATCGAATGTATTTTAGATTTTACCTTAAGCGTTCACAATGACTTAAATACCATATTTTTTGAAACTGCATTTCTTCAAAAGCAAAATGAAAATATTAAACGTGACATTTTGCAACTTTTCAGTGATTTTACGCAACCTATTAAATATCAAAGCGGTCTCGAAGAATTCAGGCAAAGAGACGACTGGGACGGACTGAGGACTGGCTTAGACAGCTACTTAAATGAATTAAGAGATGCTTTAAAAGACAACACTCAACAAAATCGCTCCAGAAGAATGCGGGTAAACTTAGAGTTTCCAACAGATCGATTATTACAATTCCTCAATCAGTACAACTCATTTATCAACCAAGGAACAAACTTTTATGAAAAGTTTTATATAATGCTTGATAGTTATGAAGAAAAAGGTCAATGTGCCGGCAAAACCCCCATTGAGTACAAAAGACTAAAAGAGGGAATAAGTATCACAATTGAAAAATTTAACACAGCATACAAACCTGTAGAAATCAACGGTACTAAACTCAAGGAAATCCTTTATGGATTAAACGAGTTTAATTGATTTTCTAAAACTTCAAGCGAAGCCTATTGATTCACCATCTTCTCAGCCATTAAAAAAGCATTGTACATGTTCACCATTTTTCCGGAAGTTGAAATTTCAGAAAATGGTCTTTTGTTGTCCTCTTCACCGCCCAAAACTACCATTTGATTGGATGGCAAACCGCTGTCCATAATAATCTGCTTTACCTGGGCGGCAGTTAATTGCGGGTAATAGGAACGCAGCATAGCGGCAACACCGGCAACTGCCGGGGCAGCCATGGAGGTGCCCATCTGGAATTCATATTCGTTGTTTGGGGTTGACGACCAGATTTGAACGCCGGGCGCAAACACATCCACCTGATTTTTTCCGTAGTTTGAAAATGAGGCAACAAGCTCTTCACCGTAAACATAATTCAGGGCACCCACTGTCAAAAAGGTATCAGATAGCCCGGGGTTCACCGCTCTTTGGTCGTTTGGGTAAACCGTAAGGTTTTCGTCATCAAGGTCAAAACCGTCATTCCCGGCGGCGTTAACGATGAGCACATCATTTTCTGCGGCATATTTAATGGCATCATACACCCACTCCGGATTTGGGGAGTACATTTTTCCAAAGCTGGTGTTAATCACCTTGGCCCCATTATCCACCGCATAGCGAATGGCCAGCGCGATGTCTTTGTCATATTCATCCCCGTCAGGAACTGCACGAATGGCCATTATCTGAACGTTTTGGGCTACACCGTTCAAGCCAATACCATTGTTGCGTTGGGCTGCAATAATTCCTGAAACGTGGGTGCCATGCTTGGCGTCTTCTTTTTTAGGATCCGGCCCGCTCACCTGGTTGTTGCCAATGGGAACATCTGTAATATCATAGGGGTCATCGCCAAGGATTGCCCTGAAATCTTCATTGACATTAAAGTGATAATTGAGGCGAGAAGAAAAGTATTTTATACCATCACCAAGTTCTTTTAAAACCTGTGGGATGTTGTCACTAAACGAAAACATCTGCTCCAAAAAGAAGACCTCTCGTTGAAACGATATATCATCTTCAAGCGCACTTAAATCTTCAAGGGAATAGTCTTCTTTCTCTAGTTTTTCTGAAACTTTTTCGTGAGCAGCTGTCACAATCTCAAAAATAGACTCATATTGAACCTTGGTGCTCAAGGCCTCTTGTTTTTCTTTTAAATATTCCTCACGTGCTTTTAGGTAAAGAGCATGCTCCTCCAAATCGGCCGGACTGACATCACTTTTTGTAACATTTTCATATTTCGGCGCAAGCCTGAGCATGATTCTCACATACTCCATTTGCTCACCAACTATGTCTCCTAGAAAATTCCAGCCGTGTATATCGTCTATGTAGCCATTGCCGTCATCGTCTATACCATTGCCGGGAATTTCACCGGGATTGGTCCAGATGACATTTTTTAGGTCTTCATGCTCAATGTCGATTCCGCTGTCAATTACACCCACAATCACGGTTTGACCCCTGCGGTTTTTAATGATTTCATCATAAGTTCGTTGAACACTCATTCCGGGGACGGTGTCTTTCACCAGGTCTAAATGAAACCAATTTTTTAATTGATCTTCGGTTAATTCAGCAACTTTTTGAGGAATGTTTTGAGAAACCTGAATGGGCTGAGCCTGAGAGGATATAGATGAACCGCAGCCATATATTAAAATTAGCGAGGCCGCTAAAGCGAAAGGTTTAAAAAGTTTAAGCATATTTATGAATTGAAAATTTCGTTAAATGAAAATCGGTCTTTGAGCCTTACGCCTCTTTCGGTGTGTTCTACCGTAATGATTTCCTGATGGGCGTCATGCTCCAAAAAGAGGTAATAATTATTGTCTGCGGCTTTGTTTAAAAATGTTGCTTTTTCGTCTAATGTTAATAGAGGTCGGGTGTCATATCCCATAACAAATGCCAAAGGCACGTGTCCGGCGGTGGGCATTAAATCTGCCATAAAACACAGTGTTTTTCCTTTGTAGTTTATCATGGGGATCATTTGCTTTTCGGTATGACCATCAGCAAAAAAGATACCGAAATTGAGTTCAGACTGTTTTTGATAAGCATCTCCGCTGCGTTGAATAAAACTTAACTGACCACTTTCCTGCATAGGAAGGAGATTTTCTTTTAAAAACGAAGCTTTTTCCCGGGCATTGGGATTGGTAGCCCATTGCCAATGATTTTCATTGCTCCAGAACTTGGCATTTTTAAAAGCAGGCTCATAGCCAGTGCGATCTTTGTTCCATTGAACGCTTCCGCCGCAGTGATCAAAATGAAGGTGGGTGAGAAAAACATCGGTGATGTCGTCTCTATGAAACCCCAGTTTTTTTAACGAATTGTCAAGATTGTGTTCACCCCAAGGGAAATAGTAGCCAAAAAACTTTTCGCTTTGCTTGTCGCCCATACCGTTGTCAATCAGGATGAGCCTGTTGCCGTCTTCAATTAACAAACATCGGGCCGCGATATCTATCATATTGTTGGCATCGGCGGGATTGGTTTTGCTCCACAAAGATTTTGGGACAACCCCAAACATGGCTCCGCCGTCCAGTTTAAAATTTCCTGCTTCTACTGTATAAAGAGTCATATGATTCTAATTAAAGTGATGCAAAATAAGAAAAGCTTATCACTTAACGGAATGACGGAAAGTTTATTTGTGGGATTTTTAACAAATTTTCCTGCACACGAAAACGCGTTTCATTTTCGTTAGGTATCTTTGAAGCCATATAACAACTTCATGAAAAAGGTATTTTTTATTCTATCTATATTTTCCATACTGGTTTTTTCCTGTAAAAGTGATGATACTCCTGACTGTCGCACCTGTAGCTCAGAGATTACACCACCATTTGAATTGTGCAAGGAATCCAACGGCAACGCCTCAGTAAATGGTGAGGATACCGGCGTAAAATATAATATTTATCGTGAAGGGTTGGTAAATGAAGGTGTGAACTGTAATTAGTCGTTCAGCTTCAACACCGCCATAAACGCCTGTTGCGGGATTTCTACATTACCCACCTGTCGCATACGCTTCTTTCCTTTTTTCTGTTTTTCAAGTAGTTTTCGCTTACGCGAAATATCACCACCATAACATTTTGCGGTTACGTCTTTTCGGAGTGCTTTAATGGTCTCCCGGGCAATAATTTTTGAGCCTATGGCTGCCTGAATAGGAATATCAAACTGCTGTCTTGGGATAAGCTCCTTGAGTTTTTCACACATCTTTTTACCGATGTTGTGTGCGTTGTCCACGTGAATGAGCGACGAAAGTGCATCTACCGGCTGTGAATTTAAAAGGATGTCAACTCTCACTAATTTAGATTTTCTCATCCCAATGGGCGAATAATCAAAAGAAGCATAGCCTTTAGAAACAGTTTTTAGGCGGTCATAAAAGTCAAATACAATTTCAGCAAGCGGCATGTCAAAAGTGAGCTCGACACGCTCGGGGGTTAAGTAGGTTTGATTGGTAATCATCCCCCTTTTTTCGATACAAAGCGACATCACATTACCCACAAAATCAGCTTTAGTGATAATTGTGGCTTTGATGTAGGGTTCTTCAACACGATCAAGACTGGAAGGGTCCGGAAGGTCTGAAGGGTTGTTAACGATAATAATATCATTGGGGTGTTTGGTAGAAAAAGCATGATATGACACGTTGGGAACGGTGGTTATAACTGTCATATCAAACTCACGCTCTAGGCGTTCCTGAATAATTTCCAGATGTAACATCCCTAAAAACCCACAACGGAAACCAAAACCTAAGGCTGCTGAGCTTTCGGGAACAAACACCAATGAAGCATCGTTAAGTTGTAGTTTTTCCATAGAGGAGCGCAGCTCTTCATAATCTTCGGTATCTACCGGATAGATACCCGCAAAAACCATTGGTTTAACATCTTCAAAACCAGAAATAGGGTTTGTTGTGGGGTTTATGGCGTCTGTGATGGTGTCTCCCACTTTCACATCACGAGCGTCCTTAATTCCGGTTATGAGGTAGCCCACATCACCGGCTTTAATTTCTTGTTTTGGGGCTTGTTTTAATTTAAGGGTTCCCACTTCATCTGCATCATAGGTCTTCCCTGTGGCAACAAACTTAATTTTCTGACCTTTTTTGATGCTTCCGTTGATGACCCTAAAAATGGTTTCTACCCCACGAAACGGATTGTAAACAGAATCAAAAATCAATGCCTGCAGCGGTTCATTTTCGTCCCCTTTTGGAGGCGGAATGCGCTCAATGATTGCAGCAAGAATTTCGTCAATACCGATTCCTGTTTTTGCACTGGCAGGAATCACATCTTCGGGAGAACAGCCCAAGAGATCAACAATGTCATCAGTTACTTCCTCAGGGTTTGCGCTTGGAAGATCTACTTTATTTAAAACCGGAATGATTTCCAAATCGTTTTCAAGAGCCAAATAAAGGTTTGAAATGGTTTGCGCCTGAATGCTTTGTGCGGCATCAACTATCAGCAGTGCCCCTTCACAGGCTGCAATTGAGCGGGAAACTTCATAAGAAAAATCTACGTGGCCGGGAGTATCGATAAGGTTCAAAATATATTTTTCACCTTTGTAAGTGTATTCCATTTGAATGGCATGACTTTTTATCGTAATGCCACGCTCACGCTCCAAATCCATATTATCAAGCAGCTGGTCCTGCTTCTCTCTTGAGGTTACAGAGCCGGTGGCGTCTAATAGTCTGTCTGCCAGAGTGCTTTTCCCATGGTCAATGTGAGCAATGATGCAAAAATTTCTAATATTTTTCATACTTAACCGCCTCTCAATCTTTTGAATTTGCAAATATAATTTATTTCCCGTCATCACTTACAAAAAATGGGCAATAACCCAGATTTTACACTTTAACAAAAAAATCTGCAATTAATCGTGATTTATTAATATTTTTTTAACATTTTTGTAATATCAGTTTCGACCGGTAGTTTACTGCCCCAAACAAACCAGCCCGGCCGTTTACATTATTGAATGATTAAAAATGTTGAGAACCCTATTTCTATTTTTATTTTCGGCGGGCAGCCTGTTTGCACAGCAGTATCAGGTGAAAGGGTTTATAGCCAATCAGGATGCCAAACCGGTTTCGTTTGTCAATGTTGTTTTATTGAAGCAAATAGATTCTGTTTTTGTAACAGGAACTTCTACCGATGACAGAGGGTTTTTTGAATTTGCAAATGTAAACAGGGGAGGATATATTTTGAAAGCCAGTTCTATTGGTTTTGAAGACTTCTATCTAAACTTAAATGTTGACACCAACATTAATGTCGAATCCATTGTTATCATTGAAACATCAGAGTTTCTGAATGAAGTCACCTTAAATATTGAGAAGCCCACTATCCAAAGAGAAATTGACCGATTGATTTTTAATGTTGAAAACACTTCGCTTACTTCGGGAAGCAGTTGGGAAATTTTAAGCAAAACTCCCGGTGTTATCATTCAGCAGAATAGCATTACCATAAGAAACCAACCCGCTTCAGTTTATATCAACGACAGAAAAGTAAGTCTTAGCGCTGATGAACTTAGAAACCTGTTGGAAAGTTTTTCAGGAGCCAATATTAAAAACATCGAAGTGATTACAAACCCATCGGCTAAATATGATGCCGATAGCGGAATGGTGTTGAATATCGTAACCAGTAAAAACATTATCCCGGGTTATAAAGGAAATATTTCAGGAGGACTTACCCAGGCCATATTTCCAAAATACAGGGTGGGAACCGCACATTTTTTTAAAAATGATTGGGTAAATATTGCTTTTGACTATAGCCTGAATAAAAGAAAAGAACACAAAAATGACCTGAGCGAGATCACTTTTTTTGACTCACAGAACAACATTGCAAATTACTGGGATACAGATTTTGAAAGAGTAACCCGCACCGACCTTCATAACATTAATACATCCTTGGATTTTACTTTAAGCGAAAAAAGCAGTTTAAACCTTACCTCGTCAATTTTTCTCGACCCAAACACGACCTATTCAAATAATGAAGTCACCAATATTTTAAATCCATCGAGAACTATTGATTCTCTTTTCATCACAAGCAGCCAACTGAATATTGATAAACACAACATCGCTCTTGATGCCACCTTTAGTCAAATAATTAATGAAAAAGGTGCCAATCTAAAAGTCAATATGCACTATACCAATTTTGAACACAACAGGGAACAGCATTTAAACACCGGGTATTTTTTGCCAAACGGAAACTCACTAAGCTCCAGTGCCTTTAAAACAGATTCATATCAACAAATCAACATTTATTTTGGCCAAATTGATTTTTCTTCCAAACTTTTTGGGATGAGTTTTGACGCTGGCGCCAAAGGGTCTCTAATAGAGTCTGAAAGCGCTATGAACTTCTTTAATGAGGTCAACAGCACTCTTGTGCCCAATCCTGATTTTACAGATAACTTTATTTATGATGAAACCATATTATCTGGGTATATTAGCCTTTCAAAAAATTGGACTAAATGGCGAATGAGGGCCGGATTAAGAGGAGAATATACAGAAACCGAGGGCAACTCTATTTCAATGAATGAAAAATCAGTAAATGATTACTTAGAATGGTTCCCATCTTTTATTCTAAATTATACACCAAATGAAAACCATAGTGTTGGCGTGGCTTACAACAGAAACATTTCAAGGCCCAGGTATGACTTGTTGAATCCGTTTAGATATTTTATAAATGAGAATAATTTTACTTCAGGAAACCCGGGCTTGGTACCTTCAATTACAGAAAGGTTAAGTATCAATTATTTGGTTGAAAGTACATATAGTTTTGAAATTTATTACCGTGTCACAAAAAATGATATTGAAGTATTGAGTTTTCAAAACAATGACGAACAGTTTCTGAGGTCTGTTTCCACAAATATGGTTGAAAGAAGAGGGTATGGGTTAAATTTTCAATTTGCCGGGAGTTTATACAGCTGGTGGTATTATAGCAACTATGTGGCAATCTTTCACGAGGAAAACACTTTTGTGGCACTCGAAAGCAATAACGAATTAGTAACCCTTGAAACAAACGGGATGTTTATTCAGATGTCAAATGTGTTTACACTTTCAAAAGACAGGACTTTCACTGGCGACCTCACGTTTTCTCATTTAACCGGAATCGTTTTTGGTACTTATGTGATGGACCCCTTTACAACCGTTTCGGTTGGGTTAAGAAAAACCCTTTGGAACAACAGGGCATCACTTTCATTAACAGCCAATGATATCTTTGATACCACTAACAGAAAACTTCAGGCAGATTTCCTCAATCAGCGGAACAGCTATTTTGCTATAACTGAAAGCCGCTACATTCAGTTAGGGTTTATTTATAACTTCGGAAATTTCTCATTGAGGGAAAATACCAGGCAAATCAGAAATGAAGAGCGCACCCGCATCAACCAATAAATCAAGACTTCCAGATTGCAATTTTCCAAAATCAACTACCTTTGCACCAAAATTTCAGTTTATGGCTAAAATTGGCGATATAGATGTTGGTAATTTCCCATTGCTTTTAGCTCCTATGGAAGATGTGAGTGACCCGCCTTTTCGAGCATTGTGCAAAGAACAAGGCGCAGATGTAGTGTTTACTGAATTTATCTCTAGTGAAGGGCTTATTCGTGATGCCGCCAAAAGCATCATGAAACTGGACATTTATGAAAAGGAACGCCCTGTGGGAATCCAGATTTTTGGCGCCGAACTGGAGCCAATGCTCAGAAGCGTTGAAATTGTTGAGGCCTCAGGCCCAGACATTATTGATATTAATTTTGGTTGCCCGGTTAAAAAAGTGGTTTCAAAAGGAGCCGGAGCCGGAATTCTTAAAGATATTGACTTAATGGTTTCGCTAACGGAAGCTATGGTCAAACATACAAAACTTCCCATCACCGTTAAAACCAGATTGGGCTGGGATGAAAACTCCATACGCATCGTGGAAGTAGCTGAACGTCTACAGGATGTAGGCTGCAAGGCCATTTCAATTCACGGTCGAACACGGGCACAAATGTATAAGGGCGATGCCAATTGGGCACCAATTGCAGAAGTAAAAAACAACCCCAGAATGCATATTCCGGTATTTGGAAACGGCGATGTTGATACCCCCGAAAGAGCTATGGAAATGCGCGATGTCTATGGATTAGACGGCGCGATGATTGGCAGGGCCAGCATTGGATATCCCTGGTTTTTCAGGGAGGTAAAGCACTTTTTCAAAACTGGTGAACATTTGGCCCCGCCAACCATGGAAGAACGTTTGGATGCAGCACGAAGGCATCTTCAAATGTCAATTGACTGGAAAGGGGAAAAATTAGGTGTTTTTGAAACCAGAAGACACTATACCAATTATTTTAAGGGCATACCCAACTTTAAGGAGCTGAGAATGAAAATGGTCACCAGTGATGATGCGGCTTCAGTGTTTGCTTCTTTTGACGAAGCATTAAAGGAATTTGGCGATTATCAGTTTGTTTAATTTTTGAGAAGGTTTTCACTCACCCGGCTTGAGGCAATTTTAGAAGCAATTATCCCCAACAATAAGATTGTCACAAACACCAAAGCAATATTAAAAAACTCAATTTTAACAGGATAGGGAAGGGTTGCGGTTATCATCACTAGATTAAATTGAAGTTGTAACAGGACAATGACAACTCCAAGAAAAACCCCTACAATTCCTCCGGTAACTGTCATCAATACTCCTTGCAAGTAAAATACCCGCCTTATTTCCTTAATGGTAGCCCCAAGGTTTAAGAGCGTTTTGAGGTTGTGTTTTTTGTCAAGAATGACCATGATAATGTTTGCAATCACATTAAAAAGCGCAATTATCAACACCAGGGTAAAGATGAGATAAACTGCCAGGTTTTCGGTGTTGAGCATTTTGTAAAGGGCGTCGTTTTGCTGCATTCTGTTTTTAAAATCCAGATCTTGACCGAGAATGTCTGCAACTTTTTGAATTACATCTTCTTCTTTTGCGCCTTGAGCGAGTTTAAATTCGATGGAACTTACATCTTCATCACCATAGGACAAAAGTTGTCTTGCCAGTTCGATAGGTGCAAACACATATTTTGAGTTAAGCTCTTCATTGACGTGATAGATACCCGATACCAAAACCCGCTCTTTATTAAAAGCCTGTGTGGGGTCTGTAATCTGACCTGTTCCGGGCTTGGGGACATAGATTTCCAGTAAATCTGAATAATCATAAATACCCAGGCTAAGTGTGTTTGAAATACCAATTCCCACAATGGCATTGTGTGTGGTTTCAAACCAACCTCCCACAATGATAGTACTGTCTATATAATTTACGTTTTGGTAGTTTTCGCCAACACCCTTTATGAAAGCAATACTGTTTTTTCCTTTAAAGGTTAAAAACACGCGTTCCTCAATAATTTTTGAAAAGGATTGAACTTCAGTAAGTCCTGAAATTTGCTCAAACTGTTCAGCAGAAACAGTAAACGTTTTCCCCGATTCAGGATAAACCTTTAAATCTGAATCAAACACCGAACTGAATTGCAAACTAAAATCTTTCAATCCCGAAAACCCTGAAAGCACTATAAACAATGACATTGCCCCCACAACAACCCCAACAGCCGCAATGCCCGTAATGATGTTGATGGCATTGTTGCTGCTTTTTGAAATTAAATACCTTTTGGCAATGTACAGGGAAAAATTCACAATTAAGCTTTTTTTCTTTTTTCGGACAAATCGGGGTTTTTGATGGGATTTTCGGTTCCTTTTACTGCTTTGTCAATTTTTTCTATATAATCCAGTGAGTCGTCATTGTAAAAAGTTAAATCAGGCATTTTCCTTAACTGGTTTTTAGTTAACTGTGCAACCTGATGTTTTATTTTGCCCTTTACACGATTGATTTCTTCTACCAGTTTTTGAGCATGTTCAGACGGGAAGATACTCAGGTACACTTTTGCTATTGACAAATCTACCGTAACCGAGACTTTGGAAACTGAAATTAATATACCCGGGTGCCCGGCATCTTTCATTGTTTTTTGAAGAATTGAGGCCAGGTCGTTTTGAAGCACACCTGCTATTTTTTTTTGTCTGTTACTTTCCATAGTGCAAAAGTACTATATTTAAAGATTATCTTACTTTTACAAGGTGAAAATTACTGAATTATGAATAAAATTGAGCATATTGGCATAGCTGTAAAAAACCTTGAAGAGGCAAACAAGACTTATGCTGCACTATTGGGAAAACAACATTATAAAATTGAAGAAGTTAAAAGTGAGTATGTCAAGACATCATTTTTTCAGATTGGTGAAAGTAAAATTGAACTGCTTGAAGCCACTTCGCCCGAAAGCCCTATCGCTAAATTCATAGAAAAGAAAGGAGAGGGAATCCATCACATTGCATTTTACGTAGATGACATTATTGAGGAAGTAAATCGCCTTAAAAAAGAGGGGTTTATTGTGCTTAACGAAACCCCCAAGAAAGGCGCAGACAACAAGTTGGTGGTGTTTTTGCACCCAAAATCAGCCAATGGTGTTTTGGTAGAGTTGTGTCAGGAGATTACAAATGTTTAAAAAAGTTTGCGCCATTAGTAAACTAATTATAAATTTGCTGGCTTAATAAATTACTGCGGCTATTAAGAGTCGCAACGTTCGTTTGAAAATTTTGTAAAAAAAAGGTCCCATAGCTCAGCTGGTTAGAGCACCTGACTCATAATCAGGGGGTCCATGGTTCGAGCCCATGTGGGACCACTTTTTATTCATTTTTTGTAGATATGCTTTATTTATCTATATTTGACCATCCTCACAATAAAAAGGCTAAGTTTTGTAAGTTTGAATTTGGGAAATTGATTTTTGCATAACGCAGATGTTACAATTTATTTTTATGTTTGTCGTTTAGCCTTAAATCTTTTACAGCTTAAGATTAACCCTATATATATGCGACCCCAAATCGTGAGCAACATATTAATATTTCTAATTCACTTTATGGTGATGGGCGTTGCTTATGGACAACAAAAGGCTCCACCGCCACCACAGCCGGAAAGAACTAACACCCCCGGATTGCCAATTGATGATCATATCGTTATTTTGGTTATTGTTGGTTTTGTACTCGCGGGGTATTTTTTTTACCGAAAGAAAAGGGCTAGCTTATAATCCAGAGATTCTTTTCAAGTATTTTCCTACAAGGTCAAATTCGAGATTTACTAAATCACCCACAAAAATTTTATTGAAGTTTGTGTGGTTGTAAGTATAAGGGATAATTGCAACAGAAAATGTGTTTTTATTTGAGTTTACCACTGTAAGACTCACCCCATTTACTGTTATTGAGCCTTTTTCTATTGTAATGTTACCATAGCTTTCGTCATATGTAAATGTAAAATACCAGCTCCCGTTGTTGTCTTTAATTTCGGTGCATACAGCAGTTTGATCCACATGACCTTGAACCAAGTGTCCGTCAAGCCTGTCCCCCAGCTTCATGGCGCGCTCAAGGTTTACATTATCACCCACTTTAAGAAATCCAATATTGCTCTTGTACAGTGTTTCTTGTATTGCAGAAACTTTATAAACACTATCTTTTATTTCAACAACGGTGAGACAAACCCCGTTATGAGACACGCTTTGGTCAATTTTAAGCTCAGGAGTCATTTTGCTTTTAATAAAAAGATTGAGATTTGAACCTTCTTTTTCTAGGTGCTCAACAACCCCCATTTCTTCGATAATTCCCGTAAACATGTTCAAATGATTTTAGTTAACTTTGCACTTGGTACAAGACTGCAAATTTAATCTAATTGGAGCAGCTTGCCCAAAAATCGATGAGTAAAAACGAAAACATAATAGTTGGCATTTCAATAGGCGACCTTAACGGAATTGGCCCGGAGATTGTTTTAAAAACATTTGAAGACGCCAGAATGCTGGATTTTTGCACGCCTTTGATTTTTGCTTCCGTAAAATCAATGTCCTTTGTGAAGAAAGAACTGGAAATCAGCACCAATCTTCATGGAATTGATCATATCAACCAACTTGTGCCCGGAAAGGTTAATGTGCTTAATGTTTGGAAAGAGTCAGTCGATATTGAGTTTGGAGCTGAAACCAGCAAAATGGGAGAGCTGGCAGTAAAATCACTTCAGGCAGCAGTTGAGGCGTTAAAAACCGATAAAATTCACGTTTTGGTTACGGCCCCCATTAACAAGCACAACATTCAGTCAGAAAACTTTATTTTCCCCGGGCATACTGATTTCCTTGCCAAGGAGCTCGGTGGCGAAAGCATGATGTTTATGATAACTGATGGGCTAAAAGTGGGTTTGCTTACCGATCATATTCCGGTGAAAGATGTTGCCAAGCACATTACTGAGAAATTGATATTAAAGAAAATAGAAATCATTTACAATACACTCATAAATGATTTTGCCATAGCAGTTCCAAAGATTGCCGTTTTAGGAATCAACCCACACACCGGAGACAATGGTGTAATTGGCGAAGAAGATGATAAAATTTTAAGGCCTACACTTGAAAAAATCAATCAATCAGGGAAGCTTGTTTATGGCCCTTATGCGGCCGATAGTTTTTTTGGATCGGGTAATTATAAAAACTTTGACGCTATTGTGGCCGCTTATCATGATCAGGGACTAATTCCTTTTAAAACCCTTTCTTTTGGGCAGGGCGTAAACTACACAGCAGGATTATCAAAGGTGAGAACTTCTCCGGATCACGGGACCGCCTATGATATTGCCGGTAAAAATATTGCAGATTTTACTTCTTTTAAAGAAGCAGTATTTAAGGCGATTAAAATATTTAAAAACCGTAAATTACAGGAAGAAATAGCTGAAAACCCCCTTAAAATACAGCCCAAAAAGTTATCAACAAAAAAGGGTTCATAATTAGCATAGCATTGAAATAATTTTTTATCTTTGCACCCGCTTAAGTTAAAACTACTTAGGTTGAAATGTTTGATGTAATGAAGCAATTGAAAGAGTTTACAATCCCTTTCGTTGGATTGAAGCAAGGAGAACATCATTTTGATTTTAAAATAGACAATACGTTCTTTTTACATTTTGAGTATGATGAATTTAATAAAGCAGAAGTTTCAGCTGATGCTTTATTGGTAAAAAAGTCAAATTCGCTGGAGTTTCATTTTACTGTTGACGGTTTTGTCAATGTAAACTGTGACTTAAGCAATGAGCCATACAATCAGAAGATACAAGGAAACCATCATTTGGTTGTGAATTTTGGAGACGAATTCAATAATGAAGATGATGCTTTGTTAATTGTGCCGCATGGAACCTATGAAGTGAATATACAGCAATATATATATGAATTGGTTGTTTTGTCCTTACCGGCAAAAAGAGTCCACCCGGGAGTTGCAGATGGAACTTTAAATTCAGAAATACTTGAAAAATTAAAAGAATTAACGCCAAAAGATATTGAAGAAATTTCTTCAGAAAATGAAACAGATCCCAGATGGGACGAATTAAAAAAACTATTAACGGATAAATAAACTGAGCCATGGCACATCCTAAAAGAAAAATCTCGAAAACCAGAAGAGACAAAAGAAGAACCCATTATAAAGCAACAGCTCCCCAAATTGCAACAGACCCAACAACCGGAGAAGCCCACTTGTACCACAGAGCACATTGGCATGAAGGAAGGCTCTATTACAGAGGTCAGATTGTAATTGATGCAGCTGAAGAGGTTGAAGCATAACTTCAGTTTCAAATAAAACTATTTAACTCTCACTGGAATGTGAGAGTTTTTTTGTTTTTTTACTTTCCTATATTTCAAAAACAACTTATTTTGCACCCGATTTGATGAAATTTTCGTATTTTTCAATCTTTTATACGTGTTTTTGTCAATTTTTGATGAATTTAAAATTTTAATATGAGCAAAATCACAGCAGCCATCACCGCTGTAGGAGCTTACGTTCCGGATTTTGTGTTGACCAACAAAATGCTCGAGAGTATGGTTGATACAAACGACGAATGGATTACTACAAGAACAGGGATTAAAGAACGCAGAATCCTCAAAGACAAAGACAAAGGCACGTCATTTTTAGCCATTCAGGCAGCAAAAGATTTACTACAAAAGCGAAACCTCGATCCTGCAGAAATTGATATGGTTATAATGGCCACAGCAACCCCAGACATGCCGGTTGCCATTACTTCTGCTTATGTTGCCACCGAAATTGGCGCAGTTAACGCGTTTTCCTATGATTTGATTGCCGCTTGCTCAAGCTTTCTTTTTGGAATGTCAACTGCAGCCCGCTACATAGAATCCGGAAGGTATAAAAAAATACTACTTGTGGGGGCAGATAAAATGTCTTCGATCATCGACTATGAAGATCGCACAACCTGTATTATTTTTGGTGATGGGGGAGGTGCTGTGCTTTTTGAGCCCAACGAAGAAGGCTTAGGACTTATAGACGAACATTTGAGAACCGATGGCATTGGAAGGCAATCCCTAAAAATTGAGGCCGGTGGCTCTTTGCTTCCTGCTTCAGCTGAAACAGTAGCCAATAAGCAGCATTATGTTTTTCAGGATGGACAAACCGTATTCAAGTTTGCAGTATCCAATATGGCTGACGTTAGCGAAAAAATTATGCTTAGAAACAATCTTACCAATGAAACCGTAAATTGGCTGGTTCCACATCAAGCAAATAAGCGCATCATTGATGCAACTGCAAGACGAATGAAACTTGATGAAGGGAAGGTGATGATGAATATTCACCGATATGGGAATACCACATCAGCTACACTTCCACTGCTTTTGAACGATTATGAAAAACAACTCAAAAAGGGAGATAACTTGGTATTTGCTTCTTTTGGAGGCGGATTTACCTGGGGATCAATATATTTAAAATGGGCTTATAATAGTTAAACACACCAAAACTAAAATCAATATTATGGATATTAAAGAAATTCAAAACCTAATTAAGTTTGTGGCCAAATCCGGCGCAAGCGAAGTGAAGCTTGAAATGGGTGACATAAAAATCACCATTAAAACAGGTGGAGAAGA
The DNA here is from genome assembly GCA_964469175.1 of uncultured Flavobacteriaceae bacterium. Taxonomy (GTDB): domain Bacteria; phylum Bacteroidota; class Bacteroidia; order Flavobacteriales; family Flavobacteriaceae; genus Planktosalinus. The sequence goes on from CAYXXY010000001.1 coordinate 36,151, forward strand.
ATCGAGAGGCGAAACCACTTATGTTCAGCACATTCCCGTTCAACAGCCGGTACAGCAACAGGCGTCTCCGGCATCACAGCCGGTTACTCCAGCCGCTTCAACTCAAGAAACCGCGGCAGCTGAAGACTCAAAATATGTCACTATCAAATCACCAATGATTGGCACTTTTTATAGAAAACCATCGCCCGACAAGCCAACATTTGTGGAAGTGGGAAGCACTATCAAGGCCGGTGACCCACTTTGTGTTATTGAGGCTATGAAGCTTTTCAATGAAATTGAAAGTGATATATCAGGTAAAATAGTTAAAATACTTGTTGATGATTCATCTCCGGTAGAATTTGACCAACCTTTGTTCCTGGTAGATCCTTCTTAACAAAAGATATAGTTTAAGAAACAAACCATATTACATTTAAAGTTATTCATCAATAACAAAAAAACTATGTTTAAAAAGATATTAATTGCAAACAGGGGTGAAATTGCCTTAAGGGTTATTAGAACCTGTAAAGAAATGGGCATAAAAACAGTTGCAGTATATTCAACTGCAGATGCCGAAAGCCTTCACGTAAAGTTTGCAGACGAAGCCGTTTGTATCGGCCCGCCACCAAGCAATCAGTCATATCTGAAAATGTCAAGCATTATAGCAGCAGCAGAAATTACCAATGCAGATGCCATTCACCCCGGCTATGGATTTTTGTCTGAAAACTCAAAGTTCTCAGCAATTTGCAAAGATCACGGAATTAAATTTATTGGTGCTTCACCAGAAATGATTGATAAAATGGGTGATAAAGCTTCAGCAAGAGCTACTATGATTGCTGCAGGTGTTCCTTGTATTCCCGGCTCAGATGGTTTGCTAAAAAGCTATGAAGATGCTGAAAAAACAGCCGAGAAGATGGGGTATCCGGTGATGCTAAAGGCAACTGCCGGAGGTGGTGGAAAAGGTATGCGCGCTGTGTGGAAAAAAGAAAATCTGAAAGCAGCATGGGAGTCTGCCAGACAAGAAGCCGGAGCCGCTTTTGGCAACGACGGCATGTATATGGAAAAGCTTATTGAAGAGCCTAGACACATCGAAATTCAAATCGTGGGCGATTCAACAGGAAAAGCCTGTCACCTTTCAGAAAGGGATTGTTCAGTTCAGAGACGCCATCAAAAACTGACAGAAGAAACCCCCTCACCTTTTATGACTACCAAGCTTAGAAAAGCGATGGGAGATGCCGCTGTTAAAGCTGCAGAATATATTAAATATGAAGGAGCCGGAACTGTAGAATTTTTGGTTGACAAAAACCGAAACTTTTATTTTATGGAAATGAACACCCGAATTCAGGTTGAACATCCCATAACAGAACAGGTGATTGATTATGATTTAATTCGCGAGCAAATTTTGGTTGCCGCCGGAGTACCCATTTCGGGAAAAAACTACACGCCACAATTGCACTCCATTGAATGCAGGATCAACGCCGAAGATCCATACAACGATTTCAGGCCGTCACCGGGCAAGATAACAGTGTTACATGCTCCCGGAGGCCATGGCGTGCGGCTTGACACCCACGTTTATGCCGGTTATACAATACCTCCAAACTATGACTCTATGATTGCAAAGCTGATAACAACAGCCCAAACAAGAGAAGAAGCCATCAACAAAATGAAACGAGCCCTTGACGAGTTTGTGATTGAAGGAATCAAGACAACCATTCCGTTTCACAGACAATTGATGGACCACCCTGACTATCTTGCCGGAAATTATACAACCAAGTTTATGGAGTCTTTCGAAATGGAAGAACCCGAAGAAGAGTAATAATTTATCAGCCCCTGAAAAGGGGCTTTTTTTGTATGCAGCTAAGCTATTGGGAAATAAAATCCTGGTTTACAAACGTGGATTTCACCATTGTTGGAAGCGGTGTTGTGGGTTTAAATTGCGCTTTAAATCTCAGAAAAAGATATCCAAAAAGTAAAATCCTAGTGCTTGAAAGGGGAATGTTGCCCAGTGGCGCAAGCACAAAAAATGCCGGGTTTGCCTGTTTTGGCAGTGTTTCAGAAATCTTGGACGACCTTCAATCACATCCAGAAGAAGAGGTATTAAAGTTGGTAATTAAAAGAGTTGATGGACTTAAATTGTTAAGAGAAAATTTAGGTGATAAAAACATAGACTTTCAGCTTAATGGCGGGTATGAACTATTTCGGGCAGAAGATGAAAAGCTATTTGAAAATGGTATAAAGCAGCTAAATTATATAAACAAAATATTAAAGCCTGTTTTTACAGACACTGTTTTTAAAATAAGAAAACATGATTTCGGATTTCAAAACACCAACAGTCAAAGCATTTTCACCCCTTTTGAGGGCCAGATTGATACCGGAAAAATGATGACAGCTCTTGTCAAAAAATCTGTTGAAAAGGAAATCCTAATTTTAAACGGAGCAGCTGTAGCCGATTTTAGCGAACAAAAAAATTATGTAAACATTCAGTTGGCCAATAATATTGAGTTCAAATCAAATAAACTAATAATAGCAACAAACGGCTTTGCGAATGAAATTTTAAACGAAGACATCAAACCTGCCAGAGCTCAGGTAATAATTACCAAGCCCATCAAAAAATTAAAAATAAAAGGAAACTTTCATTTGGACAGAGGCTATAATTATTTCAGGAACATCGACGGTAGAATTCTAGTGGGAGGTGGCAGAAACTTAGACTTTACTGGAGAAGAAACCATAGACCAAACCATAACCGAAACAATACAAGCCCACCTTAATGCGCTACTAAGTGAGGTTATTTTGCCTATGACACCATTTGAAATTGAAAAAAGATGGAGTGGAACCATGGGCGTTGGTCCAAACAAATACCCAATTGTAAAACAACTCTCAGAAAATGTTTTTTGCGGAATTAGAATGGGAGGTATGGGCGTGGCTATTGGCTCAATTGTGGGGAAAGATTTAGCAGAACTCATTTAAAATAAAAATATTAGGATTTTTTTCATAAATTTCGGTTATATTGTGTCCTCTTTTTTGCATTAATAAATTTCATTTAAATGAATAAGTATAAATATCCCATTTCAATTATCATTCTTAGTGCTTTGCTTTTTTCATGTTCTTCAGATGATGATAAATATATCCCTATCAATATTATAGCAGCACCCGTTACTGCGCAAGTTTATCAGAATCAAACAGTTGAAATAGATGTTTTGGAGAATGATGAAAATGTTCCAACCAGTGGGATTTTGAGTGTAACAAACCCATCACACGGTACCGCTCTGGTTCTGGATCCCAATAACACACCCGGAGACCCAAGTGATGACCTTGTACTATATACTCCAAATGGTGAGTTTGTGGGAGAAGATACTTTTGAATATACCATTTGTGATGACTTTTCAAATTGTGCAACCGAAATTGTAACTGTGACTGTACTTGAAAGTTCTCCGGTTAATTTTGACTTAAGCCAAATGCCTTACAGTACCCTTTCTGAGTATAATTTTTATCAGGGAGATATAAAAGACCTAAACCCTGTATTTGGTGTTTTGCCATATGAATTAATCACTTCGCTTTTTACAGATTATGCACTCAAAAAAAGATTTGTATGGATGCCCACAGGAGAGCAATCCAACTATGTTAGTGATGGTGAAATATTTAATTTTCCCGTGGGAACAATACTAATCAAGAATTTTTATTACAATAACGTTCTTCCAGAAAACCAAACCAAAGTACTTGAAACAAGGCTAATGATTAAAATGCCCAATGAATGGATTTTTGCCGAGTACATTTGGAATGATGAACAAACTGAAGCATATTATGATATGAACGGAAGAAATGTTCCAATAGAATGGCTACAAAATGGACAGCAAATGGCTGTAAACTATAGAATTCCATCTCAAGCAGAATGCCTGATGTGTCATAAAACTTTTGGAGATGCTATTCCAATTGGGCCAAAGCCACAAAACATCAATTCGATTTTCAATTATGCCGATGGGCCAAAAAATCAAATGCAGAAGTGGAAAGAAATGGGTTACCTTGAAAGCAATTATCCGGGTGATATCTTAACAACCGTAAAGTGGAATGACGCCACACAGCCCGTTGAATTAAGAATGCGTTCATATTTTGATTCCAATTGCGCACATTGTCACACAGCAGGCGGACACTGTGATTACAGACCTATCAAACTGGCTTTCAATGAATCATCAAATCCTGAAAATCTCGGTGTTTGTGTTGAACCCGATGAAGATATCAGTTTTTGGATTGATGACGACCCCACTCACATAGTTGTGCCTGGAGACATTAACAATTCAGTAATGTATCACAGAATCAATACTACTGAAGACGCTATAAAAATGCCATTAATAGGCAGGAGGTTAATTCACGAAGAAGCAGTTGACCTGCTTGTTGAGTGGATTAATTCATTAAACGGAACTTGTAACTAATCCCAAAAAAATAAAACTTATCCCAATGACAAAAACTACCTTTATAATTGTATTTGCGGTACTTGTTCAGAGCATCGCTGAAGCTCAAATTAGTTTTACTTCCCAACCCATTGCCACTTCAGGGCAGTACAATATTTGTGCGGTAGATATGAATGGCGATTATCTTGATGACATTGTCTCTGTTAGTTCAACCAATATTCAAATCTTTTTCCAAAATGAAGACGGGACTTTTACAGAACAAAATTTTCCGACTACTGCGGCAAACTATTTGCCATCCTGGAGCCTTGCAGCAGGCGATATTACCGGAAACGGATACAATGATTTATTGTATGGAGGTGGTTCAGGAGTAACATTTATGTATGCCAATAATGAAGGAACCGGATATACTCAAGTTTCCGGGCCCCAGTTTGTGTTTTCACAAAGATCAAACTTTGTAGACATCAACAACGATGGTAATCTTGATGCCTTCGTTTGTCACGATATAGCACCCAACGTTTTTTACATCAATGATGGCGAAGGAAACTTGGAATTTAATCAGGGCGGGTTAGGTGATCACCCAACCGGAGGGCATTATGGTTCAATCTGGATAGATTATAATAACGATGGACACTTAGACTTATTTATCGCTAAATGTAGCGGAGGAGGACAAGGGGCAGCTGCTAAATATAATGAATTACATAGAAATAATGGAGATGGCACTTTTACAGATGTTAGTGTAGAGTCTGGATTAAGAGACCCTTTACAAACCTGGTCTTCTGCCTGGGGTGATTTTAATAATGACGGATACATGGATGTTTTTGTTGGAGCAAGCTCATTTTCTGACGGATCTCACAAGTTGATGAGAAACAATGGTGACGGCACATTTACTGACATTACTGCAGGGTCGGGTCTTGATAATTTTGGTGGCACAAGTATAGAACATGCTACATATGACTTTAATAATGACGGCTACCTGGATATAATGGGAAATTCAAACACTATTTATCTGAACAATGGTGATTTCACATTTACTCCTTATGTAGTTCCATTTTCAGGAGCTGCGATTGCAGACTTGAACAACGATGGATTTCTTGATGCTTTCGCAGGCGGAAGTATTCACTACAACAATGGCAACGACAATAACTGGATTAAAATTACTACCGAGGGTGAAGAGAGTAACCGTAACGGAATTGGAGCAAGAGTTGAAATTACTAGTGCGCTTGGAACTCAAATTCGCGATGTGAGAAGCGGAGAAGGATTCAGGTTTATGAGCTCATTAAATACTCACTTTGGAATTGGTCAAGACACAGAGATTGAATCTTTGATAATCAAATGGCCTTCAGGAACTGTTGATGTGATTGAATTTCCGGATATAAACACTACCCACCACATTATTGAAGGACAACATCCTTTGAGTAATCCTGACTTTTCAATTTCTAATGTGAAAATTTCACCGGTTCCGGTAACAGACAAACTCTTTATTAGCCATAACGGTAATTTAGACGGCTCAAATGTTATTATTTATGATGTTTACGGAAGATTGATTGCTTCAGAAAAGCTTATAGGAAACTCACTGGATGTTTCAAGACTAAACGCAGGAGTCTATTTCCTTAATTTGAATATAAATGGCCAAACAAATGCCATCAAATTTATTAAAAAGTAAGCCTTAGCTTGCTTTTTTTGTATAACGTAATATTCAATCCTATGAAAAAAATAACTACATTTTTCATAATGTTGGTTAGCATTTGTTGTATTGCTCAGGTGAGCTTTACAACCACCAACATTGCGACAACAGGACAATACAGCATTTGTGCTGTTGATATGAATGGCGACTATCTCGATGATATTGTTTCAGTGAGTAGCACAAATATTCAAATTTTTTTTCAAAATGAGGATGGCACTTTTACTGAACAAAACTTCAGTGTTCCTGCCGTAGCTAGTTTACCTTCATGGAGTCTAGCGGCAGGTGATTTAACAGGGAATGGATACAATGACTTGCTATTTGGAGGGGGCTCAGCTGTAAGCTTTATGATTGCTAATGATGAAGGCAATGAATACAACGAGGTTTCATTTCCAGAATTTGTGTTTTCTCAAAGAACAAACTTTGTTGATCTTAACAATGATGGACATCTAGATGCTTTTGTTTGTCATGATGTAGCCCCAAATGTGTATTACATTAATGATGGTGAAGGAAACTTAACCTTTAATCAAGGCGGTATCGGTGATTTCCCTACAGGGGGGCATTATGGTTCTCTTTGGTTTGACTATAACAACGACGGTTTGCCCGATATGTTCATGGCCAAGTGTGGCGGAAGTTTAGAGAGAAGAACAAATCAATTGTTTAGAAACAACGGCGATGGAACTTTTACTGATGTAGCCCTGGAAGCAGGTTTGGCAGACCCCATACAAACCTGGTCTGCAGCAGTGGGTGACTTTGATAATGATGGACATATGGATCTTTTAGTTGGCGCAAGTTCTTTTACAGATGGCGGACATAAGTTGATGAGAAATAACGGAGATGGAACCTTTACAGATGTGACAGCAGGTTCTGGTTTTGATATTTTTACAGGAACCAGTATTGAACACGCCACATATGATTTTAATAATGACGGTTATCTCGACATTATGGGCAACTCAAACCGTATTTTTATCAACAACGGCGACTTTACCTTTACACCTGTCACGGTACCGTTTTCAGGCGCTTCGGTAGCAGATTTAAACAACGACGGGTTTCTTGACGCTTTTAGAGCAGGGAATATTTATTACAACAATGGGAATGATAATAATTGGATTGTAATTAATACTCAAGGTGTAGAAAGCAATCGCAATGGAATTGGAGCCCGCATCGAAATTACCAGCGCACTGGGAACTCAAATTCGCGATGTGAGAAGCGGTGAAGGGTTTAGATATATGAGCACGCTGAATACGCACTTTGGAATTGGACAGGATACTGAAATAGAAACGTTGACCATCAAGTGGCCTTCAGGAATTATCGATATTATTGAAAATCCGGAAATCAACACAACTCACCTTGTCATAGAAGGACAAACTGTTTTAAATTCGCCACAATTCACATTGGAAAGCGTAATACTTTCCCCAAATCCCACAACTGGAAATTTATTCTTATCCTATAAAGGGAGCCTTGCAGGCGCCAATGTTCAGGTTTATGATGTCATGGGAAGAATTGTACAATCAGAGATTTTAAGAGACAATAATCTGGATGTTTCAAATCTAAATCCGGGAATGTATTTTCTACAACTGAATCATCAAGGTAAAAGGGCTCAGCTTAAATTCATCAAAAAATAAAAAGAATTACTTATCAATAAAAAAGCCCTGCTAATTTTTAGCAGGGCTTTAGATTTTGTTTATTTCTGCGGTAGCTCGTCAAAGCCCATATTATAGAGTATAAATCCAAAAATATCGGTGTGTAAGTCGATGGTTTTAGAAATAGACATTCCGGCACCGTGCCCGGCACCCACATCAATCCTAATTAGTTTTGGAGCATCACCTGTGTTTTTGGACTGCAATTCTGCGGCATATTTAAATGAATGTGCAGGAACCACGCGGTCGTCATGGTCTGCTGTAGTGACCATTATTGCCGGATAGTCTTTACCTTCAGCAATATTATGCAGTGGTGAATAGGCTTTAAGATATTGAAACATTTCCTCGCTTTGTTCAGAGGTTCCATAGTCATAAGCCCAGCCTGCGCCTGCTGTAAAAGTATGGTACCTCAGCATGTCCAGTACTCCCACCTGTGGAATTCCCACCCTGAATAGTTCAGGACGTTGATTGACCACTGCTCCAACCAAAAGGCCGCCGTTAGAAACACCGCGCACAGCAAGGTAGTCACTTGAAGTATAGCCTCTGTCAATCAAATATTCTGCTGCGGCAATAAAGTCGTCAAATACGTTTTGTTTGTTCATTTGGGTTCCCGCATCGTGCCAGGCTCTTCCATATTCGCCGCCACCTCTTATGTTGGGGACAGCATAAACTCCTCCCATTTCGAGCCAAACAGCAGTTACTATAGAAAATGATGGAGGAACACTAATGTTAAATCCACCATAACCATAAAGAATAGTTGGGTTTTTACCATCAAGCGTAAGTCCCTTTTTGTGGGTAATAATCATTGGGATGCGCGTGCCGTCTTTTGATGTATAAAACACCTGATTTGACTCATAGTCATCTGGATTAAAGTCTATGCTAGGCTCCCAGTATAGTGATGATTCTGAAGTGTCAAAATTAAATGAATAGATACTTGACGGGGTGTTGTAATTTGAAAATGAGTAATACACCTTTTCAGCATCTTTTTTACCGCTAAAACCGGAAGCAGTTCCCACTCCGGGCAATTCAATTTCCCGGATTAAATTTCCTTCATAATCATATTGCATTACTTTTGATACAGCATCTACCATATATCTGGCAAAAATAAAACCACCACCAGTTGAAGTGTTTAGCACTTCTTCTTTTTCGGGTATTAAATCAGTCCAGTTTTCTGAAGAAGGATTGGAAGCATCTACTGTAACAATTCTATCGTTAGGTGCATTAAAGTTGGTTGATATATAAAGTTTTGACCCCCGATTGTCCAATACACCCGAGGAATAATCAAAACCTGTCATAAGTGCAACAGGCTTGTTGTCACCCTTTTCAAGGTCCATCAAATAAAGTTCATTGCCGCTTGTAGAAACGGCTCTTGCAATGAAAAGGTATTTTCCGTCCTCAGACACATTACTCCAGATGTATCTTCCTATCTCATTTTCTTTTCCGCCAAAAATTACTTTGTCTTCGCTTTGTTTTGTTCCCAGTTTGTGGTAAAACAACCTGTGTTGGTCTGTCATTGCAGATAGCTGACTTCCTTCGGGCTTTTCATAAGTTGAGTAAAAAAAGCCTTCTTCACCCTTCCACGAAATTCCTGTGAATTTCAAGTCAACAAGTGTATCTCCTATTTGTTCTTTGGTTTCAGCATCCATAACGATTACTTTTCGCCAGTCGCTACCGCCTTCAGAAATAGAATAAGCTGCCAGTTTGCCACTTTTTGAAAAACTCAAAGCATCAAGAGAAGTGGTCCCGTCATCAGAAAAAGTGTTGGGGTCAAGAAAAATTTCCTCGTTCCCATCTTTTTCACGATACACTACACTGTGGTTTTGAAGTCCATCATTTTTATAATAGTATGTATAATCACCTTCTATAAACGGAGCACTAACACGTTCAAAATTCCAAAGGTTTGACAAGCGTTTATTTATTTCAGATCGGTATGGAATTTGGTCTAAATATCCAAAAGTAACTTCGTTTTGAGCTTTTACCCACTCTGCAGTTTCTTCAGACATATCGTCTTCCAACCACCTGTAGGGGTCTTCGACTTCTGCTCCAAAATAAGTGTCGACAGTATTGCCACGCTCAGTTACAGGATATTCTATAGCCATAGTTTTTCTCTTACTTTCTTCTTTGCAACCCAATAGCAGGGCCAAAGAAAAAACAACACAAATTGATTTTTTCATGATTATTCTTTTGTTTGCTACAAACTTAATAAAACAATACGTAAAAATTAGTGAAATAAAGGCCTGTATTTTGGCCAAAGCTTGTAGATAAGTAAAAAATTAATTACGGCCACTATAGCAGCAATCCCAATATGTGGGATGTCCAGAAATACATGGTACAACAAGATGTTTACAGATACAGGGACAAGCGCAAGCACTGCGAATGCTACCCATTTATTGAATAAAAGCATTAAGCCTATGCAAATTTCAACAACACCCAAAACAGGAAGAATATATCCGGTTGCTTTTAAAGAGCCCATAAATTGAGCTGCGTCATCGGGCATATTTGGTGCAGGAATAAATTGTAAAAACTTGTTTGCGCCAATGAGGATAAGAAGAAGCGCTAAAATAAAACGGTTGATTTTAGTAAAAGTAGAGTTCATTTTTGGTTGGTTTTTGGTTTGCTTGAAAAAAAGGATAATCTAAAGATAGAAAATCAGCAGAATAAAACCAAGTACCAGATGATATTTATACCAAGCCTACCGCTACCAAAGCCTCAGCAATCTGAACCGTGTTGGTTGCAGCACCTTTTCTCAGGTTATCACTCACAATCCACATATTAACCGTGTTGGGTTGCGACTCGTCTTTTCTGATTCTTCCCACAAAAACATCATTTTTCCCTTTAGCGTAAATGGGCATCGGGTAGGTGTTTGTATCCGGATTGTCCTGTACGGTAAGCCCGGGTGTATCGTGAAGCAATGCTCTTATTTCAGAAATACTAAAGTCTTTTTCAAATTCTATGTTGACAGATTCACTGTGCCCACCCACAACAGGAATCCTTATAGCCGTAGCGGTAACGGTAATAGTATCATCGCTTAAAATTTTCTTGGTCTCACGCACCAGTTTCATTTCTTCCTTTGTGTATCCGTTTTCTTCAAAAACATCACATTGCGGAATCGCATTTTGATGGATTGGGTAGTGATAAGCCATTTCCCCTTTCTCGCCTTTCATTTCGTTTTCCAGTTGCTGAACGGCTTTTACCCCTGTTCCGGTGATGGACTGATATGTGGAAACCACAACGCGTTTTACACCATACTTTTTGTGTAACGGACTGAGAACCATGACCAATTGAATGGTTGAGCAGTTGGGGTTAGCAATGATTTTATCTGACTTCGTAAGGGAATTGGCATTGATTTCAGGAACGACCAGCTTTTTAGCCGGATCCATACGCCAGGCAGAGGAGTTGTCAATAACAGTTGTGCCGGCTTCTGCAAATTTTGGCGCCCATTCAAGTGAGGCTGTTCCCCCGGCAGAGAATAAAGCGATATCGGGCTTTGAATCAACGGCAGTTTGTAGTCCGATAACGGTGTATTCCTTTCCTTTGAACATCAATTTTTTTCCAACAGATTTTTCTGAAGCAACTAACATTAGTTCTGTAATTGGAAAATTTCTTTCTTCAAGTACCTGAAGCATTACCTCGCCAACCATTCCTGTGGCACCTACTACTGCTATTCTCATAAATATCATCCGCGAAGGCGGATGTCTCGTTAATTAAAATCCTAAATCGATAAATAAAACCAGCTATTAAGCAGGTTCGCAAAGTTAAAAAGAACCTCATTTAAAATGGTTAAAAATTAAATAAAAAAAACCGCCCGGTTTCACAGACGGCTTTAAGTTAGAATATGTAGTGAGCGGTATTATTTCTTCAGTAAATCCCTGATTTCCGCCAATAGTTCCTCTTGAGAAGGTCCTTTTGGTGCAGCAGGCGCTTCCACTTTTGGTTTTCTGGCTCTGTTATATGCTTTGACAATCATAAACAGAACAAATCCAACAATCACCAAATTGATTAGCGTATTTATCCAGGCACCATATCTAATCGCATTTTCAGGTTTGGAAACAGTTCCATCTGAAGCAACCACAGCCTCAGAAAGGACAATTCGTAAATCAGCAAAGTCCATGCCACCGGAGAAATGACCCACAATGGGCATCATAATATCATTAACAAATCCGTTGACCACAAGGCCAACAGCTCCTGCAAGAATAACAGCAACAGCAAGGTCAATGACGTTGCCGGTCATGATGAAATCTTTAAATTCTTTAAACATGAGTGTAAAGTATTAAGTTAGTTAACTATAAAGTTAATTAATTTCTTTTAATCAATCACAATCCTTTTCACTCTTTGTGAAATAGCCGTGATAATTTCATAAGAAATGGAATTAATTCCTGCTGCAAATACTTCTGCTGTATGCTCTTCGCCAAAAACAATTACTTCATCGCCTTCTACACAGTCAATGTCTGTTATGTCAACCATTAGCATGTCCATGCAAATGTTGCCAATTGTGAGTGCTTTTTTTCCGTTGATAAAAACAACTCCTTTCCCTTTTCCGTAACTTCTGCTAATACCATCAGCGTGACCCAAAGGCAGTGTGGCGGTTTTGATATTTTTTTCGGCTACAAATCCAAAATTATACCCCACGCTTTCTCCTTTTTTTATGTGATGAATCTGTGAAATAATGGTTTTTAAAGTGGCAATGGGGCGAAAGTTTTTATTTTCTATGGCATCATTTCCAAAACCATACAGCCCAATGCCACTGCGCACCATATCATACTGCGCTTCCGGAAAATTGAGTATTCCGGAAGTGTTCAAGGTGTGTCTCAATGGTCGATAGCCAATAGAATTTATAAGAGCTTCTGAAGTGTTATCAAAAATAGTTAATTGCTTTTCGGCAAAAGCCCTGTTTTGAACATCCTCACTGGCAGCCAGATGTGAGAAAATAGACTTCACTTTTACCGCCTTGGTTTTTTGTAGAATTGTGGGAATATTTAAAGCTTCTTCAGGTGTAAAGCCCACACGGTTCATACCGGAATTTATTTTTATGTGAATGGGATAATCTGCCAACTTATTTTTTTCCGCGAAAGCGATAAAACGCTCCAACATAAGCGGTGAATAAATATTGGGCTCCAGACAACGCTCCACAACCGATTCAAAATTGACCGTCTGCGGGTGCAAAACCAGAATAGAGGAAGTAATTCCTGCATCTCTCAAAGCCACGCCCTCTGAAGCATAAGCCACCGCTAGATAATCAATGCCTAGTTGCTCTAGTTTTTTGGCTATAACACAACTGTCACTGCCATAAGCATAAGCTTTTACAACACCCATCAATTTTACACCGGGCTTAATTCTGGATTTGATATAGCTGAAATTATGCGTTAAAGCGCTAAGATTGATTTCGAGAGTAGTTTCTGTAGCTTTTGGCATAAATCAGGAAGATTTTTTTGTGGGTACAATTTCGGGGTCGTTGACTTTTAGTTTTTTAACCTTTTCGTTTAGCATGGCTTTATAATATGCCGCACGGCTCAAGGGTTCATATTCTTGTGTTTCGCCCAGCATTACCAGGTTATCGTCGTTGGTTTTTCTAAAACTGTATTGTGCCAGGTTTCCGGTGCGGGTGCAAACGGCGTGTACTTTGGTGACATATTCGGCTGTAGCCATAAGAGCGGGCATTGGTCCAAAAGGGTTTCCCTTAAAGTCCATATCCAGTCCGGCAACAATCACTCTCACACCGCGATTGGCAAGGTCGTTGCAAACTTTTATGATTTCATCATCAAAAAACTGAGCTTCATCTATACCCACCACATCACAGTTGTCTGCCAAAATAGGAATATTAGCAGCTGCCGGCACGGGTGTGGAGCGAATTTCATTACTGTCGTGTGAGACAACCATTTCGTCGTCATAACGCTTGTCGATAGCGGGTTTAAAAATTTCTACCCGCTGTTTGGCAAACTGGGCACGCTTCAGCCGGCGGATGAGTTCTTCGGTTTTACCCGAAAACATGGATCCGCAAATGACTTCTATCCAGCCAAATTGTTCTTTCTGATTTACCGTATTTTCAAGAAACATTTTGTATTTTTCTATGCGAAAATTATTACTAATTTCGTTATCTATCTGTAACGGTAAATTTATAAAAACAAATGTCCTTACAGAAATAAAATGCTAAACTTTAATACAATGAAAAATAAAAATCTTGAAGTGCTTCAGGAGATTGCAGTTAAAATATTAAAACTGAATGAAAATACTTCTGTGGGAGACTTGCGTCAAATAACAAAAGAACTCCACGAGGGTCTTATCATTCAAGAATATTTGCAAAAAAACAACACTCAAATCAGCAAAAAACTTCAGGACTCACCAGCATCTAAAAGTGAAGAACCTACTCCCGTTGAACAGCCCGAAAACCGTGAAAATCTTGCCGAACCGCTGATTGAAAAAATAAAAGATATTGTGGCTCAAATGCCCGGAGAAACTCATCAGGTGGACGATATGCTGAATGAGATACTGCCGGAAAAGAAATCGCATTTCAGCGAGCTGGAAGAATTTGCCGCCACCTATCAAGAAACACCTGTTTTTGAAAAAAAGGATTCTAAAAGCGAGGATTCCCCAAAAAAAGAAGCAATTGAAAAGGAAGTTTCCAATAAAGAAAAAGCTAAACAAGTTGAGGAAAAACCTAAAACCCCTGAAAAAGAAAATGAAACCGTCAAGAAAAAATCTCTTAACGACAAATTGACCAAAAACATTCAAATAGGCCTGAATGACCGTTTATCCCTTACCAAACACCTGTTTGCCAATAATGCCAGCGATTATAACCGGGTAGTTTCTCAGGTAACCACGCTCAGCAGTTTTGATGAAGCACAGCGGTTTATCATGGAACAGGTAAAAGCCGACTACAACTGGGAAGGAAAAGAAGTATATCTTGAGCGTTTTCTGTTGCTTATCGAAAAACGATTTGACTAAAGATGTCTAAACTCTATCTGGCACCCACGCCCATTGGCAATCTGGAAGATATGACTTTCAGAGCCATAAGAGTCCTGAAAGAAGCCGATTTAATACTGGCCGAAGACACCCGCACCAGCGGAAAACTGCTCAAGCATTACGATATTTCTACACAAATGCACTCCCACCACATGCACAACGAGCACAAAACGGTGGAAAATATTGTCAACCAAATCAAAGGAGGAAAAACAATTGCTCTTATAAGCGATGCTGGCACACCTGCCATAAGTGACCCGGGATTTTTACTTACCCGCGCTTGTATCGAGGCGGGAATTGAAGTGGACTGTCTGCCCGGCGCCACTGCTTTTATTCCGGCGCTGGTCAACAGCGGCTTGCCCAACGATAAATTTGTTTTTGAAGGATTTCTGCCTGTAAAAAAAGGCCGCCAAACCCGGCTACAATTACTTGCTGAAGAAACCCGAACAATGATTTTTTATGAATCGCCCCACAAATTGTTAAAAACCCTTGCCCAGTTTGCTGAAATCTTTGGCGAAGACCGAAAAATTTCCGTGTCCCGTGAAATTTCAAAACTGCATGAAGAAACCATTCGCGGAAGCGTTAAAGAGGTTTTGGAACACTATTCAGCAAAACCTCCCAAAGGGGAAATTGTTGTTGTGGTTGCCGGAAAATCATAGTTTAAAAATGCTTACCCTTTTCCCAACCGTGCTTACCTAAATATTTTTCCCCGCTTTCCACAGCACCCTCTTCAATGGTTGTTCCCATGGAATCGTTCCAGCGGTTGAGGTAGCCAAAGAGGGAAATCACACCCAGCATTTCTACAATTTCGCCTTCGTTCCAATGTTCATAGAGCCGTTTTTTGATAGTTTCATCAACTGCATTAGGCAGCTGTGAAGCCGCCAGCGCAAAGTCCAATGCTGCCCGTTCCCCCTCCGAAAAAGCAGCATGGGTGCGATACTCCCAGATGTTTTCCAGTTGCTCCTGTTCGGCACCATAGCGCTCTGCCGCCCTGATGGCGTGTGCCTGGCAATACCGGCAGCCTGTAGCATTGCTGCTCACCCAGGCTATCATACGTTTTAAAGCAGAAGTGACCCGGCCTTCATTGGCCATCACGGCTTTGTTGAGGTTGATAAACGCCTTGGAAATGGCCGGGCGGTGTTGCATCGTCAAAACAGAATTGGGACAAAACCCCAAAGTTTCATTAAAAAATGCCGCCAACTCTTGGGTTTCTTTGTCATAGTCTGGTGAAAGCGGGGTAACTAATGGCATATTTGAAAAGTTTAATTTGTATTTTTGAACATACAAGAAACAAAATATTTAAACATGAACCACATCATCACCACCGTTTGGAAAAAGAACCTGCAGTTTGAGTCCAACAATCCCAGCGGGCACACTGTTCTTATGGACACTTCAGTTGAAAACGGCGGCCAAAACAGCGGGCTTGCCCCCAAGGCGATGATGCTTTCCTCACTGGCAGGCTGTTCGGGGCTGGATGTGATTTCAGTTTTGAACAAAATGAAAGTGCAAGTCGATGATTTTAAAATCATCACCACCGGCGAACTCACTGATGAACACCCTAAATACTACCACAGCGCTCATGTTGTCTATCAATTTTTTGGTAAAAACCTGCCACAGGACAAATTAAAAAAAGCCGTAGATTTATCTGTAGAAAAATACTGCGGGGTTATGGAAATGTTCAGAAGATTTGCAGAAGTTACTATTGAAATACAATATTTAGATTCTTAAAGTCAGTGATGGTTTTTGGAATTTGGAATTTTTAAATTTGGAATTTAGACATGCATTGGACCCTCAAACCCATACCCGATTTTAAAAAAGTCACAGCCCTGGCCAAAGAACTTCAGGTCGATGAGGTAACCGCTTCTTTGCTTATTCAACGCGGAATTGAAACCTATGAGGGCGCCCGGAAATTTTTCCGCCCGTCGCTGGACGATTTGCACGACCCTTTTCTGATGAAGGATATGGACAAGGCCGTGGCACGCATTGAACAAGCCATAGCCAATGAAGAAAACGTCCTTGTTTTTGGCGATTATGACGTGGATGGAACCAGCTCGGTGGCGTTGATGTCGTCTTATTTACTTTCCTATTATCCCAACGTGGCCACTTACATTCCGGACCGGTATGCAGAGGGTTACGGCGTTTCCTATCAGGGGATTGACTATGCATTTGACAACAACATCAGCCTGATTATTGCTTTGGACTGTGGCGTAAAAGCGGTTGAGAAAGTCGCTTACGCGAAAGAAAAAGGCATTGACTTTATTATTTGCGACCACCACCGTCCGGGTGAAACCCTTCCCGATGCGGTGGCCATCCTTGACCCTAAAAGAATTGACTGCAATTACCCTTTTGATGAACTCTGCGGCTGCGGTGTGGGATTTAAGCTTTTGCAGGCACTGGCGGGCAGGCGCGGACAAACCATAGACGATTTGCTGCTCTACCTCGATTTGGTCGCGACGGCCATTGGTGCAGACATCGTGCCGATGACCGGTGAAAACAGGATACTGACTTATTTTGGATTGCAGGTGATTAATACCCATCCGCGTCCTGGTTTTCAAGCCATTATCCAACAAATTAAAAAAGACACCCTGGATGTGAGCGATGTGGTGTTTATTATTGCCCCGCGCATCAACGCCGCCGGAAGGATGAAACACGGGCAACACGCCGTAAACCTGATGACCGAAACCGATTTGGAACAGGCCAAAATCTACGCCGGGGAAATAGAAGCCTATAACCTCGACCGTCGTGAAACCGACCGCGAAATCACGGAAGAAGCCCTGGAACTCATTAAAACTAACGGCGAAGAAGAACGCTTTACCACTGTGGTCTATCAGGAGCACTGGCACAAAGGTGTGATTGGGATTGTAGCTTCCCGCTTGACCGAAACCTATTACCGCCCCACCATAGTTTTTACAAAAAGCGGCGAAAAACTGGCAGCCAGTGCCCGGTCTGTCAAGCATTTTGATGTCTATAACGCCATTGAAGCCTGTGAGGATTGCATTGAGCAGTTTGGCGGACATAAATATGCCGCCGGGCTCACCCTCTTGCCCGAACAGTTTGAAGTATTTAAGCAAAAATTTGAGGAAGTGGTCAAAGAATCCATAGACGCCAAACTCCTCACTCCCGAAATTACCGTTGATCTGGAAATTAACCTGAAAGACATCACCCCCAAGTTTTTCCGCATATTAAAACAATTTGCCCCCTTTGGACCCGGCAATATGACCCCGGTTTTTATGACTCAACACCTGCAGGACACCGGTTGGAGCAAAAAAGTAGGCGAAAATGAAGACCACTTGCGCGTGGTCATCAAGCAGGACAACTCCCCCAATTTTACCGGCATTGGATTTGGAATGGGGGACAAGTATGAGCTGATCAAAGACAAAAAACCCTTTAAAGCGGTGTACTCGCTGGATGAAAATACATGGAATGGAACAACGAGTATTCAGTTGAAGTTGAGGGATGTGAAGGGGTGAAAACTTTAAAATTAATAGGCATTTTAATTTTTCGCATATTATATAGCCTTTAGCATGAGCATCGATACAATCGTATGATAGCATCGGTTTTTAGCCATTGAACTAGCAATCTATCAGCCGCCAAACCATTAGAAATTTTATTAAAATTGAAGAAAACAAATATTTTAAAGACAGTATATGTCAACTCAAATCTAGAAAATGTTGAAAATCTAATTGATTATCTTTCAGCAATTGGTGGCAAACCTTTAACAATAAAATGTAAAAGACAAAACGCATTCAAAACTTCCTGGACAGATAAAGAAACAAAACTTTTAACTCGTTGTCATATTCAGAATGCTTTAGAATATTTATGTTTTATTAAGGAGAGCTTTAAAAAAGAACAACTTAGAACGGTAGTTGCTGACTTAGCTATATATGTAAATACTTTAGACTCAAATGAAGACACTTCCTTTATTATCATAAGTACCAATACAATACCATCTGCAATTCAGTTTGACAGCGCAAAACGATTATTTTACAATCATCAAATTAGAAAACAAAATCAAAATAATTACGCTACAGATTTATTGACACTTTATGCTATAAGATTATCATTAGAAAGCAGAGTAAGGGGGCTTTTAGGTATAGATTACGCAACAAATACTGGTAAAAATATAGGGCTATCGACATTAATAAAAATATCTAAAACTCTTACTTCTGTTGAATACTCAACAAGTGTTGATTGGATTGAAATAGAGTGGGTTAACAATTGGTTAAATCACCATATGCACAGACATATAAGGCCTTATCCGTGGAATATACATCAGGCTTTAGAGGTACTAAAGCCATTTGTTGATCCAAAGGAACCCTTGATTAAACCTAATAGGATTATTCATTCTTTATATAGCGCAACTTTTGTTAAATAAGAAAAAATGCTTAAGCAAGAAATTGAATCAAAACTTAAAAAATTATATCCAAAAATTGAGATTTGCTGGCTAAGTAAAAGAGAAATTGTAAAATAGAGAACTCGATAAAACTACCCCTCAAACTTCTTCAACTCAAACCGCTCCCCATCAAACACCCCATAAGTAAAATGGGTAATCCAGTCGCCTAAATTGAAGTAGGTGCTGTTTTCGCCCACCTTTATTTCCATAGGCAGGTGGCGGTGGCCAAAAATAAAGTAGTCATAGTGTTTGCTTTCCAGTTTGCGTTGGGTATATTTTACCAGCCATTCGTTGTCCTCACCCAAAAATTTGACATCTTCATCACCGGAAATCAATTTGTTCTTTACTGAGAGATACTTTGCCAGCCTAACCCCCAAATCAGGGTGTAACCATCTAAAAAGCCATTTTGAAAAAGGATTAATAAACACTTTTTTCATGCGTTTATAGCCCTTGTCACCGGGGCCGAGTCCGTCGCCGTGGCCAATTAAAAATAGTTTGTTGTCTATGGTAAATTCCTGTGGCTTGTGAAACACGGGGATGTTGAGTTCTTTTTCAAAATAACCGTTCATCCACAAATCGTGATTGCCCACAAAAAAGTAAATAGGAATCCCCGAGTCGCTCAATTCGGCGAGTTTACCCAGCACGCGCACAAATCCTTTGGGGACCACTTGTTTGTATTCAAACCAGAAATCAAACAAATCACCCAGCAGGAAAATAGCTGCGGCATCGTCTTTAACGGTATCCAACCAATTCACAAACACTTTTTCCCGCGGAAGACTGGCTTCGGGAGTGGGGGCGCCCAGGTGGTTGTCGCTGGAAAAATAAATTTTTTTGCCTTCAGGAATGTTCATTCAGAAGTTTTAGATACTGTAAATATAAAGAATTGAATGAAGTTTTATAATAATTAATTCTTTGATGCATTGCATCGATGCGCATATTTTCTTCCTCCCCCTCTAGGGGCCGGGGGGTTTTACTCATTATCCGAAGCATACCATTCAGCAAAACTGCTTTCGGTTTCCTGAAGTTTCAGGGAGTGCAGCTGGATGTTTTCAGAAAGGCGCGCTTTTATTTTTTGTGCAAAATCAATCACCATATTTTCGCTGGTGGGTTGATAATCTGCAAGAATTACGTGGTGTCCCCTGTTGGAGAGTTCTTTGGCGAGTTCGACATGCGGAGTGTTTTTATTAAACACCGTGGCGTGATCAAACACATCGACGATTTCTTCTTTTACGATTTTTTTGAGGTCAGTAAAATCGATGACCATCCCATATTTCACGTGATTGGAATCTGATATGGGCTGCCCAATCACAGTTACCGAAAGCTTGTAACTGTGCCCATGCACATTGCGGCACTTACCGTCATAGCCAAAAAGCGCGTGTCCGGTTTCAAAATTAAACTGCTTGGTGATTCTAATGGTACTCATAGCGTCAGGTTGTGCCGCAAAGATAACCGCTTTCTTTTTATGGCGATGTTAAAGCAATGATTTTCTGAACTATATTTGCCCGCTTTTCAAAAAGGCACTGAAGTTATGGCTGAACTGTTTGAGCAACTCGATTTTGTGGAAAACCCCATGTATGAAAGCATCATCAGCGACCTGATGGAGCAGCAATACTGTGTGGTTGAGGATTTTTTTTCTGCGGAAGAAGTGTTCGCTTTGCGAAATTCGTTGCTCGAAAAATATGAAGAAGACAACTTCAAAAAAGCCGCCATCGGCAACCGGCTGAACGAAACCATAGAAAAAAGCGTGCGTGGTGATTTTATTTTTTGGTTAAACGAAAGTGAAGCCAATCCTGCCGAAAAGCAGTTTTTCCTTAAAATCAATAATATGGTGTCTTATCTCAATAAAACCTGTTTTATGGGGATTTTACACAAGGAATTTCACTATGCCCTGTATCCGAAAGGAACTTTTTACAAACGTCATCTGGACACCTTTCAAAACGACGACCGCCGAAAACTCTCCATGGTATGCTACCTCAACGAAGAAAACTGGCAACCTGAGTTTGGCGGCGAACTGGTTTTATACCTTAATGAAAACGGCCGGGAAGTTGAAAAAACAATATACCCTTTCCCCGGAAGGATGGTCATTTTTGAAAGCCAGATTCTGGAGCACGAAGTAAAACCGGTAGAGCAAAAAAGGCTGAGCATCACCGGCTGGTTAAAGACGCGTTAATCCTGAATTAATTTTGGTCGTATCAAGTTTCGGAACTTTATAATCAATGAAAGCGAACGAATCAACGCCCAAACCGAAAACGCAATCCAAACGCTGTACAATTCAAACCCCAAATAATCAAACAAAAACAAGACCGGGATAAACCCTAAAAATGTTGCCGAAAGCAGGACATTGCGCAGGTATTTCATTTCGCCCATGCCTTTAAATATTCCGTCAAAAATAAAGGCAAAGCCGTTGATGGGCTGCACCAAAATCACTATAAAGAAGATTTGCTTAAAACTCAAAATCACATCAGGGTCTTTTGAAAACAATAACCCCAGTGGTTCATAGAGTTCCCATCCCACCAGCATCAATCCGCCGGCGACCAGCATTCCGTAAAGCGACACTTTTTTGCTGAGTTCCCACAAACCGTGATAATCCCGCGCACCCAGCAATTTTCCTGAAATAATATTCCCGGAAGAGGAATACCCATCAATAAAAAACGCCGAAAACAGCCAGAGGTTGAGCGCAATGGTATGTGCGGCAATTTGTGCCGTTCCATAATCGGTTGCAAAAGCATTGGAAAAATAAATTGCGGTGTTTAAAGCGATGGACCGCACAAAAAGGTTTAGGGCCATACTTGTGAGGCGGTACATTTCAGGGTGTAATGGCAATACAAACTTAAGGCTCACATCCGTTTTCCAAAGCAGAAGAATCAGCGATATCACCGCCATCAAACCTTGAGAAATCAAACTCGCCCATGCGGCACCTTTTAAGTGCATCGGCTCAATAAGGCCTTCAATTCCGTACACCAAAGCAAAATCAAGACCGATATTTGCAAATGCTCCTAACAAGGCCACAATCATCGGCCAGAATGTGTTTTGCAAGCCTCTGAACACCCCAAAAACAGCAAAGGTGAATAAGGTGAGCGGAAAGCCCCACACCCTGATGTTGTAGTAATCCACGCTGTATTCCAGCACCAGTCCCGAAGCATTGTAAAGTTTAAATATGCCCTCCACAAAAAAGATGGTGCTGAGTAAAATAAACACGCTGAGCAACACATTCAGGTAAATGGCTTGCGCAGGAAGTGTTTTTAATTCGTCCAGTTTTCCTGCGCCCAAATATTGAGAAATAATAGCTGAAATGGCACTGCGTGTTTGACCCAGAATCCAGATTAATGCTGAAAGAAAAGAACCCACAATGCCCACTGCAGCCAGTGCTTCGGTGCCGTTAACGGGAATGTTTCCCACGATGGCGGCATCTGTAATAGAGATTACAGGCTCTGCTATCCCGGCAATCAACGCCGGAATGGCAAGGCGATGGATGTTTTTAAAAGAGAGGTCTTTTCTCAATGATGTTGATTTTAAACAAGAAACCACAAGCGGGATGCTTGTGGTTTTTCCTGGTGGAGAAGATGGGACTCGAACCCACGACCTCTTGGCTGCCAGCCAAGCGCTCTAGCCAACTGAGCTACATCCCCGATTGAGGGGTCAAAAATAATTAAAAAAAACCATTCTAAAGAGCTTCCCGTAAAAGTTTATTAAAAGTCCTTACTAAATTATAGCAGAATTTTTTAACCTATTGAAATATAACGTCCCTACGGGACTTTGTTAATGAGCTGGCTTATTTTTTTACCAATATTCAGCCCCGATAGGGGCAAAATATAGGTAGTAAATAGTTTAGTAAAAACCATTAAAGCCCCTTAGGGGCGGAACTTTTTTCAAACTAAAACCCGGCCGGAGCGAAAGAACAGCAATTAAGCTTTTGCCTTTTCTTTGGCTTCCATATCAATCAGATAAGCCATGTTTTTTATAATCTTGTCGTGTTTGGTCACAAAAGGATTGTTTTGATCCCAAACATAACCGGCCAATACAGCGCAGATTTTTCTTTTCACATCGGGGTTTTCGGGTTGATGAAAAAACAGGTTTTGGAGGTTTCCGGTGTACCACTCTTTCACATAAGTAGTAAAAACGGCGATTCCTTTTCTCATATAGCCTTCATATGCTGTTTCCCAGTTTACTTGTTCGCCATTCAACTGTTTGATAGCAAGTTTTGCGGCAAGCATGCCCGATTCTGTCGCAAAGGCAACCCCCGACGAAAACACCGGGTCTAAAAACTCTGAGCTATTCCCCGTAAGGGCAAAACCGGCACCATACATTTTTTTTACTGACCGTGAATAATTGCTCAGTTTTATGGGTGGGAATAAAAAGGGCAATCCGCCAAAACGTTTTTTATAATAGTCAGATTGCGAAATCGCATTTTGTAAAGCTTGAGTAGTATCGCCGTTTTCTGAAAGTTTTTCGATAAATTCGGTAGGAGCAACTACGCCCACACTGGTTTTCCCGTTTGAAAACGGAATGACCCACAACCAGACTTCAGTTTCTAAAATGTCAAATGAAATGAGTGTGCCTTCAACCCCATCGGGACGGTTAACATCAACGACATGTGAAAAAATAGAGGAATGAGGATCCAACCCTGATGGTGTGTCCAAATCGAGCAACCTGGGCAAAACCCGTCCAAAACCACTGGAGTCGATAATAAATTTTGAATGAATCGTTTTTTCCTTGCCGGAAGCGTCTTTGATGGTTGTTTTGGAATTTGTTCCTGTAAATTCTACAGCGGTGACTTCGCTGTTAAATTCAAGATCAACTCCTTTCTTAATTACTTCCTGGGCCAAAGTGTGGTCGAAATCGGCTCGAGGCACTTGCCAGGTCCAATCCCATCCATCTGAAAACTTTTTGCTGAAATCAAAATGACACACCTGATTGCCTCTGATAAAGCGTGCGCCAAATTTCTTTTCAAAATTCATCTTGTCGAGCGCAGGCAACAAGCCGGCTTCATCAAAATGATCCATCACCCGCGGAATCAAACTTTCGCCCACGACCAAACGCGGGAAAGTTGTTTTTTCTAAAACCTTCACTTTAAGTCCTTGTTGATGAAGGTAAGATGCAGAAACACAACCTGAAGGGCCTGCGCCAATTACCAATACATCTACACACTCGTTTAAACCATTTATACAATCGTTTAACATAAATTTATAATTTCCTCCTAAATATCTTACATTTGCTTCGTAAAATTAAAAATATAAATTTGATATTCACTTTAATTAGTAGATAATCTCAATTGATTTTGTTACATGACTAAAATCCATACATATTTAAAGCTCACCGATTTTAATGAAGTTGTTTTTTATAATCAAGAGGTGGAATTGAGCGATGAAATTGTTTCAAAAGTTGAACAAAGTTTTAATTTTTTAAAATTCTTTTCAGAAAACAAAATTATTTATGGCGTTAACACCGGTTTTGGTCCCATGGCTCAATACCGTGTCAAGGATCAAGATCGCACACAATTGCAATATAACCTGATTAGAAGTCACGCTTCCGGAATAGGAAATCCCTTAAACCCACTCTTTGTTAAATCATCCATACTTGCCAGGTTGCATACCTTGTCATTAGGTTGCTCCGGCGTGCATCCTTCAGTAATTCAACTGATGAAAGAACTTATAAACCGCGACATTACCCCGCTTATTTTTGAACACGGAGGTGTGGGTGCCAGTGGTGATTTAGTTCAGTTGGCACATTTGGCGTTGGTATTGATTGGTGAGGGCGAGGTTTTTTACAAAGATGAACGCAGACCTACCAAAGAAGTGTTTGAACAGGAAAACCTAAAGCCTATTCAGGTTGAAATACGTGAAGGCCTTGCGCTGATGAACGGCACTTCGGTTATGACCGGAATTGGAATTGTGAATGCATTCCGGTCCCGTCAACTGATAGACTGGATGTTAAAAGCGTCTTGTTCCATCAATGAAATTGTTAATGCCTATGACGACCACTTTTCCGAAGGATTAAACGCTGTAAAAAAACACGACGGCCAGCAGCAAATTGCTTTCAAAATGAGAGAATACCTCTTTGACAGCAAAAGAATCAAAAAGAGGGAAGAGCACTTGTACAATGGAATAAGCAATGAAGAAATTTTTAAAGAAAAAGTTCAGGAATATTATTCCCTGCGTTGTGTTCCTCAAATTTTAGGACCGGTTCTGGACACCCTGAACAATGCTGAGCAAGTACTTGAAAACGAAATAAACTCTGCAAATGACAACCCGATTGTTGATGTAAAAAACAAACAGGTGTATCATGGGGGAAATTTTCACGGTGACTATGTAGCACTTGAAATGGATAAGCTGAAAATTGTCATCACAAAACTTACTATGCTTGCAGAGCGGCAGCTAAACTATTTAATGAACAGCAAGCTTAACGAGATTTTACCCCCTTTTGTAAATCTAGGTGTTTTAGGGTTTAACTTTGGTATGCAGGGCGTTCAGTTTACAGCAACTTCAACTACGGCAGAAAACCAGACCCTTTCCAACCCGATGTATATTCACAGCATTCCAAACAACAATGACAATCAGGATGTGGTAAGCATGGGGACCAATGCCGCAACTATGACTTCAAAAGTAATTGAAAACGCCTTTGAAGTGGTGGCCATAGAGCTTATTGCCATTGTTCAGGCAATAGATGTGTTGGGAGGAATTGACGGGTTTTCTTCAACAACAAAAGAAATGTATTACGAGTTGAGGCAAATCGTGCCGACATTTAAAAATGATAAGGCATTGTATCCCTACCTTCAAAAAGTAAAAGCACACTTAATGAAACATTAGAATTTTAATCTAACCAATAAATTTTTTAATTATGAAAAAGTTACTTTTAATGGTTTTTCTGGTAAGCTTATTTGCAGATGCACAAGAGCTCGCTTTGGTAAGAGAGAAAAAACAATATGGCTATATGAGCACCTCCGGACAGATGGCCATTGAGCCACAGTTCAGGAACGCAAGTGGTTTCAGTGATGGCTTGGCTGCTGTTGAAAAAGACAGAAAATGGGGTTTTATCGATGTCAAAGGAAATTGGGTTATTGAACCGCGATTTAACAGGGCAAAAGATTTTAGCGACGGAATAGCAGTTGTGCAAATAGACAGAGAGTGGGTTTATATAAATAAAAATGGAGAGACACCCTTTAGACCGGAAACTGATAAAATTTACGATTTTTCAAATGGAGTGGCCTTTATTAGGCAAGACAGAAAAGTTGGGTTTATAAACAATCGTGGAAATGTAGTTCTGCCTCCCACATATGATGTTATCAGAGATTTTATTGGAAATTATGCAAGGGTAAGGAATGATGGTAAATGGGGAATTATCGACAAATCAGGAAAAGTAGTGATTCCCGTAGAATATGATGATCTAGGTAATCTACACAAAAACGTCACTTTTGCCAAAAAAGGAGATGAATTTGGACTTATCATAAACAATAAGTTTCAGGTGATAGAAGGAGCTACAAGAATTTGGGATTTTCATACACAAGACTTAACCTATGCCCAGAAAGATGGAAAAATTGGCTACATTAATTTAAAAGGTGACTGGGTGATAGAGCCAAAGTTTGACAGAGGCCGTGCTTTTGCACAAAATCTGGCACCGGTTCAACAGGATGGAAGCTGGGGATACATAAATACCTCCGGAAACTTTGTGATAGAGCCCACTTATAGTGATGCCGAAATCTTCAGCCCTGATGGTTTGGCTCCCGTAAAAATTGGCAGAGATTGGGGCTTTATCAATACTAAGGGTGAACTGGTTATAAAAGCAGAATACCAAATTACAGCTGCAAGTTTAACAGGATTTTTTGGTTCTGCTGAGAAAGGATTTATAAACGGGTTTGCACGTGTTGGGCATAAAAAAAAATGGGGCTTTTTGAAAACCGATGGCAGCGTTTTGGGCAATAAATGGTTTGAAGGTGTAGAATTATTTCAAAAATAAATTAGAATGAGTATTAAAAAATGTGCTATAGTAACGGGAGGCTCCAGAGGTATTGGTAGTGCCATTTGCGTTACTTTGGTAAAAGAAACAGATTACCATATTTTAATCAACTATACCTCCAACGAAGCAGCCGCAAAATCAACCCTTGAACAAGTAGTTGAAAACGGTGGAAGTGGAGAAATCATCAAATTTGACGTAAGTAATGCCGAAGAAGTTGAAAACACCTTAACCAACTGGCAGGAAAACAACCCTGACGCCATTGTTGAGGTTATTATCAACAATGCCGGAATCACCAAAGATGGCCTTTTTATGTGGATGCCGGTTGAGGACTGGAACAATGTTATACAAACCAGCCTAAACGGTTTCTTCAATGTCACCCGGTTTTTTATTCAAAAAATGCTGCGCAACAAATATGGAAGAATAGTGAACATGGTCTCTGTTTCCGGGGTGAAAGGCACCGCCGGACAAACCAACTATTCGGCAGCAAAGGGCGCTATGGTTGCTGCAACCAAAGCCCTGGCACAGGAAGTTGCAAAACGCAATATAACAGTAAATGCAGTTGCACCCGGATTTATAAAAACCGATATGACAGAAGCTATGGATGAAAATGAATTAAAAAAATTAATACCGCTGAACCGTTTTGGTGAAGCACAGGAAGTAGCCGATTTGGTAGGATTTTTAGTTTCAAAAAAATCTGGTTATATTACGGGTGAAGTGATTAACATCAACGGCGGAATATATTCATAAACTGAAGTTTGAGTAAGCAATGAAAGAAAGAAGAGTCGTCATAACCGGAATGGGAATTTATTCCTGTATTGGCACCTCGTTAAATGAGGTGAAAACCTCTCTTTTTGAAGGTAAATCCGGGATTCAATATGATGCCGAAAGAAAAGAATTCGGTTTTCGCTCTGCACTAACCGGGCTTGTACCGCCACCCGATTTAAAACCATTTTTGAGCCGAAGACAACGTGTGAGCATCGGCGAAGAAACAGAATATGCCTATATGGCAACGAGGGAAGCCCTTGAAAACGCAAAAATTCCTGATGCTTTTTTTGATGAACATGAAGTTGGAATTCTTTACGGCAACGACAGTGTTTCAAAAGCAATCATTGAATCGACCGATATAATCAGGGAGAAAAAAGACACAGCACTTATTGGCTCGGGTGCCATTTTTAAGTCGATGAACTCCACAGTCACCATGAACCTCTCAACCATTTACAGGTTGCGGGGGGTAAATATGACCATTAGTGCAGCCTGCGCCAGCGGCTCACATTCCATCGGGATGGGGTATATGCTGATTAAAAGTGGCCTGCAGGATATGATTATATGTGGTGGTGCCCAGGAAATAAATAAATATGCCATGGCCAGTTTTGATGGTTTGGGTGTTTTTGCTTCACGCGAAAACGAACCCACAAAAGCCTCCAGACCCTTTGATTCCGGAAGGGATGGACTTGTGCCAAGCGGCGGAGGGGCTACGCTCATTTTGGAAAGCTATGAATCTGCCGTAAAACGCGGCGCACCCATCATCGCCGAAGTAGTGGGCTATGGGTTTTCATCAAACGGAGGCCATATTTCAACACCCAATGCCGAAGGTCCTGCTTTAGCCATGCAAAGAGCTTTAGATGACGCTAGACTTCCTGCTGACGCCATAGAATATATCAATGCACATGCTACATCAACCCCCGTGGGTGATGCTAATGAAGCAAAAGCCATTCACGGAATTTTTGGCAAAACAAACCCGCCGGTAAGCTCAACAAAATCAATGACCGGTCATGAGTGCTGGATGGCAGGAGCCAGCGAAGTCATCTATTCAATTTTAATGATGAAGAACGATTTTATAGCTCCAAACATCAATTTTGAAACACCCGATGAGGATTCAAAAAAGTTAAATATTGTGCCAACAACATTAAATAAAAAATTTGATTTACTTTTGTCCAATTCTTTTGGGTTTGGAGGAACAAATTCAGCATTAATAGTTAAAAAATTATAGTAATTCATAAAATGAATAAAGAAGAAGTTATAGATATTGTAAACACCTTTTTGGTTGAGGAATTTGAAGTGGAGCAAGAAGTGATTTCTCCAAAAGCCCCTTTAAAGGACACTTTGGGACTAGACAGCCTTGATTATGTCGATTTGGTGGTTATCATTGAATCAAATTTTGGCGTAAAACTTACCGAAGCAGACTTTGTAAACATAGTGAGCTTTGACGATTTTTACGATATGATCAACAACAAGATAAAAGCAAAGGCTTAACTCCATGGCCCGATGGGAAGGCAAGTCAAGAGGAACACTTTTAGGATACAAAATCTTTGTTTTCTGCATTAAAAAATTGGGCGTAAGAGCCGCCTATTTTGTCCTTTATTTTGTAGCCACTTACTATTTTTTATTTCTCAAAAAAAGCAACCGCGTTGTATTCTATTATTTTCGCGAAAGACTCAAATACCCCCATTTAAAGGCAAAAAAAATGGTGTTCAGAAACTACTTTGTTTTTGGACAAACCATCATAGACAAGGTTGCTATTGGCGCAGGGATGAGGGGCAGTTTTACCTATGAATTTGATGGAATAGAAACCCTCAAACGTTTACTGGCTGAAAAAAAAGGAGGGGTTCTCATTAGCGCCCACCTCGGAAATTTTGAAATTGCCGAGCACTTTTTTGCCGATATTGATTTTGACTTCCAAATCAATCTGGTCACTACAGACCGTGAACACTCCCAAATCAAGGAGTATTTGGAAAACGTTACAAACAAGTCTTCGGTAAAATTCATTATTGTAAAAGATGACCTTTCCCACATCTATGATATTAATAACGCTTTGGCCAAAAATGAACTTATTTGTTTTACCGGCGACCGCTATATGGAAGGCTCAAAAGCACTTGAAGCAGAGTTTTTGGGTAAAACGGCCAAATTTCCCGCCGGACCGTTTATGATAGCTTCCCGATTAAAAGTGCCGGTTGCTTTTGTTTATGTAATGAAAGAACCAAAACTACACTACCACTTATACACCAGGGAAGCTGAGGTAAAACACCGCGATGCTCAGGGTTTACTGGAAACCTATCTTGAAAGCGTAACCGGAATGATTGAAAAATACCCACTGCAATGGTTTAATTATTTTGATTTTTGGGATGTATTTACCGCAAAGAAGTAGTTTTTACTGAATTTCCACCCTAAATCAGCGCTATTCCATTTCAATAAAAATAGCTACTTTTGCCCTTCTTGTTTTAGAAAATGAAAAACGTCCTTGTTTTATATTACACACAATCAGGTCAATTGGGGGAAATAGCAAACAGCTTCACCTCTCCATTGCTTCAATACAAAGATGTTTCTACCACTTTCTGTGAAATAAAACTAAAGAAGCCGTTTCCATTTCCGTGGGACAATCAATCGTTTTTTAACGCCTTTCCGGAATCATTTCTTGAAATACCTTCAGAAATAGAACCCATAGAAGATAAAATTTTAAATCAAGACTACGATTTGGTCATTCTGGCCTATCAAATTTGGTTTTTGTCAATCTCTATTCCCATTAATTCATTTCTCAAAAGCAAATATGCCACTCAATTACTGAAAAACAAACCGGTGGTAACACTCATTGGGTGCAGAAATATGTGGATTATGGCCCATGAGAAAATGAAAAAACAATTGTTGAAATTAGACGCAAAACTAGTTGGCAATGTTGTTTTAGTTGATCGTGCCCCCAACTTGATAAGCGTTATCACTATTGTAAAATGGATGTTTTCCGGGGAAAAGAAAAAATATTGGGGCGGTTTGTTGCCGCAACCGGGCGTTTCAGACAGTGATATTCAAAATGCTAAAGAGTTTGGAAATATAGTTAACAGTGCATTGTTTGCCGAGAATTTTCAAGATCTTCAAAATCAATTAATTGAAGGTGAGGCTGTTATAATTGACGACTATTTAGTAACCGTAGAAGCCCGGGGCTCAAAAATATTCAGTAAGTGGGCACAGCTTATAATCACAAAAAAGAAATCCAGAAATTGGTGGCTCAAAGCATTTAATGTATATTTATTCCTGGCCATTTGGATTATATCGCCAATTGTCTATATCTTGCATATTCTAATGTATCCTTTCACAAAAAAGGGAAGATTAAAACGAAAATTAAAGTACCAAAGTGTACACCTCCAGTAGATTGAACTATGAATGAAGTTTACATAACAAGAGCCGGAAAATTTTTACCAAACAACCCCATTTCAAATGATGAAATGGAGGAATATCTGGGTCTTATCAACAATCAGGCTTCAAAGGCAAGAAGGGTGGTTTTAAGAAATAACGGAATCAAAAACCGCTATTACGCCCTAGATAAAAACGGAAACCCCACCCATACCAATGCTGATTTAACTCATGCGGCCATTGAAAATCTTTTTGATGAATCATTTACAAAAAATGACATCGAAATGCTTTCCTGCGGCACATCAACCCCCGATCATTTCTTGCCTTCCCACGCTGCGATGGTTCACGGCTTATTAAAAAACAAATCGCTTGAGCTCAATTCATCTTCAGGAGTGTGTTGCGCAGGTATGATCGCCTTGAAAGTGGGCTATCTGTCAGTAAAGTCAGGCAATACCAATAACGCTGTTTGCACAGGTTCTGAAAGGGTATCCACCTGGATGTTGGCAAATAAATTCAACAATGAAGTTGTCAATCTTGAAAAACTTCAGGAACAACCTATACTCGCCTTTAAAAAAGACTTTTTAAGATGGATGCTTTCAGACGGAGCAGGTGCCTTTTTACTGGAAAACCAGCCCAAAGGCGAACTGTCACTTAAAATTGAATGGATGGAGTCATACTCCTATGCCTTCGAGCTGGAAGCCTGTATGTATGCAGGAGGCGAAAAAATGGAAGATGGCTCAATAAAACCCTGGTCAGATTATCACCCGGAGCAATGGTTGTCAGAATCCATTTTTTCCATCAAGCAGGATGTGAAAATCCTCGACAAACACATCATGAAAAAGGGTTCAGACAGTTTGAAACTTTCCCTGGACAAGCACAAGGTCGATGCCGGCGAGATTGATTTTTTCCTGGCACATATGTCGTCCTATTATTTTGTGGCAAAACTTCAAAAAGCCCTTGAACAAAACGGTATTTTCATTCCTCAGGAAAAATGGTTTTTAAATTTGGAAAGCATTGGCAACGTGGGTTCTGCTTCCATATATATCAAGCTTGAAGAATTAATGGCTTCAGGCAAATTAAAAAAAGGGCATAAAATCATGCTCGTCGTTCCCGAAAGCGGCAGGTTTTCATTTTCACATGCCTATTTAACCGTTTGCTAATGGAACAAGTGACTTTACCAATCACCGAAAAAAAACTACTGGAACAACTCATTCCACAAAAACGGCCGTTTGTGATGGTTGATAAGCTTTTGGATTTTTCCGAAAACTACATAGCCGCAGGTTTAGAGGTTCAGGAAGACAACATTTTTCTCAAGGATAATTATTTTCAGGAATCAGGATTAATAGAGCATATGGCACAATCAGTTGCTTTATATACCGGCTATCAGTACTATTTAAAAAATGAAAAGGCTCCAACGGGCTATATTGGCTCAGTTAAAAATGCAGAAATTCTTCAACTCCCAAAAACCGGAGACGAATTGGTCACAAAAGTCAATGTGCTACAAGAATTTGGAGGGGTTACATTGGTCGATATTTCAACCTTTTTGAATGGAAAACTCCTGGCCACTTCACAAATGAAAACCATAATTGCCACTTAAAATGGAGCATCTGGTTGTAGGTATAAAAAACTATCTCCCCCACAGGCCGCCAATGCTGATGGTAGACGAGATTATTGAAATCACTCAAAAAGAAGTCACAACCGTTTTCCATATTAAAAAAGACAACCTTTTTGTGCAAGACGGAATTTTCATGGAATCAGGCCTGATAGAAAACGCGGCTCAAACCTGTTCGGCTATAGTTGCACAACCTTTGTTTCTGGACGATAAAAACTTTTTTAAAAAGGATTTAAAACTCATCGGGTTTATAAGTGCCATCAAAAAACTGAATATAATTGCGCTTCCTGAAAGCAATTCAGATATTACCACAAAAGGAATACTTCTTTCGCGTTTCGACACCGAAGAATTTGCCATTTGCACTATGAAATGCACTACTTTTGAAAAGAACAAACTACTTTTTGAAGCAGAAATTAACCTTTTTATTCAAGAAGTCAAGTCATGAAATGCCTTTTAAAAAAATACAAACCAACTAAAGATAGATTTTTAGGCATTACATCTTCCTATTTATCAAATATAAAATACAGATGAAAAAGGAGGAAGTACCACAGGATCAGAGCAGCCTTTCAGAAAATGAAATCACCGAAGTGTGCTATGCCATTGATGAAAACGGCAACTATGTAAAAGTGCCCAGCAAAGGATGGGCGCCCAAGACCATTGTTCAAAATGAAACCCTGCAACTCATAGAAGAACGCACTAAAGAAGCCTTGCAAAATCTGAAAAACGGTACTGCCAGTCCCATTCCCTATTTTATGGAACTGCATAAAATGGACCTGAACATACTCTCAGATTATACCGGGCTGTGGAAATGGCGCATTAAAAGACATTTTAAACCAAAGGTGTTCAGTAAGCTTTCAGACAAACTATTGGCCAAATATGCTGAGGCTTTTGATATGAGCACAGACCAATTAAAAAACTTCAAAGGCTAATCCATGAAGACAGATTTTACGCATCACCAGTCTGCCCATTGTGAAAACGGGGTTGCTTCAAACCTCTTAAAGCATCAGGGCGTTTCCATAAGCGAACCCATGATTTTTGGGATTGGGGCCGGGGTTTTCTTTGTCTATTTGCCTTTCCTTAAAGTCAATCACGCGCCGGTTGTTAGTTTCAGGCCTTTGCCCGGACTCATTTTTAAGAGGGTAGTAAAAAAACTGGGTATTTCGCTAAAGCGAAAAAAATTCAGGTCCAAGCAAAAAGCAGAACAGGCACTGATTGAAAATTTAAAAAATGACATTCCCACAGGGCTTCAGGTGGGTGTATATCACCTGTCTTATTTTCCTGACGAATACCGCTTTCATTTTAATGCACACAACCTAGTGGTTTTTGGAAAAACTGATGGAGGCTACCTGATCAGCGACCCGGTTATGCCCGGCCCAACGATGCTCACACCCGATGAACTGAATAAGGTGCGCTTTGCAAAAGGAGCTTTGGCCCCGCGGGGTCAAATGTATTACCCCACCCATATCCCCAAGGAATTAAAGCTTGAAAAAGCAATTGTTGACGGCATTAAATCGGCTTGTAACCAAATGCTTGTTCCGTTACCCCTGATTGGTGTAAGTGGCATAAAACATGTTTCCCGGCAAATCAGAAAATGGCCCAAAAAGCACGGCATTAAAAAAACCAATCATTATTTGGGTCAAATAGTGAGAATGCAAGAGGAGATTGGCACTGGCGGCGGCGGATTCAGGTATATTTATGCCGCATTTCTACAGGAAGCTTCGGGGATTTTGAAAAACGAAAAACTGAAAGCCTTATCTTTGGAAATGACCGAAATTGGAGACAAATGGCGTGACTTCGCCCTCAATGCCTCAAGGGTTTACAAAAACAGAAGCAATCAGGAGGATGTATATAATAGCCTGGCTGATGAACTTTACCACCTGGCAGAGCTTGAAAAAGCGTTTTTTAAAAAATTAAAAAAATCAGTTTAAAACCAAATGTCCAAAACAGCGATTGAAATATCAGGGTTGTATAAAAAATACAAAGATGCCGATTACTTTTCGGTAAACAACCTTTCAATAGCTATTGAGGAAGGCGAAATATTTGGGCTTCTCGGCCCAAACGGAGCCGGAAAAACAACACTCATCTCCATGCTGTGTGGGCTTTTAAAACCCACCTCTGGTAGTTTTACCATTTGCGGCCAATCATATAAAAAAAACAGCAACGAAATAAAAAAAATCATCGGGGTTGTTCCTCAGGAAATCGCGCTTTACCCCACCTTGACGGCCAGGGAAAATTTAATGTATTTTGGGAGTATGTCCGGAATTTCAGGTAAAGACTTAAAGCTAAAAGTGGAAAGCGCGCTTGAAAAACTCAGTTTATCAAAGTTTGCAGATAAAAAAATCATTACTTTTTCAGGCGGAATGAAACGCCGTGTGAACCTGTTGGCCGGCATTTTACACAACCCACAGGTTTTGTTTCTCGATGAGCCCACAGTGGGAGTTGATGTGCAATCAAAAAATGTGATTATAGATTATTTAAAAACCTTGAATCAGGAAGGAATGACCATTGTTTATACGTCACACCATCTTTTGGAAGCACAGGATTTGTGTACAAAAATTGCGATTATTGATCAGGGGAAAATATATGCACACAATACACCAAAAGAATTAATCACCCATACCGAAGGCGCCAATAACCTGGAAGAGGTTTTTATCGCCATAACCGGAAAAGAATTAAGGGATGCTACATAAACTAAAAAGGTCTGTAATCAAGGAGATTCTCCTTCAAATGAGAGACCCCGGCGGGTTGATTATCTTGTTTGTCATGCCTTTGGTTTTAATCATAACCATCACTTTGATTCAGGACGGGACTTTTCGTTCAGTTTCTGACACCTCTATTCCCATTTTGCTGATTGACAATGACAAGGGTTCTGTGTCCGAAACCGTTCAAACCCAAATTTCTGAAAGTGGCAATTTTGAAATGATAACGAGTTTAGGTGAAGAGCCTCTTACCGAAGAAAGGGCCGCTGAAGAAGTATTTAAAGGAAAGTACCAGCTTGCCATAGTTATTCCCGAAAACCTAAGCCGCGATCTAAAGCAAAAAGTAGATCAAAACGTGCTCACCATTTTAAGCAGTCTTGGTTTTGAAGACAACGGATTGGAACCCGAAGAAATCCAGCCCAAAGAAATCAAGCTTTACTTTGACCCCGCCACGCAGCAAGCTTTTAAAAACAGCGTGAAAAACGGGATTGAGAGAATGATTGCCACCATTGAAAACCAGTCCATTTATAAGGCTTTTGGGGAACAGTTGGGAGAAGATGTCGAGTCACATTTTGATCAGGAAAGTTTTATCGCTTTTCGCGAAATAACACTCACGGGTGAGGAAAATATTATTCCAAACTCTGTCCAGCACAATGTACCTGCCTGGACGTTGTTTGCCATTTTCTTCATCGTGGTTCCGCTTTCAATCAATATAGTTAAGGAAAAGCAACAAGGCACACTGGTGCGGTTGATTTCAAACCCGGTTCCTTATGCCGTTGTTCTCGCCGGAAAAACAATTACATACCTTATTATTTGCCTGATACAGTTTTATTTGATGGTTGCTGTTGGCGTCTATTTGTTCCCTTATCTGGATCTTCCTTCACTTGAGGTTTCCGGGCATTTATTGTTGATGACACTTGTGGCTCTTTTCTCCGGATTGGCAGCCATTGGATTTGGGGTTCTTTTGGGCACCGTTGCAAAAACCCCTGAGCAGTCAGCTCCTTTTGGAGCCACCTCAGTGGTGGTGCTTGCCGCAATGGGAGGTGTTTGGGTTCCGGTTTTTGCCATGCCAAATGTGATGCAGTATCTGGCTGTTGCCTCCCCAATGAACTGGGGCCTGGAAGCATTCTATGATGTGCTGCTGCGAAAGGGTTCCCTCACTGACCTGCTCCCCGAATTAATTTTGTTACTTTTGTTTTTTATTGTAACCGTTTTATTTGCTATTGGCTATGACAAAAAACAAAGAGCCGTTTAACGATTCAAATTCCTTAAGTTTTACTGAAAAAATCAGGGTGCGTTTCAATGAAACCGACCCATTGGGAATCGTATGGCATGGCTATTACATTACCTATTTTGAAGAAGGCAGGGAAGCTTTTGGCAGGCATTTTGGGATTTCTTACCTCGAAATACAAAAACAAGGCTACACCACACCCATCGTTAAATCGGTTTGCGAACACAAACTTCCTTTAAGGTATGGTGAAGTGGCGACTATTGAAACCACATTTGTCAACACGTCGGCAGCAAAAATGATTTTTCACTATAAAATCTTAAATGAAAAGAATCAGGTAGTATGCACCGGTGAAACCATACAGGTTTTTTTAGACAGTGAAAACAACCTGACCTTAAACAATCCGCCTTTTTATCAAGACTGGAAATTGAAACACAAGCTGGAATAATGGATGGGAATGAAGTGTATATCAATCAGTCTAATTGTGTGACTCCGCTTGGGTTTGATGTAAAATCAAATTTTGAAGCCGTGATAAGCGGGAAAACCGGTATTCAAAAAAGTGAAGACTACCATCAGCCGGTGCATATTTCAAAAACGGAGGATGAACTTTTAAACCAAAAATTTCTGGAAATCAGCAAAGAGTCACATTTTTCAAAACTTGAAAAAATGATGATACTTGCATTACACCCATTGGTGCAACAAAATAGCATAGGCAAAAATACCCCGCTTTTTGTCTCTACAACAAAAGGCAATATTGAAGCCCTTAAAGCATCTGAAAAAGCCGATGCCTTACTTTCTAAACCGGCCCAAAATGTTGCTGATTTTTTTGGGTTTACCCAAAAACCCATTGTGATATCAAACGCCTGTGTTTCCGGCTTGCTTGCTGTTGCTGTGGCAAAACGAATGATTCAAGCAGGAGCTTATCAAAATGCTTTTATAGTTGCAGGTGATGTGGTTTCAGAATTTGTGCTTTCCGGTTTTCATTCATTTCAGGCGGTGAGTGAATTGCCCTGTAAACCTTATGACGCCCACCGAAGTGGAATCACCCTAGGAGAAGCGGCAGCAGCGGTCTATATTTCTTCAGAAAAAATTAAAAACCAACAAAACATATTGATAAAAGGAGACGGCTCTGTGAATGATGCCAACCACATTTCAGGCCCCTCAAGAACAGGGGAAGGGCTTTATAAAAGTATCGCTTCTGCAATGGAAGAAGCCGGCGTGAAACCCGCTGAGGTTGATTTTATTTCCGCTCACGGCACAGCGACACCTTACAATGACGAAATGGAAGCTATCGCAATTAACCGGCTTGGATTGCAAAACATACCACTGCACAGCCTGAAAGGCTACTACGGACACACACTGGGTGCTTCCGGGCTTTTGGAAACTGTTCTTGCCATTGAAAGCGCATTCCAAAACCGCTTGATTCCGTCAAAAGGGTTTGAAACCCTTGGAGTTACAAAGCCATTGAATGTGATTAGAAATGCTGAGGAAAAAGAGATACATCGTTTTTTGAAAACAGCTTCCGGTTTTGGAGGTTGTAATACGGCTGTTATATTTGAAAAAGTAAATTGATTTGAATACTGAATATCACATATCAACTTTTGTTTCGATAAAGAAAAACTTCATTTTCCTTAACGGGGAAAAATGGTTTTCGGTTGACACGAAAATGTCTTTTTCAGAATTCAGCAAAAGCGTCTATAAACATTTGGGCATGGAGTATCCCAAATTTTATAAAATGGACCATTTGAGCAAGTTGGGAATACTGGCTGCTGAAACACTTTTCAATCACCAGGGCTTCTCACCCGAAAAAGAAGAAATCGCCCTCATTTTATCCAACAAAAGCTCCAGCCTGGATACCGATGTTAAACATCAAGAGTCAATTGCAACTGCTGATGAATTTTTCCCCAGCCCGGCGGTTTTTGTTTACACTTTGGCCAACATTTGTTTGGGTGAAATCAGCATAAAGTATAACTTACAAACTGAAAACGCTTTTTTTGTATTTGAACAAATGAATGCAGAATTTTTGAGTATTTATGCAAGTCAATTACTGCATTCTGGCAAAGCTAAAAAAGCACTTTGCGGCTGGGTTGAATATTATGATGAAAACTTTGAAGCATTTATATATTTGGTTGAAAAACAAGGTAAATTTGCACACAATACAGAAACAATAGAAAAACTTTACAAGCACTAAATTATGGAAGATTTAAAACTGGAACTAAAAACAAAAATCATTGAAGCCTTAAACCTGGAAGATATTGAGTTAACCGACATCAACGACGACGACCCGCTTTTTGGCGACGGATTGGGCTTAGACTCCATCGATGCTTTGGAACTCATTGTTCTGATGGATAAAGATTACGGCATCAAACTCACAGATCCCAAAGAAGGCAAAACCATCTTTCAGTCCATCAACACGATGGCGGCTTATATTTCAGAACATAGAACAAAATAAGCATGTCAAAAAAGGTAGCCATAACCGGGATGGGAATTATTTCTTCCATTGGAAACAATGTGGAGGAAAATTACAGCGCTTTGATTCAGGGTAAAACCGGAATCACCCAAACCGATTATCTGGAAACCATTCACAAAGACACCCTGAAGTTTGGGGAAATAAAATTCAGCAATGCTGAACTTGAAAAAATACTTAACCTTTCACCCGATCATCGTTTTCCCAGAACCTCGTTGCTGGGAACGTTTGCTGCAAAACAAGCGGTTGAAAACGCAGGTATTCAAGAAGTCAATGAAGTGCCCACGGGTCTTATTTCCTCTACCAGCGTTGGCGGGATGGACAAAACCGAAAAATACTTCTATGAATATTTTGACAACGAAAGTGTCAGAAAATTTATCCTAAGCCATGATGCCGGGGAAACCTCACACCAAATCGCCGATTATCTGGGAATAAAAGGATTTGTGACGACCATCAGTACGGCTTGTTCATCTGCCGCAAACGCGATAATGCTTGGAGCAAGACTCATTCAATCCGGACAGCTGGAGCGCGTGATTGTTGGCGGTTCAGATGCCTTGTCCATATTTACCATAAACGGGTTCAACTCCCTGATGATATTAACCGATGGTGTAAACACCCCTTTTGACCAAAATAGAAAAGGCCTGAACTTAGGAGAAGCTGCAGCATATCTTGTACTTGAATCAGACAGTCAGGTTAAAAAAGCAAATAAAAATGTGCTGGCATATCTTTCAGGATTTGGCAATGCCAACGATGCCTTTCATCAAACAGCCTCATCAGAAAACGGGGAAGGAGCCACACTTGCCATGCAAAAAGCATTTGTTGTTTCAGGCTTAAAAACCGGGGATATAGATTATATCAATGCACACGGCACAGCAACCCCCAACAACGATTTGTCTGAAGGGCGTGCCATTCAAAATGTATTTGGCAACACTGTTCCGGTTTTTAGTTCAACCAAGCCCTTTACCGGCCATACCCTGGCTGCAGCGGCATCAGTTGAAGCTGTTTACAGTATTTTGGCGTTGCAAAACAATGTGGTGTTTCCCAATATGAATTTTAAAACACCCATGCAGGAGTTTGGCCTTGTTCCGCAAACTGAATTACTCGAAAGAGAAATCAACCACGTGCTGTCAAATTCATTCGGATTTGGCGGTAATTGTTCCACGCTCATATTTTCAAAAAGCTGATGGAAAAGTGTTATATCAACGGTATTGGATGTGTTTCTGCCCAAAAAACCTTTGGAGCGGGATTTCTGGATGAAGTGGAAATCAACACTACAGACAATGTCCTGTCGGCAGTGAATCCCGATTATAAAGCATTTATATCACCCGGAGCGATTCGCAGAATGGCCAAAGGTGTAAAAATGGGCATTTCAGCGTCACAATTTGCATTGGATGATGCCGGCATTGCCATGCCGGATGCAGTCATCACCGGAACCGGGATGGGCTGTATTCAGGACTCAGAAAAATTCCTGAAAGCCATCATCAACAACAAAGAAGAGTTTTTAACGCCCACTTCGTTTATTCAGTCCACCCACAATACTGTTGGTGCCCAAATAGCTTTGAATATGCAGTGCAAAGGCTACAATTTCACCTATGTGAATGGAGCCGTTTCACTGGAATCTGCTTTGCTGGATTCCAAAATGCAAATAGAAAGCGGCGAAGCAAAAACCATACTCGCCGGAGGCGTTGATGAAACCTCAGAACACACGATTTCGCTCTACAAACTTATCGATTTGATAAAAGACAGTACCGATGCGCCTTATGATGTGTTGAACCCCAAATCCAAAGGGGTTGTACTTGGAGAAGGTGCCGGTTTTTTTGTGCTGGAAAACAAAAAAACGGCCAATACTTATGCGGTTTTCGAAGACATTCAAATGCGAAACACACTTTCTGAAAGTGAAGTCAAACCGTTTATAACAGATTTTTTAAACAGTAATCATCTTTCCTTGAGTGAAATTGACGCCATTGTTTTAGGAAACAACGGTGATTCCGGTTTTGATCACTATTACCGCGAGGCAACGTCCCTTTTTTCTGAAACACCACAACTCTATTACAAACATTTGAGCGGGGAGTTTTACACGGCATCAACTTTTGGGATATGGGCAGCAGTCCAGGTTTTAAAACAACAGCAAATACCAAAAGTGTTGCAAATTAACAAAATTACAAAACAGCAATACAAATCGGTTTTGCTTTATAACCAATATCGCGGTAAGGACCACAGTCTAATATTACTGAAGCATGTGGACGTTTAAAAACATATCGGCTTTAAGTGCGTTTTTGTTTATTGGATTTATGCTGGCTGCCCTTTTTTTTGACCTGAGTTTTGGATGGGCAATTTTAGTAGTTCTTTTCTGGCTGGGAAGCGTGATTTGGGGTTCTTTAACCATTCAATCCGGCTATTTTGTAAAAACATTTAACAGTGGAAACAGCCAAAACCAAATCGCCCTGACATTTGATGACGGTCCGCATCCGGCAACACTGCAAGTATTGGAATTGCTTGAAAAACACAAAGCCAAAGCCACCTTTTTTTGTATTGGCAAACAAATAGAAAAACACCCCGAAATTTTTAAGAAAATACTCGAAAACGGTCACACGGTAGGCAATCATAGTTATTCCCACTCCAATTATTTTGGGTTTTTTCCTTCCGAAAAAGTGAAAAATGAGTTAGACCTCACTGATGCTTTGATAACAAAGCATACCGGGAAAAAACCGCTTTTTTTCAGGCCGCCTTTTGGTGTGACCAACATCCACATAAAGCTTGCACTTAAAAAAACAAAACACTTTACCATTGGTTGGAACATCAGGTCATTGGATACCACAATAAAGTCTAAGGAAGCTATTTTAAAACGTATTCTAAAACTGTTGAAACCCGGAAGTATCATTCTTTTGCATGACACTTCCCAAAGAACGGTCAATGTCTTGGAACAGTTATTGATTCATCTGGATCGTGAGAATTTTCAACCTGTTACGGTTGATCAACTTTTAAACATTCCTGCATATGAGATTTAAACTACTTATTCTTTTTTTGATTCCGGTTTTTTCTTTCGCTCAAGGAGAACGGATGAGTGATAGTGAAGCACGTGAATTCAGGATTCAGGCAGAAAACAAAGCAAAAACCATAAAGACACTCAGCACCGGTTTTGTTCAGCAAAAACACATGACTTTTTTGTCACTACCCATAGAGACTTCAGGGGAAATGCTGTTTCAGGCACCGGACAAATTGCTTTGGAAATACACAAAACCCTATGTTTACAGTATAATTTTCAGCGATAGCAAAGTGCATATCAATAATGAAGGCAACAAAAGCACGATTGATGTGGGAAACAACAAAACCTTTGAAAAAATCAATCAGCTGATTGTAGGCAGTGTGAGCGGAGATCTTTTTGACGATGAAGCCTTTACAATCACCCTGTTTAAAAGCAAGGATTTCAATACCGCCGTGCTGGTTCCAAAAAGCTCAATAAACCAATACATCTCACAATTGGAGCTGTATTTTTCAAAATCTGACCATACAGTTTCTGAAGTTAAGTTGATAGAACCATCGGGGGATTATACTTACATTCGCTTTCAAAATAAAAAAACAAACATCAACCTTGATCCAAACACGTTTAAAAATAATTAGCCTTTTGCTACTGGTTGTTTCCTGCAAGTCCTATTTGCCGCCCGATGTGGTGCTTTTAAAAAACAAGACGACAATAATAGAAAACACCTATTTCTCTGATATGGAGAAAGACTACATCTATCGCGCCAATATTGAGGCTTATGGCAATACATTTGGAGGCTTGTTTATCGTAAAAAAAACCAATGAAGACACACATCGTGTGGTATTGACAACAGACTTCGGGTTTAAAATGCTTGATGTGGAAGTGACACAAAATGCATTTGAAGTTCATTTTATTGCCGAACTTTTGGACCGAAAAGCCTTTAGAAAAACCCTGGAAGAAGATTTTAAAATTTTATTAAAACCTTCATACAAGGTTTACGAAACCTATACAAGCGAACGTTTGAATGTTTTTAAAAGTAAATTCAAGAACCAAGATGTATTTATTTTTAAAGACCAAGAAAACAATAGTATTAAGGAAATCAAACTCATTTCAAAATCAAAAGTAAAAACGAGTTTTAGTTTTAATGGAGTAAACAGTACTTTAGCACAAAAAATAACAATCAATCACACCGATCTGGATCTAAAAATTAACCTAACCCAACGCCAAAAATAAAAATGAAAAAATCACTTTTTCTTGTTGCCTTATGCCTTGGAATATTTTTTGAAAGTCAAGCCCAGGTCTCCTTTAGTCCCGGATTGAGGGGAGGAGCAAACTTTTCAAAAATAACCCAAACAGAATCTTCTTTCAAGACTGACTTTTATATTGGCGGATATGGCGCTTTAAAATTGGGAAGGCTTTATACCCTTCAGCCTGAAATCACTTATTCCAATCAAGGCGGAAAGGATATTGAAATACATAGCTATAATTTTGAAACCAATCAGTCAACTGTGAGATTTGAAACAATTACAATCTCATATGTTTCTGTTGGAATCATAAATAAATTTAACTTTAATGACCGGGTAAACTTTCATCTTGGTCCAATGTTTGACATACAAACAGGAAGAAATATTTATTCAAACTCTGAGGTAGATCTTTCATTTACAGCAGGGCTGGGATATAATTTTACAAACAATCTGGCTCTAGAGGGAAGAATTAAAAAAGGAATTGTTGATGTTTTTGATTCTTATTACCAACATTCAAATTCGCCGTTTGTGGGAAGTTATAACACCAATTTTTTATTTCAACTGGGACTTTCTTATACCTTTGATATTCAAAACACAAATTCAAATTGATGCTTCTAAAAGATTTTTATAAAGTTAACGGAATTGAAAACAAAAGCGAAAACGACTACACAGCGTCTGTCTTTTTAAATAAAGACCACGATGTGTTTAAAGGGCATTTTCCGGGAAACCCGGTGACACCGGGAGTGTGTATGATGCAAATCATCAAAGAACTTTGTGAAGAAATCCTTGACGAAAAACTGATGCTTAAAACCGCATCCAATGTAAAGTTTATGGCACTGATCAATCCGGATATTAACCCCGATTTACGCCTCGAACTTTCAATAAACAGCAATGAAGCAGGTGAAATTAAAGTAAAAAACACCACTTATTTTGAGGATACAGTAGCACTAAAACTTTCAAACACTTACATAAAGCAATAGGTTGAAAATAGCAACATACATATTGGCCGTTTTTCTTTTCACTTCCTTATCAGGATTGGACAGCATTCGTGAAGCCTATTTTTCGGGACCCAAAACCGAAGAATCTGCCATTGAATTCAATAAAATGATGTCTGAAACCAATCTGAGCACTCCAACCCACAAGGCCTATTTTGGCGCAGCACTTGCTCTTAAAGCAAAATACGGACAGAATGTGAGAGAGAAAAAAGAATTTTTTGTTGAAGCGGTTGAATATATTGAAGCTGCAGTCAAAGCAGAACCAAACAATATTGAAATCAGGTTAATCAGGTTAAGCGTTCAGGAAAACAGTCCGCGTATTGTTAAATATAAAACCAACATGGATGAAGACAAAACCTTGATTTTAGAAAACTATAACTCACAGAACTCTGCTGTAAAAAGATGTATTAAAGACTACATTTCCAATTCTGATTTTTTCACCAAAGAGGAAAAAGAGCGCATATTAAACTGATTAATTCAGTAAATTTACGTCAGAATTTTTTTTCCGATGCCTGAAACCGCAAGCCTTACTAATTCTCAAAGCAGCCTTAAGGTTTGTGTGCTT
The DNA here is from genome assembly GCA_964469175.1 of uncultured Flavobacteriaceae bacterium. Lineage (GTDB taxonomy): Bacteria > Bacteroidota > Bacteroidia > Flavobacteriales > Flavobacteriaceae > Planktosalinus. Next base: position 81,072 of record CAYXXY010000001.1, read on the forward strand.
ATTCCCACATACAACAATCAAAAAACCCTTGCTAAAGTCATTGATGAGGTACTCACCTATACCAATAATGTTATCCTGATTAATGACGGCTCCACAGACAATACAACAAGCATTTTAAAAAACTATCCAAACATTGTTTTAATTGAATATCCCGAAAACAAAGGAAAGGGTCATGCTTTAAAACTTGGGTTTAAAAAAGCACGCGAATTGGGGTTTGATTATGCCATCACCATAGATTCAGACGGGCAGCATTTTGCAGATGACATTCCTGTTTTTTTGGAAGCCCTGCATCAGGAAGACCGTCCTGTGCTTTTGATTGGAAGCCGAAATATGAAACAGGAGGGCGTGCCAAAAGGAAGCAGTTTTGGCAATCGTTTTTCAAATTTTTGGTTTTGGTTTGAAACGGGTATCAGATTAAGCGATACCCAATCCGGGTATAGGGCATATCCACTAATTGCTATTCCAAAAAAATACTTTACCACACGATTTGAATTTGAAATTGAAATTATCGTGAGGTCTGCGTGGAAAGGCATTCCCGTGAAAAATATCCCCATAAAAGTGCATTATGATTTACAAGAACGGGTGAGTCACTTCAGGCCTTACCACGATTTTTTTCGCATAAGCGTGCTCAATACAGTGTTGGTTTTAATCTTGTTGCTTTACATCAAACCCCGTGATTTTTTAAGGAATTTTCAGAAAAAGAATATTCGCCGTTTTATCAAGGAAGACTTGCTGGAAAGTAAAGACTCTTCATCAAAAAAATCAACTTCCATTGCCTTGGGGGTTTTTATTGGCATAAGCCCGTTTTGGGGTTTTCAAACGGCGCTGGTTATTTTTCTGGCGGTGATTTTAAGGCTCAATAAAGTGCTTGCTTTTGCATTTTCAAACATCAGTATACCGCCGATGATTCCGGTGATTATTTTCCTTTCGTTAAAAATTGGTGGTCTTTTCATTCCCGGGAATATCACTCTTGAAGCCATAAAAGAATCACCCTTTGATGCCATAGAAGCCAGTCTGCTACAGTATGTTTTAGGCAGCTTTATCCTGGCAACTGCTGCAGCAATTCTTTTTGGGGTTGGAAGTTATTTAGTACTTTCGCTTAAAGCGAAAAACAATAAACCGACAGCATAAACATGCATCAATTTTACTACAAACTCTACCAGACCATTCAAAAGCGAAAATGGATGGCAGTATTAGCTGCCGTGTTGTTCCTGTTTGTGAGTTTGTTTTTTACTTTTCAAATCAAATTTGAAGAAGACATTTCGCGTGTACTTCCCAAAAATAATCAAACCGATATCACCGCCAAAGTACTGCAACAACTGGACTTTTCTGATAAAATTGCAGTGATTATCCAAAGGGAAGACCAAGGTAGTTTTGACGATTTGACTCAAATGGCCTCACAGTTTTTGGACAGTATTGTTTCTCTGGATGAATATATAGAAAAAGTTCAAGGCCGACTTGAGACAGAAGATTTTCAGCAAACACTGGATTTTGTCTATGAAAACCTGCCACTTTTCCTGACTCCTGAAGACTATAAGGCAATCGCTTTAAAAATTAAAACAGACAGCCTTCAAAAAATCACCGAAAACAATTTCAGGACACTAGTTTCCCCAACAGGTATGGTCTCCCGTGAGCTGATTTTGAGAGACCCTTTGGGCATCTCATTTTTAGGATTGCAAAAACTTCAACAACTGAATGTGGATGAAAACCTGGAATTTGAAAACGGATATTTAACCGGCAAAGACCGTTCAAAAGTATTGTTGTTTTTAAAGCCGGCACTTTCGGGTAGTGAAACAAAAGAAAACGCAATTTTTGCTGAAAAGCTGAATCAAATCAAATCACAATTAAACAGTGCGTTTTCAGATAAGGCTTCCATTGATTTTTTTGGCGCCAACCTCATTGCCGTTGCCAATGCATCACAAATCAAGAGCGACATTTTAACAACCATCACCTTGTCTTTAACCGTTTTGATGTTGTTGCTCATTTTTTATTACCGCAATGTATTTATCCCTCTGATTGTTTTTGTGCCAACTGTTTTTGGCGCTTTAACCGCTTTAGCCTGTGTTTACTTTTTCCTCGGGACGGTTTCTGCTATTTCAATAAGCGTGGGTGCTATTTTGTTAGGCGTAACCCTTGATTATTCCCTGCACATTTTAACCCATTTTAAACACAACAAAAATGTGGAGGCGTTGTATGCAAACATCACCAAACCTGTGGTGATGAGCAGTACCACCACTGCAGCGGCTTTTCTGTGTTTGCTCTTTGTTGAGTCTGATGTTTTGAAGGATTTAGGTGTTTTTGCGGCAATCAGCGTGATAGCTTCGGCCTTTTTTGCATTGATTTTGATTCCGCATTTGTACAGGCCAAAGGGAAATAATAAAACTGAAAAGCACCACTTTTTTGACAGGTTGGCCGGGGTTGACTACCACAAAAATAAAGTGTTGGTCATTATTACAGCGGTTATGGTAGTTGCCGGTTTGTTTGTGTTCAAAAAGCTGCAGTTTAACAGTGATATTTCTGCACTGAATTATGTTTCAAAAGAACTAAAAGAAGCCGAAGCAAAACTGGAAAGCATCACCCATTTAACATCAAAATCAATTTATGTTACGGCTTATGGCCAAACTGCCGAGCAAGCTTTGCAAAAAAATGATATGCTGTTTGAACACCTGAAGGTTGCTCAAGAAAAAAATGAGATTATTCGGTTCAGTTCCATTGGTAATGTGCTTTTTTCAGAAGCAAAACAAAAGCAACTCATCAAAGACTGGGAAGCCTTCTGGAGCAGCGAAAGAAAAGAAAACCTCCGTCAAGGACTAATTGAAGCGGGGGATAACTTCGGCTTCAAACCTGAAACCCACGACCGCTTTTATTCACAATTGGAAAACAATTTCAACGTAAAAACCTTAGCCGATTTTGAAACCATCCCGACACTGCCTATAGATGAATTTGTATCAGAAAAAGACGGCTTCTATACGGTTTCCACTTTAGTGAAAATTGAAGAAGCACAGCGTGAACAATTGTTTTCATTATTTAAGGAAACGGAAAATGTATTGCTGATTGACCGACAGGAAATCAACGAAACCTTTTTAGGTCAACTCAAAGATGACTTTAGTGATTTGATCAACTATTCTTTAATCGTGATTTTGTTGTTGCTGTGGTTGTTCTTCAGACGTATAGAGCTGGTGCTGGTGAGTGCAATTCCTATTGTATTGACAGCCATAGTAACCGTTGGGGTTCTGGTGTTGTTACAGGTTCAATTAAATATTTTCAGTTTAATTGTATGCACTTTGGTATTTGGTATTGGTGTTGATTTCAGTATTTTTATGACAAGTGCTTTGCAGAAAAAATATACCGGTTACAAGGTTGAAATAAGTACTTACAGGGCTTCTATATTGCTTGCTGTGTTGACCACTACACTTGCTATAGGGGTTTTAATTTTTGCAAAACATCCCGCGCTGAAATCCATTTCAGTGGCATCAATTGTTGGGGTGTTTTCGGCCTTGGTAATCACTTTTGTTTTTTACCCGTTGTTGTTTCGTTTCTTTTTTGAAAACCGGGTGAAAAATGGAAGGTCACCCATCCCACTTCGGGTATTTCTTTTTTCTTCGTTTTCATTTTTTTACTACGGATTTGGCGGCCTGCTGATTACTGTTTTTGGGCCGGTTTATATGTTGTTGGTTCCGGTAAAAAAAGAATCCAAAGTGTTGTGGTTTAGGAAATTGCTGTCAAAGTATTTAATGTCGGTTTTATATACCAATCCGTTTGTAAGAAAAAAAATTGTCAACCAGCACAATGAAACCTTTGAAAAGCCGGCAATCATTATCGCCAACCACAGTTCCTTTTTAGATTCCATTACTGTTGGACAGTTACATCCAAAGATTATTTTTCTGGTCAATGACTGGGTTTACAATTCATCTGTAATTGGTGGTGCAGCACGTATGGCCGGGTTTTATCCTGTTTCAAAAGGGTTGGAAGAAGGGATTTCACACTTACGTGAAAAAGTTGCTGAAGGCTATTCCCTTATGGTTTTTCCGGAAGCCACCCGCTCGCCGGATAATGCTTTGAGACGTTTTCATAAAGGAGCGTTTTTTCTTGCTGAAGAATTCAGTTTGGATGTGTTGCCGGTTTATATTCACGGAAATTCTGAAGTTTGTCCAAAAGACGACCACATCATTTATGATGGAAGCATAACAGTGATTATTGGGGAACGCATTTCGCATAGCAATACCAGTTTTGGAAACAATTTTAATTTGCGCACAAAATCAATAAGCAAATATTTCAAGAAGAAATTTTCTGAAATAAGGACTGAGATTGAAGACGAAAACTATTTCGTTAAAAAAATTCAACTCAGCTATTTATACAAAGACAAAATGGTTGTTGACGAAGTTCAGGAAAGTTTGAAAAAGCACAAATCGCTCTATCACAACCTCAACAAGCATTTGCTTCCAAATGAGCGCATTTTACACATCAACAACGATATTGGTCAGTGGGATGCTTTGATGGCATTACAAGAGCCTAAACGTAAAATAGACAGTTACATTCCTGATGCTGAAAGGAGAAGTATTGCCAAATCGGGTTACCTTGTTAAAAAGAGAACGATTCATTATATTGATCATCCTGAACAGTCAGAAAATGGGTGGCAAACGTTGATAATTTCAGATGTTGTAGTTGATGAAGCCCTTTTAAACAAGTTGTTGTTGCGAGCCAATATTGTTATTTTAATGCATAACTTTACATTGAAAAATAAACTGTCAGAATCTTTTCATTTGCACTATGAGAAAGACTTTTTAGTATTCAAGAAAAAAGAAAGTGAATAAAAAATATGATTTTGTAATTATTGGAAGTGGCCTTGGCGGCCTGGTTTCTGCGTTAATTCTTGCCAAGGAGGGGAAAAGTGTGTGTGTGCTGGAAAAAAACCGTCAATATGGCGGCAACCTGCAAACCTTTGTGAGGGACAAAACTATTTTTGATACAGGAGTGCATTACATAGGAGGGCTCGACAAAGGACAAAACCTCTACAAGTATTTTTCTTATCTGGGCATTATGGACAAGCTTCGTTTAAAAAAATTAAATGAAGATGGATTTGACTTAATCACTTTTGATGACGACGAAAATGTATATCCTCATGCTCAGGGTTATGACAATTTTGTGAAGCAGCTTTCTGAATATTTTCCTGACGAACTTGAAAACATCAAAGCCTATTGTAAAAATATAAACTACACTTGTGACTCTTTTCCATTTTATAACCTCAGAAGCGGAGCGGGTTATCAGGATCAGGTTTTATCCATTAATGCCAAAGAATATATCGACAGTGTTACAGAAAATGAAAAGCTCAAAGCAGTCCTGGCAGGCTCCAATGTATTGTATGTTGGGATTCCTGATAAGACCCCTTTGTATGTGCATTCGCTTTCAGTCAACTCATACATTCAAAGCGCCTGGCGTTGTATAAATGGGGGAAGCCAAATCACAAAACAACTTATCAGGCAGCTAAAAAAGTATAACGGTGAGGTATATAATTATCAGGAAGTTGTAAACTTTGAAACCGATGAAAATAGAATAAATGCCGTAGTCACTAAAAATGGAAAACGAATTGAAGGAGACACTTTTATCTCTAATATTGAGCCTAAAACCACACTAAAAATGGTTGGGGAAAAACACTTTAGGAAGGCTTATTTCAATCGGATTCAGAATCTGGAAGTGTTGCCCTCAGCATTTAGCTTGTACCTGGTTTTAAAACCGGAAAGCTTTCCATACTTAAACCACAATTATTATCATTTCAAAGACAGTTCAAGGGTTTGGCTTGCGCATGAATACACTCCGGAATCCTGGCCGGAAGCCTATATGATTTCAATGAATATTTCTGAAGAAAATCAGCAATGGGCAGAAAGTTTAACAGCCATAACTTATATGCATTTTGATGAAGTAAAACAATGGGAGCACACTCACAATACCGTTTCTGAAATTGAAGAAAGAGGAGAGGCCTATGACCGGTTCAAAAAAGAAAAAACAGAAATTTTCTTAAAGGAAATCGAAAAAAAATTTCCCGGAATCAAGGACAAAATACAGTCTATTCACACTTCTACACCGCTTTCATACCGCGACTATATTGGGGGTTATAAAGGCAATCTCTATGGCTATGTAAAAGATTCAAACAACCCGATGAAAACGTTTATTTCGCCAAAAACGAAACTGGACAATCTTTACCTTACAGGCCAAAGCATCAATATGCACGGAATACTGGGGGTAACCATTGGTGCAGTAGTGACCTGTTCAGAAATTTTGGGCAAAGAATATTTGATAGAAAAAATCAACAAGGAACTTGAAGAACAAGCATGAAGTTTAGCATAAAAATAGGCTTAGTTTTTCTTGCAATTGGATTACTTGCTTCTTGTGGCATTTCAAAATCTGTAAATCACCGGCCGTTAGTTGAAGGGTATAATCAAGCAACCCCTGAAGTTGAAGTTGTTTCAGACACTTTAATCACTTTTGAATCCAATTTTTTGTCAAAAAACAAGCATGGGCTTTGGGAGCTTAAAATTTCCGGAGACCCATTGCAGCTTGGATTAATCAATGGTGCATTAACCAAAGACTTGCTTCATTTTCAGGAAGATGTTTTTTTTGCTAAAGTCGAGGAATTTGTTCCCTCAAAATTTAAGCAAAACCTGTTGCGGGGTTTCCTTAGGTGGTATAACAGAAAACTCCATCTCCACGTTCCGGAAGAATATAAAACCGAAATTTACGGCCTCTCACAGTATGCTTCTAATGATTTTAATCATGTAGCCCCGCCTTATTTGCGCTTGCTTTATCTTCATGCAGCTCACGATATTGGCCATGCACTTCAGGATTTGGCATTGGTGGGTTGCACGTCTTTGGCCGTTTGGGATGAACATTCTGAAGATGGAAAACTACTTATTGGCAGAAACTTTGATTTTTATGCGGGGGATGATTTCGCTAAAAATAAAATCATAGCATTTGTGACCCCTGAAAAAGGCCATCCATTTATGTCTGTAACCTGGCCGGGGATGATTGGAGTTGTTTCCGGCATGAACCTTGAAGGCCTGACCGTAACCATGAATGCCGGAAAATCTGAAATTCCACTGGTGGCGAAAACACCGGTTTCCATTGTTGCCCGTGAAATCCTGCAATATGCAAAAAACATTGATGAAGCCATTGCCATAGCAAAGCAAAGGGAAGTTTTTGTCTCTGAAGCCATTATGGTGGGAAGCGCAGCAGATGGTAGGGCCATTCTTATCGAGATGTCTCCTGAAAAATTTGATGTGTATGAAGTGAAAAATTCAAGCAGCCTTATTTGCTCCAACCACTTTCAAAGTGACACCTATAAAGACGATAAACGCAACATTCAACATATAGAAGAAAGCCATTCACAGTATAGGTTTGAGCGGGTAGAAGAATTACTGACAGAAAAAGAAAAACTGAATCCCCAAAAAATGGCTGCAATACTCAGAAACAGAAAAGGCCATAATAATGAAAGCATTGGTTACGGCAATGAGAAAGCGCTAAACCAACTGCTCGCTCATCACGGTATTATTTTCAAGCCCGAAGAGCGTTTGGTTTGGGTTTCGGCACCGCCTTACCAGTTGGGAACTTTTGTTGCCTATGATTTGAACGAAATATTTAACCAAAAAAGGGAGGTTTCTGCTAACTTAGCAACAGAGATCAGAAACATCCCTCAGGATGAATTTGTAAACAGCCAAGCGTTTAATAACTATGAACAATTCAGGATTTTAGACAGGAAAATAGACAAAGCAATCAATGATAAAGAAAGGCTTAGCACTCAATTTATTTTAGAATACCAAAAGTTGAATCCTGACTATTGGGTGACTTATTACAAAACCGGAAAATACTATTTGCAAAACAAGTGGTATGCAGCAGCGAAAACCCAATATGAAAAAGCGTTGACCAAAGAAATAACCACATTGATTGACCGCAGAATGATAGAAAAAGAACTAGTAAAAATAAACCGAAGGCTTAGATGAGCTTACTGCCAAAAATAGAAACCGCTTCGAGAGAAGAAATAGTGACTTTTCAAAACCAAAAGCTAGCCAAGCAACTCAGGTACCTCTCTGAGCATTCACCCTACTATAAAGCACTTTTCAGCAAGGAAAATATTGACATTGATTCTATCAAAACTTTGGATGACCTGGTTAAATTACCGGTGACCACCAAAACAGATTTGCAGGAACACAATGACGAATTCTTTTGTGTGCCAAAATCAAAAATAATTGATTATGTAACCACTTCAGGAACTTTGGGAAAGCCGGTCACATTTGGTTTGACCGACAATGATTTGGAGCGACTCACATATAATGAAGCCGTTTCTCTGGCTTGCGCCGGAATTCAAAAAGGGGATGTGGTGCAGCTTATGACCACTTTAGACCGAAGGTTTATGGCGGGGCTGGCATATTTTCTCGGTTTACGGAAAATAGGCGCTGCGGCAGTTCGTGTGGGCGCCGGAATCCCAGAATTGCAATGGGATTCCATTTTAACTTACCAACCCAAGTATCTGATTGCTGTTCCGTCATTCCTGCTGAAAATGATTGAATATGCCGAAAAAAACAATATCGACTACAATGCATCGAGCGTCAAGGGAGTGGTTTGTATTGGAGAAACCTTGAGAGATCAGGATTTTTTGCCCAACCAACTCACAAAAAAAATCACTGAAAAATGGAATATTAAACTGTATTCCACTTATGCATCAACCGAGATGTGCACTGCCTTTACTGAATGTGAAGCGATGCAGGGCGGCCACCTGCACCCCGAGTTAATCATTGCCGAAGTTTTAAATGATGAAAATGTTCCTGTAAAAAATGGTGAACTGGGCGAACTCACGGTTACTACGCTGGGCATTGAAGCCATGCCACTTTTGCGTTTTAAAACCGGGGATATTGTAAAAGCACATGATGAACCTTGCAGTTGTGGCAGAAATACACTCAGGCTGGGACCGGTTATGGGAAGAAAACAGCAAATGATAAAATACAAGGGCACGACGCTCTACCCGCCTGCAATGCATGACCTGATGACCTTTTTTGAGCAAATACAGCTGCATCAAATTGAAATTTCTACCAATGAAGTAGGCACAGATGAAATTGTAATAAAAATTGCATCCCCAAATACCACTGACGAATTTTTAGACGAAATCAAAGACCACTTCAGGGCAAAGCTGCGCGTTACACCAAAAATTGAACTTATAGATTTTGAAGTGCTTGAAAAAATGGTGATGCTTCCGGCAAGCAGAAAACCGCTGACTTTTATTGACAGACGAAAACAGTAAGGGTTAGTTTTTAATAAATTCCAGGCAATCCTTTAATATTGCAACATAACTATTCGGCAATTTGTCCTCAAGCCACGGATGTTTTACATTAAACACATGGTCTGCACCTTCAATAATTTTTAAACTACTGTTTTTACTCCAGCTGTGAATGGCTTTAGCTTCATCAAGAGGAACTGCGGCATCTTCGGTGCCATGAATAATGAGGTGGGGCTTATTTAATGATTTGGCTGCACGTTCAATGTTTAACCGTTCAGCATTGTTGTAGATGTCTTCGGCAATTTGATAGTAAAGAGGAAGTTTTTGTTTGGTTCGGGTGTTTTCAACATAAATGATACCTTCATTTTTCCAGTAATTGTATGTTTTTTCGTCAATAAACCGTGCGCTGAAATCTGATACCCCTGCAAATGAAATCACTTTATCGATTCTTGAATCTTCAGCTGCTTTGATGATGGCAGTACCACTACCCCGACTGTGGCCCATAACTGTTAAAGTGTGGGATGATTTTAACCCGGGAAATTTGTTTTGGGTGTCTAGCCAGTTTAAAACAGTGTCCAGGTCATCGAGTTCCTTGGTGAAATTGTTGTTTCCAAAGGCTTCCAGATCAGTGAGTTCTTCAGGTTGTTGGGATGTACTGCCATTATGTGAAAAGTTGAATTTGACACAATTCACCCCATTTTCTGCAAAAAATGCTGCCAACAGGTTGAAGGTGCCCCAGTCTTTAAAACCTTTAAAGCCGTGGCAATAAATTAATGTGTGGTTTGCTGTTTTGTTGGGGAGAAAAACATCTAAAATTATGGGCTTGTTGTGTTTTCTTTCAATAAGAATGTTTTTGTGTGAACTAAAAGGCATATTGTTTTATTTCTTTTTCAGTAAATGGAATAGTGGGGTTGCAAATTTCGACAATTATTTTGTTTAGTTCTTTCTTAAAATCGGTTAAAGTTTGTTGAAAAATCAGGTCAGGACTTCCTTCAGGATTTACTTTGTTGTTGAAGGGCATGAATCCCGCATTCAAATTTCTGAATGAAAGTATGCCTGCCCGGGTATTTCCGAAATTTAGAGCTTGTTCAGACATCAGTGCATAGGCCAAAACCTGAATTTTCTTACTGTGTTTGTCATAATCAGAAAAAAGGGATTCCCAGTCACTCAGGTTTAAATCTGTTTGCTTCACCAGGCCGGTTTTATAGTCGATGATTCTTGTTGTTCCATTGAAGGTATCTATGCGGTCAACGGTTCCTCTCAGTTTTATCGGGAAATCCAGTTCGGGGATGTCTAATGGAGCCTCCAGTTTGTTTTCAAGAGACTTTATGATGAGTTCATTCCCCTGTTGAATTTCAAGGATTTCCATTTTCAGAAAACTGTGGACATAGCGTTTGGAAATTTCAAAAATAATTTTGTTTTTTCCGCTTTCAATGTTGCCTTCTTTAAAAGTATTTTGAAACTCAGCAGCCACTTGTCCATCCACTTTTTGTTGAAGTTGCTTTATGATATCTGTCGAAAGAATTTCGTTGATAAATGGCTTGTATAGGTTTTCCAGGGTGTTGTGAACGATGGTCCCTAAAGTGTTTGCCGCAACCGTTTCTTCTATTTCTTCAACATCCCGAATGTCAAGTATGTACCGGTCATAAAAGTCAATAGGGTTCCTGATATAAGTGGTTATAGCCGAAGGAGAGAGCCCGCTTGCCACAAGTTTTTTGAGGTGTTCTATAACGAAAGGTGTTTTTTCTATTTGTTTCAGAGCTTTTTCCGGAATGTCAATTTTTGGGGTGTAAACATATTCTTTAACTATGTGTGAGGCCGGGCTTTCATATGCGATTTGCATTAAAAACCTGCTTTTCTCCCCGGCGTTTAAGCCGCTGCTGTGGTTATTGTATAAAAGGTCTATGTTTATGGCACGATGCAACAGGCTGTAAAAATGATAGGTATAAACAGCGTCTTTTTCTTTATGAGTGGGCAGGTTGAATTCTTTTTTTAGGTCAAAAGTGATGAATGATTTATTGCTTTTTCCTGCCGGTAATGTCCCTTCATTGGCAGAAAGCAAAATAACCCGTTCAAAATCCAGGGAGCGGGTTTCAAGCAATCCCATAATTTGAAGCCCCTGATAGGGCTCGCCTTTAAAGTCTATGGATGTTAAGGACGTAACTTCCTTAAAGAGTTGATAAAGTGTTTTTATGGTTTTTATGTGAGAAAACTTGTTATTGAGGGTTTCAAGTTTGTTCCATACCTCATAGAGTTTATAGAGTGCCTGGATCAAAATATCATTATTGCTTTGTGTTTCTTTCAAAGAAAGCAAAATTTGCTTTGCGTTGGAAATCATACGATCAACTGAAACATTTTCGGGTGAAAAAATGGAATAAATGTTTTTCATTTCCTCTTCGGTCGCAAGAGAAGTAATGAGGGAATAATTTATGTGGGTCAGATTTCTTTCACGAAGGGTTTTATTAATTTGATTTGCACTATTGGGAACTACAAACATGCTCAATGGATGATTTAGAATTGCTAAAACATCTTTATAGTAAAATGACATTTGTTCGTCACGATGAATTTTTAAAATTGAATCAAAAAATGAAGTAGCAGGAATTGATTTTAAAGGCAAACCCATAGTGATATTCACTGCTTTTATGTTTTGCGGAAGCGAATTTAACATTGGAATAAGCAAATTTTCATCTGCGAGGACAAGTGCTGTTTTTACCAGTTCATTTTCTGGGAGGGTTTTTAAAATTTCAGAAGCACATTTTACCTGACCCAGATTTTTGGAGCACCCGGTGATATTGATGGATTTGGGTTGCTCAAAGTAATTGGATACAGTGAGAAAAGGATTGTCTTTATAGTGTTTCCAGGTTTTTTTAATTTGCCTTAAAAACAATGAAGCACTGTGATAGGGTTTATTCATAAAGTAAGCTTCAGCGTCCCAGTAAACGTATGTGCTTCCACTATCCAACATTTCCTGAAAAATGACTTCTTCTGCCTTATTTAGTGCGTTAAAGCCTATGAAAATATGGGGCTTGTTTTTTTTGGATTGAATATAGTGTTCAATATTACCGGCGGCTTCCCTGTAAACCAATCCCTGATGGGCAAACCCTTTTTGTTTTGACTTTTCTGAAAAATTATTATACAGTCCGGGCAGGGAATTCCAAAAAGAAAGGTAGTTTTTTATTAAAGGTGTTTTTTGGTCATTGAGATACCAATGTTCAACTTCTTTGATTTCGTTGAGGTAATTGAAAAAGCGTTTTTGGTCAATCAGGTTTCTGTCGATTTCATTAAAATCATCTACCAATACTGATGCCCAACTTGAAAAGCTTTCAAAGCTCTCTTTCTCAAAAATTGACTTTTCATTTAAATAAACATCATAAAATTCAAACAGGAGTTCAATTGATGAAGCAATTTTTAAATCGGCAATATTTTCAATTAACTCTTCAATACTCAAAATTTCAGGAGCAAATTGTGCGTGGGAATTTTGAGAAAGAATTTCTCTTTTGAGGAAAGTACCGGCTCTTTTACTGGGTAATACAAAAACAAAATTGGATAGATTTTGATTTGATTTCAGAAGCTCAGTAACAATTTCATTTATGTATGTGGTCATACCATAAAAATAAGAAACGCCACTGAAATTTCAGTGGCGTTTCCAATATAATTATTTAAAAGTTCTCTTATTTCTGAAGAGAAATTTCAACACGTCTGTTTTGTTGTCTACCTGCTGCTGTAGTGTTTGGAGCGATTGGTCTGTCAAAGGCATAACCTTCAGAAGTCAATCTATTTGCATCCATTCCTATAGAGGTTAAGTAGTTCATAACTGAAGCAGCTCTTTCTTTAGAAAGTCTTTCGTTCAACGCTCTGCTTCCTGTATTGTCGGTGTGACCTTCAATGTGGAATTTAGCATTTGGATACTGCCTCATTACATCTACAATACTTTGAAGAGCAGCATAAGATTCCGGACGAATAGTTGCTTTTCCTATGTCAAACAAGATGGTTTTAGAGAATTCGTTTAATTGCTTGATTACTTCAGTAGTAACTTCAGGACAGCCTCTGTTTGCAACAGTTCCAGGTACATCAGGACACTCATCTAAGTGATCTGGCACACCGTCTCCGTCTCTATCTGGCCAAGGACAACCTTGGTTTTCTTTTGGTCCAGGTACTTCAGGACACTCATCTAGGTGATCAGGGATACCGTCTCCGTCAGTATCAGGACATCCATTAAATTCTGGAAGACCAGGTACTGTTGGACACTCATCTAGGTGATCAGGGATGCCGTCTCCGTCAGTATCAGGACATCCATTAAATTCTGGAAGACCTGGTTCAAAAGGACACTCGTCTAAATGATCTGGAATTCCGTCACCATCAGTATCAGGACATCCGTTAAATTCTGGAAGACCAGGAGTATCAGGACACTCATCCAAGTGATCAGGAATACCGTCGCCATCACGATCTTTCATTCCGAATTGGAAAACTATACCAGCAGAGTGCTGAAAGTGTTTAACACCATAGTCTTCTTCAAAAGAATGCTTATAAGTAGATTGAAGGTTAAGAGCAAGTGACTCTGAGAACCAAATTTTTAAACCGGCAAGAACGTTAGCAGTTCCAAATCCAATTTCATCAACCCAAGTGTAACCACCACCAATACCTAATTGAGGGTCAAACCAAGAACTGTTTAGGGCTTTTTTGAAGCTGTATTTTACTTCACCATCTGCTGCATAGTAAGTAAGGTCACTGGTAGTACCAAAGCCTATGTCACTTACATTTAGATCGCCTAGTTTTTTAATTCTGTTTACAGAACCGGCAGCTGTGAAAATAAAACCACCACCCATGTATTTAGAGATGGCAAGCCTAGAAACTGAAGGCATGATGTTCCAGTGGTCTTCAGCGTTAAAAAACTCATCAAAGATTTCACCTCGAAGTGTAGCAGGGATTCTATCATCTACCTCACCAACTGGAAATACATCAACTGCGTTGACACCGATTTCAACGGCCCAACGATTGAACTCGTCTTGAGCATTTAAATTACTTAATCCAGAGACAAGTAAAAATGCAACTAATAATCTACTAAGATGTTTCATATTCAATAATTTAAATTTTAAGTGTTAATTGTGGCAAAATTAAGTTGTTAAATATAATTAACAAAACCAAAGCTACTAAATTTTTTATAATAATTAGCAATATTTTTTTTAGAACTACGTTGCCTAAATCACTTCAAGCTCTTTTCCAACCTTAATGAAAGCCGCTAAAGCCCTGTTTAAGTGTTCTTTAGTGTGAGCGGCAGAGAGCTGTACTCTTATTCGGGCTTTGCCTTTTGGCACTACAGGAAAAAAGAAACCAATTACATAAATTCCTTCTTCAAGGAGTCTTTCGGCCATGATTTGTGACAATTTTGCATCATAAAGCATTACTGGCACAATTGCAGAGTCGCCATCTATGATGTCAAATCCTGCTTCAATCATTCCTTTTTTGAAAAATGAAGCGTTTTCTGCAAGTTTGTCTCTAAGTGTTGTGTCGTTTTCAAGCAGTTCAAAAACTTTTATTGAAGCTCCCACAATTGCCGGAGCAAGAGAATTTGAGAATAAATAGGGCCTTGATCGCTGACGGAGCATTTCAATAATTTCCTTTTTGCCCGTTGTGTAACCTCCCATTGCACCTCCAAGGGCTTTTCCCAGGGTTCCGGTAATGATGTCTATTCTGCCCATAACGCCTTTTTCTTCCAGCGTTCCACGGCCGGTATCACCAATAAAACCTGCTGCATGACATTCGTCAATCATAACCATTGCATCATACTTGTCAGCCAAATCACAAATTTTATCCAAGGGGGCTACAAGGCCATCCATTGAGAAAACACCATCGGTGACTATGATTTTAAAACGGGCGCCCTTAGAATTTGCCTCAATAAGCTTAGCTTCAAGGTCTCCCATGTCACTATTTTCATAACGGTATCTGGCTGCTTTACAAAGCCTTACTCCATCGATTATGGATGCATGGTTGAGCGAATCTGAAATGATAGCGTCCTCAGCACCAAAAAGGGGTTCAAACACTCCGCCATTGGCATCAAAGGCTGCCGCATACAATATGGTGTCTTCAGTCTGATAAAAGTCTGCAATTTTTTGCTCAAGTTTTTTGTGAATATCCTGTGTTCCACATATAAAACGAACAGATGACATCCCAAAGCCGTGACTGTCCATAGCGTCTTTGGCAGCCTGAATGACTTCTTTGTTTGATGAAAGCCCGAGATAATTATTAGCACAAAAATTAATCACTTCCTGACCGGTGGAGATTTTTATTACTGCATCCTGTGGAGATGTGATTATTCTTTCTTTTTTAAATAGACCATTGTCTTTAATTTCTTGTAATTCTTTTTCTAAATGTTCTTTGATTTTACCGTACATATATTCAATGTTTTTTGCAAAGGTATTTATTTTTATGAAGCTTGGTTGACAACCACCACTTCAACTTTTTCTTTGATATAGACCAATAGCTGTTGTTGAACCTTAAAACTCATAGCTTTCAGCACTTCACCATATTTTTTAATTTGATTTTTGTGCTCGGTATTTTCCAAACCGGTTTTGTAGTCGATTATTGCAACCTGTTTGTTTCCAATAAAATTGATCCTGTCCGGCCTTAAGCTTTCTCCGGTTTGCGTAAAAATTTCTTTTTCGTTTAAAGACTCGGCATTAGGCTTAAAATATTCAGACAAATTGGGATGAGAAATCAAATTGGTCAGGATGATGTCCAAATCTTTCGCCTGGAGTTCTGAGAGTACACCCGCAAGAATAAATTTTTGCAATACAAGGTCTTTGTCATTTACAGTGAAAATTTCAGCAAGTATATCGTGCAATAGGTCGCCTTTATCAATGGCTTTTTCTTTTTCGGTATTCCAAAGCAGGGCTTTCTTGGTCGCAATTTTTATGACATTTGTATAGGGGTTGTTTTCCGGGAATTTTTCTGTTGTAATTGTGTTTATGACATCATCTTCTTTTAAATCATCTGAAAGCTTTTCGGCTTTGCCAAATTGATATAAAGTTTTTGTGTCATCCCAAAGGTTGGTTTCATTTAAAAAATGATGAAAAACAGAGCCTGTTCTGTTTTCTTTTGTAATTGAGTTGAAGTCTGTCAAAACATAGAGTTGCTCAACGGCTCTGGTCATCGCTACATACACAATGTTTAGGGTGTCAAGCTCAGATTTCATTTTGATTTCCTCATAAAGTTCACGGCTGACTTCACCATAGTTTTCAAGTTCTTTTTTTGCTGGAACCAGCATCTCAGAAAACCCGTTAAACTCATTTTCATCTATGGGCAACCAGATTTTCTCTTTGTGAGCAGTAACGATTTCATCGTCTGCATACGGATAGATTACTACAGGAAATTCAAGTCCCTTTGATTTATGCACAGTCATTATTGTAACGGCATCGATTTTGTCTGAAATTTCGACACTGCTTTTTGTTTTTTTGTCTTCCCAAAATTCCAGAAATGATGTGATGGTATTAGATTCTTTTGAAGAAAACTCAAATACAAGTTCTAAAAACGATTGGATGTATGCCACCCTTTTTTTTGACAAAGAAAATGAGGCACAGATATTTTCGCACAAATCAAATAGCGGAATGCCGGAAGAAAACTCCAAGCTAAACTCAATCCCGAACATTTTTAGATTTTTTGAGAAATCGATTTTGGAATAACTTAGACATTCCGTCAAAAAATCCGAAAGTGATTGACGGACTTCAAGGTGGTTGTGAAGGAAATAAAACACAGCTGCACGTGCTTTTTTGTCTTCAAAATTTTGAATGGTTTTTAAAAGGTTAATGATAAAAACAATTTCGGGGGCGCTTTCAAGCAACAATGCTTCAGACGAGATTATTTTTATATTGTTTTTAGAGAGAAACTCTGCAAGTGCGACGCCTTGATTGTTTGTCCTGACCAGGATGCAGATGTCACTTAGAGCATAATTTTGAGAAATAAGACTATCAATGATTTCAAGTGTCTTTTCCTGATAGACGGTGTTTTTATCCTCTTCAGATTTAGGGTCAAGAAATTCTATGGAAACATAACCACCTTGTTTGCTTGTGGTTTTTTGAGAATTACCCTTTTCATAAAGTTCTAAGTGTAGCTTTGATGAAAACTTCTTCGCCACAAAATTAAAATAGGAATTATTGAAATTAACTACTTCATCATAACTTCTGAAATTGGTGCCCAGTGTTTCTACATTTTTCTTTACCGATAAAAACGGGTTATAGTGTCCATACAGATTTATAAACTGATCGGGGTCGCCTCCGCGCCAACGGTAAATGGATTGCTTGGCATCACCAACAAGCAATAAGCTTCCTGAAAGTTGGTCACCTCCGGATTGTGAAAGCGCATTTTCAATCAGGGGAATTAAATTGTTCCATTGCATTTGTGAAGTGTCCTGAAACTCATCTATAAAAAAATGATGGTATTTTTCGCCTAAACGCTCATATATAAATGGGGCAGGTTGATTTTTAATTTCGTTGTTGATTCGGGAGTTAAATTCAGAAATGGGTAAAATATTTTTTTCAGATTGAATATGGAGATATTCTGTATAAATAGAATTTATTAGCGAAATCGAATTGACATTTTGTAAAAGTAAATTCAAAAATCCAAGTTCTAAGAGGAGTTGGGCGGATTCTTCGTAAAGAGTTACAAATCCAGGCTCAAGACCATCAATTATGTTTTTAACTTCTTCTTTAACTCTTTGGGGGTATAATGAACCTGAACCAAAACTTTGTTCCCACTCACTTCCTTTAAAAATATCGTATTTTCCATTTGCAATATTTTGAAAATAGTTAGGAAAACTTTTTCTAGTAAAGTCTGAAAAATCAAGATTGTTTTTTGAAAGCACATCAAAAAATTCTACACTCAGTTGCTTTAAATGATTTTCTGTCGTTTGTTTTTTGGCTAACAAGGTCTTTTTTAGTTGAATAAAATCGGCGATGGTTTTGGATTTCAGCAGTTCAAAATGTTTCAGGTCGTTTTCGTTTCTTAGTATCTGACTAATTTTTTTTAAGTCTGAAGAAATGTCCCAACTTTTATCGTCATCTGCTTTTTCAAAACTGAAATCAAGAATCACTTTTGTAAGTTGCTCATCCTTTCCCACTTGTGAAATCACTTTGTCAACGGCTTCATTTAAAACAACATCAACTTCAAGCTCTACATCAAAATTAGAAGCCAACTTTAAATCCCTTGCAAAAGTGCGAATCAGCCTGTGGTTGAACCTGTCAATAGTTTCAACGTCAAAAAAACTGTAATGGTGAAGAATAAACTGAACTGCTTTTTGAGCCCTGAGCGTGATTTCACTATTGTTGAGGTTTGTCTCTTTGCAAACAAGATTAAACATTGCCCGGTGCTTATCAGGGGTTGGGTTTTTTGAAAAGGCAATCAGGCTTTCCAGTATGCGGTGTTTCATTTCCCCTACAGCTTTGTTGGTAAATGTGACAGCCAGGATGTGTTTGAAGTAGTCCGGTTTGTTGGAGGCTAATAAGATGGATAGGTATGCCTTGACAAGGGTAAATGTTTTTCCCGAACCTGCTGAAGCATTAAAAATTAAAAACGGATGTTGAATCATCAAAATAATTTTCACTAATATACTAACATCGGGTTAGTTTTTCATACTCTTTAGGTATAGTTTTAATTTATTTGGCTATTAACTCTTTATGTTATTTATAACAGATATTCATAAGAAGATTTTGTAAATTTGGGTTTCAATATTAACCAAAAAAACTAGAATTATGTCATTTGAATTGCCACAATTAAAATATGCTTACGATGCATTAGAGCCACATATTGATGCCAAAACTATGGAAATCCACCATGGTAAGCACCACGCCGGATATACAACAAACTTGAATAAAGCTATTGAAGGAACCGATATGGAGGGTAAAACTATTGAGAACATCCTTATCAATCTGGATATGAAAAACAAAGCTGTTAGAAATAATGGCGGTGGATTTTATAATCACCGCTTGTTTTGGGAAATCATGTCTCCCGATGGCGGAGGAAGACCCACGGGCGAATTGGCTGAAGCCATTAACCACGACTTCCAAAGCTTTGAGAATTTTAAAGAAAAATTTTCACAAGCAGCTGCAACACAATTTGGTTCAGGTTGGGCCTGGCTTTGTGTTCACAAGGGCGGTAAGCTTGAAATTTGTGCAACTCCAAATCAGGACAACCCACTAATGCCGGAAGTTGGTTGTGAGGGTACACCCATACTTGGCTTGGACGTTTGGGAACATGCATATTATTTAAACTACCAAAACCGAAGACCCGACTATATCAATGCATTTTTTAACGTAATTGATTGGAAAGAAGTGGGAGCGAGGTATGTTCAAAACGAGGAATAGAATTGATTCCATAAAATAAAAAAAGGGAAACGGAAGTTTCCCTTTTTTTGCCCCAAATTTACCATAAACTTAACCTACTTATGCTATGGTGAGCCAAATATATATGAATGCAGCTTTGCAATATTAAGTTTTAGACAAAAACCTTATATATCCGATAAAAGGCACAAAAATGAGAGAAAAAAAGATGTTTTTGTTTTGGAATATTTGGAATGAAATAAAATAAAAAAAGGTAAACGAGAGTTTACCTTTTTTTGCCCCAAATCTACCATGAACTTAACCTACTTATGCTATGGTATAGTCAAATATATTTCAATTATTTTTAATAGATACTTACAAAATAAAATTTTAGATTAAAGACAAATAATATCGACTAAACGATTAAATTAATAAGAATTAAGTAAGAAAAAATTGGTTTGAAAATTTAGTAAGCACGTTCTTTGTTTCCTTCATAAAAATTTATAAAGGCTTTATTAACTACTCGGTTTCCCCCGGCTGTAGGGTAATTTCCGGTAAAATACCAATCACCTAAATTTTTTGGGCAAGCCTTGTGTAGGTTTTCAACTGTTTGGAAAATAATTTTAACATTTGCCTTTATGTCGTCAGGCTTCAGAATTTCTGCAATTTTATCAGAAATTTCATCATCAGTAAAAGGGGCGTAAATTTCCTTGACAAAATTGGTTACTTCTGAATCATTAAAATCTACCTGACTTTTACACTTATTGTAAACATCTTCAACGATATGTTGTCTGCCGTTTTCTTTAAGGAGTTCGAGCGCAGCTTCAAAAGCAATTAAATTTTCCAGTCTAGCCATGTCGATACCATAGCAATCCGGATACCTGATTTGTGGTGCTGAAGAAATAACGATAATTTCCTTGGGGTTTAATCTGTCCAGAATTTTTAAAATACTTTTTTTAAGTGTTGTTCCCCTAACAATGCTGTCATCAATGATCACCAGGTTGTCTCCCGGTTTGATAACACCATAAGTAACATCATAAACGTGAGCCACCAGGTCATCCCGGCTGCTGTCTTCGGTTATGAAAGTTCTCAGTTTAACGTCCTTAATCGCGATTTTTTCTGTTCGCAATTTATAAGACTGGATTTCTTCCAGCTTCTCGTTTGTTAAATTTCCTTGTTCTCTCAGAATGGCTTCATTTTTTTGTTTGTTGAGCTCATCTTGAGCCGCTTCTACCATTCCAAAAAAGGAAGTTTCTGCTGTGTTGGGGATATATGAAAAAACGGTTTTTTGGGTATCATAATTTATTGCCTGGAGTACCTTTGGCATCAAAAGTCTTCCAAGTTCTTTTCGTTCCTGATAGATTTCAGCATCGCTTCCTCTGGAGAAGTAAATGCGTTCAAAAGAACAAGACTTTTTATCAAGCGGTGCTATAACCGGCTCAATGGAGAATTTCCCCGATTTTTTCACAATAAGCGCACAGCCCGGGTCGAGTTCGTGAACGCTTTCAAAGGGCACGTTAAAAACGGTTTGAATAACCGGTCGCTCTGAAGCGACTACAATTACTTCATCATCTTTATAATAGTATGTTGGCCTGATTCCGGCAGGATCCCTAAGAACGAAACAGTCGCCATGTCCCAAAAGCCCGGCCATAGCATAACCACCATCCCATTCCCTGGATGATTTTTTTAGGATTTTTTGCAGGTCAAGTTTTTTGGCTATGTAAGGCGAGGCTTCCACCTTGGAAAGACCTTTAGACTTTGCTTTTTTGTAAAGTTTGCTAACAGCGTCATCCAGAAAATGACCAATATTTTCCATAACCGTAATCGTGTCGGCCTTTTCTTTGGGGTGCATACCCAAATCAATCAGATTATTGAAAAGTTCGGTGGTATTGGTCATGTTGAAATTTCCGGCAATAATCAAATTGCGGTGCATCCAGTTGTTTTGACGTAAAAAGGGATGAACATTTTCCACACTGTTTTTTCCGAAAGTCCCGTAACGCACATGACCCAGTAAAAGTTCACCAATGTAGGGCAGGTTCTTTTTCTGTTCCGCAACATCGTTTTTCATTTCCGGATTTTCAGAAAAATAAGCATTGATTTCATTATTAATATGAGTAAAAATATCCTGAATGGGTTGGGCTGCATTTGAACGTTTTCGGCTAATGTATCTGCTGCCGGGATCTACATCCAGTTTGATGCTTGCAAAACCGGCACCATCCTGGCCGCGGTTGTGTTGCTTTTCCATCATCAGGTACATTTTATTGACACCATAAAAAGCCGTGCCATATTTTTGATGGTAGTACTCAAGAGGCTTTAAAAGCCTGATTAATGCAATTCCGCACTCGTGTTTTAACTGGTCACTCATAACACTGACTGGTGTGTTTAATATAATTAAAAAACGCTCCAAATTTCGGAGCGCGTGTTTATGCTAATTCGATTTCAAATTGAGTCAAGCTTTTAAACTGATGCAATCTTTTTTGCAACTCGGCCTGGGTCAATGTTTGCATTCTTTCGGTTCCAAATTTCTCCACACAAAATGAAGCCAGGGTAGAACCGTAAATAATGGCATTTTTCATATTGTTAAAGCTTAAGTCACCTGATTTTGATAGAAATCCTGCAAAACCTCCGGCAAAAGAATCGCCTGCGCCGGTAGGGTCAAAAACTTCTTCCAAAGGCAATGCCGGCGCAAAAAATATTTGTTCATCATGAAAGAGTAATGCCCCGTGTTCTCCTTTTTTTATGACAATATACTTTGGTCCCATCTCCTGAATTTTCCTTGCAGCAACAACCAACGAATATTCACCTGTGAGTTGTCTGGCCTCTTCATCGTTGATGGTGATGACATCTACTTTTGAGATGACCTCCTTTAACAAATCCAAAGTGTTGTCCATCCAAAAATTCATGGTGTCCAGTATGATTAGACTTGGACGGGATTCCATCTGCTCAATCACACTAAGCTGTACTGCAGGATGTAGGTTGCCCAGCATGACGATTTCTGCATTTTTAAAATTTTCAGGCACTTTTGGGTTGAAATCGGCGAGCACATTCAGTTGGGTGTCCAAAGTGTCTCTGGAGTTGAGGTCGTTTTTGTACTTGCCGCTCCAGAAAAATGTTTTGCCACTTTCAACTACTTCAAGTGCCGAAACGTCAATATTGCGCTGTTCAAAAAGGTCTATGTATTTTTTGGGAAAATCACCTCCAACAACAGAAACTATTGCCGCATCAGCCTGAAACTGTGAAGCCGCCAGACCAATGTAGGTGGCTGCCCCGCCAAGGATTTTGTCGGTTTTCCCAAAAGGGGTTTCAATGGCATCAAAAGCGACGGTGCCCACAATGACTAATTTGTGCATTTTCTGCGTTTAGAATGAAGATGCAAATATACGGCTTTGATGTTATTCTTTAAAATGCTTTTGGAAAGATTTAGAGTTGTTATAAATAAAAACAGATGTGATAAATAGAACAAATCTTTTGTAAAACAATAAGGTGCATTTTAATGAATAATTTGAAGGTATCGATAATATAGAAAATTATTCATTTCAACTTCGACATTATTGATGTAGAATCTAAAACTTCGTTTTCCTCCAGGCTCAAGCAAATCATTTATAAGAAGCGTATCTATTTGCAAATCGGGAAATTCAATGAGATAATACATTTCTCTATTCCAGTTTTCAAAATAGCCATATCCACATTCATCCGGACCACCGGCATAAAATAAGCCCGAGTTGTAAAGGCAGGTTTCACAACTTAGGCCAAATATTTTTATATCAGGTATGCTGTCGTAATAACTTACTTCATAGAGGTCATACCATTCATCATAGTTTGGGTTTGAAGGAACAAGCTCGCCATTTACAAACTTTCTTAAAGATGAGATTTTAACTTCTTGATTACCATAGCTACTTCCGTCGGGTTTGAGCAATTCAAAATATGTTTCATACCATATAGGTGTGAATTTACTTCTAAAACCATCATTGCAATTGTTATTGCTGCAGGAAATAAAAAGAACACAAATAGATAGGACAAGTAAAAACTTAGACATATTAATTTTCATAAATTTTAAAAACTATCTTATAGGTAAATAAAACAATTCACAATGGTAAACTCCTACTTCCTCCCAAAATCTGCCGGGATTTCCCCCCAGGCTTTGGTTTCCCATTTTACAATTTTGGTCGTGTATGTGTTGGTTTTTAGCCATTGTTCTGCACGGGCAATAAGTTCAAAAAGGGCTTTGTTCTTTGAAGTTTGTTTTAATTTGGTGCGGCAGTGTTTCACCTTGACCCAACCCATCGCAATTTTTGAGTCGGAATAGATAATGCGGTCGCTGTTGTTTTTTTTCAGATAAGCCAGGCCGTGAACCAATGCTAAAAATTCACCTATATTATTTGTTCCTTCGGCAAATGGGCCTTGATGGAATAATTGTTTGCGTGTTTGTGTATCCACGCCACGGTATTCCATAATTCCGGGGTTTCCGCTGGAGGCGGCATCAACAGCTATTGAATAAAGGTTGGGCTCGCCATATTTTGCTTTTTCGGTTGCTGAAAGTGTCTTTTTCTTTGTGTTTTTCCCGGCAAAGTCTTTGTATTCACCATCAAAAGCTTTTTTGGCTTCAGCCAATGTGGAAAATGATTTGTATTGAGCCCCCGTAACACCTGCGATAGCCTTTTTGCAAGTATCCCAGGAATCAAAAATTCCTGTTGGGTTGCCAAACCAAACCACATAGTATTTCTGTTTTTTAGCCATTCCCGTTTTTGGTAATCAATTCTTCCAGAACTCTTGGAAAATGTTCCTGTTCAAGCAAGTTAATTTTTAAAGCTACTTTTTCAGCAGTATCTAACGGTAAAACTTCAGTTCTGGTCTGAAAAATAATTTTCCCCTCGTCATAATTTTCGTTGACAAAATGAATGGTGATTCCGGTTTCTTTTTCTTTGTTTTCAACCACTGCTTTGTGGACATTCATGCCATACATTCCTTTTCCGCCATATTTTGGTAGCAGGGCGGGGTGAATGTTGACCACCCTTCCGGAATATTCCTTTAAAATATTTTCGGGGAATTTGAGTAAAAAGCCTGCAAGCACAATCCAGTCAATCTGTGAATCTTTTAGTTTATCTATTACTATGGTAGAGTTGTTAAGTTCATCTTTGCCAAACACAAAGGTTTCTACCTCCAAATTTTTTGCGCGCTCAATAACAGCTGCATTAGCATTGTTTGAAAGCACCAAATCCACAGAAGCTGAGGTGCTTTTATTAAAGTGTTTAATCAGGTTTTCTGCATTGCTTCCTTTTCCCGAAGCAAAAATGGCAATTTTATTCTTAGTGTTTGAATGGCTGATATCGTTCAATGTAAAAGATTTTAGATGACAAAAGTAAAAGAAATAGAATGGAGTTAATCTAAAAATTACTAAATTAGAGCCACATTTTACAAGTATCGTGTTGTTTTAAATTAAAATATTTTATTTTTGCGACTTACTAAAATTAAAAAACTAAAATTATGTCAGACATTGCATCAAGAGTAAAAGCGATTATCGTAGACAAATTAGGTGTAGACGAAAACGAAGTTGTAACTGAAGCAAGCTTCACAAACGATTTAGGGGCAGATTCCCTTGACACAGTTGAGCTAATCATGGAATTTGAAAAAGAATTTGATATCCAGATTCCGGACGATCAAGCTGAAAACATTTCAACTGTGGGTCAGGCAATTTCCTATATAGAAAACGCAAAATAAGAAATTCTCCACAATGGTTTTAAAGCGAGTTGTTGTTACCGGATTAGGTGCTCTTACTCCAATTGGGAACAATATTTCTGAATATTGGGACGGATTGAAGAATGGGAGGAGTGGTTCAGCGCCCATCACCTATTTTGATACTGAAAAGTTCAAAACAAAATTCGCTTGCGAAATCAAAAATTTTGACCCCCACAATTTTTTCGACCGAAAAGAGGCCAGAAAACTGGACAGGTTTGCTCAGTATGCACTTGTCGCTTCAGATGAGGCCATTCAGGACGCAGGGCTTGAACTTGAAAAGCTGGATAAATTTCGTGTCGGGGTTATTTGGGGAGCAGGAATAGGAGGGCTTGAAACCTTCCAGGATGAGGTGTTAAACTTTGCTGCTGGCGACGGCACGCCAAGGTTTAACCCTTTTTTTATTCCTAAAATGATTGCAGATATTGCGCCGGGTCACATTTCCATTAAACATGGATTTATGGGGCCAAACTATACCACGGTATCTGCTTGCGCTTCATCTGCCAATGCGATGATTGATGCACTCAATTACATCCGCTTGGGACACTGTGACGTAATAGTTACCGGTGGTTCAGAAGCGGCAGTAACCAAGGCAGGTATGGGCGGATTTAACGCCATGCATGCTTTATCAACAATGAACGATACTCCCGAAACAGCCTCAAGACCTTTTGACGCTACACGAGACGGTTTTGTTCTTGGTGAAGGCGCTGGAGCATTAATCCTTGAGGAATATGAACACGCAAAAGCACGCGGTGCAAAAATTTATGCCGAAGTTCTTGGTGGAGGTATGACGAGTGATGCTTATCACCTAACAGCACCACACCCTGATGGAATTGGTGTAGAACGCGTGATGTTAAACTGCCTAAATGATGCCGGTATCACTGCCGATCAAGTAGATGCCATAAACACTCACGGAACATCAACACCTTTGGGAGATGTTGCTGAATTGAAAGCCATTTCCAGAGTTTTTGGAGCACATGCCAACAAAATCAATATCAATTCAACAAAATCAATGACAGGGCATTTACTGGGAGCTGCAGGAGCCATTGAAGCCATTGCATCTATTTTAGCAATGAAACACAGTTTGGTCCCTCCAACCATTAATCACACTACTGTCGATGAAAATATCGATCCGTCATTAAACTTAACTCTCAACAAAGCTCAAGAAAGAGAAGTTAATGTGGCTATGAGTAATACATTTGGATTTGGTGGTCACAATGCCTGTATTCTTTTCAGAAAGATTGAACAGTAAGATTTAATGAATTCCTTTCGAAACATATTTAATTCCCGTACTGAAAAGAACGGGAATTTTTTTAATGAAATAAAAAAAATAATTGGCTTCAGGCCAGGTGATATTGCCATCTATGAAATGGCATTTACGCATCGTTCCACAAATATTACCGATAAAAAAGGAAATATTTTAAACTATGAACGCCTTGAGTTTTTGGGAGATGCAATGTTGGGAGCTGTTATTGCTGCTCATTTATTTAAAAAGGTGCCTTCAGAAAACGAAGGGTACCTCACAAAAATGAGGTCTAAGGTCGTGAGTCGTGAACATCTCAATGAGTTAGGGAGGGATTTGGATTTAATTCGGTTTGTGCGGTCAGCCATACCTCTTGAAAGTTTTGGGCTTAATATTCATGGAAATATTTTTGAAGCCTTGGTGGGAGCCATCTATCTCGACAAAGGCTTCAAATACTGCGAAAAATTTATTCACAAACGCGTCATCAAACCTTATGTTGACATCGAAAAACTCGAAGGGAAAATCACCAGTTATAAAAGTCTTTTAATCGAGTGGTGCCAAAAAAACAAGAAAAAATTTGAGTTTACCGTTTATGATGATACCGGAAATGATACCATAAAACATTTTGCCGTAAAACTTCAAATTGAAGGCACCATAGCCGCAAAAGCTCGCGCAACCTCAAAGAAAAAAGCCGAGGAGCGCGCCGCAAAACGAGCCTATTATAAACTTCAGAACAAAATCAAAAAAGACGCTGACTGACTTAGTGGTTGAGTTATTTAATAAAAATTTTACATCAGCAGTTTCATACATCCCTTAGTATCCTTTATCTTTACATCTTAATGATTTTGAAAAACTATGCAACGCCACAATCTGGGGCTCATCTTGGAGAGCGAATACCTGCTCATTGCCATCCATAGCAATGTTGAGGATTTTAAACTTGCTTTTTTAATCAATAAACACTTAAAGTTGAACCTGAAAAGAACAACAACAGACCTGGATTTATTCAAAAAAGAGGGGCATATTTCATTTTCGGTTTTTGAGTTTTATGATACTGAAAAGGAAGATATTATTTATTTAATTAATAATTCCGTCAAAACAGTAACTGAAAAAACAACAAGTGCCGGTAGCCTCTTTGACAGTAGCAGTGAGGAGATAACACATTATTTAATTCCGGAATACAAACAAACAGAATACTTTTTAAAAATCGTAACAGATTATCCTGAGTATTACAAAATAAATCTTTTACCTCAACTGAACAGTATACAGTTCTTAAATACTGCTTACATAGTGGATCAAAGCAAATTAAAGTCCAAAAACAATTTAAATTTTGACTAATGCCGCAAAGAAAAAAAACCAAAATAGTTGCCACTCTCGGGCCCGCCACTCAAAGTAGGGAAACCATCAAAAACATGATACTTGCAGGGGTTGATGTGTTTAGAGTCAACTTTTCCCACGCAAACTATACCAATGTTAAAGAGCGCATAGAAACCATTAGGGAAATAGGGAGTTCACTAGATTTTACACCTGCAATCCTGGCCGATCTACAAGGGCCAAAACTGCGGGTTGGTATGATGAAAGAGGAGGTAATCGTTAAACCAGGGGACGAAATACTTTTTTGTACAGGAGAAGAATTTGAAGGTAACGCCCATAAAGTTTATATGAATTATGACACTTTCCCGAAAGATGTGAAGCCCGGGGAAATGATATTGCTTGACGACGGTAAACTTCATTTTAAAGTAGTATCAACAAACAAAGAGAACGAAGTCAAAGCCGTTGTTGTTCAAGGCGGGCCGTTGCGCTCCAAAAAGGGTGTTAACTTGCCTAATACAAAAATATCGCTGCCGGCGATGACCAAAAAAGATATTGAAGATGCCATTTTTGCCATAGAGCAACAAGTGGACTGGATTGCACTTTCATTTGTAAGAGATGCCGATGATTTAAAAATTTTAAATGAGCTTATCAAAGAACATTCAAAACACAAAATACCGGTAATAGCAAAAATTGAAAAGCCCGAAGCAGTTAAAAATATCAAGAGAATCATTGCCCACTGTGACGGGCTGATGGTTGCCAGAGGCGATTTGGGTGTTGAAATCCCTGCTCACGAAGTGCCTCTCATTCAGAAGGAATTGGTGCTTGTGGCAAAAAATGCCAGGATTCCGGTAATCATTGCCACTCAAATGATGGAGACCATGATTACTTCACTGACACCCACGCGTGCCGAAGTCAATGACGTTGCCAACTCTGTCATGGACGGTGCCGATGCTGTGATGCTTTCGGGCGAGACTTCTATTGGGAATTATCCCGTGCAAGTGGTTGAAACGATGGCAAAAATTCTAAAGAGTGTAGAAAACTCATCACTCATTCGGGTTCCCCAGGAACCGCCACAAATAAAAACAATAAGATATGTAACCAAATCAGTCTGTTATCATGCTGCTTTGATGGCAAACGAAATTGAAGCCAAAGCCATCTGCACACTCACCAATAGTGGATACACGGCCTTTCAAATTTCAGCCTGGAGGCCCAATGCACATATTTTGGTGTTCAGTTCAAACAAAAACATCATTACCAGAATGAATTTACTGTGGGGAGTAAGGGCTTTTTATTACGATAAATATGTTACTACAGATGAAACCGTTGCAGATGTCAACAAAATTGCCCTTGAGAAAAATTTTGTGGAGAAAGGGGATTTTTTAATCAACCTTGCTGCGATGCCTATTGTTGATAAAGGGATGGTGAATACGCTCAGGGTTTCACAGGCATAGCAGATTAATAAGGTAAAACCAAAATTTCAACCCGACGGTTTTTTTGTCTGTTTTGATCAGTGTCATTTGGTGCTAATGGTGATGATTGTCCAAAACCTTTCACTTGCCATTTAAAAGGGGAAGCTTCCATGTGCTTTTTTAAAGCCGTGGCAACACTCTGTGCACGCTGTTCTGAAAGTTTTAAATTAGCAGAAGCATTTCCCACATTATCAGTGTGCCCTTCGATTATTACAGTTCCTTTTTCTAGTTGCAAAATCTCCTGAACAAGGGTTTTAAGAGCTTCAATGGCTTCTTCTTTTAACTCATAGCTTCCAAACTCAAATAGTATTGCACTGTCCAGTTGAAATCTCACAGCACCTCCAATAACGGCAACAGCATCTACATCTGCACCGGGAAGTGCACTTGGGGTATTTAAGTCTGTCAACCTTACAAAATGAAAAGTTTCTCCGGGCTTTACAAAATCTTTGATGTCAACAGCCGCAGTACCACCCTGAATTTTACCAATTTCAATCCAATGCACACCATCTTTTGAGATTTCCAGTTTGGTTGGTTCAATGGCTCCCAGTTCAAACACATACAAATCCGGACCATTCACATCAACGATGACATTGTCAATAAACTCAAGTGTTAAGACCCCATTTACACCAATATTACATACTCTTGGGTCAAAATTGTCATAAGGTAAGTTTGACATGTCAGGAGGGCCAAGTGCGCCTTCAGAAAATCCACCTGCAGGGTTTCCAACGTGATGACTCACTACCCGGTCTGCAAAAGATTTGTCTCCCAAAGGGAGGTAAACTGCATTCCCTTTTTCGTCAAAATATGTATTGCCAGATGTTTCATCAGAGCCATACCATGTAGGATTTAGCTTTCTAAATTCGTTTCGGGCGCGCTTTGATTTGTTTTGAACAGATCTGCTGTTTACATCAATCCCTTTTTGATAATTGGAAATGAATTTTTTAAAGTTTTCTGATGCATTTCCGTTTTTCAGGTGATTCTCAATATCAGGATGAAGGTTGAAGGCATTGTTCTCTATGGCGTCTTTTTCAGTGGCATATTTTAGGAAAATAGGAACTTTTTTAAGCAACAAAACTTCATTTTCAGGCATATTAAAAAATTCTGAAAGCAGCCCGGGAATTTCCTCATCATCAACTTGCGCAAGGTTTTCCAGTGCAGTTATTTGTTTGCCGGTTCCGTAAAGGGTAAATGCGGTCAATTTTTCATAGATAATACTTTCGGGATTGTCTGCAAGAAACAATCTCAGGTTTTCTTTGCCCTGATTGGTGAGCCTGTTTGCATTGTTTGATCTTGAATTTTCAATGCGCTTCAACTGACCTTGTATCATTTGCTTCACACTGTTTAGTTCAGGATTGTCACTAGTTGCAAACATGAGTTTATCGATGGAGCCTCCCACAGTGTTAAATAGTTGCTGAGTGCTGTTTTTAACCTCATTGGTTAAAGATGAGTTGTCAAAATCAGCATTAAAATCTGAAATTGAACTTTTGTCAATTTCATGAATCAATTGCTTAAGCTCAAGTTCGCTGTAAATGCCTTTTTGAAGATTAGCTTTAAAGCTTTCGAGTACTGATTCGTCTTGCTGCACCCCACTTAAAAATGAGGACACCTCAAGAGGATCATTGACATTCACTTTTGAAATTTGGGAAGGGGATTTTTTATCCTTTTTCACAGGCTCAATAATCTCCAAATCTGTAAAATATTCCGCTTCATTTTTTTCAGCATTTTTTTTGTCTGAACAAAAAACAAACAAGAATAAAAACAGTAAACAATAAAGTCGATACATCATTAATTAATTTGCCCGTTTGTATGCAGCTGCCATGAATTCGTAATACATATATCCAAAACGGTCATACCAGTCTTCCACACCAAATTGGGCTTCACAAGCATTCAATTCCATCATGGACTCTTTAAGTCTTTTCTTAAGTTCTTCATATTTTTGGTCATAAGCTGCTTCGAGGTCTTTGAGTGATTTTTCAATTCCCCTGCGTTGCTCTTGCCAGACCAATCCTGATACTCCGTGAATCCCTGAAACATTGTCCCCAAAAGAAATCGCTTTTCCACTAAAGGATTTAGTACAATTATAAATGGTTCTTAGCTCTTCCAATAAATAACGGGTTTGGTTAAACTCATTCCGGGCATTTAAAAAACATGAAGAACAATCATCATCCTCATTTTCTGCATCACAAAAAGATGGAATTGTCGGGCTATTGGGAAGTTGTGCAGAAGTCATGCAATCCCCTAAGGCCAAGTATTCCTCAATCAGTTCTTTTCCTTCACGAGTTTGATTCCTAACTCTGTTATAGGAATTTTGTAAATTATTTATATCACTTGTAGGATCATAGCCACTTTGATCCCTGATGGCTCTTTCAAAATTTCCATTATCCAGATCCTGAGGGTTGAAGTATTGGCCGTCTGAATAAAATCCGGTGGTGCCTGAAGGTGGTTGTGCCAGTAATGAAAATGTTGTTCCAAAAAGCAATAGTATAAGTGTTGCAGACTTTTTGCCCATTAGTTTTCCGGCGAGAAGACCTATTACCAGAAGTGCAATTCCCAGCAAAACGTATAAATGTGTATTTGAGCCTCCACTATTACTTGAAGCGCCTCCTGCAACGGAAGCATTCATTTCACTCTCTTTTATTTTTGTAAAAGGCTCGCCAAGGTATTCTTTTTTGGGTGCTCCGGCTTTAACTACAATAGAATAATTAATCTGTTCCCCGGAAGTCGGGTTAACCTTTATTCCAAAATCACCGTAAGACCGAAGTTTAAAATGGATCATTCCGTTTTTAGCTGATTTTGTGGATTGTTTGTCGGCAACGTCATTCCATGTATGTTTTACCAATTCTGCCTCAAGGGGGTTTTTGTTACCGTGTCCAAAAATAAATACATCAATGAGTTGAAACATGGAATGTCCCTTCACAAAATAATACTTTGAAGAATCTTTTACTGTGCCCAGCGTGGCAATTCCTTTCTCACCTTTATATTTTTTGTTTTCCTGAAGTTCAAGTTTTATGGGTGTGATTTTAGGATCAAGCTCAAATGGTTGACTGTGACCAATATAAATGGTAAATAGAAATAATACAGATATATAAAGATAGTTTTTCATAGTGCCTTAATTTTTATATTTTTCCAACAGCGCATTGCCAATCAAGATGGCATTTTCCCTTCTTTTTTCAGCAGGGGCAAGTTCGTTTTTTGGGACCATTTGGGATAAAAACCCAATGAGGACATAGCCGTCATAATTATCGTTGTAAAGCATAAGACGGGATTGTGGTTTTGCCAAACACAAATATGTATCACCTGTAGTGCTTATTTGATGTTGTAACATTCCGGTATTGTCTTTTTTAAAATTTTCGATTTCGACAGCGATGGCACTTCTACTCATTTTTTCCGGCGAAATTGTAATTGCGGTTTTTGTGCCATCTGTAAAAACGATTTCATAAGCACAAAGATTTGCTGTGTTGGTTTGAGTAACACTCCCTTGAGGGAGTAAAAGAATGGATTCAATTTCAGAAGTAGAGATTAAAGGGCTGGCATCCCTGGTACTATGAAAGAGCAATTGGTAATCACCATTTTGTCTTAGCGATGTATTATTTGTTTGTTTTTCTTCAAACTTAGGGTTAGAGGCATCTTCAGTGAGGTTTTCAGATTGTTTCTTGTTTTCATTACATCCTAATAAAATCAAGTTAATTATTATCAATAGTATAAAGTTGGGTTTCATGACTTATAATTTTGATAAATTTAAAGAAGGAAGCAAAAAAAGGCTTGTAAAAACCCGACAAATCAGTCTAGGGTAATTGATTGCCTGTGTTTTGTATTTGTAAGAGATAAGGTTGGTCCTGGATAAGTTCTTTTAATAAAACAAATTTATCAATCAAAAAATCAGACGGTGATTCCCCACAATATTTTTTAAACTCTTTGTTGAGATGGGAAATGTCATGAAAATTATAAAATGAGGTCAGGAATGAAATGTCTAAAGTATTTTCAGGTTTAGCAATTTCAGTGAAAAGATTATTGAACCTTATAAGTCTTGCATATTGTGTTGGGCTTACACCCACCTGAACAGAAAACTGTCTCTGTAAAGTTCGCTCAGAGAGGCCTGTTTCTTTAATAAGTTCTTTTAGATTGGTACATCCTCTTTTTTTATATATAAAGTCCAGCGCTGTGTCGATGAGGGATGGGATATAATTTTTTTCTTTGACTTTATTTTTAAAATGTTTTTCCATCAAGGATACCCTTTCCACATTTGTCTTGGTGTTTTTAAATTTTTTAAAAAGGGCATTGCATTCATTACCCAGCACATGTTCCATTTTCTCAACTTTGTCATTTATCGTTCTCATATCTACCCCATAATAATACCAAAGAGCCTTTGGTTTTAGTACAATGCCAAATATTGCTGTGTGTTTTTTTGAAACCGTAAGGAGGTAACTAACGGTTTGTTGTCCTGCAATATAAAAATCCGGCAAAGTGGTTTTTATTTCTACTTGTCTTGTCTTATAATCCAATTTATAATTTCCTGAGTAGTGGAAACCAAGGATAGGAGCTCCTGAAGGCATAATAAGTTCAGGGGTTTGTGAGCTTAAATTGGCAACATTTTTTTCCATCACATAATAAAATGCCACAAAATGTTCAAGTGCTTTTGATGGATAGAAAGCTTGATACATTTAATTAGAGATTTGGGACTCTTTTTTAAATCCTGTGATATTATAAAGTTAAAAAAAAATAGGAATTAGGATTAAATTTGATAAGCTGTTTTCTTAGAAATCAAACTTTAATTGTGCGTTAACTTCTTGAGGTTTAATTTTATTCTTTTCTCCGGTGATTTCTGTATTTAGGTTTGAAAGTGAAATACCCAGCAATCTCACAGAATTTGATACTTTTTCCTGAAAAAGCAACTCTTTGACAGTTTCAAGAATCAAAGCCTTATCTGAAATAAAATAAGGCAAGGTTTTACTGCGGGTTTGTAATGTAAAATCACTGTATTTAATTTTTAAAGTCACGGTTTTTCCGGCCACTTTTGATTTTTTAATCCGGCGTTCAATTTCGTCGGCGATGTCATTTAAACGTTCCAGCATAAAAATTTCTGAAGAAATGTTTTCAAAAAAAGTGCGCTCGGCGCCCAGGGATTTTCTGATGCGATTTGGTTTTACAGCACTTCTGTGAATACCGCGCACAACATAATAGTAATAAGCCCCGCTTTTTCCAAAGGTTTCCGTGAGATATTCCAGCGATTTGGTTTTTAAATCCTTGCCCGTGAAAATGCCCAGATTGTACATTTTTTCCTGGGTGACTTTCCCTACGCCATAAAATTTCCTGATGTCCAGATTTTCAATGAAATCCAACACCTCTTCAGGCGCGATGGTTTTTTGTCCGTTGGGTTTATTGATGTCGCTGGCTACTTTGGCAATAAACTTATTGATGGAAATCCCGGCAGAAGCAGTCAAGCCGGTTTGCTCAAAAATCTTTTGACGTATTTCTTTCGCGATAAGCGTGGCACTTGGATTTCCTTTTTTATTTTCGGTCACATCTAGGTAGGCCTCGTCAAGCGAAAGCGGTTCCACCAAATCAGTATATTCCAGGAATAGTTGCCTGATTTTTTTGGAAACTTCATTATAACGCTCAAAATTTGACTTCACAAAAATCAACTCAGGGCATAACTTTTTAGCCACAATGCTTGACATCGCACTGCGCACTCCAAATTTTCGAGCTTCATAACTGGCAGCTGAAATCACGCCCCTATCTGAAGGACCACCCACGGCAACGGGTTTTCCTCTCAATTCAGGATTGTCCAGTTGCGCTACAGAAGCAAAAAAAGCATCCATATCCACGTGAATAATTTTTCTGATGGGAATTTCGTCGTGCATAACACAAAAATACTGTAATTTTAGGTCTATGAAGAAAACGGCAATCATTTTAGGTGCGACAGGTTTAACAGGCAGCATTTTGCTTGACTTTTTGTTGAATGATGACCGCTATGAAAAAATAAAATTGTTTTCCCGCAGCAGTGTGGGCATTTCAAACCCCAAGCTTGAAGAACATCTCATTGATTTATTTGAGCTGGAAAATCATAAAGAACTATTTCAAGCCGATGAAGTTTTTTGTTGTATAGGCACTACCAAGTCAAAAACCCCGGATAATAGGGTTTATAGAAAAATTGATTATGGCATCCCTTTCGCTGCAGCGAAAATATGTAAAGAGAATAACATCAGCACCTTTATTATCATTTCGGCAATGGGCGCCAACCCGGGCAGTAAAGTGTTTTATAACAAGATTAAAGGCGAGATGGGGCGCGATGTTCTCAAACAAAACATTAAAAATACATACATTTTACAACCCGGATTAATTGGAGGAAATAGGAGTGAAATACGGCTTGGCGAATCCATAGCCAAGTTTCTTTTCAAAATACTGAACCCCATTATCCCAAAAAACTACCGCACCATCCCGCCTGAAACCATTGCAAAAGCGATGGTCATTCTTGCAAACCAAGGACATTCAAAAAAACGTATTGAAAATCAAACCATCAAAGAAATCGCAAAAGATGCTTGAAATAGAACGTAAATTTTTAGTCAATTCTGAAACATTTAAAAAAGAGGCATTTAAGCAAATCCGTATAGTGCAAGGCTTCCTCAACACCCACCCTGAAAGAACCGTGAGGGTGCGCATCAAAGGAAACCAAGGTTTTTTAACCGTGAAAGGAATTTCCAACAAAGCAGGAACCATCAGAACAGAATGGGAAACAGAAATTTCAGTTGCTGATGCTGAAGCCTTATTGCTATTGTGTGAACCCGGTGCCATTGAAAAGACCCGATATGAAATAAAGGCAGGAAACCATACTTTTGAAGTTGATGTCTTTTTAGGTGAAAATGAGGGATTGATTGTCGCAGAAGTCGAGTTAAATTCAGAAGATGAGGCATTTGAAAAACCGGTTTGGCTGGGAAAAGAAGTCACCGGAGAGGTAAAATATTACAATTCGCAATTGAGTTTAAACCCTTTTAAAAACTGGAAGTGATTCTAACATTTTAGACCAGTCAGGCTTTAAAAACCTGATAGGTCTGGCTTTAAACCAAAACACTATTCATTATGAAATCTCTAATCTGTCTTTTTACAATAGCATTACTTGTCTCTTGCAAAGAAAAGCACCACAAAGATTTTCCAGCTCATGCGCATTCTCATCAGGAAGAAGCTCCATCTATTTCGGAAATTAAAAAGCATCTTATTGAGGATGGCTTTCAAATTTTTGAAGTTATCGACCCTGAAACAAAGGACACCTTGATTATGCAAAAGTATTTTATGGCATTTTTAAAATTGGGCGAAAACCGTATGCAATCAAAAACCGAAGCAGACAGCCTTCAAAAACTGCATTTGGAACATTTGGGCAGAATGTATAATGAGGGATTTGCAGACATTTCAGGTCCTTTTGGTGATGATGGGGAAACACGCGGAATCACCATTTACAATGTCCCCACACTACAAATTGCCGATAGCCTGGCAAATCTTGACCCTATGGTACAGGCAGGAAGATTGGCAGTAGAAATTAGACCCTGGTGGGCTGCAAAGGGATTTAAGTTGCGTTAAACATCTTTTTGTCCAAAAGAATATTCCCTTTCAACTTTACAAATTTTTACATCATACCATTTATACCAATCTCTTCTTCCTTTTTGCTGAGCGATGAGGTGTTCACTGTTTTTTTTCCAATTGGCGATGGCTTCCGGGCTTTCCCAATAGCTTACCGTTATTCCAATTTCGTTTCGGGCGGTTTCAATACCCATAAAACCGGGTTGTTTCTTGGCGAGTTCTTCCATTCTGGTAGCCATTTCGGTATAGCCGGTATCGTCTTCATTTTTTAATGAAGTAAATATGACGGTATAATAGGGTTGAAAATTTGTTTTCATTACTCTTTATAAATACCAATTGTTATTTCGCCTTGAGCGTTCATAGAGGCACGGTACATGCCAGCAGTGTTGAATTCTGCTACCATATGTCCGTTTTTATCTATGGCGACAATACCGCCATCACCACCCAAAGCCGGAACTTTTTTCTGAATGACTTCGCGGGCAGCTTCTTCAAGCGAAAGTCCTTTGTACTCCATCAAGGCTGATATGTCGTGTGCCACAACGGCTCTTATGAAAAACTCGCCCCAGCCTGTTGAAGAAACGGCACAAGTGGCATTGTTTGCATAGGTTCCTGCTCCAATGATGGGGGCATCGCCAATGCGGTTCCATCGCTTATTGGTCATCCCGCCGGTTGAGGTTCCCGCAGCCAGGTTGCCGTGTTTGTCTAGCGCGGCTGCACCAACGGTTCCAAATTTTGAATCTTTAATTTCAGGGGTTACAGAAGATGTTTTCCCGTCGTGGTCGAGTGCTGTTCTTTCAGAATCTTTTATGTGTTGTAAAGATCTGAAACGGTTTTCGGTAAAGAAATAAGAAGGATCTACCAGTTCAATTCCCTGTTCTGAGGCAAATTGTTCTGCACCTTCACCGCTAAGCATTACGTGAGGAGAGTCGGTCATTACTTTTATCGCAAGGTCAATGGGGTTTTTGACACGTGTAACCCCACTTATTGCGCCTGCATCCTGAGTGTTTCCCACCATTACAGAAGCATCGAGTTCATTGGTTTCATGATGGGTGAAAACAGCTCCTTTCCCTGCATTAAACAAAGGGGAGTCTTCCATTATTTTGATAGTTTCTGCTATCGCTTCAAGGCTGGTGCCACCATTTTCCAAAATAGTGTAACCGGTTTTGATGGCCATTTCCAACACTTCTTTATATGCAAGTTCCAGAGAATCACTCATATGCTCTTTTAAAATGGTTCCGGCTCCACCATGAAGTATGATCCCAAATTCATTTTTTTGAGTCATTGTGTGAGAATTTGACGTCTCCTTATCGGAATTACTGCTCATTTTATCCTTACATGCAATAAAAACCAATAAAATAAATGTTAAAATTTTAATTTTTTTCATAAAAATCTGATTTGTTTTTCAAAGTTAACAATTCTGCATGAATACTGATGTTTCCAAATGATAATGTCGTCGAATTTGTAAGAAAAATGTAGTTTAAAATATGATAAAATCCGATGAAATACATAAAAAATAGGATAAAGTGTAGATTGTGTTGTTTTTTTACTTACATTTGAAATGTATTAATTCCCAAAGTTAATACAAAATTAAGTACCCAAACTTAACCTACATACTATGAAAACAAAACTACGCGGACTATTAGTCCTAACTGTTCTTGTACTTTTTACATCTTGCTCAAAAGATGAAATAGATTCAAAGGATGCTATTAACTATGAAATTGACCTGAGTATTGTTCTTAAGAATGATGCACAAATGTCAAATGAAATCTTAGACCTAGTAAACGACCACAGGGTGTCCATTGGTTTAAATCCGTTGATTATGGATCAGGCTTATGCTTCTGCATATGCAGTTGACCATACTGATTACATGATTTCTTTAAGCCAAATTAACCATCATAACTTTCACGTTCGATCTGAAGGATTAAAAAGCAGAGGTGCTGTTAGGGTAGGTGAAAATGTTGCCTATGGATATAATGATGCAGAATCTGTAGTCAATGGGTGGATAAACAGTCCTGCCCACAGAGAAAATATCGAAGGCAACTTTACACATAGTGGTTTTGGTGTTTTCCAGAATGAGCAAGGCCGTTACTTTTTCACTCAACTATTCTATTTGAAATAAAAATACTTTTTTTGCCCCCAAGTTTTTTGAATAGCGAGATTTCCTGTATTTTTACGTAAACCTTAAAAGTACAGGAAATGGCTATTCAATCTCCTTTTAATCTCAATCAGTGGATTGAAGATAACAGAGACCTCCTCAAACCCCCGGTAGGAAATAAAAACCTTTACAAAGAAGCAGGCGACTACATAGTAATGATTGTAGCCGGACCCAATGCCCGAAAGGATTATCACTATAACGAAACCGAAGAGCTGTTCTATCAGCTTGAAGGCTCGATTAAAGTGATTATTCAGGAAGATGGGAAACGAAAAGAAATGGAGCTTCACGCCGGCGATATGTACCTGCATCCCGCCAAAGTGCCGCACTCACCTGCAAGAAGTGCCGGATCAATTGGTCTTGTTATTGAGCGGAAGCGCGCGGGTAAAGGATATACAGACGGTCTGCTTTGGTTTTGTGACAATTGCAATCACAAAATACACGAAGTCTATTTTGAACTCCACGATGTAGAAAAAGACTTTTTACCACATTTTAAAACCTTTTACAATTCTAAGGACTTGCGCACTTGTAATAAATGCGGCACCGTGATGGAAACTGACCCGAGGTTTACAAGTACGGAGTAATAATTTATATGCTAGCTTTTCTTTTCTAAAGGGTGTTAAATTCATACCTTCGCAAAAATTATTTTCTAAAATAAAATTCAAAACATATGTCAAAAACAGCTGCTGCCTTTGGTATTTCCGAAGCATTAAAACAACTGGGAATTGAATCAACAAATAAAGGAACTTCTACAGGGAACAACTGGTTTTCTTCCGGGGAAGAACTGGCTTCATACTCGCCAGTAGATGGTCAATTGATTGCTAAGGTAACAACCACCACCCAAGAAGATTATGAAAAAGCCTTGACTGCTGCTACAGAGGCTTTTAAAACCTGGCGCTTGAAACCTGCCCCGCAACGTGGAGAAATAGTGCGTCAATTTGGTGATGAATTGCGTCGTTTGAAAGAACCACTCGGTAAGCTGGTCTCTTATGAGATGGGAAAATCCTATCAGGAAGGCTTGGGCGAAGTTCAGGAAATGATTGATATCTGTGATTTTGCTGTGGGCCTTTCGCGACAGCTTCATGGTTTGACCATGCACAGTGAGCGTCCGGGACACAGAATGTATGAACAATACCATCCACTGGGTGTAGTGGGAATTATCTCTGCTTTTAACTTTCCGGTAGCGGTTTGGGCATGGAACACAGCATTGGCCTGGGTATGTGGCGATGTTTGTGTATGGAAACCCAGTGAAAAAACTCCGCTTTGTGGAGTTGCCTGCCAAATAATTGCAGCAAGAGTATTTAAAAACAATGATTTGCCGGAAGGTATTTCCTGCTTGATTAACGGTGATTACCGCGTGGGCGAAATGATGACCACAGACAGACGTGTACCATTAGTTTCAGCCACAGGTTCTACCCGAATGGGAAAAATTGTAGGCAAAACTGTAGCCGAACGACTTGGAAAAACCTTGCTGGAACTGGGAGGGAACAACGCCATCATCGTAACCCCGGATGCCGATATCAAGATGACCGTTATCGGTGCTGTATTTGGTGCAGTGGGTACTGCAGGACAACGCTGTACCTCGACCAGAAGACTCATTATTCACGAATCCATTTATGATAAAGTAAAAGATGCCGTGGTTGCTGCTTATAAGCAATTGCGCATTGGAAATCCTTTAGATCAAAACAACCATGTGGGGCCACTTATCGATACCGATGCTGTAAAAATGTATCAGGAAGCTTTGGATCGTGTGGTGCAAGAGGGTGGTAAAGTGATTGTTGAAGGTGGTGTGTTAAGCGGCGAAGGTTTTGAAAGTGGCTGCTATGTGAAACCTGCTATCGCTGAAGCGAAAAACCATTTTGAAATAGTACAACATGAAACATTTGCACCGGTGTTGTATCTTCTAAAGTATAGCGGCGATGTGCACAATGCTATCGAAATCCAAAACGGAGTCAATCAAGGGTTGTCATCTGCAATTATGACCAACAACTTGCGAGAGGCAGAAGCCTTTTTATCTCAAGCTGGAAGCGATTGTGGGATTGCCAATGTCAATATTGGAACTTCAGGAGCTGAAATTGGTGGTGCCTTTGGCGGTGAAAAAGATACAGGTGGAGGACGCGAGAGCGGAAGTGACGCCTGGAAAATCTACATGAGAAGACAAACAAATACCATCAATTATACCACTGAGTTGCCTTTGGCACAAGGGATTAAGTTTGATTTGTAAATATTAAACATATCTAATTTGTACTAAACCTTCTCATTTTGAGGAGGTTTTTTATTTTTATGGTCTTAATTTTGATGTCGATAAATCAACTACTTTTGATTTTATGAAAAAGATATTTTTAATTATTGTTGCACTATGCATCCTAGGATGCAAAAAAGACGATGGAGTCAATTGCACGATGGAGGCTCGTGCCGGACTAAACATCACCGTAAAAGATGCTGTTACAAATAATTAT
The DNA here is from genome assembly GCA_964469175.1 of uncultured Flavobacteriaceae bacterium. Taxonomy (GTDB): domain Bacteria; phylum Bacteroidota; class Bacteroidia; order Flavobacteriales; family Flavobacteriaceae; genus Planktosalinus. The sequence continues at coordinate 122,586 of CAYXXY010000001.1, forward strand.
TTGGGTATAGGGGTAACAGTAATTGCAACAGACGGCAATTATTCTGAAACTTTACAATATATGGAGGGCATCATTCCAACCTTTGCCGGGGCCTGGGAAAGGGAAGGGAATTATATACTTACTGTTTCTGCTGAAGAGTATGTTACTTATGTTTCTGAAACAATTACAGTGACTTCAGATGAGTGCCATGTGATACCTCAACAAGTGGAAATTGCTTTGCAACCTGAATAAGGCCTAGAAGCGATATCCCACACCAACCCCACCGTGAAACTCGATGGCTTGAAAGCGGTCTTGCACATCTTCGCTAAAATTTCTGCCAATACTTCCATATACAGAAACAACAAATGAATTACTGAAATTCCATTTATAACCTGATCCCAACCCGATAATAAAGGAGTTCATATCAGTTTCAACTTTTTGTTCCTGAGTAACTCCTGGGGCGATTTCAATAGGCAATACTTCTTCAAAATCCCCAAAACGGTATTTAACAAAAGGATTAAAATACAAACCCGAACCGGGGTTTTCAGTCCCGAAGTAGTAATTATAACCCACTTTTATACTGTTGGTATTAAACTTTCTTGAGCCTGATTCACTATGAAAATTGATTCGGTCGTTAATCAGTAATTCTACATCGACAGATTGACTGTAATCAAATAAGAATTCATACCCAATTTCTACTGAGGCAATAGCTATTACATTGGCAATATTGAGTTTGATTTCGTTGTTGGGAAACTCTTGCGCGGTTAGATTAAAAGAAAAAACAAATACAACAAACAGTAGGACAATTTTCTTCATAGGAATTGTTTTTAAAACAGATTTCAAAAATAGTTAATTTTAAATACTTAATAGACATTTCTTCCTCTTTCGTCGGGATATAACATCCAGACCGGGTCACTTTGCCAAAATTCTTTACTGTTGATGTCCAAGACAGTCACCGGTCCCTTGAATGCGGCTCCGGTATCAATGTTCCATACAGATGCGGCATTAACGGGCACTGTTTTCCCGATACGGGTAACAGGGGTATGCCCAATATAGATTTCTTCAAAAATTTTTAGACGATCAGGATACAGGGTTTCTTCGGGGGTTAAATTTTTGTCAAGAGCGAGTGCCGTTTCCCAAAGTGTTCTATCCCAATAAGCGGCAGTGTCATAATATTCATATTGTGGGCCTTTTAGGTTTTGAAATCCCGCGTGTATAAACAGCCTGTTTTCTTTATCGATGAAATAGCTTTTAAGATTTTCAAAAAACGGCACATGGTTTTTAATTTCTTTGTCACCCATTTTACTGTAACTCTCAATAGTGGATTGCCCGCCCTGATGTACCCAAAGTTGAGGTTTTTCGCCTTGAGCGAGCCATTTGTGGCACAAATCGTCGTGATTGCCACGAATAAAAATACATTGATTTTCTTGTGAAAGCGCAATTAAAAATGCAACGGTTTCTGCACTTTCACTCCATCCATCCACATAATCGCCCAAAAAAATCAATTGGTCCTTAAAGGTTATTTTTGCCCTGTCAAGTACTTGCTTTAAACCTTTAAATCCGCCATGTATGTCTCCAATTACTAGGGTTCTCATTGTTAACTGTAATTTACTTTTCTCATAATCCTCATCACTTCTTTGTAAGAGGAATAGACTTTTTCATTATAATCCTTTATATATGGTTTTGCGTCTTCAAGTTTGGTTTTTGCATCTTCAAAATCGTTGAGGTAACACAACAGATAGGTCGCCGGCAGGTTAATCATATCTTTTACTTCACGCGAAGTTAAGGCAATATTTTTTTTTATTTTATCAATAAGGGTATTGTTGCTGTTGTAAATATGAAACAAGGTTTTTTTGTCAAATCTCGGTGGCTCAAATATCAGGTTACTGTCAATACTGTAAGAGCCGTTTTCGTTAAAGTTAATGGTTAATTCTTCCAGTGGGTAATATTTGGCGTCTGAATGCAACCCCAGTTTTACATATTCCACAATTTTAAAATAATCATTGGTATAGTCGATGGTGATTTCATCCAATGCCGAATAAAATAGCCTAACCTGCTCGTTTATGAGCTCAATATCCACCCTGGAATAAAAGATATTGCTTTTTACCTTTTTAGGAATTCCCGCCCAGCAAACCACAAAAACCTCCTTAAACACCTTGTAATGTGCTTCAAGGTCTTTGTGCCTGTTTACAATAAAATCCATCACCCCGTCCAGGGTTAGCTGAATATTGTTTTTGGCATTAGTTTCAATTTCGGCAACTATTTTTGAGTTGATATCATTTATTTCGATATCAAACACTTTGGGCATAGAGATGCTGCCGTCCCTGAAAAAAACACTGCCTCCCCAGTATTTCCAGATATTTTTTTTCAGTGAGGTGATTTTATTATTTGGCCTAATGGTAACCAGGCCCACAACTTTTCCTTCTGGCAAATGCGGAAAAGGAATGTTTTCATAAGAAATTAATGGGGCATTGTCCAAATAGGCATTGGCCAGATTTTGGATTTTGCTGTCGTCAAAAAAGTCAACACCCAGAATTTCATTGGTACTGTCATCAATCCCCACCACAATATAGGAGTTGTTTTTGGGGTTGGAATTACTCAATGCACAAATGTGTTTTAAAAACTTGGCCTTACCCTCTTTGTTACTGAAATCAAACCGCAACTTTTTGTCATAAAAACTGCACTCATCATTGTGAGCAAGCAAGTTTTTGATAAGTAAGCGTTTGTTAATCATTATAATATTTCTGCGTAGGCGGAAATCTCGTTATTAAATTTCCTGTTTTCTATTCACAATTGTACTTGATGCCTGATCAATACTCATAACCACCAAATCAGCAATATTCACGTGTTTTGGGCGGGTAACGGCAAACAGGATAATCTCTGCAATATCTTCAGGCAAGAGGGGCTGATAACCTTGATAGACCTTGTCTGCCCGTTCTTTGTCGCCTTTAAAGCGCACTTCGCTGAATTCAGTTTGTGTGAGTCCCGGATGAATGGCGCCCACTTTTATTCCTGTTCCGTTTAAGTCGATGCGTAAACCTTGATTGATTGCATCAACGGCGGCTTTGCTGGCACAGTAAACATTTCCTTTGGGATAAACTTCCTTTGCGGCCGTTGACCCAATGTTAATGATATGACCCGAGTTTCTATCAAGCATTCCCGGTAAAACAGCTTTGGTTACATACAACAATCCCTTGACGTTGATATCCAGCATAGCATCCCAGTCATCAATATTCCCTTCCTGAAAATTATCAAGCCCGTGTGCATTTCCGGCATTATTGATAAGGATGTTAATATTTGAAAACGTTTCCGGTAAACCCTCAATGCTTTTTTGAACCGCCTTTTGGTCCCTCACATCAAATCTCAAGATGAAAACATCGGTTTTTGATATTAATTGGTTTTTCAATTTTTCAAGTCTTTCGGTTCTTCTTCCACAAAGAATTAGACGATATCCTTGTTCGGCAAAAAGTTTTGCAACAGCCATTCCTATTCCTGATGTAGCACCTGTTATTAAAGCGGTTTTCTGTGTCATTTTATTGTAAAAATAAGACTTAAAATTAATGTTTTTTTGGGGAACACTTGCAGTTAATTTTTAGTTAAGCTACGAGTTAAGGTTTGTTAAAAAAATAATTTTAGGTTGTAGTTGAAGTTAAATTAGCAAATAACGATTAACCATAAAAACAAAAAAATGAAAAATTTATTTAAAATCAGTTTATTGGCTTTAGCAACAGTTTTTTTTGCTGCCTGCAGCAGTGATGATGACAACAGTCAGGAGCAAACTTCAAGAATAATGGTGAGTTTGACTGATGCACCCGGCGACTATGAACATGTTTATGTTGATGTGCAGGATGTAGTTGTGAAATATAGTGGCAGTGAAAATGAAGTTTCACTTGGTCAAATTAATGCCGGAATTTACGATTTGCTAGAGCTCACAGGTGGAGTGAGTGTATTGTTGGCCGATGAAGAAATTCCTTCTGGGCACATAACTCAAATGCGTTTAATATTAGGCTCTGAAAACTCAATTGTAGTTAATGGCGAAACTCATCCTTTACAAACCCCAAGTGCTCAACAATCAGGTTTAAAGCTAAATATAAATCAAACCCTTGAAGCAGGAGTATTGTATGAGTTTATGCTTGACTTTGATGTGGCAGAGTCTATTGTTGTACAAGGTAACGGTGGCTACTTGTTAAAACCGGTAATTAGGGTTAGCACTGCCGCAGAATCTGGTTCAATTTCAGGATTGGTCTTGCCTCTTGGAATCCAGGCCTTAGTAACTGCAACCAATGGAATTGACACTATATCTGCATATACCAATGCAGAAGGTAATTTTGTACTTCATGGAGTACCTGAAGGAACTTACACAGTAACCATTGAACCAGAAGTTGCATCTGGATTGCAGGTAATGGTTCTTGAAAACGTAATTGTGACTACCGGTAACGTCACAGCACTTGGAACAATTACTTTGTTTTAAAATTTGTGTTAATAAACATTAATAAATTATCAGGCAGCACTAACAAGTGCTGTCTTTTTATTTTTAACCTATCATTAACAAGATAAATGATTATAATTTTTGAATTTGCATTCGCAAAATACTTTACTAAAAATCAATGATTATGGAAGAAAATACCGCAACAATTGACATTGGGGCATTAAATGAAAAGATCGAAAAAGAAAGTGCTTTTGTAGACATCCTCACTATGGAAATGAATAAGGTAATTGTTGGCCAAAAATATATGGTTGAACGATTGCTTATAGGTTTGTTGGGGCGAGGACATATTTTACTGGAAGGTGTTCCCGGTCTTGCAAAAACACTTGCCATCAATACGCTTTCACAAGCTGTTCACGGAACTTTCAGCCGTATTCAATTTACACCGGATTTACTCCCTGCAGATGTTGTAGGTACTTTGATTTACAACATGAAACTCAACGACTTCAGCATCAAAAAAGGACCCATATTTGCCAACTTTATCCTTGCTGATGAGATCAACCGCGCTCCTGCAAAAGTACAATCTGCTTTGCTTGAGGCCATGCAGGAAAAACAAGTGACCATTGGTGAAGAAACTTACACACTTGACCAGCCGTTTCTGGTTATGGCCACAATGAACCCCATTGAGCAGGAAGGAACTTATATGCTTCCAGAAGCACAAATGGACCGTTTTATGCTAAAAACGGTCATCAGCTATCCACAAATGGCAGAAGAGCAACTCATCATCAGGCAAAACCTTAAAGAAAGTTTCAGCAAGGTCAATCAAGTGGTGACTTTAGAACAAATTCTGCGTGCTCAAAGTGCTGCTCGTGAAGTGTATATGGATGAAAAAATTGAAAAATATATCCTCGATATCATTTTCGCCACCAGAAATCCTGAAAAATACAATCTGGCCGAAATCAAGCCACTCATCCAATATGGTGCTTCACCACGTGGAAGCATCAATCTGGCCATTGCTTCAAAATGTTATGCCTTTATCAAGCGTAGAGGCTATGTGATTCCAGAAGATGTCAGGGCCGTTGTACATGACGTACTCCGCCACAGAATAGGGGTCACTTATGAAGCCGAAGCTGAAAACATCACTTCCGAAGATTTGATTAATAAAATTGTCAATCAGATTGAAGTCCCATAGTTAGTTAATAGTTGTTAGTTAATAGTGGTGAGTAAATTAGTGACCTTAAAAGGTTACAATTTAGTGACTGAACCTTAAACCGATTATGGATACCAAAGAACTTCTCAAAAAAGTCAGAAAAATTGAAATCAAAACCCGAAGGTTGAGTGACAACCTTTTTGGCGGGGAGTATCATAGTGCTTTTAAGGGAAAGGGAATGACATTCAGCGAAGTGAGACAATATTATTTTGGGGATGATGTGAGAAACATCGACTGGAATGTGACAGCCCGTTACAATGAGCCATTCGTGAAAGTATTTGAAGAGGAAAGAGAACTCACCTTGATGCTACTGGTGGATATCAGCGGTTCAGAAATTTTTGGATCTACCAAACAGTTTAAAAATGAAATCATCACCGAAATTGCCGCCACATTGGCATTTTCGGCGTTGCAGAATAATGATAAAATAGGGCTGGCGTTGTTTACAGACCAGATTGAACTTTACATTCCGCCCAAAAAAGGAAAGCCTCACGTTTTACGAATTATAAGGGAGCTAATAGAGTTTCAGCCAAAAAGCAAAAAAACCAACATTGAACAGGCGTTGCAGTTTTTGGCCAACGTGCAAAAGAAAAAAGCAATCGCATTTGTGATTTCTGACTTTATCACTGATGAAAATTATGAGAGTGCATTAAAAATTGCCGCCAAAAAACATGACCTTACCGGTATTCGCATTTATGATGAAAGGGAAGAGCAGATCCCCAACCTTGGTGTAATTTTTGCAGAAGACGAAGAAACCGGAGAAACCATTGCTGTGGACACTACCTCAAAAAAAGTGAGGGCCAATTACTCCAAATTTTACATTGAAAAAGTAAGTTTTTTTCAGGAAAGCTTTCGCAAAAGTGGTGCGGGAATTATGAACTGCCGGGTAGATGAAAGTTATGTAAAAAAACTGATGAACTATTTTAAGCAAAGAGCATAAATGGATAAAGTGAAAATGCCATATTTAGTTAAAAACAACTTCCCTGCACTAAGATTTTCGATGTTGATGGTGTTGTTTTTGCTGTTTTTTTCTTTTCAGGCTTTTTCACAGGTTAAGGCCACGCTTGATACAACTTCGCTCAGAATCGGGGAAGAATTTATCTACAGCATTGAAGTAAAAATAGATTCCACAGAAACTGTGCAATTTCCTGAAGGGCAAACCTTCCTTCCTTTGGAAGTGATTGAATTTTATCCCACAGACACCACTTTTGAAAGTGATAGAACAAGGCTAATTAAAAAGTATGGCCTTACCCAGTTTGATTCCGGCAGGTATGTCCTTCCGCAACAGCGGGTTTTGATCAATGAGCGAGTTTTTTATACAGATACTTTACTGGTTGAGGTTGCAGATGTAGTTGTGGACACACTTGTGCAACCGATGTTTGACATCAAGCCATTTTTAGACGTACCGCCCGTAAAAACCAACTGGCTGAAATATTTGCTTTGGGTGTTATTGATTTTGGCAATCATTGCAGGAATTGTTTATTTGATTTTACACCAAAAGAAAAAGAGGGAAGAAGCCAGACGACAACTGCCACCGTTTGAAGAAGCTTTGGTGGCACTGCAAACACTTGACAGCTCAGAGTTTTTGAAAGAAAACAGGGTAAAAGATTATTATTCCTCACTCACAGAAATCGTAAAACGCTATCTCGATCGTGAAGTCGATGAAGCTGCTCTAGAAAGTACCACAGACGAACTCATTGCCACACTGGAACTTAAAAAAGATGCCGGCCAACTGGAGTTTGACAAGACCACCATCCACAAACTAAGGGAAATCCTAAAACGTGCAGATTTAATCAAGTTTGCAAAAATGCAAATGGAAAGCGGTCAGGCACAACTTGACAGAACAGAAATTGAAGAAATCATTAAAGTTACACACGAGTCCATCCCGGAACCCAGCGAGGAAGAAAAACTTAAAGATGCCTTGTATCAGGAAGAACTTTTAAAGAAAAAGAAAAGGAAGAAAATTAAAATCATACTGGCATCGATTGCTTCTGTGCTGTTATTGTCAGCAATTGCCCTTTCTGTCATTTTTGGAGTAGAAACGGTCAAAGACAAGGTATTTGGCAACTACACCAAATCGCTTCTTGAGGGAGAGTGGATTAAAAGTGAATATGGCAGTCCAGCAGTTATTCTTGAAACACCAGATGTTCTTGTTAGAAAGGATTTGCCTACAGATGAAGCAAATACAGATGTTATTGGTGAAGTTGAACATTTTGAATTTGGTGTATATGGTGAAGCTCTATATGTAAATTTGACTATTTTAAAATTTAAGGGAGAACCAATTGAACTTGATGATGAGGATCTTGACGCTATATTAGAAGGAGCCTTAATGGGGATTGAAAGTGAAGGAGCAGTAAATATGATTGTTAAAAAAGAGTGGTTCTCAACAGAAAAAGGTGTTAGGGGCATTAAGGCTTCAGGTGAGTTTAACATGAGGTTGCCCAACGGAAAAATCAGTCCGAAAAAAGTAGAATATCAAGTCTTGTTATTTGGCCAAAGTGGAGCAACACAAACATTGTCTATCATAAACAAGAAGGACGATATATATTCTCAGCAAATAAAAGAAAGAGTTTTAAACTCAGTAGAAATTGAATTAATACAACAACGATGATACCCTTGTATTTTGAATTTGTAAATCCCGAGTTTTTTTGGCTGTTTCTGGCACTGCCGGTGGCCATAGCGTGGTATTTATGGAAACGAAATCAGACAACTGCATCAGTAAAGCTTTCGGCGATTAAAGGGTTTAAAAAAAGTTCAAACTGGCTGGCAAAATTAAGACCGCTGCTTTTTGTTTTGCGGCTTTCAGCAATATCCCTACTTATAGTAGCCATGGCGCGACCCAGAAATGTGGACACCACTTCCAGAATCAAAACCACTGAGGGGATTGATATCGTGATGGCAATTGACGTATCAGGGAGTATGTTGGCCAGGGATTTAAGGCCCAACAGGTTGGAAGCTCTAAAAAAAGTAGCTTCAAACTTTGTGATGGACAGACCCAATGATCGCATAGGTATTGTGATTTACGCCGGGGAAAGTTACACCCAAGTGCCACTTACATCTGATAAAAATGTGGTAGTCAATGCCATAAACAACATCACTTACGGTGTTGCCATTGAAGACGGGACCGCCATAGGTGATGGATTGGCGACAGCAGTGAACCGACTCAAAGACAGCCCTTCTGAAAGTAAAGTTGTGATTTTACTTACTGATGGTGTGAACAATGCCGGATTTATTGACCCAATGATTGCTACAGAATTGGCGCTGGCTTTTGACATTAAGGTTTACGGTATTGGCATTGGCACCACCGGAATGGCCATGTCACCGGTGGCGATAAACCCTAACGGCACATTCAGGTATGCAAATATGCCCGTCGAAATTGACGAAGAATTGTTAAAAGAAATTTCCAAGGTAACCGGCGGAAAGTATTTCAGGGCCGGGTCCACCTCCAAACTGGAAGAAGTTTATGAAGAAATAAACAAACTGGAACGCACCGAAATCGAAGAGTTTCAATATACTTCGTATGAAGAAAAATTTCGCCCGTTGATTTTATGGGCGGGAGTATTGCTGATGTTTGAATTGTTATTGCGATTCACCTTGTTTAGAAGTTTTGTTTAAAATGTATCAACTTGAAGAAACATATTACCTTTATTTTCTGGCGATAATCCCGCTGGTGTTGCTCTTGTTTCTGGGTGTCCATTTCTGGAAAAGAAGAGCACAAAAACGTTTTGCCGATCAAGAAGCCCTAGAGAGGCTGAGCCCGTTGCGGTCAAACTTCAAGCCCGTTTTAAAAATCATATTTTTCTGTCTGGCACTTGCATTTTTAGTAGGCGCATTGGTTAACCCAAGGATGGGCAGCAGAACTGAAGAAATCAAACGCGAAGGAGTCGATGTGGTTTTTGCCATTGATGTTTCCAAAAGTATGCTGGCAGAGGACATTGCGCCAAACAGGCTTGAAAAGTCCAAACAAATCGTCAATCAGTTGTTGAACAGGTTGGGTGGCGACAGGGTGGGCATCATAGGTTATGCCGGCAGCGCTTTTCCACAGCTTCCCATCACCACAGATTACAATGCCGCAAGAATGTTTTTAAGAGCCATGAACACTGATATGGTTTCCTCACAAGGCACAGCGATTTCAGAGGCTATCGAACTTTCAAAAGGCTATTTCACCAATGGCAATGAGACAAGTAGGGTTGTAATCATTATTTCAGACGGGGAAGATCATGAGGGAAATGTAACAGCCACTGCTGCCGAAGCTGCTTCTGAAGGCATCAAAATAATCACCATTGCGGTAGGTTCTCCCACCGGCGGGCCTATACCCATCAAGCGCAACGGCGTTCTTCAGGAATACATGCGTGATCGAAACGGCGAGCGAGTCATCACCCGAATGGAAGAAGATGTTTTAAGGGAAATTTCAAACACCACAGGAGGAATTTTCCTCTATGGCGACATTACAAATCAGGTTGTGGATGAAATCGTAAAATTTTTGGATACCCTTGACAAGGAAGAGTTTGAAACCATGCAGTTTGTAGAATTTAAAAACCAATACCAATGGTTTTTGGGAGTGGCGTTGTTGCTACTGTTTTTGGATATTTTCCTGTTGGAACGAAAAACGCTTTGGCTCGATAAACTGAATTTGTTTAACGAAAATAAAGAATGAGGCTACAGTTTCTTATCATAGCGATGTTGTTTTCAGCTTTTGGTTTTTCACAATCAAAGGAGGAATTGGCGCGTGCTAAAGAAAATCAACAGTTGTTGTCGCAAGCACAAAAAAACCTTGATGGTGGAGATTTCGCTTCCGCGGAAGCAAAATTGAGAAGGGTGATTGCCAGTGATCCCAAAAATACCGAAGCCAAGTACAATCTTGGGAACGCCTATTACGGTATGGGTAAAAACGCCGAAGCCGGAAAACGCTATATACAAGCTGCTGAAGTAGCCCAAACCAAAGAAGAAAAGCACAAGATTTACCACAACCTGGGCAATGTGTTTATGAATGAAAAACAATACCGCGCTGCCGTGCAAGCCTATAAAAATGCTTTGCGTAACAACCCCCGTGATGAAGAAACAAGGTATAATCTGGCTTTAGCCAAAAAAATGCTCGAAGAACATGGCGATGAAGGCGGCGGAAGTGAGGACGAACAGGAAGATGAAAACCAGGACGAGCAGGAGGGTGACAGTCAGAAAGAGCAAGACCAGGGCAGTCAGGATAGCGACAGTGAAGACAAAGGCGATGAAGGTGATGAAGAACAACAATCACAAGACCAAAGCGATCAAGGAGAGCCTCAGGAATCTGATGACCAGGGAGAACCTCAACCCAGGGAAGGAAGGCTATCACCACAGCAAATCCAGAGTTTACTGGAAGCTATGAATAATGAAGAGCGAAAAGTTCAGGAAAAAATCAACGCCGAAAAGCAAAAAGGTGTTAAAGTGAGTCCTGAAAAAGACTGGTAATAAAGTGTTTAGAAATTTTTTTGCTTTTTTTAAGTAAAGATTAATACTAATCAGTAAAAACAAAGTTTAAATTCGCAACTGTAATCTAATCAGGATGAAAGCAAAATTGGTACTTATCGCTGCGCTTTTTCTCTTTGCAAGCCCCGTGTTTGCACAGGTAACGTTTGTTGCCAAAGTGAGTAAGGATAAACTTGGTGTCAATGAGCGTTTGCGGGTAGATTTTGAGATGAATAAAGATGGCGACAATTTTCAGCCGCCCAATTTTGCCGGATTCAGAGTGGTGGCAGGCCCCAACCAATCGGTGAGCAATATGTGGATTAACGGACAGCGCACATACTCAAAAACCTTTACTTATTTTCTTTCACCCACAGCCAGAGGAACATTTACTATTGGGCAGGCCTCCATTGAAATTGATGGGGAAATTTACAAGACCGTTCCCATAGACGTCGAAGTTGTGGCAGCTGTTGACCAACCAAGCGACGGTGATAGTAATGTAATAGCATCAGAAGGCGATATTCACCTTGTTGCCGAAATTTCAAAAGCAAATCCGTATCTCAACGAAGCCATAATAGTTACTTACAAGCTCTATGTTTCACCTGAAACTTCAGTGAGTGGCTGGAGAGTAATCGATAATCCAAACTTCGCTGATTTCTGGAGCCAGAATATTGATAACCCGCAACTCAATGTTCAGGAAGGAACTTATCAGGGCAGGCCTTATCGCTATGCTATTTTAAGAAGTACTGTGCTTTATCCTCAAAAATCAGGAAAAGTGGAAATTGAACCTTTATCACTCGATGTTCAGGTGGAAGTGAGAACCAACAGAAGGGATATTTTTGGAAGGCCATTTATGACCCGTATCAACAGGACACTCACCTCAGGAACCCGAACAATAGATGTCAAACCACTTCCACTTGCCGGTCAACCTGCAAATTTTTCAGGAGCGGTGGGTCAATTTGACTTGAAAGTAAACGCAAATAAAAATCAATTGGCCGCCCGTGAGTCTCTTGATCTCACTATAGATATTACCGGAACAGGTAACCTGAAACTTTTCAGGCCACCAAGTCTTGTCGCGCCATCAGCGTTTGAAGTTTATGAGCCGGAATTCAGGGACCGCACCAATACAACCATAAGCGGAATGCGGGGTTCTATATCAGAAAGTTATACCATCATCCCGCAATTTCAGGGTGAATACACTATTGAGCCAATTTCGTTCAGCTATTTTGACCCTGAAACTGGCGCTTACAAAACAATCACCTCCAATGAAATTTTTATTCAAGTGGAAGGTGGCCCGGTTGCAGGGTCTATGCCGGCGTCACCTCAAGGAGCTTTCAGGCAGCCTGTGGTACAAGCTAATGAACAATTTAAGTATATAAAACTCGAGACCAATCTTGTTGCTGTCGACCAAAGAGCTTTTTTCAAATCACCTGTTTTTTGGACGTTGTTTTCGGGACCTTTACTGTTGATTCCTCTCGTAATTTTCATTGGAAGAAAACAAAAGGAAATGGAAAGTGATGTTGCCGGTCAACGACTCAAAAAAGCAAACAGACTGGCCAAGAAATACCTTTCTGAAGCCAAAAGGAATCAGGGCGACCAAAAGCAGTTTTATGATGCTTTGGAACGCGCGCTGCACAATTACCTGAAAGCAAAACTTTCCATAGAAACTTCAGAATTTTCAAAAGAACGCATTGAAGGAATTTTGCTTGACCGAAAAGTTTCGGCAGAAGTGAGTTCAGAATTTATAAGCTTGCTAAAAAGCTGTGAATATGCCCGATATACCCCAACTACTGAGGGTGCCATTCAATTGGATTATGAAAAAGCAGCAGAAGTATTGTCTAAAATTGATAAGCAAATTTCATAATTATGAAGAGCAGGTTTTTGTTCCTTTTATTGTTTTGCGGATTGTTGTCATTTGGACAAAACGAAGCCCTTTTTGAGCAAGGAAACAACCAATACAGAGACGGAAATTATGAAGCAGCCATTTCCACGTGGGAAACTGTTTTGGAGCGGGGAGAGCATTCTGCCGCACTGTATTTTAATTTGGGGAATGCCTATTACAAAATAGAAAACCTCGCCGAGAGCATTTATTATTATGAAAAGGCTCTGCAGCTCGCCCCGGGAGATGCTGAAATAAGGAACAATTTGGCAATTGCCCAAAACAACACTGTGGACATCATAGAGCCACTGCCAAAGAATTTATTCAACACCTGGATTGCAAACACTTCGCAAATGTACTCCTATGATGGTTGGGCAATTGCAGCAGTAATCTTTACGGTGTTATTCAGTGTATTATTTATACTCTACTATTTTGCCCGGTCCTCATCCAGAAAAAGAATCTATTTTTCAGGGTCTATGCTGGCGTTATTTATTGGTTTACTAAGTGTATTCTTTGCCTTTAAAAATTATGATACCGTGGTTGAACAAAGAGCCGGAATTGTTTTTGCAGCTTCCACCCAGGTGAGGAGTGAACCTGTTATGAGAAGCGAAGTATCCTTTACCATTCATGAGGGCACTAAAGTGGAAATTATCAACGAAGTAGATGACTGGAAGCGCATCAAACTTGCAGATGGCAAAGAAGGGTGGATGCTAAAAGAACACCTGAAAGAGCTCTAATAGCAGCACTTTTAATAATGTCTTAACAAAAAATAAAAGTTCTTCATTTTAATTTTGTGCCAGTCAATCAAAACAAATGGCAAAAACTATCAGTACATTTTTAGTTTCGCTTTTTATGGCCTATATGGTTACTCCCACAGTGGTAACCTTATTGGATTCCGGGTTTGATTATTCATACATCTATTCAGTTGCAGAGGAAGAACAAAATGGTGAAGAGCGAAAGTTTGGTGAAAAACCCACCAAACTACTGAGTAAATTCTTTTCGTTTACACCAAACCTTTCTATCATAGCTACCAAAAATATTCCGGATTTTCACTTGATTAATTGGAATACGGTTTATTTTGAGCTTCATTCCCCCCCACCGGAACAGGTTTAACCTTAGTTTTTATCCCTATTTAAAAAATTAAGTTTAATCTTTCTTTGAAATTAAAAATTCAAAGTAAAAAACTGTTTTTGCTATGTTTAAACATATTAAAAAAGATTTACCATCCAGTGTGGTCGTGTTTTTTGTTGCGCTTCCCCTTTGTTTGGGAATTGCGCTTGCGAGTGGTGCGCCACTATTTGCAGGGTTGATTGCGGGTATTGTAGGCGGCATAGTCGTTGGCTCTATTTCCGGTTCTTCGCTTGGCGTTAGTGGCCCCGCTGCCGGATTAGTAGTTATTGTTTATGGAGCCATCCAAACGCTGGGTTCTTATGAAGCCTTTTTACTGGCAGTGGTATTTGCCGGAATCTTTCAGGTGATTCTCGGTATTTTAAAAGCAGGGGTTGTGGGATATTATTTCCCGTCGTCTGTCATTAAAGGAATGCTGGCTGCAATTGGAATCATAATTTTTGTTCAGCAATTGCCACACGCTTTAGGCTATAACAGGGCCTATGCCGGTGATACGCGCTCATTGTTTTCAGATCAGGAATCACTGGTAACTGCTTTGCAAAAAATGCTTGAAGTCATTTCAATAGGTGCCGTTATTGTGACAGTAGTTTCATTAGCGATATTATTGATTTGGGAAAATGTGCTGGCAAAGAAAAGCCCAATCTTTAAAATTGTTCCTGGGCCACTTATTGCGGTAATTATGGGGATTGTTTATCAGGTAGTATTTGGAAATTCAAATTCAAACCTTGCTATTGAATCACACAATTTGGTGAGCGTTCCCATTCCTGATAGCATAAGCTCATTTTTCGCACAATTTATGTTTCCTGATTTCACCTTTATTTTAAATCCTGACATCTATATTGTTGCTATAACTTTGGCTGTGGTTGCCAGTCTGGAAACCTTGCTTTGTGTAGAAGCAACAGACAAGATGGACCCCAGAAAACGTGTTACTCCGACAAACAGGGAACTTGTTGCTCAAGGTGTGGGGAATTCAGTTTCCGGCTTTATAGGTGGTCTCCCAATCACTCAGGTGATAGTAAGAAGCTCGGCCAACATTCAAAGCGGTGGAAGAACCAAATTATCTGCAATACTGCACGGGTTTTTCCTGATGGTAAGTATTATATTAATTCCAAAATACTTAAACCTGATTCCGCTGGCGGTTCTTGCAGCAGTACTTTTGGTTATTGGGTACAAACTGGCAAACCCAAAACAATTTGTTCAGATATACAAATTAGGAAGAGAACAATTTGTTCCCTTCATTACTACTGTAATAGCCATCGTGGTTACTGATTTGTTAACCGGAATTATTCTTGGTTTAACCGTAGGGTTTATTACCATTTTGATAAACAATTATAAAAATTCACACTTCCTGCATATTGAGGATGTGAGCAATGGCCAGCACAAAATCAAAATGACACTGGCAGAAGAGGTAACTTTCCTAAACAAAGGAGCCATTTTGAGAGAGTTGAGCGCTTTGCCAAACAACACTTTCTTGGAACTTGACGTAAGAAAAACAAGAGTGCTTGATTATGATGTACTCGAAATTCTTGACGAATTTGCCATCAAAGCCAAAAACAGGAATATTACCATCAAACTGATTTCAGAACGGGGCATAGTGGAAAACCCGAAGAGTTACAGGGAGTTTTTTGGATTAAAAGAATCTGCTTAACGCATGGAATAACACAATTAAATTTTAACTTTACAAACCTTATAAATTTTAGTATTATGGATACATTTTATAAATCATTACTGGACAACAACAAAAAATGGGTACAAAGCAAATTAGACTTAGACCCCGAATATTTTGAAAAACTGGCAAAAGGGCAACAGCCACCGCTATTGTGGATTGGTTGTGCAGACAGCCGTGTTCCGGCAAATGAAATTATTGGCGCACAGCCCGGCGAGGTTTTTGTTCACAGAAACATCGCCAATCTGGTTGTACATACAGACATGAATATGCTAAGCGTTGTCGATTATGCGGTAAATGTATTAAAGGTGAAACACATCATTGTTTGTGGTCATTATGGTTGTGGTGGCGTTCAGGCAGCGATGGGAAATAAATCTTATGGAATCATTGACAACTGGATCAGGCATATTAAAAATACATATCGTCTGCATCAGAAAGAACTTGATGCCATTGAAGATGAAGGCAAGCGTTTTGACCGTTTTGTTGAACTTAATGTTAGTGAGCAGGTGTTTGACCTTGCCAAAACATCCATTGTTCAAAACGCCTGGAGAAACAATCAGGACCTGATGCTTCACGGTTGGGTATATTCCATCAAAAAAGGAGTAGTTCAGGAAGTAGTTTCAAGAGTTGACAACAATTCAAAACTGGATGAAGTCTATCAGTTGGACTTTTAATCAGCCGGCTCGATATATTCATTCAGTTCTTTAATCAATTTGGGAAGCACCATAGGAGCAAGCGAAGAAATCGGCTTGTACAATATGGATGCTTCCTTTTTTTCTTCCTCCAAAATTGAAAAATCCTGCTCAAAAGAGTTAAAAAACAAAAGTAAAACACTCAGGAAAAACGCCGAAGACAACAAGCCAAACACCCCGCCAAAAAACTTGTTGATTAATCCCAACGCCGCAATATCGGCCATTTGTGTAAGCACTTTGGCAAGCATGGAAACCAAAATCACTATGCCTATAAAAGTAATTGCAAATGCAACAAGGTTAACCGTTTGTTCTTTCCAGCTGAAGAATTTTATCAAAAAGCCCGAAACAAAATGGGAAAAATAAATGGCTCCTATCACACCCAATATCAACCCGAGGAGCGAGGCCAATTCAACAAAAAAGCCTTTTCTAAATCCTTGAAAAAGGCCCACAAGCAGGAATACACCTAAAACAATATCGAGAACATTCATGTTTATCGGGTTAAGTCAGGCTAATATACTAAAACTTCGTTTCGGGTTTGTATCTTTGCAACTTCAAATCAGATTTTTAAATGCAATGGCAAGAGACGAAGAATTAAAAGCACGCTGGGAAACCTTGGTAAAGCACCTCAGCAACTCCTTTGCAGATGGTGAAGCACTTGATTTGGATGCCATAATTTTTTTAATAGGAATACAGGAATTGGGTCGCTTTAAGCGAAAATTTAAAAAAGACGAAAAACTCGACCTGATGCACATCGCCATTTGCAGACTTCTTGAGCCCTATGGATATTACGAATTTGACTACCAAGATGAAGACGGTTGGCCGCATTATACAATAAAAGAACAGTTGCCGCCACTCAAAGCCGGTGAGCAAAGCGTTTTAATGAAAGAAGCCATTGTGCAGTATTTTCTCGAGAAAAAACTTATTACATAGAATTTTTTCTTTGCGTCTCTGCGCCTTTGCGAGAAAAACATGAAGCGTGAGATTAAATAACATTACTTAAAACTTCTCACTTCTAAAGTTATATTTTTAAATTTGCCCACTGATAAATCGAAAAAAAATGCTGGAAAAAATTAAAGAGGCCATCGCTGAAGTTGAGAAATTCACAGCAACTTCATTTCAGGAAACAGAAGATTTCCGAATAAAATACTTAGGAAAAAAAGGATTGCTCAACGACTTTTTTGCAGCATTTAAAGAAGTGCCCAACGACCAGAAAAAAGATTTTGGACAAGCCATCAATACCCTAAAGCAACTTGCTCAGGAAAAAGTAGATGCCTTGAAAAGCGAACTACAATCCAAAGAAGTTCAGAAAGGAATTTATGGAGATTTGACACGTCCGGGAGACCCCATCACCATTGGCGGAAGGCATCCCATTTCCATTGTAAAAAACCAAATCATTGAAGTGTTTTCCCGCATTGGCTTCAATGTTTCCGAAGGACCCGAAATTGAGGACGACTGGCACAACTTTACCGCATTGAACCTTCCGGAATACCATCCCGCACGCGATATGCAGGACACCTTTTTTATTCAAACCAATCCGGATATATTGTTGCGCACCCACACCTCATCGGTACAGGTGCGTTATATGGAAAATAACAAACCGCCCATTCGCACCATTTCTCCCGGAAGGGTTTTTAGAAATGAAGCCGTTTCTGCACGCTCACACTGTATTTTCCATCAGGTGGAAGGACTTTATATTGACAAAGACGTTTCATTTGCCGATTTAAAGCAAACCTTGATTTATTTCTGTACTGAAATGTTTGGCAAATCTAAAATCAGGCTTCGCCCGTCTTATTTCCCTTTTACAGAGCCTAGTGCCGAAGTGGACATTTACTGGGGCCTTGAAACCGAAACCGATTACCGCATCACCAAAGGAACCGGCTGGCTCGAAATTATGGGTTGTGGTATGGTTGACCCCAATGTGTTGAAAAACTGCGGCATCGATCCGGAGACTTACACCGGATTTGCTTTTGGAATGGGTATTGAGCGTATCGCTATGTTGCTCTATCAGATAGGTGACATCAGAATGTTTTATGAAAATGACATCCGTTTTCTGGAGCAATTTAAAAGTGCACTTTAATGCGTAAAGACATTGAATTTCCTGAAGTCAAAGACATTCACATAGCTGCTGTCAAAGAGTGGGATGAAGCCTTTTTAAACCAAAGTTGGAACATTTACCTCATCAACAACAGCAAGCTGACGATGGAAGTCACCATAGTGGTTTCCAGGGGAAGCAAAGATGACAGGAAAACAGCCACCCTGCGTCACGGACTTGGGATTATTGAGCCAAAAACATTTCGAAAAGTAGAATTTATTGCCGAAGAAGTCCTTCCGTTCAAAAACGAATTTTTACTTACCTTTTTCGCTAACGGCAAACTCTATGACCGCACTTTTGTATTTGAGCCTTACAGTATTAAGGAAGAAAATTTAATAGCAATCCCGGTAATGGAGAGCGAAGGAGTGTTGGCTGAATAAAATTAAAATCAATCTTTATTAATATGACCCACTTCTTCATTACCATAATATAAAATAAAGAAGGGTTCTCTCTCAAATTTCTTAACAGCAAAAAAAGCATCAGCTATAAATGATGTCATAGTAATTGGGGCATAATAAGTTTCAGAAACAATCGGGTTTTTATTGGTTCCAAAATTTATTTTACAAGCTATATTTTCATATTTATTAAAGCTGAAATCATAAAATGTGTCTTTTATGCTTGGATCATAATCAGGAACATTTTGATAAGGGCGACCTCTATTATTCAATAATTTAGACTTTAACAACTCTTTGCCTTGATAAGTAGGGACTCCTATTGAAAACGGTTTGTAGCCGACAAACTCTACCATTTTATATCTAACTTTATTAACAGTATCAAGCAATGAAAAAGGATTAACATCAACATTCTTCTTGATTATCGACCTAATTCTAGACCTTATCATTATTTTTTCCAAGCCTTCACCTTTTACCCTTACATTCTGTTGTGTATAAAAAAGAGTAGGTGCAATCTTTGCTTTTTTTAATTCAATAGTTAAACTATCACCAACAGATACCTTTTGAGCAATTAAAAAATTAGTATTAATTAGTAATAGTAAACAAATAAAAAAGTTTTTTTGCATATGTATTATCGATCTAAAATTTGATTTAAAGGCATTTTGACACCTACATAATAAGATGTTCTGAAAAGTTCGTCCTTTACAACTTTAGTAAATGAATTATGTATTCCAACATCAATAATAAATAACTTTGGAAACCTATAATTCAATCCAATTTTAAAAGGCACATCGATTTTTCGTATTTTATTGTTCAACTCCTCATTTTCAAAATCGGGTGTTTTGAGCATATAAGCAATTCCGGCCCCAAAATTCAAATATAATTCACTGTTTTTTATTAATGACATGGAACTGTAAGGAATAAAACTAACTGAAGTGAACTCAGTATCTTTTAGGTCAGTTGATGTGGTTTTTCCATAGAACAATTCAGCTGCTATTGCTATTCGTTCTTCTAGAAAATATTGAGCAAACACACCAATGCTAAAATTTGTTTCAAATCCTGTAGATTTTGTCCCTTGTCCACCCATTTCACCAACTATAAAATATGAATTATCAGGAATTACAAGTGTGGTTGCTTCATAGTTAAACATCGGGCCAATTTCAAATTCCTGAGAATGTGAAAAACAATACACCAGCAGCAATGAACTTAGAATAAATATTTTCATTTTTTTAAAAGTTGTACCCCATTGTAAACTTTACATGTCCATTTTTAACAACGGTTGTACCTTCAAAAAGAGGGCTTTCATATTCAAAAAGGGTTGTCAAACCCTGATAGAGACCAAGCTCAAAAAATAATTGATTAACCTTAAACCCACCGCCTAAATTTAAACCAAAGTCAGTAGTTTTATCAAATTTTCCCATATCCCTGCTTAAGGGTTTTTGGTCAATTAAAAAACCCAATTGCGGTCCGGCGAGTAAATAAATTTTATTCCAAAACTTGAAATCGAGTGAGGCATTTAAATATGTAAGTTTATAGTCAATTTCACTTAATTCAAAATAATTTGTTTGATCTGTTTTTGTGTTGTCGCCTTGCTGCGAAAAGGATAATTTGGGTCTAAAGTTAATTTTTTTAGTAAGTTCAAAATTATAAAGCACTCCTATTTGTAGTCCAAAAGAACGTTCTGTAGATGCTTTTTCCATAAAGCCGTCAGTAAAATAGGAATAATTGGCACCAGCAAATACTCCAAAATTGTTTTGGGCATAATTTATTGTACTTATGTTGATGATTATACAGAGTAGTACTAATTTTTTCATTTAAATAGATTAAGATGGTTTGAAAGAATTCAAAGGTTTTAGTATAGGTTGATATTTCAAGTCTAATCTCACAAAGCAAAAAAAACTTTCAAAGAAAAAGTTGTTTTATTTCACAATAAACGTTTTTAGTTAAAATAATTTATCAATCCAACTTCTCAGTCAACTTCTTAAACACCTTCTTAGGGTTTTTGTTTTCGTAAAGAATTTCATAAACCGCATTGATGATGGGCGTTTTGGCTTTCTTTTTCTGGTTGAGAATCCAGGCGCTTTTGGTGGCATAATAACCTTCTGCTACCATACTCATTTCCATTTGGGCGCTTTTTACGGTATATCCTTTTCCAATCATATTACCAAACATCCGGTTGCGGCTAAAGGTGGAATAACCGGTCACCAGCAAGTCACCCAGATAAGCCGAGTCGTTAATGTTGCGCTTCATTTTATAGACCTTTCTGATAAACTTTTTCATTTCCCTGATGGCATTGCTCATCAATACACTTTGAAAGTTGTCGCCATAACCCAAACCGTGTGCAATACCGGCAGCAATGGCATAGATGTTTTTGAGCATAGCGGCATATTCAGTACCAATCACATCGTCGCTGGTGGTGGTTTTGATGTAGTCGCTACTCAAATGGGTTGCAACCATTTTAGCCTTTTCC
This sequence comes from uncultured Flavobacteriaceae bacterium, assembly GCA_964469175.1. Lineage (GTDB taxonomy): Bacteria > Bacteroidota > Bacteroidia > Flavobacteriales > Flavobacteriaceae > Planktosalinus. The sequence continues at coordinate 143,959 of CAYXXY010000001.1, forward strand.
TCATCGGCACAGGCTATGGTGATGTATGAAAGGCGTTCAAGGGCAACCTCTTCGGCGTGACAAGGGCCTGTGATTACACCAATGTTTTCAAAAGGGACATTGTATTTTTTATTGAAGTGTTCGCCCACAATCAAACCACTTTCCGGCACGATCCCTTTTATGGCAGAAATGATGATTTTATTTTCAAGGGATTCAGTTAATTTTTCAAGCTCTGCACTCAAAAATGCCGACGGGATTGCAAAAATAACCACATCAGCATTTTTGATGGTTTTGTTGATGTCATTGCTTAAATTGAGTTTTTTGGTGTCAAACTCAACCGAACTCAAATAATTGGGGTTGTGGTCTTCTTTTTTAATGTGTTCAATGGCATAGATGCTTCTCATATACCAGTTGACCTTGGGAAGGTTTTCACATAACATTTTTACGATGGCTGTTGCCCAGCTCCCTCCGCCAATAACTGCAAAACTTTGATGTTCATTCATTCAACTTAAATTTTTGGTAATACCAAAAGTACATATTTTAATCCTTTTGAGAAACACTTAAAATTTGGCAAAAAACTTTAACAACAGATTAGCAAATCTTTTACAATTAAAAATAGAAAAATGGCGTTCTTGTAATCAAGAAACCCAAGTGAGTCTCCCTAGTAAAACCGGGAGATGAAGTAAAGGTTTTTTGGTTGGTTATTTAGTTTGAAAGCCGCTCTTGTTTCCCAACAAGGGCGGTTTTTATTTGAAAATATATTCCTTGTCAGATTCGGATATAATTTCTACTTTCATTCGCAAAACTTTTGAGTCTTTAACTTGAACCGTTTTTTTGGAGGAATAAAGTTCTTCACCTTTAATACCCAAAGCGATAAAAGTAAACTCCATTTCAACCGGCAAATCAATAAGGTATTTATCATTATTAGAAAAAATGTTGACAACCGTGTTATTTGACTTGTCAACTACAAACAACTTAACATGATTTATAGGAATGTCAAAGGTAACTTCATAGGTAACCCGGTCTTCAACTTCGGGGTAAAAAGCATCTATGTTGATCCATCCTAATTTATTGATTTCAATAGATTTGTAAACATTTGTAAAGACCAAATCTGAAAGATTAAAAAGAGTTGAATCACTTGCAACTTCAGCCAAATATCCTTTTATAGTGTCTTGATTGATTGAAATAAATTCAACATTTTGATCTTCAAAAAACTGCCTATGATTTTCCATACTAGAATAACCCAACGAATCAACTATTGTATCTATCAAATAATAACCGGAAACTTTATATATTTCATTTCTTAAAGTGTCTGTATAGACTTCAAGCGTATTAAGAATTCCATAATACAACTCCTCTTCAAAAAATTCTTGTTTCGGTTCCCAATTCATTTCACCCTGCTCACCTCTTTCCCCATAAAATAGCTGCATATTTTCATTTCTTATTTTAGGAAAAACTGCTGAAATGGTTTTACCATTTTTTAATGATAATGGTTTTTCTCTATCAAAAAGGCTAATCTTGAACGAGCCTCCAGAGATTAGCCATTTGCCTTTAGAAACAGTTTGTACATTATTCCTTAACAGTTCTTCTGTTGTTGTTAGCTCAATAAGTTCAACCCTTATTTCTTTTGGTATTTCGCCGTTTTGAAATTCAATATTATTGGGGTCTATAGTTAAAATGGTGCCTTTTTGCCCTTTAACCCTAATTATGGAATCTGTAGAAGCATAAAATAACTGAGGTTCGATCTTAATCTCTTCAAGGAATCGGTCTAATGGAGTTATTTCTTTCTCATCAGAACAGGAGAAAAAAAGGAATGAAAAAACAAGGATAGAAAGTAATTTTTTGGCCATAATTGTTAGTTTTTAATGTAAGATTCTCAAAAACAGTACCAATTATTTTTTTATTTGCGGTAAAAATTCATTTCATCAATATATTCCCAAACCTTTGCTGGCAGCAACGGTCTAACTTCTTTTCCTTCTTTAACTGCTTGCCGGATGGCAGTAGAAGAAATTTCCATAATGGGGGCAATCACATGTACAATGTCCGGGTTATGGGTAAATTGGTTTTCGTGGCCGTTATCGGTTTTTCTGGGATACACATAAATGGGGTATTGCTCCAAAATCACATCATAGTTTTTCCATTTGTGGAAGGTGTTGAGGTTGTCTTCGCCCATCAACAGGCAAAACTGAATGTCCGGATGCTTTTCTGAAAGATGCACCAATGTATTGATAGTATAACTGGGTTGCGGAAGTTTAAATTCAATATCGCTTACTTTTAGTTTTTCATAAGCTTCACAAGCCATAAGTGCCAGTTCAAAACGATGATAATCTTCCAATAAGGTTTTCTTTTTTTTAAAGGGATTGTGTGGTGAAACCACCAGCCAGATTTCATCCAGATCGCTGTATTCCACCAAATGGTTTGCAATAATAATGTGCCCGATGTGTATGGGGTTAAAGGAACCAAAATACAATCCGACTTTTTTTGATTTCACGGTCAGGGGTTTTTATTATTTAAAAAATGGGCCACTAAATCGTGTGCTTCCTGCAAGGCTGTTTCCAGATCGTTGTTTTCAATCACATAGTCAAACTGTGGTGCTGTAGCCAGTTCAATGGATGCTTTGGCGATGCGCATATTGATTTTATCATCACTTTCAGTTTGTCGTTCCTTGAGCCTGCGTTTGAGTTCGTCAACACTAGGGGGTTTTACAAAAACGGCGAGAGTCTCATTGGGGTATTTCTTTTTTATCCGCAATCCGCCAACTACATCTATATCAAAAATTACGTGTTTTCCTTGCGACCATAGTCTATCCACTTCAGACTTTAAGGTGCCGTAAAAATTATCGCGGTACACTTCTTCCCATTCCAGGAAATCGTCGTTTTTGATGTGTTTTTTAAACTCTTCAAAAGTCATAAAATAATACTGCTCACCGTGTTTTTCGTCACCACGGGGTGCTCGAGAAGTGGCCGAAATCGAAAAACCAAGATTTAAGTCTTCCTGCTTGAGCAGGTGTTGCACCAATGTGGTTTTTCCCGAACCGGAAGGTGCTGAAAAAACAATAAGTTTGCCGCTTCCCTCCATTACAAAACGTTTAATAATTGCTCCTTGATTTTTTCAAGCTCGTCCTTCATTTGAACAACAAGTTGCTGCATGGCTGCATAATTTGATTTGGAGCCAATAGTGTTGATTTCACGACCGATTTCCTGAGTGATGAACCCCAGTTTTTTTCCGTTGGAATCGGGGGAATTTAGTGCTTCAATAAAATAGCTTAGGTGGTTTTCCAACCGCACTTTTTCTTCGGTGATGTCATATTTTTCAAGGTAGTAAATGAGTTCTTGTTCAAAGCGGTTTTCATCCACCTGTTCTTTCAGTTCGGCGACGGCTTTTCGCAAACGTTCTTTAACGCCTTGAATGCGTTCAGGATCCATGGCAATGACTTTATCCAATAAATCTGAAATGGTTTGCACCCGCATTTTGAAATCTTTTTTCAGGATTTCGCCTTCATCGCTTCGGTATTTAGAAATTTCTTTTAGTGCTTCTTCGATTGCTAAGGTAATTTGCTGAAATTCGGTTTCATCGATTTCTTCCCGTTCAGTTTTTAATGCATCGGGCATTCTGATGGCCATTTTGAGTAGTTCGGTGCGGTCGCCGTTCACCACAAGGCTAAGTTGCTTGATGTATTCTTCCACAACTGGAATGTTGACTTGTGACGAAGTTTCCTCACCGGTGAGTTCAATAAATAGAGCAAAATCCACCTTTCCTCGTTCAAGTATGTTGGCGAGCATGCTTCTGATCTGAAGTTCCTTTTCGCGGTAAGCTGAAGGAATTCGGGCATTCAAATCCAGGCTCTTGCTGTTAAGCGATTTGATTTCAACGGTAATTTTTTTGTTGGGAAGTTGTTTGATGGCTTTCCCAAATCCAGTCATGGATTGTATCATAGCTATACATTAAAGTTTTGCAAAGGTAAAGAAAATGGCTTAAAGCCCGCCGATAAACTCGGCCGTGCGTTTTTCGTTGTAATACACATTGTTTTTGTCATAAAAACCAACGTGCCCGCCATAAAGCGGAATTTCGAGAAAAAGCTTTTTTTGTTTTTCGGCCAAATCGACCGGATAACAGGAAGGGGATAAAAAACTATCGTTTTGGGCATTTAAAATCAATACCGGAATGTTTATTTCAGGTAAAAATTGCAGGCAGCTGTTTTTGCGGTAATAATCATAAGCATCAACAAAACCGTGTGCTTTTGAGGTGTAAATATTGTCAAAATCGAGTAATGATTTAATTTTTTTATGGTCGTCGGGATGTATGTCATCAGGAAACTGCATGCTTTTTTCCTTGAATTTTTTCTTTAGACTGAGCAGGAAAAATTTTGAATAAATAAAATTGTGTTTTTTGTTGAGTTCTTCCAGCGAATGTTCCAGCGAAAGCGGAGTGGAAACTGCTACTGCCTTTTTTATTTCTTTTGGAATGGAACTTCTTTCACCCAGATATTTCAGCATTAAGTTCCCGCCCAGGCTAAAGCCGTTTAAAGTTATTTTTTCATAAATATCTTTTTCGAGTATATGCTGAATTACCATTTCAAGATCATCTGTGGCACCGGCAGTATATGATTTAAATTGTTTGTTGGGTTCGCCGCTGCAACCCCTGAAATTTACGGCAACAGTGTCCCAGCCCTTTCGGTTTAAATGACCGGCGATTCCTTTCATATAAGTGCGTTGAGCGTTGCCCTCCAGACCGTGCAACAGAACAACCAGTTGCCGGCTTTCTTTGGAGGCATAGCTCCAATCGAGGTCCATAAAGTCGCCGTCGGGGAGAAAAATGCGTTCCCGTGATTGAATTACTTTTGGCGGCACACGCAGTTTTGACGAGTATATTGTGGAAATATGCCCGTTTCTAAAAAGTGCCGGTGGTTTGTATATGGATGAAATCAGTGGCATAAAGAGTAAACGTTTACGTTAAAATACTATGCGCGCACAGCAAATTTAGTTAAGTTTGTAAAAATATTTTGCAATGTACACTAAAGAATTTGATATTAGATGGAGTGATATAGATGCCAACAGGCATTTGGCCAATAGTGCTTACATCAATTTTATGAGCCACACTCGGATGGGTTTCTTGATGGAAAAGGGTTTAGGGCAACGTGAAATGGTTCATTACAACATCGGCCCTGTGGTTTTTTATGAACACATCTATTATTTTAAGGAAGTGTTTGTGGGTAAGCCCATCACGGTTTCTTTACAGCTAAAAGGCCTGTCTGAAGATGGTATGTACTTTGAATTTCTCCATAATTTTTACGATTCACACGGAAAAAACTTTGCCACTTGTGAAATTATGGGTGGGTGGATTGACATGAAAGAAAGAAAACTAACTGCCCTTCCAAAAGAACTTTTAGAGCGATTGAGCGGACTCTCAAAAACCGAAGACTTTAGGGTTTTAACCAAAGAAGACACCCGAAAATTTGGTAAAATACCTAAGCACTTAAGCTAAATCTTTTGGCTTACGCGAACTCATATATACACCTGTAAAAATCATTAAGGCAGCCAGGAATCTGATTGGAGTCAGAAAATCTGCGCCAATCACTACAGCAAACATTACTGCTATAACCGGTTGTAAATAGATGAACGCTCCAATGGTCGAAGCGCGCAATTGCCTGAGCGCATAAATATTAAACAGGTAGGTCAAAAAGGTAGTGCCCACCACAACAAAACCCATTTTTAGAATCACATCAAGCGGTAGGGTACTCCATTCAACTTTTATAAATTCATTGAAACCCACCGGAAGGTTTATAAAAACCGCAAAGAGAAAAAGCCATTTCATCAAGGTGATGGAACTGTATTTTGCCGTTAATGGCTTAACAAGAATAAGGTAAATGGAATAGGCAATGGCATTGATAATAAACAAAACATTGCCCAACGGAATATTTGGTGCATTATATTGTTCCTTCTCAGCAAAAAGTACCAAAGCCAATCCTCCTGCCAGCCCGATAAATATTCCCCCGGCTTTTAAAAAAGTGATTCTTTCCCTGACTAAAACTGCTGAAAGGATTAAAAGTAAAACCGGAGAAAGTGTAATAATTACAGAGCTATTAATAGGAGTGGAAAGACTTAATCCCTTAAAAAACATCAACATATTGATGGACATTCCAAAGAGGGCACAAAAGAATATTTTCTTCCAGTCCTTTGGGTCAATTTTTTCATTGGGAAACCACAAAGAAATTATCCAGAAAAGCAAGCAAGCCCCGATGACCCTTAAAACAATAAATCCGTATGGCTCTATGAAATAAGGCATGATGCCTTTGGCAATGCTGTGGTTGATGCCGTATATTGTACTGGCTGCCGTTGCCGCAAGCAGGGCTTTGCTTCGGCTATCCATTAAGTGTTTTTTGTGCTTCCCGGACAGTTTTGGCGGAGTTGCCAATAAAAATTTGATTCCCTAAAACCAGTACAGGTCTTTTCAAAAAGGTGTAATGCTCAAGGATTAATTTTTTATAATCGGTTTCAGAGAGGTTTTTGGATTTTAAATCGCGCTCCTTGTACAACTGTGCCCTTTTGCTGAAAAGCGCCTCATAACTACCTGCAAGTTGATGCAAATCTTCCAATTCTTTTTCTGAGATGGGTTGTGTTTTAATATCCTGAAGAACAACATCACCCGGAAGAGACAATTCATCCATAATACGTTTACAGGTTGAGCAACTGGATAGGTAGTAAAACTTTTTCAAACCGGCTTAGTTTAAGATTTTGGCAAAGTTAGTAATACTCAAGATATTGTTCTACTTCTTCAATGGGAATTGTCAAAATGATAGGGCCTTCTGCATAACTGGCAATTTCATACTGGTTGTAGTGAAGAATCATTTCGGTTTCTGTAAAGCCAATATTTTCGGGTAACTGAAAAGAATCTCTTTCAAACCAAAAACCGGTAGCGTTGATGCTTCGATCTTCAGGGATTTGAAACATAGCCCTGAATTTGTTTTCGCAAAAAGCGATAAACTCTTCTGATGAATTAAAAAGAGTTTCGTTTGGAAGCAAATCGCCGGTTTTGGCATTAAAATTAATAAATCTTGTGCCGTTAATACCATGAGCACCCCCTGTGAACAAATAATAATTTAATTCAATTGACACCAAAGTTTCAGATTGGTAAGATACTTGCATAAAAGTATCCACGTCATAGTCTATATAATTATTGCCAAAATCTTCCTGAAATCTTTTAAAATCATCAATAAAAAACTGAACTGCTTCAGAAACGTGTGTGATATAATTTCGGTCATCTTCAGCGGCAGCAACAATGTCAATCAGCACATCTTCAATGTGTCTGTTAACTTTGTTGGATTTTTGATTGTTACCGGAAGCTTTTAGGTAATGAATTTTTATACTCGGGCAATTAGTTGACAGACAACTATCAAAGTTTTCAGCAGAAATACTGGTTTCCTCAAATTTTAAAGGGGCGTTGAACGAGCAACTGCTTGCCAGAAAAACGGCAAGAAGCAGGGGGATGATTCTAAACATAAAAGTAAATTGTTAAACAGCCGCTAAATATACATTTTGATTTAAGATTGACCGAATATTCCCTTACATTTGTGATTATTTTTAAAATTTAAATTCCATTTTATGAAGTTTAACACCAAGACCATTCACGGCGGCCAGCACAATGTAGATCCTGCTTACGGCTCTGTGATGCCTCCCATTTATCAAACCAGTACTTATTCACAAACCACCCCCGGCGGTCATAAAGGATTTGAATACTCACGAAGCGGGAACCCAACAAGGTCAGCCCTTGAAAGATCATTGGCAAGTATTGAAAATGGGAAACACGGTTTGGCGTTTGGATCAGGTCTTGCTGCTATAGATGCGGTGATTAAACTATTGAATCCGGGTGATGAAGTTATTTCAACCAACGACCTTTATGGAGGCAGTTACCGACTATTCAGAAAGGTGTTTGAAAAGTTTGGGATTAAGTTTCATTTTATTGGTATGCAGGATGCTTCAAAAATTGAAGATTATATCAATAAGAACACCAAATTGCTTTGGGTGGAAACCCCAACAAACCCAATGATGAATGTGATTGACATAGTAGCCTGTTCAAAAATTGCAAAGAAACACAAGCTCCTGCTTGCTGTTGATAACACGTTTGCAACGCCTTATTTGCAACAACCTTTGGATATGGGAGCTGATATTGTGATGCATTCTGCTACCAAATATCTTGGCGGCCATAGCGATGTAGTTATGGGAGCGCTCATTGTCAATGACGATGCCCTTGCAGAACAACTTTATTTTATTCAAAATGCCAGTGGTGCTGTTTGTGGCCCCCAGGACAGCTTTCTGGTCTTAAGAGGTATCAAGACACTTCACCTCAGAATGCAAAGGCATTGTGAAAATGGAGCGGTTATTGCAAAATATCTTTCAACCCATCTCAAAGTTGAAAAAGTATACTGGCCCGGATTTCCTTCACATCCCAATCACGAAATTGCCAAAGAACAAATGAAAGATTTTGGTGGGATGATTTCCTTTACTATGAAAGGCAACACACTTGCAGATGCTGTAAAAGTTGTTGAAAAACTGAAAATATTTACGTTAGCAGAATCTTTGGGTGGAGTGGAATCTTTGGCAGGACACCCTGCGAGTATGACTCATGCTTCCATACCAAAAGAGGAACGTGAAAAAACAGGGGTTGTAGATTCGCTTATCCGCCTAAGTGTTGGGATAGAAGATGCAGATGATTTGATTGAAGATTTAAAACAAGCTTTAGCCTAGTCCAGATAAAGTATATACCCTACATTTAGCCAATAAATCCAGTCGTTAGCCAGATTTTCAGGCACATCGGGATTAAGACCGTCTACCCAGTTTGAAAAATAAAACTGCCAGCGCCCATCAAGCATTAAATCGCTCATGGGGGTCAGTTTGTATCTAAACCCTAAGCTCCAAACCACAGACCAGGTAGAACCGGGTTCTGTTCTTCTGGAAGACTCGTCATACTTATCCGGGTATAAGGATTGTCCAAGTTCAAACGGTTCAAAAATAGTATAGGCATCAGGGCTAAAGTTAACCCAATGTGCACCCAAACTTACAAAAGGTGCAATTTTATAACTACCTGCAACAAAATCTCTTATGCTTAATGGGAAATACTCTAATTGTGAACCAATATCAAAAACAGAAGTAGAACCTCTCATACCTCTAAGTTGTTCAGCAATTAACGAGGTTTTGGAAGGATCAACCCATCTGCCATAATGTTGAAACTCAGTTTTATGGTAAGATATCTCGTTTCTTAATTTAAAGTGGTCGTTAAAATAGGTATCTCTGGTGTAACAATTACAATCTGCACGGTAAGCAAAATTCAAATAATGAATCAAGCCAACGCCAAAACCCACATTATTCATGTTTGTTTCTATGTTGCTTCTTTGTCCATAATCTGAGTAAAAAACAACAGGACCGGTAATAATACCAACTTCATGTGAAAACCCAAATTGACTATAAGAGCTTGAGCAGAAAAAACAAAAAATAAATACCAAGACAAAGTATTTGGTTTTCATAGGGATAAAGATTGTTTGAGACAAGACAAATATATAAAAACTAAATTAAGATGAAAGTTAAATAAAAAAATGGGAATAATGACTTTTCTCAAAAAGTAATAATTTCTTTTACTTTATATTTGCACTTTAATTAACGAAAACGTTTACGTAAAATTATTCAAAATGACAGAAAGCATAAAAAACTTCATTGCTCAGGTTGAAAAATCAAACCCCAATGAGCCAGAGTTTTTGCAAGCAGTTAGAGAAGTTGCAGAAACAGTAATGCCTTTTATTGAAGAAAATAAAAAATATCAGGGCTATAAGCTTTTAGAGCGAATGGTAGAGCCCGAAAGAGTAATCATTTTCAGGGTGCCTTGGACGGCTGATAATGGTGAAATAATGATTAACAAAGCATATCGTGTTCAGTTCAACTCGGCCATTGGCCCTTATAAGGGAGGGATGCGATTCCACCCATCAGTTAACTTGAGTGTATTGAAGTTTTTAGGTTTTGAACAAACCTTTAAAAATGCACTTACAACATTGCCAATGGGTGGTGGTAAAGGAGGGTCAGATTTTGACCCCAAAGGAAAATCTGATGCTGAAGTCATGCGTTTCTGTCAAAGTTTAATGAATGAGTTGCATAAATATTTAGGCCCCAATACAGATGTTCCTGCCGGTGATATTGGTGTAGGAGCACGAGAAGTGGGATATATGTTTGGCCAGTATAAAAGGCTAAAAGATGAATTTACAGGGGTTTTCACCGGAAAAGGAATTTCTTATGGAGGCTCATTAATGCGTCCCGAGGCAACAGGCTATGGCAATGTATATTTTGTTCAAAGCATGTTGAAGACCAAGGGTAAAACTCTAGAAGGTAAAACAGTGGTAGTTTCCGGCTCAGGAAATGTCGCTCAATATGCCACTCAAAAAGCAACTGAATTGGGAGCAAAAGTAATTACACTATCAGACTCAAGCGGATACATTGTAGACAACGATGGAATTGATGATGATAAACTTGCTTTTGTCATGGATCTCAAAAACGTAAAACGTGGAAGAATTAGTGAATATGTTGACAAATATCCCAATGCAAAATTTGTAGAAGGAAAGAGACCCTGGGGCGAGAAATGTGATGTAGCTATGCCATGTGCAACTCAAAACGAGTTGAATGAAGAAGAAGCAAAAACTTTGGTTGCAAACGGATGTATTTGTGTGGGTGAAGGTGCCAACATGCCTAGCACTCCTGATGCAATTGAAGTATTCCTGAAAGCAAAAATATTATTTTCTCCGGGTAAGGCTTCAAATGCAGGAGGTGTTGCAACATCAGGTCTGGAAATGTCGCAGAACTCAATGCGATATGGCTGGACTGCAGAAGAAGTTGACCAGAAACTATTCAAAATCATGGGTGATATTCACGATTCTTGTGTGAAATATGGAAAAGACAGTGATGGTTATGTTGACTATGTCAAAGGAGCAAACATCGCCGGATTTGTAAAAGTAGCAGATGCTATGATTGCACAGGGTGTTGTCTAAACCAATCACTAAAATTAATTATAAAACCATCCGTGATAACGGGTGGTTTTTTGTTCTTGGCATTCGCAATATTTTCTTTTTAAATGTGTTAATGAAACTGTAAGTGAGTATCAATTATATGAAGCGACTGACAACATTCTTTATCCTGTTTTTAAGTTTCAACGGCTATATGCAGAACTTTGAAAATCAATGGACAGGATATTTCTCATACTCAAATGTGGTTGACATAGCCACCGGTAATGATAAAATTATCGCTGCTTCTGAAAATGCCATTTTCATATATGATTTAATAACCACTGAAATCAACACAATAACAACCATCCAGGGGCTGTCTGGTGATTTAATTTCTAAGGTATATTATAGCGCGAATTATGACATTATTATGGTTGGCTACCAGAATGGGCTTATTGAACTAATTTTTGATGATAATGCTGTTTTAAGGGTCATTGATATTTTAAATAAACCCACAATTCCCCCAAATCAAAAACGCATCAATCACTTTTATGAGTTTAACGGCAATGTATATATTTCAACAGATTTTGGTATTTCAGTTTATGACTTGACGAGAATCGAGTTTGGAGACACTTATTTTATTGGTGATTTTGGAGCACAGGAAAGGGTGAACCAGGTTGCTGTGCTCGATGGATTTGTATATGCGGCAATGAATGACAAAGTGAAAAGAGCTGATGTTAATAATCCAAACCTGATTAATTTTCAAGAATGGTCAGTCTTTTACCCTTTTGGGATTATAGGTGTTCAAAATTTTGCCAATGACATTTATGGTATTGATTTTAACTCCAGACTACTTCGGCTTACAGGCGGGTCAGTTACAGTTGTGGCTACCTTTCCGCAGGCTAACAAAAACATTTATTCCACTGAAAACTATCTCACTGTAACTTCAGAAACACGTTCTACTGTGTATGATGTTTTAATGAATCAAGTGTCAACTATCAATAATGTAATCGATTTTCAATATACACTTTCAAACTCATTGGCTTATAATGAAAAAGTATATCTGGCAACACAACAACATGGAATATTAGAGGTGCCGTTTAACACAAATCAAGCCAATCAAATCCTGCCTGATGGGCCTTTGTTAAACAGTCCGTTTGCTATTGACGCAACACCGGGTCAACTATGGGTGGTATATGGTGCCGTGTCATTGTTTTTTAACCCTTACCCACTAAACCCAAACCGAAGAGGAATGAGCCATTTTGTAAACAATGAATGGAAAAATATTCCCTATGAAGACGTTTTTGGAGCAGTAGCACTTTCACACATTAAAATCAATCCGTTTAACACAGCCGAGGCCTATGCCAGCTCAATGTTCAGCGGGCTTTTAAAAATTGTAGACTCACAACCCACAGTGCTCTTAAATGACACAAACAGTGCGATACAGGGAGCTTATGGAGATAACAGCATAAGAATTTTCGGCTCTGAATTTGACAATGCCGGAAACCTTTGGTTTGTACAGTCCGGGGCTGTTAATGGCTTACAGAAATTAACAACCGGCGGACAAGTTCAGGGTTTTGACATTACCAGCGTGATTCCACAACCCACATCTGAAACAGGGCTAAACAAATTAGACATAAGTAGAGAGGGCAATGTTTTTTTTGCTAGTAGTATAAACGGTTTGATAGGGTTTAACCCTGCCACAAATCAATTCAGAAAAATAGGTGAAGATCTAGGGAACGGAAACCTTCCTGACAGAAACGTCAGGGCCGTCGCTGTTGACAACAGAAATCAAGTCTGGATTGGCACACTGCGCGGTTTGCGAGTATTGTTTAACACTAGTGGGTTTTTTCAGGAAAATACCAATGTCGATGCCCAGCCCATTATTATTCTTGATGACGACGGCGTGCCACAGGAATTACTGTTTCAACAATCAATTACAGACATTGCAGTGGATGGCGCCAATAACAAATGGATTGCCACGGCATCTTCCGGGGTTTTTTATGTGTCTGCAAATGGCCAAGAAACTTTGTTGAGATTTACTAAAGACAATTCACCGCTTCCTTCAAACAACGTGTTGGACATTGCTATCGACCCCGATAGCGGGGTAGTCTATTTTGCAACCGGAAACGGTTTAGTGGCTTATAAAGGCACCACCACTGCACCTCGCGATAACCTGAGATCTCTAAGGGCTTTTCCAAATCCTGTTAGGCCTAATTTTACGGGAAATGTAACCATCGATGGACTTACCGCAAGAGCCAATGTGAAAATCACAGACGTTAATGGAAATCTTGTCTTTGAACAAGTTGCCGAAGGAGGAAGCATTCAATGGGATACCCGGGCATTTGGCAGATATAAGGTTTCTTCAGGGGTGTATTTTATTATGGCTACCACTTCAGACGGTACTGAAACCAACATTGCCAAAGTAATGATCGTAAGATAATGCTCATCACAACCCCCGCCATAGTGATTTCTACTGTAAAATATGGTGAGGCAGACCTTATTGTAAAATGTTTTACCAAAGCCGAAGGCCTTAAAAGCTACATTCTAAAAGGTATTTTAAAATCAAAAAAGGGAAAACTAAGGACTGCATATTTTCAACCACTCACTTTATTGGAAATTTCTGCAAACCACAAAAACAAGGGAACCCTTGAGTACTTGCTTGATGCGAAAGTTTCCCGTGCATACAATACACTTCACAACCATGTTATAAAATCATCCCTCGTTCTATTCCTTTCGGAAGTACTGAAACAATGCATTGTTGAAGAAGAAAAAAACGAAAAACTGTTTGATTTTCTTGAACAATCCTTCCTCTGGCTGGATGAAAGTGAAAAGATTGCCAATTTTCATTTGCTCTTTCTGCTCAAACTTTCAGACTTTTTAGGGTTCTATCCCGATACTGGCGAAAGTAAACTACCTTATTTCAATCTTTTAGAAGGCGTTTTTCAAAATGAAAGCACCCATATCTACTGTATTTCTGTTCCTGAAAATAGTGGGTTTTTAACGATTTTGGGCATAAAATTTGATAAAATAAATGCTGTCAAATTAACCAAAAAGGAGCGAAAAGAAACTTTAGAAATCCTTTTATTGTACTATGAATTGCATATTCAAGGATTTAAAAAACCCAAGTCGCTTCAAGTTTTTAACCAACTATTTAACTAACTATGAAACAAAAATTATTTTTAATGCTGATGATTGTATCAGCGGCACTTACCTATGGGCAACAAGCTACACTAATCAATTCAGAAAATCAAGAAGCCATTTCGGGGGTTTTATTTTATAATTCTAACAAAACGAAAAGCGGAATCTCAGATATAAATGGAAAAATCACTCTCGATAGTTTTTCCGATAATGAAACCATTCAGTTTCAACACACTTCCTTTGAAACACTTTCCACTTCAAAAGCTCAAATTTTAAAAAACAAGGGCGTCGTTTTTCTCAAGCCCGGTACCGGTCAACTTGACGAAATTGTACTTTCTATCACAAAATTCAGTCAAAATAAAAAAGATATTGCCCAGTCTGTGGTGAGTATTAATACTCAGGATGCACTATTCACACAACCCCAAACCACCGCCGACCTGTTGAGTAACAGCGGAAGGGTTTTTGTGCAAAAAAGCCAGTTGGGCGGTGGCAGCCCGATGATTCGCGGTTTTTCCACAAACCGACTCTTATTGACTGTTGACGGTGTGCGCATGAATACGGCTATTTTCAGAGGGGGCAACATCCAAAACATACTTTCCATTGACCCTTTTGTAGTTGAAAATACCGAAGTCATTCTGGGCCCGGGTTCTGTGGTTTACGGCAGCGACGCCGTGGGTGGTGTAATGAATTTTTATACGCTGAAACCCAGGTTTTCCTTTGAGGAAGGCATGGCATTTTCCGGGAATGTAATCACCCGTTATGCAACGGCCAATGAAGAAAAAACCGGACACATTGACTTGAATTTCGGATTTAAGGAATGGGCTTTTTTAAGCAGTATCTCCTATAGTGATTTTGGCGATTTAAGAATGGGAAAACATGGCCCGGATGATTATCTGCGTAATTTTTACATCCAAACCGTAGACGGTGAGGACATACAAACCCCAAACTCAAACCCGCTGATTCAAAAGCCTACAGGTTATGACCAATTGAGCCTGGCTCAAAAGGTGCGGTTTATGCCCAATGAAGTTTGGGATTTTACACTAAACCTGCTCTATTCTGAAACTTCAGACTATTCCCGTTATGATCGTCTTACCCGCATTAGACCCAATGGTAACTTGCGCGATGCTGAGTGGTATTATGGGCCGCAAGTGTGGTTTTCGGGAAATTTACAGCTGGAGCGAAAAAGCAGAAGCCTGTTCTATGACGACTCAAAACTTATTGTTGGGTATCAGTTTTTTGAAGAAAGCCGTTACAACCGAAGTGTAAATTCAACAAATCTTTTTAATACTGAGGAACAAGTTGATGCCCTATCTGCAAATCTCGATTTTACCAAAAAAATAAATGTGATTGATTTATTTTATGGTTTTGAATATGTGCATAATAAAGTAAACTCAACAGGCATAAGAACAAACATTGAAACTCAGGAAATTGAGGAAACCGCCTCCAGATATCCTGATGGCTCTATCTGGCAGTCCTATGCTGCATATACCAGTTTACTCTGGAAAATGTCACCCAAACTCACATTTCAATCTGGTTTGCGATACAGCCGGTTTCAAATTGATGCTAGTTTTGACAATCGTTTTTATGATTTTCCTTTTGAAGACACAAAGATCAATACCGGTAATCTTACAGGGAGTATAGGTTTCACATACCAAGCCTCAAAAATACTTGGGCTTAGAACCAATTTTTCTACTGCATTTAGAGCACCCAATATCGACGATATTGGTAAAATATTTGACTCAGAACCCGGAAGCGTGGTCGTGCCCAATCCCGAATTAAAAGCCGAGTATTCCTATAACGGCGAAGTGGGTGCCGCCCTCAATTTTGACAATATCCTAAAAGTGGAAATGGCCACGTTTTACACCAAACTCGACAATGCCCTCGTGCGTCGGGATTTTAGCCTGAACGGCGAAACCGAAATCATGTATCAGGGCGAGTTAAGCAATGTACAAGCCATTCAAAACGCCGCCGATGCCAGGGTGTATGGATTTGAAGCCGCGGTTCAAATCAACTTCTGCGAAAATTTAAGCCTGAATTCAAATTATACCATTGCCAAAGGGTATGAAGAACTGGACAATGGCGATAAAGCCCCGCTAAGACATGCCCCGCCACAATTTGGAAATACACATCTGGTTTGGAAAAACGAAATTTTCAAAATAGATGCTTTTGCCCGTTACAGCGGACAAATAAGCCCCGAAAACCTAGCACCCTCAGAAGCCAATAAACCGGAAATTTACCCGGCAAACAGCGCCGGCGACTTGTATTCTCCTGGCTGGTACACCCTCAATTTGGCGAGCCAATACCAAATCACTGATGCCTGGCAAGTTTCAGCCTCACTGGAAAACATAACAGACCAGCGCTACCGTACTTATTCTTCTGGAATTGCTGCTCCCGGCAGGAATTTTATTGCTGCGGTGAAGTACTCATTTTAAACAAGGATAATTCCCTTAAAATGCTTATTTTCGCAACCTTATAAAAAAGCAGTACCCCATGAGCAAAATTTTTCCTGATTATAAAGCACTTGACTTGGCCAAAGTAGCCGATGATGTATTGGATTTTTGGAAACAGGAAAACATTTTTCAAAAGAGTATTTCTACCCGTGATGGAAACGAACCCTTTATCTTTTTTGAAGGGCCGCCTTCTGCCAATGGTTTGCCCGGTATTCACCACGTGATGGCACGTGCCATCAAGGATATTTTTTGCCGTTACAAAACCCAAAAGGGCTTTCAGGTGCAACGAAAAGCCGGTTGGGACACCCATGGCTTGCCCATCGAACTGGGTGTTGAAAAAGAACTGGGTATCACCAAAGAAGACATTGGCAAGAAAATAAGCGTTGAAGATTACAACGCCGCCTGTAAAAAAGCTGTGATGCGCTACACCGATGTGTGGAACGACCTCACCGAAAAAATGGGCTACTGGGTGGATATGGACGACCCTTACATCACCTACAAATCCAAGTATATGGAAACGGTGTGGTGGCTGTTAAAAGAAATTTACAACAAGAATTTACTCTATAAAGGCTATACCATACAGCCCTATTCACCAAAAGCGGGAACGGGTTTAAGTTCGCATGAGTTGAACCAACCCGGGACTTATCAGGATGTTACTGATACTACCGTGGTGGCGCAGTTTAAAGCCTTAAACAACACTTTGCCTCAAGCCTTACAAGGTTTTGGAGATGTTCATTTTCTGGCCTGGACCACAACTCCCTGGACGCTTCCAAGTAATACCGCTTTGACTGTTGGATCAAAAATTGATTATGTGTTGGTAAAAACATTTAATCAGTACACTTTTGAACCCATCAATGTGGTGCTTGCAAAAGCCTTGATCAACAAACAATTTGACAAAAAGTTTCAACAAGTTGAAACTGAAAGTGAATTACAGGATTATAAATCGGGGGATAAAACAATACCCTTCTTTATTGCTGCCAATTGCAAAGGCAAAGACCTGGAAGGCATTCGCTATGAGCAATTGCTGCCTTATGCCTTGCCACACAACAATCCTGAAAATGCTTTTCGGGTGATTTTGGGTGATTTTGTCACTACTGAAGACGGTACCGGTATTGTTCATACCGCGTCCACTTTTGGTGCAGATGATGCCATGGTGGCCAAACTGGCAGTTCCTGAAGTGCCGCCTATGCTCGTGAAAGACGAAAACGGGAATTTGGTGCCCTTGGTGGATTTACAAGGAAAGTTCCGTCCTGAAATGGGCGAGTTGGCGGGAAAATATGTGAAGAACGAGTATTATGACGATGGGCAGGCTCCTGAAAAATCGGTGGACGTGGAAATCGCCATCAAACTCAAGGAAGAAAACAAAGCATTCAAGGTAGAAAAATACACACACAGCTACCCGAACTGCTGGCGTACAGACAAGCCCATTTTATACTATCCGCTCGACTCCTGGTTTATCAAAGTCACCGACTTTAAAGACCGCATGTTTGAGTTGAATAAAAACATCAACTGGAAACCCAAAGCCACCGGTGAAGGCCGTTTTGGCAACTGGCTGGCCAATGCCAACGACTGGAACCTTTCTCGTTCACGCTACTGGGGAATCCCGTTGCCCATTTGGAGAACCGAAGACGGCAAAGAAGAAAAAGTCATCGGTTCTGCTGAAGAGCTGAAAGCCGAAATGCAAAAAGCCATCGCCGCCGGTATGATGGAAAAAGATATTTTCCCCAAGTTTGTGCCCGGTGACATGTCTGAAGAAAACTATGAAAACATCGACCTGCATAAAAACTATGTTGATGAAGTCATTCTGGTTTCCGAAAGCGGAAAACCTATGAAGCGCGAAAGCGACCTGATTGATGTTTGGTTTGATTCGGGTAGTATGCCATATGCACAATGGCACTATCCCTTTGAAAATAAAGAAAAAGTAGAAAATACATGGCGGACTGCTGACTTCATTGCAGAGGGAGTAGATCAAACAAGAGGTTGGTTTTATACTTTGCACGCCATTGCCACGATGACATTTGACGATGTGGCTTATAAAAACGTAGTCTCAAACGGACTGGTTTTAGACAAAAACGGACAAAAAATGTCCAAGCGATTGGGCAATGCCGTTGACCCTTTTGAAACCATTGGCACTTATGGCCCCGATGCCACGCGTTGGTATATGATTAGCAACGCCAACCCCTGGGACAACCTTAAATTTGACATAGAAGGCGTTGCTGAGGTGAGACGTAAGTTTTTCGGAACGCTTTACAATACCTATAGTTTTTTCAGCCTGTATGCCAATCTGGATAATTTTGATTATTCTGAGGCAGATATTCCGCTGGAGGAAAGACCTGAAATTGACCGCTGGATACTTTCAGAACTGCACACACTCATTCGGAAAGTGGATGAATATTACAACGACTATGAACCCACCAAAGCCACGCGTGCCATTTCAGATTTTGTTCAGGAAAACCTGAGCAACTGGTTTGTGAGATTGAGTCGTCGCAGGTATTGGAAAGGGGATTATGGTACCGATAAAATTTCGGCATATCAAACGCTTTATACCTGTTTAGTGAATGTGGCTCAATTGAGTGCACCGGTTGCCCCGTTCTTTATGGAAAGGCTTTATAAAGATTTGACTTCCGCTGTAGCGAAAAAGGGAGAAGAATCGGTGCATTTGGCTGATTTTCCGAAGTTTGATGCTGCTTTTGTTGACAAAATTCTGGAAAGCAAAATGCAAAATGCACAAACCATTTCTTCTTTGGTACTTTCTTTACGCCAAAAGGAAAAAATCAAAGTGCGCCAACCGCTTCAGAAAATTATGATACCGGTATTGAATGAAAAACAGAAGCAAGAAATCCTTGCCGTAGCCGATTTGATAAAGCACGAAGTGAACGTGAAGGAAATCGACCTGATTGATGAAGGTTCGGGCATATTGGTCAAACAAATCAAGCCCAACTTCAAAGTGCTGGGACCCCGCTTTGGTAAAGACATGAAGGCGATTGCAGATGCTGTGAATCAGTTTGATCAGAGCCAGATAAAAAAAATCGAGCAAGAAGGTGAAATATCAGTAGAAATTAACGGAAAAAGTGTTATTTTGCAGAACCAAGACGTAGAAATCAGTTCTCAGGATATTGAAGGATGGCTGGTGGCAAGCAGTGGAAATTTAACTGTTGCGCTGGATATAACAATCACAGAAGAGTTGCGTTATGAAGGCATTGCCAGAGAGTTGGTCAACCGTATTCAGAATTTGAGAAAAGACTCCGGCTTTGAAGTGACAGACCGCATAGAGATTGAACTTCAGAAAAGTGAGATTTTAGAATTTGCACTTCGGGACAATGTTGATTACATCAAAACGGAAACATTGACTGACAACCTCTTGCTGATTGAACAAATCAACAACGGATTGGAAATAAAATTTGATGACGTAGAAACCAAAATGGTAATTAAAAAAGTATAGAACATGAGCGAAGAAACAAAAACCAGGTATAGCGATGCAGATTTAGCAGAGTTCAAAGCTATAATTTTAGAAAAAATCGAAAAAGCACAAGAACAATTAGAGTTAATAAAAAGTGCCTATATGAATGACGGAGATAACGGCACAGATGATACTTCGCCCACATTCAAAGCATTTGAAGAAGGAAGCAGTGTGATGTCCAAAGAGGCCAATTCACAGTTGGCCATCAGGCAAGAAAAGTTCATCAGGGATTTGAAAAATGCGTTGATTCGCATTGAGAACAAAACCTATGGTATCTGCCGCGTGACTCAAAAACTTATTAGCAAAGAACGATTAAAGCTCGTTCCACACGCCACACTGAGCATTGAGGCGAAAAATATGCAAATGTAAAATTGAAAAGTGCTGTTTAAAAAGTTACTGAACGAAAAAATGCCACGAAGGCACTAAGACACTAAGAAGCACAAAGTATTGATAAATAAAACCTTATTTCTTAGTGAAACTTAGAGCCTTGGTGTCTTTGTAGCAAAACACGCCTTTTTATACAGCCTCTTTATTACACTTTTAATCCCACCACAATGACCCTTAAGCAAGCCGGACTCATTATTTTCATTATACTACTGATAGATCAGGTTTCAAAAATTTATATCAAAACCCATTTTATGTTGGGTGAAGAAATCAAAGTTTTTGAATGGTTCAGAATCATGTTTATTGAAAACGAAGGGATGGCCTGGGGTGCCCAAATCCCCGGACAGTACGGTAAACTTATCCTTACGCTCTTCAGGCTGGTGGCCATAGTTTTTATTGGTTACTGGCTATGGGATTCGGTGAGAAAGAAGATGTCGCGGGTGCTTATTGTGGGCATATCCTTTATTTTTGCCGGAGCAATGGGTAACATCATCGATTCTGTTTTTTATGGGGTGATTTTTGACGATAGTTTACGCAATGTGGCAACACTTTTCCCCGAAGGAGGAGGATATGGAACCCTTTTTCACGGAAAGGTAGTTGATATGCTTTACTTCCCGCTTTATCAAGGCTACCTACCCGAATGGCTGCCTTTTTGGGGGGGAGATTACTTTACCTTCTTTGACCCGGTATTCAATTTTGCCGATATGGCTATTAGTACAGGCGTGGGTTTGTTGATTATTTTTAACAAAAAAGCTTTCCCTAAAGAAGAGAAAAAAGAGCCCGAAACAACTACCGGGGAGCAAGAAAGTTAAACGGTTCAACTTCAATATTTCTCAATATCATATATAAAATGGCCAAGCCAAAATAAATGACAATAAACGTATTGCTGTAAAACAGCTTTACGCGAAATCTTGTATTCCATACAAAATTGACATACTGCACGACCACAGCATATATCAGTAACGGTATCGAAATCACCAAAAACGGATTGTAACCAAAAGCTTTTCCTATTTCAAAATGCATCAAATGATGAAGAGCCCGTTGCGACCCGCAACCGGCACAGTACAAGTCTGTGGTGTAATAAAGCGGGCAGGGCAGGTAGAAAGTTGCAAGTGATGGGTTGTATGAATGGTAAATAAAAGCCAATACTCCCAAAACTAGTATGGGAAGTAGGGCTTTGAGAATATTTTTCCTAGTAGTTTGCAAGAATATCTCCCATTACAAAGATTAAAAATGGCACTAGTATGAGTAGTTGTACAATAAAGCCAATAGATGCAGCCAAAATAACAAACAATCTTGCAGAAGCTGACTCCTTTTGAGCCCCTTCATAGTCTCCTTGAGCCCATAGGGTATTTACTTTAGATGACTTGACAATTGCAACTATACCTAATGGCAGACAACATAACACCGTTGTTACTATAGCCCAAACAAGATAATTGTCAGGTGGTGTTGCATTTAGATTTTCCATAATTAGGCTGATTATTTTAGTGAATGACTAAGATAGAAAAATTTCTAAAAGCGATAAAGTGCTTTTGGTGTGATGCAATAGTTTAAAGGTACATCAGTCTCCTCTGCGTTGATATCAAAATCTTCAGCGTCAAAAAAGGAAAGCCCGATTTTAATCACATCAGGGTGGCAAAGTTTAAGAAAACGGTCATAAAAACCCTTACCATAGCCCACACGGTGTCCCTTTTTGTCAAAAGCCAACAAAGGAACAAACACAACATCAATTTTGTTTTCCGGAAAGGGAATGCCGTCCTCAGGCTCAGGGATACCCCATTTGTTTTTTTTGATAACGGTATTGTCTGTCAACAAAAAATGGGAGAGGGTATTGCTTTCAAAATCGGTTTTAGGCACTATGATGTTTTTGTCTTTTCCTTGGAGTATATGCAATAAATAGTCAGTATTTATTTCACCTTTTTCGGTGATGCTTAAAAAAATATGAAAGTTTAAGAAATTCCAGATGGGAAGCTGAAGAATCTGATTGGCTATTTCAAGACTAAGGGAATCTATTTCAGTTGGCGAAAGTCTGGCTCTTTTACTAAGGTATTTTTTTCGCAATTCAGCTTTTTGCATGGCTATAAAATTAGGAAACCAGCGTTGATATGTGAAATATAGCATCTCCCTGATGTACAATCGGTGACTGGTTGACATTGATAATGTAGCCGTCATTGGGTGCTTTTACTTTTACCTTCATTTCGCCGTAAGGGTCTGTAATCGAAGCGAGGATTTCTCCCTTTGCAACAAATTTGTTTATGGGCACTTTGGTGTGCAGCAAGCCGCTTTTGTGAGCCCTGATCCAGGTGCTTTTTTCTATAACCACCGGTTGGCCATTTGGCTTCGGGGCATTGAATTTATGGCTTAACATTTCGTGGTGGTCTAAAAATCTCAAAATGCCTTGTACGCCATAATCAATAATGTCCCTATCGCTGCTCATGGATTTTCCGCCCTCAAAGAGCAAAGAAGGAATCCCCATTTTCAGACAGGTTTGACGGTATGATTTTTCAAGAATTTTGGAGATAACAATAAAAGGCGAATTGAAAACTTTTGCATATTTCATCGCTACATAATCATTGGGCGAAACCCTGATTTGAGCTGCATTAAACCTACTGGCTCCTCCCGTGTGGAAGTCCAGACAATAATCGGCATGAGGTAATATCTCGTTGGTAAAATGATAAGCAACACGGCTGGCGAGTGAACCTTTTTTGGTGCCGGGAAAAACGCGGTTTAAATCGTGTCCGTCCGGGAACTGCCTGCTCATTGATAAGAATCCAAATACATTTAGAATGGGGACGCAAATAATGGTTCCCTTTTTGGGCTTGTTTATTTTTTTTGCAATAAGCTGTCTCACGATTTCCACACCATTGATTTCATCACCGTGAATTCCGGCGGTTATCAGTACTGTGGGGCCCGGTTTTGGTGCACGTTCAATGATAATTGGAATTTCAACATTGGTGGCGGTATAGAGTTTGGCAATGTTGAACTGTATGGTTTTGCTTTCGCCTAATGCTATATTTTCACCTAATATTTTCAATATGAATGGGTTTAAAGACTGCGTTCAATATACCTGATGATGCTTTTTGCAATGTCTTTTCCGGTGGCGGCTTCTATACCTTCCAGTCCGGGTGAAGAGTTTACTTCAAGAATTAACGGACCTCTGGAAGACTGTAACATATCCACACCGGCAACGGCAAGACCCATAACCCGGGCAGCTTTGATGGCGGCATTTTCTTCTTCATCAGAAAGTTCAATCACGGTGGCTGAACCACCCCTGTGCAGGTTGGAGCGAAATTCACCTTCTTTGCCTTGTCGTTTCATTGCTCCCACCACCTGGCCATCAACAACAAAAGCCCTGATATCTGCCCCTCCGGCTTCTTTGATAAATTCCTGAACGATTACGCGGGCCTGCAATCCGTTAAACGCTTCCAGCACCGATTCTGCTGCATTGTTGGTTTCTGCCAGAACAACACCCAAGCCTTGAGTTCCTTCAAGCAGTTTGATGATTAATGGAGCGCCACCCACGTGTTTGATAACATCGGCTGTATTTCGGGAGTAGTTGGTAAATACTGTTTTTGGCAACCCCAACCCCGCTCTGGATAACACCTGAAGGCTTCTCAGTTTATCTCTAGAGCGCATCAGAGATTGTGATTCAGTTGTGGTGAAGACGCGCATCATTTCAAACTGCCTGACAACTGCTGTACCATAAAAAGTAACTGAAGCTCCAATCCTTGGAATCACGGCATCAGTATTTGCAACCAGATTTCCTTTGTAATAGACACATGGTTTTTTCTTTTCGATGACAAGCTCACACTTGGCGTGGTCAATTACCTCTACGTTGTGTTTTCTTTGCTTTGCAGCTTCAACCAGTCTTTTTGTGGAGTAAAGGTTTGGGTTTGAAGAAAGGATTACTATGTTCATTTTTTTTGTTTTCGTTTGAACGAAAGATTGGTTAAACTGGTATCAACTATAAAATTTTTACTTAAGAATGTTCTTCCCAGTAAAACAGGAAATTTCATTTCTTCCCTGTCTGAAAGGGTTAGTGATATATCAAACTCTTCATCAAAAAGCAGTATTTTGGTTTTAATTTTATACCGTGTTTGCACGATGCCGTTACTGCTCTTGACTTGAGCGGTTTCATATTCCTTAAAAATAATTTCCTTACCATGATAATTGGGATGTTCTTCATCCAGAAAATTGCATTTTAGCAAACCATTTTCTTCAACCACATTTTTGCAATGAATCGAAGAAGTATAGGCTCCGGTATCAATCTTTACGGCAATTTCATAAAGTTCAAATAACGGAAAGTCGGCCTTATCTATTCTTCCAATTGTTTTTTTCAAGATAACGCGGTTTTAGTATCGCAAGATAGTAAAATTGTATTTTGATTCAGTAGCTTTGTGTTGGGTAATAAAAAAAGGGTGTTAAAAACACCCTTCTAATCTCATTTTCTATTTTCTAAAGTGAAAAATTAATACCTACACCCAAAACTTGTCTAATTTGAAACCCTTTAGCCGCATTGTCATCATAGATGGCTTGAAAAACTACATTGGCAGATAGAAAACTATTGACCTTCATCACCAGATTCATTGTGTAATCAATGTCAACGTTTTTTGGTTCATCCAGATAGTTTGAATACAAATTCAAAAGGTTTTCCATCGTGACATTTTCTATGATTTCAAATTTCGCGTAAGCTGAAACCGAAGCACCAAATTCAAACCGCGTAGTTTCATTGGCCTCAACACCAAAATAGGGGTTCTCATTGAAAGCTGCTATGGCATCCGGGTCGTCACCAACATCGGTAAAACGACTATTTACGAAAATAAATCTTGAGGTTGCAGGAGCAATATTGACTTTTAAGTTGTCAGATTTTTTCCATAACATACCCGGCCCCAATTGTAAATAGCCGGGAGACATAAATCGAGTAGTTTCAGTGCGAATGGTGTTGCCCTCTTCATTTTGACCAAATTCATATCCCTTTGCAAACTGTGTTCTGAAATTAGTAAAGAATGAGTAAGACCAGTTTGTGTCACTGATTTGATAGCCCACGATTGAATTGATTTCAAGACGGTCATTTGTTTTTCTTTCAAATTCATCGCCTTTGATTTTGGTTAAACCATAATCACCTATAAATCTGTTGTCCCAGCTTACTTTTCCTTTTTTGTAATTCAAATCATAAGTGATGGCAATATTACCGGCGATGTTTGAAGTTCCACCACCTGTCCATTCAGCGTTAAAAGCCGATTGATTGAAAAGCAACGCAAAGTTTCCTGAACCTTTCCAACCTTCAACAGGTTCTTCTTCTTCCTGTGCAAACAAAACAGTTGAAAATGCAAAAAGCATTAAGGCTAATTTTAATTTTTTCATATGGTTTTTTTAAAATAAGGAAACAAAATTAGTCCTTTTATTTTTTATGGACAAAAGCTATTTTCTTTTGTAAATGGGCACACTGGAGCAGGCTTCGCCATAGAAAATGCTTTTTGCTATGGGCTGTAATTTTTGAATAAGAAGTGTGTAAGCGTTTTCGGGAACGGGTTTGTTTGAGCAACCCTTGATGATTACCGGAACATCCCTGTAAGCTGAAAAATTTGTTTGATTAAGAATTTCAGTATATAAAATGTTTTCCAAATCGGTCAGCGATCCTGTTACAACTTTTAGGGCATGTGGTGCAAGACAACTTGTGATTAACAAATAAGCCCAACCGGGCACGATGGCATCTGAACTGCAGTGCAGTGCAACATAAGTGTTTTTGTATTGACTCCAGTCGTGCTTCTTGGCTTTTTCACGGAAGTCTTTTTCTTTTAAAACCAGCTCCATGAACAACCAGTCTTTGATGTCAAAAACAACACGCGGCCCCTCAGGATAAAAATCCTCCAGGTCAATAACAACAAGTTTGCTGTTGGCTACTTTGTTAATGATTTCATCCATAAGGTTTATAACATACCGAGTTCCAGTTTGGCTTCTTCGCTCATGAGCTCCTGAGTCCAGGGCGGGTCAAAAGTGAGTTCCAATTCCACATCATTGACCATTTTTAAAGAGGCTACCTTGTCTTTAACTTCTTGTGGTAAACTTTCTGCCACGGGGCAATTGGGAGTGGTGAGCGTCATCACAATTTTAACATCGCGGTCTTCATTGACAAAGACATCATAGATGAGTCCCAATTCGTAGATGTCAACCGGAATTTCAGGGTCATAGATGGTTTTTAAAACTTTGACGATTTTTTCGCCAAGTTCTGCGGTGTCTATCGTGTTTTCTGTTTCCATTGTTGCAAATTAATTGAGTTGTGACTGGTATGCCAAAGCATACATTTTAAGTTGTTTAATCATAGAAACCAAGCCGTTTGCACGTGTGGGTGACAAATGTTCCTTGAGGCCGATTTTATCAATAAAACCGGTGTCTGCTTTTAAAATGGCTTCGGGTGTTTGATTTGAAAAAACCCTGAGCAATAATGCCACGATGCCTTTAGTGATGATAGCATCGCTGTCTGCCGTGAATATCACTTTTCCGTCTTTCATTTCAGGGAAAACCCACACTTTTGACTGGCACCCTTTAATGATGTATTCATCTTTTTTGTTGGCTTCGTCAATAAGGGGCAATGATTTCCCCAAGGCAATCATATGTTCATAACGCTGGGTCCAGTCGTCAAAAAAGGCAAACTCTTCAATAATTTCTTCCTGGATGTCTTTAATTTTCATTGGTATCCCTCACTTTTGTTGCCGTTAGCAAAAGACTACGGTCATTAGCGGAAAAAAGTTTAAGAACTCCAGCTTCCAAAGTATAGGAACCGGTTTGAGACAATGCCTCACCGATTTCCTTTTCGGCATCCATTTTACCTTCACAATACATTTTTGTGCTGGCCATTTCGCTGAAGTTGATGACATACAAATCCAAAGTGTAGGTGCCAAACATGTTGTTACATTCAGTTGTGATGTTTACACCTCTGTTTAGTGCATCAAAAGTTATCTCCAACCCTTTAGGGGTGTATGATTTTCCTTTAACTTCGTTAATGGTGTAATTTCCGTTCAGTTGCACGTTGCCGGCTGTATTTATTACTCTTTGAGTTTCATCACAAGAGGTAGTGAACATTAAAAGTAGAACTGCAAGACTATAATAAATTGGTTTCATAATATTTTATTTTGTTAGATTAACATTTGTTTTGCCTTTTTTAGGGCGTTTATAAGCACATCAATTTCGTGAAATGTATTGTAAAATGCAAATGAGGCTCTCACGGTTCCCGGAATTTTGTAATAATCCATAATGGGTTGTGCACAGTGGTGTCCGGTACGCACGGCTATCCCCATTTGGTCAAGGATTGTGCCAATGTCATAAGGGTGGATTCCCTCTATATTGAATGAAATAACCGATGTCTTGTGTGGCGAAGTGCCGTAAATCCTTAAACCTTCTATTTCAAGCAGCTTTTTAGTGGCATATTCCAGCAGCTGGTTTTCATAGTTTTGAATGTTTTCAAAACCGATGGTATTCAAATAGTCTAATGCTGCTCCAAATGCAATAACCCCGGCAATATTGGGTGTTCCGGCTTCAAACTTATGGGGTAAATCGGCATAAGTGGTTTTTTTAAAAGTCACTTCTTTAATCATTTCACCACCACCCTGATATGGAGGAAGTTTGTTGAGCCATTCTTCTTTTCCGTAAAGGATACCCACACCCGTTGGACCACACATTTTGTGGGCAGAACAGGTATAAAAATCAACATCAAGCGCCTGTAAATCGGGTTTGATGTGTGCACAGGCCTGGGCGCCGTCAATCAAAACAGCAGCACCTGCCTGATGTGCTTTTTCGATAATTTTTTCAATGGGATTAATGGTTCCCAATGCATTTGAAATGTGATTGAGAAAGACCAGTTTTGTTTTATTTGATAGCAAATTCAGATAAGACTCATAGTCGAGTTCGCCTTCATTATTCATCGGAATCACTTTCAAAACGGCTCCAGTTTCCTCACACAACATTTGCCACGGAACAATATTTGAATGATGCTCTAATGCAGAAACAACAAGCTCGTCGCCGGGGTTTAAAATTTTTCTGAAACCTGAAGCCACCAGATTAATGGCATGGGTTGTCCCGGAAGTAAAGATGACTTCGTATGTGTTTTTGATATTGAAA
Organism: uncultured Flavobacteriaceae bacterium; assembly: GCA_964469175.1. GTDB lineage: Bacteria > Bacteroidota > Bacteroidia > Flavobacteriales > Flavobacteriaceae > Planktosalinus. The sequence goes on from CAYXXY010000001.1 coordinate 172,469, forward strand.
TGTGCCCTTATTTTTTCTCTGGCCTGCTCAAAAGCATCTGTTGCCTCTTGGGACAGTGAGTGCACACCCCTGTGAATGTTAGCATTGTAGTTTGAATAATAATCTACGATAGCATCGATTACTTGCCGGGGTTTTTGTGAAGTAGCGGCATTGTCAAAATAAACCAAAGGCTGCCCGTTAACTTTTCTCGAAAGTATGGGAAAATCTTTTCTGATTTTTTCGACATCAAAAGCGAGGCTTTTATTATCCGTCTTCATTGTAGAAACTTTTTGTGGCCTAAATGGCTGTTATCTTAGAGATTGAATCCTAGCTTTACACCAATTTTATTGGCGATAAGCTTGGTGATTCGCGCTTTTACTTCAGGAATTTTGACGCTTTCAAGTACATTGCTGGCAAAGGCATACATCAAAAGTGCCTGGGCTTCTTTTTTTGCAATGCCGCGAGACTGTAAATAAAACAGGGCATCTTCATCCAATTGCCCGATGGTACAGCCGTGTGAACACTTCACATCGTCTGCAAAAATTTCCAGCTGGGGTTTTGAGTTGATGGTGGCTTTGTCGTCAATCAAAATGTTGTTGTTTTGCTGAAAGGCATCGGTTTTTTGAGCTTCTTTTTCAACAATAATCCTTCCGTTAAAAACACCTGTGGAGTTTCCTGCAAAGATGCCTTTGTAGTCCTGATGGCTTTCACAGTTGGGCTCGATGTGGTTGACCAGCGTGCTGTGGTCCACGTGTTGTTTGTCTTCAATGATTGTGATTCCCTTTAAAGTGGAGTTGATGCGCTCACCTTTCTGATAGAAATTCAGGTTGTTTCTGATGAGTTTCCCGCCAAAGGAAAAAGTGTGAACACTCACATTACTGCCTTGTTTTTGAGAGATAAAAGTGTTGTCGATCAAGGTGGCTGTTTTGTTGTCGTTTTGCACTTTGTAGTAATCGACAGAGCTGTTTTTCTCTGCGAAAATTTCGGTAACCACATTGGTTAAAACAGCATTTTCTGTGAGGCTTTGGTGGCGTTCAATGATTTGAACGTGTGCATTTTCTTCGGCAACGATAAGGTTTCGGGGCTGTAAGAGCAAAGCTGCTTCGTTTCCGGTGGCAAAATTGATGATTTCTATGGGTTTTTCAACTTCACGATGTTTAGGAATACAGATATAAGCCCCTTCTTTCGCGAAAGCGGTATTCAGCGAAGTCATACTGTCGCTTTTTGCCACTTTGTTGAAGTAGTTTTCAATCACTGCCTTGTATTTTGGTTTGGTCAATGCCGAAGACATTAGGCAAACATCCACCTTGTCGTGAGTGGTTTCTGAAAGGAAAGAATTATAAACACCGTCTATAAACACCACTTTGTAAGTGTCTATTTCGTGAAGAAAATATTTTTTTACCTCTTTAAACTCAATGGTATTGTCTTTTTTGGGAAAAATACAGTAGTCTTCTTTCAATACAGAATTCAGTGAGGTGTACTTCCAGGCTTCATCCTTTTTTGTTGGAAACCCCGCCTCTTCAAAAGACTTAATAGCCGAATTGCGTATATCATGAATATGTGAGTCTGCATCGATATAGTCTTCAAATGCAAGGTAGGAGGATACTAATTTATCTTTTAAACTCATAATTTTAAGTTCAATGTTTTAAGTTTAAAGTTCAACAATGAACCATAAACAATTAAACGGCTTTTGCCTCTTCTTTGATCCAGTCGTAACCGCGCTCTTCGAGCTCGTAAGCGAGTTCTTTGGGTCCGGTTTTTACGATTTTACCGTCCATAAGCACGTGTACAAAATCGGGGACGATGTGGTCAAGAAGTCTTTGGTAATGGGTGATAACAACTATAGCGTTTTTATCACTTTTCAATTTGTTTACTCCGTTTGCAACTACCCTTAAGGCGTCGATATCAAGTCCTGAGTCAGTTTCATCGAGTATGGCCAGTTTTGGATCGAGCATCGCCAATTGGAAAATTTCATTTCTTTTTTTCTCACCACCTGAAAAGCCTTCATTTAGGGAACGTGATAGAAATTTTCTATCCATTTCAAACATCTCTGCTTTTTCCCTGATCATTTTCAGCATTTCATTGGCAGGCATATCTTCGAGACCTTTTGCTTTGCGGTTTTCGTTGATGGCGGTTTTAATGAAGTTGGTAACAGACACACCGGGTATTTCAACAGGATATTGAAATGAAAGAAAGATGCCTTTGTGGGCACGCTCTTCCGGGGCGAGTTCAGCAATATCTTCTGCTTCAAACAGGATACTACCTTCAGTGACATCAAACTCCTCTTTTCCGGCAATTACCGAAGCAAGTGTGCTTTTACCGGAGCCGTTTGGACCCATAATAGCATGCACCTCACCGGCTTTTACCTCCAGGTTAATGCCTTTTAAAATATCTGTTTCTTCTACACCTGCGTGTAAATTTTTGATTTGTAACATAATTTTTATTCTAGTTTTACATCTGGTTGAGAAGGTCTTGTTCCTACTCTAACAATTTCTTTTATTGTTACTACTTGTTCCCATCCTTCCTCGCTTTCTGGCTTTTGAGTAACAACACCTTTAACTATAACAGGAACCATATCATACTCTTCTAATTTAACCGGTTCAACACGTTCTGCAAGCTCTCTTGCCATGTCGTCAATTTTAACTCCATAAATAAAGTCTGTGCCTTTGAGTACGGCAGCGTCTTCAAGATAAATGAATTCTGCTTTTATTTCCTGAACTTCCTGATTTTCTTCAGAGGTTTCGTTGTTTTTGCAGCTTGTGAATAAAAACATGGCTGCACTAAATAAAACAATTGTTCTTTTCATTTGGTTATCTATTATTAGTTGGTAATTTATTATCCTACAGAACCTTCAAGACTGATTTCAAGGAGTTTTTGTGCTTCAATGGCAAACTCCATCGGTAATTTATTTAAGACTTCTTTACTGAAACCATTTACGATTAATGCAATGGCTTTTTCTGTGTCAATTCCACGCTGATTGCAATAAAAAATTTGATCTTCACCAATTTTTGAGGTGGTGGCTTCGTGTTCAATTTTTGCAGTTTTATTTTTTGCTTCAATGTATGGGAAAGTGTGTGCACCACATTTATTTCCCATCAAAAGCGAATCACATTGTGAAAAGTTTCTCGCGTTTTCTGCCCTTGAGCCAATGTGAACCAAACCTCTGTATGAGTTTTGTGATTGCCCGGCCGAGATTCCTTTTGAAATGATGGTACTTCGGGTGTTTTTGCCCAAGTGAATCATTTTGGTTCCGGTGTCTGCCTGCTGAAAATTATTGGTTACCGCAATGGAGTAAAATTCACCAATGGAGTTGTCACCTTTTAAAATGCAGCTTGGATATTTCCAGGTAACGGCACTTCCGGTTTCCACTTGTGTCCAGGAAATCTTTGCATTTTTCTCACAAAGGCCTCTTTTGGTTACGAAGTTGTAAACGCCTCCTTTTCCTTCTTTATTGCCGGGATACCAGTTTTGAACGGTTGAGTATTTGATTTCGGCATTGTCAAGAGCGATAAGTTCCACCACAGCGGCGTGCAACTGGTTTTCATCTCGGGATGGTGCTGTACAGCCTTCAAGATAACTCACATAGCTGCCTTCATCTGCAATGACAAGTGTTCTTTCAAATTGGCCTGTACCGGCCTGATTGATTCTGAAATAAGTCGAAAGCTCCATAGGGCATCTAACTCCTTTTGGAATGTAACAGAAAGAACCATCACTAAACACCGCTGAATTGAGTGCTGCATAAAAGTTGTCACGTTGCGGTACAACTGTGCCTAAATATTTTTTTACCAGCTCCGGATGCTCTTTGATTGCTTCTGAAATTGAGCAGAAAATAATCCCTTTTTCTGCCAGGTTTTTTTTGAAGGTAGTGGCTACTGAAACAGAGTCCATCACGATGTCAACAGCTACCCCGGCCAATTTTTTTTGCTCGTCAAGCGAAATACCCAGTTTTTTAAATGTTTCCAGAAGTTCGGGATCCACTTCATCAAGGCTGTCATACTTTGGTTTTGAGTTGGGTGCTGAATAATAGGATATTGCCTGAAAGTCGGGTTTTTGATAATGCACATTTGCCCATTCCGGCTCAATCATTTCTTTCCAGTATCTAAAGGATTCCAAGCGCCATTCAGTCATCCACTCGGGTTCTTCTTTCTTTTTGGAAATTGCCCTTACCACTTCTTCATTCAAACCCACAGGGAAGGTGTCAGACTCAATGTCTGTGTAGAAACCATACTTGTATTCTTTGGTTTCCAGTTCTTTCTGTAAGTCGTCTTCTGTATATTTACTCATAATTTTTTTATTTCGTTATAACGAAAAACTCTCTCCACAACCACAAGTTCTGTTTGCATTTGGGTTGTTGAAAACAAAGCCTTTTCCGTTAAGGCCACCACTGTATTCCAGGGTGGTGCCCACCAGGTATAAAAAACTCTTTTTATCAATGATGATTTTCACGGCGTTGTCTTCAAAAATTTTGTCTTCCTCACGGGATGAATTGTCAAACTTCAGTTCATAAGACAAACCGGAGCAGCCACCACTTTTTACGCCCACTCTCACGTAGTCGTTAGTAACATTAAAACCTTCCTCGGCCATAAGCTGGGAGATTTTAATTTTTGCAGTATCGCTTACTTTAATCATCTTAAATAGATTTGTTCTAAATAGAGCTGCAAATATACAATTTTTTATACTGTCTTTCTATGTTAGGGATATTATAAAATTAGATGGTATTATAGTGTTTTGTGATAGCCTGTGGTGAGTAAATTTGGAAAAGAATTATAAATAAAATTGAATTAATCCGGGTTCTGAAAATCGGGATTATTAATAAATCCGGGGTCTGAAAGTGACAGTAAAAAAGCTTTCAGATCTGCTTTGTCTTCTTCAGAAAGTTGCACGCCGCCTTGTGCCACAGCTTTCATAAGCGGGTCGATGGTTTCAGAAAACACCAGTCCTTCACTGTAGTGGTTGATGACTTCTTCCAGGGTTTCAAAACGCCCGTCATGCATATAGGGCGAGGTGTAAAGCAGGTTACGCAAAGACGGCGTCCTAAACCTGCCGTTGTCACGCGGGTCGCCGGAAACTCCGCCTAGCCCAATGTCTTCAAAAATCTCATCAAGCCCGTTGTTGTGAAAAGTGTTGTCTGTCCACAACGGATTGAAAAAATTGCCATGGCAGTGAAAACAGTCTCCTTTTTCTTCAGCCATAAACACATTGAAGCCGTTGAGTTCCTGAGGGGTTAAAATGTTTTCACCTAAAACATGACGGTCAAAACGTGAATTGGCTGAAATGAGTGTCCTGACAAATTGTGCAATGGCTTTGGTCACCAAAACCGAATCAATTGTTGAGGTGCCAAAAGCAACCCTGAATAGTTCCGGATATTGATGGTGGCCTTGCAGACTCGCCACGGCATTGGGCCAAGTATTGTTCATCTCGATGGGATTGGTTACCGGTTCAAAAATTTGTTCTTCCAGTGAAGATGCGCTGCCGTCCCAGTTGAATTTACCGGAAAAATTCCAGGCAAGGTTTTGAAGCGGCATGGAGTTTCTAAAACCTGCTATTCCAGCTATGCCGACACTAAATTGTCTGGGGTCTGAAAATGCATTTTGTGGACGGTGGCAATCGGCACAGGCCTGGGTGCCGTTACCGGAAAGGATGGGGTCAAAAAACAACTTTCTTCCTAACGCCACTCCTTCTACACTTTGTGGATTATCTGCCGGAATAGAAGGTGCCGACAAATAAAGTGCAAAAACATCGGGGATTTCAAGTGGTAGTGGAGTTGCAACATAACTTTGGCTCTCATCGCTTGATGAACAGGCTGCCAAAATCACGGCAAGCCAAAGCAAATATAGTGTCTTTTTTATCATTAGGGTGAAGTAACCGGACCGAGACTGAACACGCTTCCGGCATTTTCATTCATCATTTTTTGGGCTTCATAGTTACCCATAAGATTTGTATTAAATTCATTGAGATCCCAGGTATTGGGGTTTTTAAACCATTCGGCAACATTCATCTTTATGGGAAAGGTTTTGTTTCCATCCATGGTAAAGTCTTGAGCAAAAAATATTTCAGCATAATTGGCTTCAAACATACCTTCACTGATTCGTGCTGTTCCCATATGGAAATTAAATGGCTGAGGGCCTTCAACTGTTTCATAGAGGCCATCTATTTGTAAAAAGTGATAACCGCCTCCAAGATTTTCGGGCCAGTTCCAGGAGGTGGAATTCAAATCGGAATAAATACCGCTAGTATTGTATTGTTCAGAAAAACCGAAAGTAAAAGAGATAAAATTGTAATCGCCATCCGGAATATTTTCGTTTAATGAAAATGTAAGTGAGCCTGTACTGGAAACATCCACTAGTTGGTAACCTTGCAGAAGTGTGCTAGAGCCATTTTCTTTATAAAGTCTAATGTTGGAAACAAGATAGCGAAGTCGTTCAATCATCAACTCATCGCCGTTTGCGTTAACAAAAGTGGTTAAACCTAAATCGTCTTGATTGAAGGGTTCGCCATCCCAGTTATGGTCAAATTTAAATGTTAGGGTTGCGGGAATAGTGTTTACATCGTCATCGCTACTGCAAGCAATAAAAACCGGAATAGCAATTAATAAAATAAGTATCTTTTTCATGTTGTTTAATTTTTTAGTTTTATTATTAAAACGTCTTTTCCTCCCTGATTATTGGACACGTCAAAATCACTGCTTTCTGAACTACCGGCCAAGACGATTTGCCCGGAGGAGGTGAGTATGGCATCATTTCCAAAATCGGTTGAACTACCGCCATAATTTTTTTCAAAAATAAGGTTTCCGTTTGCATTCGCCAAAACGAGCCAGAAATCACTTTGCCCGTAATTGTTTCCCACATCCTGGTCGTTGCTTCTTGAAGTTCCGAAAACGATTAAATTGCCATTGGGTTTTTCAGTGATGCTTCTACCGGTGTCAAATTGTGAGCCCCCATAGCTTTTTTGCCAGAGTAAGTCGCCTGCGGGATTAATTTTTATCAACCAAGCGTCGGCATTGCCTTTGGGATGAGTAACGTGATTGTCAGTGCTTCTGGTGTCTCCTAAAACAAGGTAATTTCCGTCCATGGTTGGTGTTATAGCATATGCAATCTCTATTCCTGAGCCACCATAATTTTTTTGCCATTGCAGGTTGCCAACAGCATCTATTTTCACTACCCAGTAGTCATAACTTCCAAGCGGGTTGGTGATATCAAAATCATCACTTTCTGTATTTCCAACCATCATAAATCCACCGTCCGGGGTTTGAACGACATCATAGGCGCGGTCGTTATCTGTCCCGCCGTAATATTGACTCCATTCTTCATTTCCTGAAGGGTCTGTTTTTACAGCCCAAAATTCGCCCACACCATGGCAATTTCCGGATTTGTTTAATTGTGGTTGTTGCACTGCCCTGCCGTCAAAATCCATAAAACCGGTGAGAAAATAGCCTCCATCTGGAGTTTGTAACAACGCCTGACCCTGATCGTTACCGGAAAAACCAAAGGTGTTTTCCCAAAGCAGGTTGCCGGATGCATCCAGTTTTAACAGCCAGAAATCGTAAAAGCCGTTGTTGAAGGAAACATCACCGTCATTGCTGCGTGTGTAGCCAATTACGGCAAAGCCCCCATCAGTTGTGTTGATGATTTTTGTGCCGCGATCATCAGCTGAGCCGCCATAGGTTTTGCTCCATTGCAATTCACCATCTCTATTGAGTTTGAAGACCCAAACATCGGCATCGGTGGTGAGTTTATCAGTAATGTCACCGTCGTTACTTAGTGTATAGCCCAAAACCACAAAGCCACCATCAGGTGTTTCTATGATTGAATTAGCATCATCTTCCCGGGAACCACCAAAAGTTTTTGCCCATTCAATTTCGCCTGTGAAGACTATTGGTGGGGTATCGTCAGTAACTATGCCATCATCTTTTTTGCAAGCTACTATAGCAAAAAAAATAAAAATAATTAATAATTTGTTGGCATAGGTTGAAGTTGACATGTTTAGTTTTTAATGAATTTTTTAGAAGTATTTCCGTTAAGGATTACAAAATACATTCCGCTGTTTAATTGTGAAACGTCAATTGTTCTTGAAAATGTATTTCTTCCTTCAAAATAAAGCACTTCCTGACCTAAAGTATTTAAAATCTTGATGGAGTTTAAGGTTGTATCTTTAGATTTGATTGTCAAATAATCTTTTGCCGGGTTAGGGAAAAGCGTCACATCTACTTTATCAAAAGTCTCTGTTGACATATAATTGGGGTCCTTAACCAAAAAGAAACCGCGATTGATGTCACTAATTACTATGTTTCCACTTTCAAAAAATGGATACACACTCCAGGCACCGCTAAACCCGACGTCATTGTTTTCTGGATAAGTGTCAAAAAATCCTACCTCTGTCATTTGTTGGTTGTCAATATTTGAAATGTCAACCACCCTTAAACCGGCAGTGTAATTTGCCAAATAAAATTTATCGCCTTTTACATAGCCATTGTGATCAATGGCGGGAGTGGGGCCAAAATAATCAAAAGATTGAAATGGGTTATCGAGGTCTGTAAAATCAAATACAACAGTGCGGGTGTTGAACCCAAAACTAAGTTCGTCAATTTCATCACCCATCAGAAAGAAGCGATGGTCTTCAGTAAGCCAACCCTGATGAGAATAAGCCACATTTGTATATAGAGCATTACTTATGATTTGAATGTTGTTTTTATTGGTCACATCCAGAATAACGACTTCATTCTCGTTGCTGCCAATAAAAATCTCTTTGCCCACATGGTCTTGGTCAGGTCCAGAGTAGAATACCACTTGAGCATCGTGTGTATAATCTACTAAGCTATACCCGTTAACAAAAAAGGGATTAATGGGGTCTTCAATATTTACTATATAAGGGCCACCGCTAAATTGTTGGGTTCCCACGGCGTATGCAAAACCGTTTTCTTCATTGATTACAATATTATGAGCACGCCCAAACCCGCTGTAATGTGCGTCGTGGTTAAAAATTACCGGTGGGTTGCTAACGTTGCGCAAACGAGTTAAGTCAAATACCTGCATGCCGTGGCCTGAAGCTTCACTAACTATAAACACGTGATCGTTGAACACTTTGGCGTCCCTCCAGGTGCTGTTGTCTGTATGTGTGGGAAGTTTGCCAAGATAAATTGGGTTAACAGGGTCTGAAATATCAATAAAAGCTGTACTATCACCCAGACACATAATAGCATATTCAATTCCGGTAACAGGATCTGTCCAGCCCCAGGAGTCATTACCACGGTCTGCACCAAAAACGCTTAAATCAAAATGTGCTTGTAAATCATACCCCTCGCAGGGGTAGGGGCCCGCAAAGCCGTTTACACAAGGGGTTTGTGAGAATACAAACATGCTGTTTAACAATAAAAACAAGAGAAGTTTTATTTTCATTTTTGAATGGATATACATTAACAATACAATACTACAATTTTTTTGAAAAGAATGATGAATATCACCGTGTTAAAATATCTGATTATAATGTGGTTTTGTGTTTATTGATGCGATTCAATTTTTAAGCTTAATTTTGCCACTATAAAACATAAATATGAAAAAGGAAGATTCTAAACCTGAAAAAGACATTGCAAGTTTAGGCGAATTTGGCCTTATCGACCACTTGACCCGGGACTTTAAAATTGTTCAGAAATCCACCATTAAATCGGTGGGTGATGATGCTGCTGTGATTTTTGATAATGATCGTCATATGGTGGTTACCACCGATTTGCTTATTGAAAGCGTGCATTTTGATTTGAGTTATATGCCTTTAAAACATCTGGGCTACAAAGCGGTGGTAGTCAATCTTTCTGATGTGTATGCTATGAATGCCGAAGCCACTCAAATCACGGTTTCGATGGCCATTTCAAACAGGTTTCCTTTGGAAGCTGTTGAAGAGCTGTATGAAGGTATCAAAACAGCAGCAAAAATCTACAACATTGACGTAGTGGGCGGAGATACAACTTCGTCAACCCGCGGTTTAATCATAAGTATCACTGCCATTGGATTTGCCAAAAAGGAAGATATAGTTTACAGAAGTGGGGCACGGCCCAACGATTTACTGGTGGTAACAGGCGATTTGGGAGCAGCTTATCTGGGTTATCAGGTTTTGGAGCGTGAAAATCAGGTGTTTAAGGTCAATCCAAACAATCAACCGGATTTGGAGCCTTATAGTTATCTCATGGAACGCCAGTTAAAACCTGAGGCCAGAAAAGATATACCACCCCTATTAAAAGCATTGGATGTAAAACCCACTTCAATGATTGATATTAGTGACGGTTTGTCTTCTGAAATATTACACTTGTGTAAAAACTCCGGTGTGGGATGTAATTTGTTTGAAGAAAAAATTCCATTGGACCAACAAGTAATCTCCACCTGTGAAGAGTTCAACCTTGACAGTACGACAATTGCCTTAAATGGCGGAGAAGATTATGAATTACTTTTTACTATTTCAACAGAAGATTATCCTAAAATCAAGGGCAACCCACATTTGACGGTAATAGGTCATATGACAGATATAAAAGAAGGAACGCACCTCATTACAAGGGCAAACACTAAAATTCCTTTAAAAGCAAGAGGGTGGAATTCGTTTCAGGATGCCTGAGAAAAGGTTGCCCTTCTCATTTTCTTTTCTACAAATGCCGATAGACAAGCATTGATGTCTTTTATTTTTGGGGTGAGGGTTTCAAGATAGCCGTTTACATTTTCTGTAACCTCATGGCCACAACAAGTGCATTTGTATTCAGAAATCAATTCATTTATTTTACTAGTTTTTTTATAATTGTGCCCAATTGTGGCACATACAATTTTTCCGAGTGATGAGGTTGCTTTGGGAGTAGCTTTGTGCATGAGTCGGAGTTTTTTTGGTTAGTTAACATAAAAGTAAAAAAATGTAAGTAAAATCCGACAAAATGTATATTTATTCGATGAAAAGCATATATTTTAACATTTCAGCCCTGTTTTCTATGGTGCTCATATGCCCTCCTTCCCATTTTATAAATTGACAATTACAGTTCAAAGCAATCTTTTCTAAATCTTCCAAAGGCATAATGGGGTCAAGTGTCCCGGCAATAATGGTTTTGGGAATAGATAGCTTTTTTAGTAGGCGTGTGCGGTCTTTCCTGATTTTCATTCCTTCCAGTGCAGCAATAATGCCTTGAGTTTTCATTTTTAGGGCGTCTTTCTTTAGAACAACGATATCATCAGCAAATTTTTCCTTGTTTTCTTCAGCAAATAAATTGGCGATGGCCATACTTAAAAAGGCATCTTTGTGTTTTTTGACCAAAGCGATGGCCCGGTCGCGGTTTTTTTTTCGCTCTGCAGAATCGGCTTTTGGGGTGGAATTTAAAAGTACAATTTCAGTACACATTTCAGGGTGCCTTTCGGCGAAAGCCAAAGCCACATAGCCACCCATAGAGTGTCCTATTATTTTTGCTGACTTGATATTTTCTTTTTTAAGAACAGCTTCAACAACTTCAGCCATTAACTCCAAGGAGTGAATATAACCAATGCAGTCACTTTTTCCATGCCCGGGCAAATCGACGGTGATAACAGTGTGGTTTTCTGATAAACGGGAAGTAAAGGGCTCCCACATAGTTTGGTTTTCCAGAAACCCATGAAGCAACACCAGAGCTTTTCCGTTTCCTTGTAAGCTATAATTAAACTTTGAGGATTTAAAATTCAGCAACATTTCTTTTTTTATTCATCTGACCACTGCTACTGACCACTGATCACTAACTATTCATCAATTCCTCAATTTCATCAGCCTCAATCGGGATGTTGCGCATCAGGTTAAATGGTTCACCTTTTTCCTGAATAACCACATCATCTTCCAAACGGATTCCAAAACCTTCGGCGGGGATGTAAATTCCGGGTTCTACCGTAAAGACCATATTGGGCAGCATAGGTTCCCAAAGGATGCCATAATCATGGGTGTCCAGACCAATGTGATGGGAAGTGCCGTGCATAAAGTATTTTTTATAGGCCGGCCAGTCGGGGTTTTCGTTTTTTACATCGGCTTTGTCTAATAGCCCCAAACCGAGTAACTCTGAAGTCATGATTTTACCCACTTCCACGTGGTATTCCTTCCAGATTGTTCCGGGAACAAGCAATTTTGTCGCTTCATTTTTTACACGAAGCACCGCATTGTAAACCTCTTTTTGTAGCTTGTTATATTTTCCCGAAACCGGTATCGTTCGGCTCATATCACTACTGTAATTAGCATATTCTGCACCCACATCCAGTAAAATCAAATCGCCGGCTTTGCATTCCCGGTTGTTTTCGATATAATGCAACACATTGGCATTGTTGCCACTGGCAATAATAGGGGTATAGGCAAATCCGCGGGAGCGGTTGTTTAGAAACTCGTGCATAAACTCGGCTTCCAGGTTGTATTCCATCACGCCGGGTTTTACAAAACTCAAAATCCTGCGGAAACCTTTTTCGGTAATATCACAGGCTTTTTGCATTAACTCAAGCTCGATAGGGTCTTTGACACTGCGCAAACGTTGTAAAATCGGATTGCTTTTTGCCCAGCGGTGTGCGGGGAATTGTTCTTTGGATTTTGCAATAAAACGGTCTTCGCGTGTCTGGGTTTCCACCGCCTGGCGGTAATGCTCGTTTGTATTTAAATAGATGGTTTCAGCCTGTGTCATCAACTCAAAAAACACCTTGTCAAACTCCTGAAGCCAGTAAACGGTTTTGATTCCGCTCACTTCAAAGGCGCGATCTTTAGTGAGTTTTTCACCTTCCCAAACGGCGATGTGGTCATTGGTTTCTTTTAGGAAAAGGACTTCGCGGTTTTTTGGGTCAACAGCATCGGGGAATAGCAACAAAATACTTTCCTCCTGATCAACACCGCTTAAATACAGTATATCCCGATGCTGTTGAAAAGGCATGGTGCTGTCTGCACTAATGGGGTATATATCGTTTGAATTAAACACCGCAATACTTTTGGGGGCCATTTGAGCCATAAAGTTTTTGCGGTTTTTGATGTAGAGGGCGTTGTTGATTGTTTCGTATTTCATATCTATCCCTCACTTGATGCGGGGTTTCGTTAATGTAAGTTCATATTTCCATTAAATCCTTCCGCTTAAAGCGAAAAAAACAAAGTTACACAAAGCCATTGAATCGAAAAACAGAACCCACAGGAATCTCTAAAATTAATTTTGAAACATTCTCTTAAATGTTTACTTTCAACTCGCTAAAAAATCAACAACAATGAAATCCACCTTATTCACCCTCGTTACCCTTTTCTTTTTTTCCTTCTCTTTTGCCCAGCCCCCGGCCACCACAGCCGCTGAATTGCTTCAGGCACTGGAACAAAAAGAAGCCCTCACAAAAAACTCTTTGGTTAAAAACATTTCATTTACCAGTATTGGCCCCACCGTGATGAGCGGTCGTGTGGTGGATTTGGATGTTAATCCCAATGATCCCAACGAGTTTTATGTGGCCTATGCCAGTGGCGGGCTTTGGTACACCAATAACAACGGTACCAGTTTTACACCTGTGATGGACAATGCCCCCACACAAAATATGGGCGATATTGCCGTGGACTGGAAAAACGGAACCATTTGGGTGGGCACCGGTGAAAACAATGCTTCGCGCTCTTCCTATTCCGGGATAGGGGTTTTAAAATCGACAGATAAAGGGGAAACCTGGCAAAATATGGGGTTACACGACTCCCATCACTTTGGACGCATCATCATCAATCCAAACAACCCTGATGAGGTACTGGCAGCGGTGATTGGCCATTTGTATTCCCCAAACGAAATGCGCGGTATCTACAAAACCACCGATGGCGGGAAAACCTGGAACAAAACCCTTTATATCAACGAAGAAACCGGTGTGATTGACTTGGAAGCCGACCCCAATAACTTCAATGTGATGTATGCCACTTCATGGCAAAAAGACCGCAAGGCCTGGCATTTTGAGGGTAGCGGAGAAGGGTCTGATATTTATAAAAGCACAGATGCCGGGAATACCTGGACCAAAATTTCGGTGAAAGGCAGTGGTTTCCCAACCGGAAAGGGTGTGGGGCGCATTGGCCTTGCCGTTTATGATGCCAATACCGTTTATGCATTTTTAGACAATCAGGACCTCAGACCGGCTTCAACACGTTCCAAAACCAATGGCATCCTCACCAAAGACGATTTTAAGAATATGACGGTTGCACAATTTATGGCATTGGAGAACAGCACACTGAACCGGTTTTTACGTGAAAACAATTTTCAGGAAAAATATCGGGCAGAAAACGTAAAACAAATGGTGAGCGGCGGCACCGTTAAACCCGAAGATTTAGCCAAATACCTCGAAGATGCCAATGCCATGTTGTTTGACACACCCGTGATTGGTGCTGAGGTCTATAAATCCACAGACGGCGGTAAAACCTGGAAACGAACCCACGATGATTTTCTGGATGATATTTATTATTCTTACGGATATTATTTTGGCGAAATACGCGTAGCGCAATACAATCCCGATTTCATATATCTCCTTGGGGTGCCACTGGTGATGTCAAGCGATGGCGGAAAAACTTTTGAAGCCATAGATGCACCCAATGTGCATGTGGACCATCACGCGCTTTGGGTAAACCCGCTTCGCCAGGGACACCTAGTAAACGGAAACGATGGCGGGGTCAATATCACCTTTGACTATGGCAAAAGCTGGTTGAAAGCAAACTCCACCCCGGTAAAGCAAGTCTATGCCCTTCAGGTGGACAAGCAAAATCCTTATAACGTTTATGCCGGTTCGCAGGACAATGGGGTTTGGGTGGGGCCCAGTAATTATACCTATTCCACCCACTGGCAAAACACAGGTAAATACCCCTATCAGGAACTTTTGGGCGGTGACGGGATGTATATTGAAGTGGATGAACGCAATCCCAATATCGTTTATACCGGGTTCCAGTTTGGAAACTACTACCGGATTGACCGCGTAAGTAACAACTATACTTACATCCAGCCCAAACACGAGTTGGGTGAATCGCCTTACCGTTTCAACTGGCAAACACCCATTTTACTTTCCAAACACAATCAGGATATCTTGTATTATGGCGGAAACAAGCTGATGCGCTCTATGAATCAGGGAGATGATTACACCGCCATTTCGCCCGATTTAACCAAAGGCGGTAAAAAAGGGAATGTGGCTTACGGCACCCTGACCTCAATAGATGAATCGCCTTTTCAGTTTGGGTTGTTGTATGCGGGAAGCGATGACGGCTTGTTGCACGTTACTCACAATGGTGGTGGAAGCTGGGAGAAAATATCAAACAGCTTCCCTCAGGATTTGTGGGTGTCGCGCGTGATTGCCTCACAGCACAAAAAGGAACGTGTGTATGTCACCCTGAACGGCTACCGCTGGGATGATTTTAAGCCTTATGTGTATGTGAGTGAGGATTATGGGAAAACCTGGAAAAGCATCAATGGCAATTTGCCTTTATCACCGGTAAACGTGATTCGTGAAGACCCGGCCAATGAAAACATCCTCTATCTGGGAACTGATAACAGTGCGTTTGTCACACTCAACCGGGGAGAAAGCTGGGAGCGTTTTTCAGCCAATTTGCCCAGTGTGGCCGTGCATGATTTACGCATACAAGCTGAGGCCAAAGATTTGGTTTTGGGCACCCACGGCCGGTCGATTTATAAAACAAACATCGCGATGTTGCAGGAAATGACCCCTTCAAAATTAAACGAACCCCTCATCGTTTTTGAGGTAGAGAAAGTGCGACATTCCCCGCGTTGGGGCAGTAGCTGGAGTAGCTGGCGCGACCCTTTTGAACCGGCAACAACCGTTTCTTTTTATGCAGGCAATCCCGGGGATGCCACCATCACGGTAAAAACCGCCAAAGGCGCAACACTATACAGCAACACCTTGCAAGTGGAAAAAGGATTTCAAAGCTATGCTTACGATTTAGCAATCACTGAAAATGGAAGAAACGCCTATTTAAAAGAAAATAAAGATGCCAAAATGGATAAAAGTTCAAACGGGAAGTACTATTTACCCAAAGGCAATTACACAGTAGAAGTAACTTTAAACGGGGTTAAAAAGTCTAGGGAGTTGGTGGCGGAGTGAGGGGTCTGATTTAAAAAACCTTAGATTTATACTTTCAAGGACAGTTAAATTTTCAAACATTAAATTTAACTGACACAATGTTATTGTTTTTCAGTATTTTGAATGATGGAATAGGCATTTTAATGAAGTGAGGGAAACAACACGATGCAATCGTAAGGTAGCGGGGTACTTTTTAAAAACTCCCTTTTGTATTCTAAATTAATAATTGATGAATCTAAACTCAAACACAGAAAAGATTCTTGCCGAATTATCAAAAGAAATTTTCAAAGCAACTGAAGTTTCAATAATATTAGGGAATCCAATTGAGTTTCCAACGGAACTTATTGAAGAGTTATCTCTCGCAACTGCCCTAAAATATTGGAATGGAAAAATGGGTTTTGAAGAGGGAGATTGTATAATGAATAATATTTACGATTTCTGGGTAACTAATGAATATTTTTGTAAAAATTACGGATTCTCAGACATTGCGTGGGAATGTTTTGAGGCATTTGATTCTGGGGAATATTATAGAAAAGATGATGATGAAAATATTGACCCAGCGGAAAAATATACTAAACCTCTGATTGAAAAATTATTGAGAAAAAGAAACCTAATAGAATAAATATTACCCAAAGCATAGGTGATTATCCACAACTTCTACCCACCCAGCAGGGATCTTTAAACCACAATAGAGTTTTAGATTAACCAACCACTTTATAACCATTCTAAATAGAGAATATTAACGACGTGTTATATTGCTTAAGTCTCTTATGCATTGTATTTTTGTGTACCTTTTTGTAAACTAACTTCAAATGAGCGGATTTCTAAAATCATCCATCGCCAAAAAAGTAGCGATGGCTTTGTCCGGCCTTTTTTTGGTCATCTTTCTTGCACAGCATCTCTTTATCAATTTAACTTCGGTTTTCAGTGCCGACACTTTCAATGAGCTGTCACACTTTATGGGCACCAATCCCGTAGTGCAGTATGTGGCACAACCAATCCTTATTTTTGGGGTATTGTTCCACTTTATTATGGGTTTTGTACTCGAAATCCAAAACAGGAATGCCCGAAAAATTGCTTATGCCAAATACAATGGTGGGTCAAACTCCAGTTGGATGTCCCGCAATATGATTTACAGCGGCGGCTTTATCCTGATCTTTTTAGTGATTCACTTTATTGACTTTTGGGTACCCGAAATCAGCATCAAATTTATTGAAGGCGATATGAGCGGGCTCGATACCGCCGGAAACTACCGCTATTATGACCACGTGGTGCATGCTTTTGAACCGGTGTGGAGAACAGCCCTGTATGTTGTTGGTTTTGTCTTTCTGGCCTTGCACCTTTTGCACGGCTTTCAGTCGTCTTTTCAGTCGGTTGGGTTTAACAATAAATATTCAAAAGCCTTAAAAGGTTTTACAACCGCATATGCCATCATCATTCCGCTTGGGTTTATTTTCATCGCGTTGTATCACCACTTAAATCAGTAATCGTATTATGGCAACTTTAGATTCAAAAATTCCCGAAGGTTCTATTTCTGAAAAATGGACAAATCATAAAAATAAAATCAACCTGGTCAACCCGGCCAACAAGCGAAACATTGACGTAATCGTTGTGGGAACCGGACTTGCCGGGGGTTCAGCTGCTGCGACTCTGGCAGAGCTGGGTTATAACGTAAAAGCGTTTTGCTTTCAGGATTCACCGCGTCGTGCACACTCTATTGCCGCTCAAGGCGGAATCAATGCCGCAAAAAACTATCAGGGTGATGGTGATTCAACGTTTCGACTTTTCTATGATACCGTAAAAGGGGGCGATTACCGTTCGCGTGAAGCCAACGTGCACCGTCTGGCCGAAGTTTCTGCCAATATCATCGACCAGTGTGTGGCGCAAGGCGTTCCTTTTGCCCGTGAGTACGGCGGATTACTGGACAACCGTTCTTTTGGTGGGGTTTTGGTCTCCCGAACATTTTATGCCAAAGGACAAACCGGTCAGCAATTATTGTTGGGTGCTTATTCTGCGATGAACCGTCAGATTGGTCGCGGAAAAATTAAAATGTACAACCGCCACGAGATGCTGGATCTGGTAATCGTTGATGGAAAAGCCCGGGGAATTATCGCCAGAAACTTGATTACCGGCGAAATTGAAAGACATTCGGCACACGCCGTTGTATTGGGAACAGGTGGTTATGGAAACGTGTTTTTCCTTTCCACCAATGCCATGGGAAGCAATGTGACTGCCGCCTGGAAAATCCATAAGAAAGGAGCCTATTTTGCCAATCCGTGTTACACACAAATTCATCCCACTTGTATTCCCGTTTCCGGGGAACACCAGTCAAAATTGACTTTGATGTCTGAATCACTTCGAAACGATGGAAGAATTTGGGTGCCTAAAAAACTGGAAGATGCACAAGCCATCCGTGAAGGAAAATTAAAACCCACCGACTTAGCCGAAGAGGATAGGGATTACTATTTGGAAAGAAGGTACCCCTCTTTCGGAAATCTGGTGCCGCGTGATGTGGCATCCAGAGCTGCCAAAGAGCGTTGTGATGCCGGATTTGGTGTGAACAAGACCGGAGAGGCTGTTTATCTTGATTTCGCAGCAGCGATAGAACGCTACGGAAAAGAACAGGCCAGGGTGAAACACCTCGATGAAAATGACCCTCAACTGGTAAAGAAATTAGGAACTGAAGTGGTGGCCAATAAATATGGAAATCTCTTCCAGATGTATGAAAAAATCGTGGACCAAAATCCGTATGAAACCCCTATGATGATTTATCCTGCCGTGCATTACACCATGGGAGGCATTTGGGTGGATTACAATTTGATGACCACTATAGAAGGCTGTTATGCCATTGGGGAAGCCAATTTCTCAGACCACGGTGCCAACCGTTTGGGAGCTTCTGCTTTGATGCAAGGCTTAGCTGATGGCTATTTTGTATTGCCCTATACCATTGGGGATTACCTTTCAAAAGACATACGCACCGGGAAAATCCCAACCGACTTGCCCGAGTTTGAAGAAGCTGAAAACAATGTGCGTACTCAGATAGAACACTTGATGAACAGTAAAGGTTCTAAAACTGTTGACCATTTCCACAAACGTCTCGGAAAAATAATGTGGGACAAAGTAGGTATGGCCCGAAATGCAAAAGGATTGAATGAAGCCATTGAAGAAATTGCTGCATTGCGTGATGAATTTTACAGAGATGTAAGAGTTCCGGGAACAGCAAACGGATTTAATCAGGAGCTGGAAAAAGCATTACGTGTAGCTGACTTTCTGGAACTTGGAGAGCTTTTCGCGAAAGATGCATTACACAGAAATGAATCTTGTGGTGGCCACTTCCGCGAAGAATACCAAACAGAAGATGGAGAGGCCTTGCGTGATGATGAAAATTTCGCATACGTAGCTGCCTGGGAGTACAAAGGAAAACCCAGTGATGCCGTGTTGCACAAGGAAGAGTTGAAATTTGAAAATGTGAAATTGGTTACTAGAAGTTATAAATAAGATTTGAGACGTGAGATGTTAGACACTTGACTAACGGCTCACCACTCACCACTAATGTCTAAAATTATGAATTTAACCCTTAAAATTTGGCGTCAAAATGATGCTGACACAAGAGGAAAAATAGTTGATTATAAAATCAATGATGTTTCACCTGATATGTCCTTTTTGGATATGCTTGATATGCTCAATGAGCAATTGAATGACAAGGGTGAAGAGCCAGTTGCCTTTGACCACGATTGCCGTGAGGGTATTTGTGGTTCCTGCTCATTGCAAATCAACGGTGAGCCGCATGGTCCCGACCGATTGATTACCACCTGCCAGTTGCATATGCGCACTTTTAAAGACGGTGACACTATTTTTATTGAGCCGTTTCGCGCCACTGCCTTCCCGGTGATTAAAGATTTGGTGGTTGACAGGAGCTCGTTTGACCGCATACAGCATGCAGGAGGTTTTATTTCGGTAAATACGTCCGGAAATACGATTGATGCTAACGCCATTCCCATAAACAAACACGATGCCGACACTGCTTTTGATGCGGCTACTTGTATTGGTTGCGGGGCATGCGTGGCGGCGTGTAAAAATGCTTCGGCGATGTTATTTGTTTCGGCTAAAGTATCTCAATTTGCATTATTGCCACAAGGAAGGGTAGAAGCGACTGACCGTGTTTTGAACATGGTGCGCCAAATGGACGAAGAAGGTTTTGGAAATTGTACCAACACCGGTGCTTGTGAGATTGAGTGTCCCAAAGGCATTTCGCTTGAAAATATCGCCCGTATGAACCGGGAATATTTGAGTGCGAGTTTGAAGGGGTAATTATTAAAGTATTTAAAACAAAAAAGCGCACAGATCTGAATTTCAGTTCTTGTGCGCTTTTGTTATTTTATCTCTTTACCATCCTTATCAATAAAGTGGTATTCGAGATAAGTGTAAGCATCTCTTGGTTGAATTTTCACCCATTTTTGGTGTTCTAAAAACCATTTAGAACGAATAGATGGAATGCCTTTGGTTAAAAAGGCTGCTATAAATGGATGCGCATTAAGCGTCATTTTTTTATAGCCTTTGTTTAATAATCTTTTTAAATCGCTGTTAATCCTGTCAATTATTAAAATGGGAGCATCAATTTCTCCGTTTTCACCGTTTGGATCTTCCTCACGGGTTTTAATGTTTCTTTCGGGTCTAACACGTTGTCGTGTAATCTGGATTAATCCAAATTTACTGGGTGGCAAAATTTTGTGTTTTGCCCGGTCATCTTTCATTTCATCACGCAAGTGATTGTAAAGTTGTTTTCTGTGGTTGGGGTTTGACATATCTATAAAATCGACGACAATAATCCCCCCCATATCGCGCAGGCGAAGCTGGCGTGCCAGTTCAGTTGCTGCGATTAAATTGACTTCAAGTGCGGTGGCTTCCTGGCTGTCTGATTTGTTTGAGCGATTGCCGCTGTTCACATCAACCACGTGAAGGGCTTCTGTGTGTTCAATTACCAGATAAGCACCTTTGCTTCCTGAAACTGTTCGGCCGAAAGAGGTTTTGATTTGTCTTTCGATACCAAATTTTTCAAAAATAGGCACTTTGGAGTCATACAACTTAACGATAGATTCCTTTTGCGGTGCAATTTCATGCACATAATCTTTAATTTTAATGTAAAGCGCTTCATCATCAATGTGAATAGCAGTGAAAGTGTCGTTGAGCAAATCCCTGATTAGGGAAAGACCACGGTTCATTTCACTCATTATTTTTGATGGATGATGCGTCCCGGTGGTTCCCCGGGATAGCTTTTTACACATTGCTGTCCAACGGTCCAGCAAGTTTTGTAAATCTTTGTCCAGTTCAGCTACTTTTTTACCCTCTGCTACGGTTCTAATAATTACACCAAAGCCTTTTGGCCTGATGCTTTGAACCAGTCGTTTCAAGCGTTCTTTTTCTTCTTTGGATTCTATTTTTTGTGAAATAGAAATGCGGTCTGAAAAAGGCACCAAGACGATGTATCTCCCAGCCAGCGACAACTCAGAACTTATTCTGGGGCCTTTGGTGGAGATAGGTTCTTTAACTACTTGAACCAAGATGGATTGATTTGACTTGATGGCATCGTTTATCTTGCCATTTTTGTCAATATCTTTCTCAAATGGGAAATTCTTTAAAGAGTAATCTTTAAGTTTACCTGTGCTTACAAGTTTTGTGAATTTCAACAGTGAAGGGAGTTGAGGGCCTAAATCCTGATAATGCAGGAATCCGTCTTTTTCGTATCCTACGTTAACAAAGGCGGCATTCAACCCTGGGACAGTTTTTCTGGTTTTGGCAATAAAAATATCACCAACAGCAAATTCACTATCGTCATCTTCTTTGTGTAATTCTACTAGTTTTCCATCTTTAAGAAGGGCAAAATCAACTTCTGAGGAACCGGACCTAATAAATAATTCGTAGTTCACTCTTCGTAATTTATATCCGCCCTGTTTTTTTGTGCACTTGAAATGGGCACTTTCAGGACAGATGGATTAAACAATAATTTTCACAGGCACCTGCTTGCTAAAGCAGGTTAATACCCGGCGAAATTGATATTTTTTATACGGAAGCTTTACCCAAAAACCCCGAAAATAAATTCAATTTCATTTCAAAGAACATTGTGTTTTTTAAAAGAAAAAAGTAGTTAGAAAACTACTTTTTCTTTTTATGGCGATTAGCGCGGCTTCTTTTCTTGCGCTTATGGGTAGCTACCTTGTGTCTTTTTCTTTTTTTACCACTTGGCATAGTGTCAATTTTTTAAGTTACTATTTAACTACAACGTTTTCCTTTACGCCTTCAACAAATACTTTTGCAGGTTTGAATGCAGGAATGTTGTGTGCAGGTATTTTAATAGTTGTGTTTTTTGAAATGTTTCTACCTGTTTTTTCAGCTCTGGTTTTGATAATAAAACTTCCGAAACCTCTTAGGTAAACATTGTCTCCACCTTCTAAAGAATTTTTTACTTCTTCCATGAAACTTTCAACTGTTGCCTGAACATCTCCTTTTTCCATTCCTAGCTTTTCTGAAATCTTAGCTACGATATCTGCTTTTGTCATTACTAAATATTTAAGGGATTAAAAATTAATTTTTTTTACAAGACCGCAAATATAAGGATTTTAAAACCAAGAAAACAACCCTAAGACATTAAAAAATAACCAGATAAATGTTTTTTAATTTTTTTTGAACCGAAAAGATTATTTGTTTAAAAAAAATGGCAATAAAATTGACAGTCAGCCAACTAAAAAGTCAGGCTTTTTGTAAAACCTGACTTTATTTTATGATTTATTCTGAAAAGAATTATTTCAGCCAGTTCCTGATAGCAACTTCTTTTTTGATGATTTCAGAAAGTTGGTCAACAGCAACACGCTCTTGCTTCATAGAGTCTCGGTGTCTAATGGTTACTGTATTGTTTGAAACGGTATCGTGGTCAACAGTAATGCAAAAAGGGGTGCCAATAGCATCCTGACGGCGGTATCTTTTACCAATGGCATCTTTTTCATCGTAGGCCACCTGGAAATCCCATTGCAAATCGTCAATGATTTTTTGGGCGATTTCGGGTAAACCGTCTTTTTTAACCAAAGGCAATACAGCGGCTTTTGTTGGTGCAATTACAGCCGGAATTTTTAAAACCACTCGTGTGCTGCCGTCTTCAAGGGTTTCTTCTTCCAATGCTTTGCTGAAAACTGCCAAGAACATTCTGTCCAGACCTATGGAAGTTTCAATAACATAAGGCACATAACTTTTGTTCAATTCAGGATCAAAAAATTGAAGCTTTTTTCCTGAAAATTCTTCGTGTGCTTTTAAATCAAAATCAGTACGGGAGTGGATGCCTTCCAGTTCCTTGAATCCAAAAGGAAAATCAAATTCGATATCGGTGGCGGCATTGGCATAATGAGCCAATTTTTCGTGGTCGTGGAAGCGGTAGTTTTCCTCTCCCATGCCCAGAGAAAGGTGCCATTTATAACGCACATCCTTCCAGTATTCATACCATTTCATTTCGTCGCCGGGACGCACAAAATATTGCATTTCCATTTGTTCAAATTCGCGCATCCTGAAGATAAACTGACGGGCTACAATTTCGTTCCTGAAGGCTTTTCCGGTTTGAGCGATTCCAAAAGGCACTTTCATTCTTCCGGTTTTTTGCACATTGAGGAAGTTGACAAATATTCCCTGTGCGGTTTCTGGGCGTAAATATAAATCTGTGGCTTTGTCAGCAGAGGCACCCAGCTTGGTGCCAAACATCAGGTTGAATTGCTTGACTTCTGTCCAGTTTCTTGAGCCGGTATCGGGGTCTGCAATTTCAAGTTCTTCAATAAGTGCTTTTACGTCTGCCAGGTCTTCATTTTCCAATGACCTTGACATGCGCTCAATGATTTCTTTTTGACGAGTTCTGTAGCCAACAACGCGCTCGTTTGTAGTGACAAACTGGGCTTCATCAAAGCTTTCGCCAAAACGTTTGCGGGCTTTTTCAATTTCCTTTTCGGCTTTTTGGTTGATTTTTTCGGCATAGTCTTCAATCAGCACATCGGCGCGGTAGCGTTTTTTAGAGTCCTTATTGTCAATCAACGGGTCATTGAAGGCGTCTACGTGGCCCGAGGCTTTCCAGGTGGTGGGGTGCATGAGGATGGCGGCATCAAGCCCCACAATGTTTTGGTGCATTTGCACCATGCTTTTCCACCAGTATTCGCGTATGTTGTTTTTAAGTAGTACACCATTCTGGGCATAATCATAAACGGCATTGAGCCCGTCATAAATTTCACTGGAGCCAAAAATGAATCCGTATTCCTTGGCGTGTGAAACTACTTTTTTGAATTGTTCCTCTCTGTTTATCATTCCGCAAAAATAAAAAAAACCACTGCGAAACAAGCCGAAGTGGTTTTTATTTTTAGGTAAATTTAAATACCTATCTTAAATCGAGTGTTGAACTGGAAACCATTCGGGGTCCGTCAAATACATGGATGTAATAAGTTCCGGGAACGAGGTCGGCTTCTGCAGCATTCACAAGCACACAAACATCCAGTTCTTCATTGTCATAAAATATATTTGATGTAGCACTGTAAGTAAGTATTTTGTCTTCAAACGACACTGTTGATTTTTCGCCAATCACATTGTTTCTTGGATTGATTATCTGGATAAAAAGAATTCGGTCACCTTTTTCTGCTATTTCATTGGCGTTTATGGTAAAGCAGGTTCTTATTTTGTCTGCCCTGCGTGTACGATCTGTTTCGACAATCCTTCCGTTATTTCTAACCAAAACTCCTTCGCCTTTTAGTCTGGAAAGTTTTAAAACCGCACCTTTTGCGACCACCTGAGCCAGAGCTTCATTTTGTAAAGAAATTGAGTCAACCTTTTTGACTGTTTCGTCTAAAGCCACTATAGTACTGTCTCTTTGGGTTCTAAACATTTCAGAAACAATTTGCAAACTGTCTGCCCTTCTGAAAAGCACTTCCTTTTCTGATCTCAGCCGGTTGATTTCTGCACGATACCTTCTAATGAGGTCAACGTTTGCCTGAGAATCTTTCACAGAATCCAAAAGACGTTCTATCCTGTCACGGGCGGCCAACAAATCACGGTCTTTAATTTCATTTTCTTCTAGGGCAATGTTGTAGTTTACCAACAATTCTTCAAGTTCCTGCTCGATATCCATTTTCTGGATTTCAAGGTTGGTTGTGGTTTGCTGCGAATCCTGATAAAGTTTAACAGTAAAAACGGTCAGTGCTACAAACAATAACGCTAGAATTCCAATTAGCCATTTTAATTTCAGGTCGTTGTTCTTCTCTTTTTCCATTTATGGTTGGTGTTTAATTTGTATCTTGTTAAAACTAAGCTAAAGTAGGCTAACAAAATCTATGAGAGTGTTTAAAAAATTATAAATCGCATCAAATTTATGTTAAACCTTTTCTTTCCAAAGCTTTGTCGGGGCTGTGACAATGAATTGCTTGCCAACGAAGTTGAAATTTGCACTTTTTGCAGGCATCAATTGCCATTGACTGCATTTCATCAAAATGGCAGTGATGAATTGCAAAAAATATTCTATGGTAGGGTTCCGGTTCTAAATGCTACTGCCCTACTATACTTTCAAAAGAACGGTCTTGTGCAAAAATTTGTACATGCTTTGAAATACAAAGGTGCGGTAAATATAGGCAATGAATTTGGAAAATGGCTTGGCAGCGAATTAAAAGATATCAAAAACTATCAGGAAATAGATGCCGTTATTCCTGTTCCACTTCATAAAAAGAAACTAAGGCAAAGAGGGTATAATCAAGTTGAAGGCTTTGGAACGGAAATCGCAAAAGCCCTGAATGTAGAATATATTGATGACGTTTTAGTTAAAATAACACCCACAACATCTCAGGTGTTTAAAGAGCGTGTTGCCCGAATATTCAGTCAACAAGAAGTTTTCACAACACAAAATGAGCAAAAAATTAAAGGAAAACATTTGTTGGTGGTTGATGATATTATTACTTCAGGTGCAACATTGGAGTCATGTGGGTCAAAACTACTGCGAACCGAAGGTGTAAAACTGAGTTTTGCTGCTATTGCAATAACAAAGTGATATTTTTTGCATCTTTGCAGGATGAAGGGCAATTATTTATACATCATTTTTTTGGTTTTGTTTTCACTATCGTTTATTGATTGTGCAAAACGCGGAAATCCTGAAGGAGGCCCAAGAGACACCATTCCACCGGTGATTGTAAGGTCAATTCCTGAAAACTATTCTACCCAGTTTAAAGGAAATGAAATCCGGATTCATTTTGATGAGTACATCAAACTGAAAAACCTTCAGCAACAACTCATTATTTCACCACCACTTGACAATCCTCCTACTATTGAACCATTTTCAACAGCTCGGTTTATCAGGATAGTTTTCAATGACTCCCTTCGGGACAATACCACTTACAGCATCAATTTTGGGAATAGCATTGTTGACAACAACGAAGAAAACCCGTTTGAGTTTTTTAAATATGTATTCTCCACCGGAAGTTATATTGATAGTTTAAAAGTGCTTGGGAGTATTAGTGATGCAAAAAAATTAAAGCCCGAAGATAATGTCACAGTGATGCTCTATGAAGTCGATGAAAATTATACAGACTCCATTATATTCAAAAAGAAACCCTATTATGTAGCCAATACCCAAAGGAATCCCGGATTTTTTTCAATCGAAAATATTAAGGAAGGAAAATATCTCCTCATTGCATTAAAAGACAACAACAACAATTACACTTTTGAACCTAAGGTGGATAAAATTGGTTTTGTTGAAGGATTTGTAAACGTGCCAACTGACGATACATTTCACCTTACCTTATTCAAGGAAATTCCGGAATACCAATTTGTGAGAGCGGCTTCGCTTAACAGTCAAAAAATACAATTTGGATATGAGGGAATGGGAGACTCTATTAAGATAGAGTTGTTGTCTGAAACATCTGAAGATTTTAGACACACCCTGATTAGAGAGCCAAAAAAAGATACACTGCAATACTGGTTTAATCAAAAATTTGAGAGGGATTCATTGCTTTTTAAGGTTACTAACTTAAATGTGGTTGACACTGTAAAAGTCAGGCTTTCAAGAGCGCCGGTTGACAGTTTAAGTCTTTCGGCATTAAAAACAGGGGCAATAGCGTTTGATGAATTAGTTGAAATTGGCGCAAATACACCTATTAAAACCGTATTGAAGGAAAACATAGAAATTATTGATAAAGATTCAACTGCTGTAAACTTTGATTTACAAGTCGATTCATTGCACAACATTATTGCGCTCGATTTTGTGAAAGAGGAACGTCAGGCATATACAATAACCTTTTTACCCAAAGCAGTTACTGATTTTTTTGGTGTGGTGAATGATACCATTGTTTTTAGAAATAGCACCAGAACTATTGCAGATTACGGGTTTTTAACATTTTCAATAGTTAACCCTAAATCTTATCCTATCATTGTCCAACTAGTTACTGAAAGGGAAGATGTGAGAAAAGAAATCTATGCTCAAAATAATGAAACCTTATTTTATTTTGAAAACATCACTCCCGGCAATTATTATGTGAGGATTATTTATGACGAAAATGAAAACGGCAAATGGGATACCGGCAATTTCTTAAAACGCAGGCAACCGGAAGAAGTTGTTTACTTTCCAAAACTTCTGGATATAAGAGCCAACTGGACACTAAATGAAACCTTTGTTTTGGAATAAAAAAAATCCCGCAAAAAGCGGGATTTAATTTTTGTGAATGACAAAGCTTACATTGAAGCCGGGTAAAGTGTAATATAGTTTCTTGCTCTAACAGAAGGAAGATTAGAACCATATTGATTGTTGATTGCTTCCATAAATTTGTTGGCCATAAAAGCATAACCTCTTGCAGTGGGATGAACTCCATCAAGTGAGAAAGCACCTCCAAAAACAAGACTGGCGTTAAGAGTGAATTCATCAAATTGCACCCCTGTACTGGCTACCTCATTGAGAATTTCAAAAGCATCAACAAAAGCAAGCCCTCTTTGATTGGCCACACTTTCAATTATAGTATTAAAATTGGCTGTAGCTGTGATAACCTCCTGCTGTTCTTGAGGAACAAGCACCCATTGATCGGCCAACGGTACAGTAAGTCCGTTGATCATTTGCGGGTTGTTGTTTACCAGAGTTCCAATTACACCTGAAGCCGGAAGTACGATTTTATCAGCCGATGTACTTTGCCTTATGGAAGGCAGACCTAAAGCAGTCAAATCTGTTAAGTATTCATCTTCAAGTACAACTGCATTTTGACCGGCAGCAAAGTTTATAGTTCTGGCCTGTCGTTCTGCGCTACTAATTAAACCGACGGCTTCTGCTTGTGCCAAACCTCCATTGTAAGGGGCATAAGCCTGATTCAACATGCCGGCAGTTGCGGCATCAAGTGGAACAGGGTTGTAGGGAACCGTATTAAAATAAGGTATAGTCATCACATTTGGAATGTTGGCTATAACCCCTTTTGCTCCATTGGCTGTTAGGGCATCAACCATTCCGTTTAGAACTTGTGCAAAAACGTTGGGGTCAGTGATGTCGTTTCCACCATAAGTGGTTGGGTCAAAATTTCCCGCTTGGTTTACACCGGCTCCACCACTAGTAGCATAGGCCAGCACGTCGTTATTTCCTGCCCAAAGTGAAAAAAATGTCGCTTGCTGAGCTGCTGCATCACCTAAAACAGTAGCGTTGGTACTACTTGCAAATCTCACATAATATGGGTTTGCCTGCCCAATGGGTACTCCTGCTACGTTACCGTAACCAGGAGCTATAAAATGAAAACTTTTAGCACCAGGTACACCAAAATTATTGAAAGGGCCACTTAAAGTAGCAGTAATTTCTGTTGTGGGCATACCCTCAACACGTACAGGGGCAGAACCGTTAAAATAAAGCCTGTTTTGCACAATCACATTTCCGGCAAGGAGCATCCCTCCAAGATTATCATTCATCAAAGGTTGATTGAATTCACCTCCACCTGCAAGGGCAAATTGACCTGCAAGTATATTTGGAAAAGAATTTTGCTGGCTTGCAATAAACAAAGCGCCATCAGTATATCCTGCAGTCAATGAGTTTCCAATTGAAACAAATTTTGAGAAGTCGGCTTCACCGGATACCACTACAATCGGTTCCTCTTCAGCAGAAGGATCTTTTTCGTCACCGGTACAAGATATAATCACAGCACCGAGACAAAGCATTAACCATTTATATTTATTGATATTCATATCTGTAAATTTTAAATTATTATAAGTTATTAATAGACAGTGAAACATAGTACTGAGTTCCTATGAGACCGGTTCCAAAAGCAGTAAAGTATTCATTGTTTCCAATGTTAGCAGCACCCACTTTTAAGTTTGCCTTGATAACCGGAATAGAATAGTTGATTTGGGCATCGACAACAGCAAATGAAGGTACAAAGCCATCAGCAAAAGAGGCTTGCCATTCAAAAGAATCACTCCATCTGTAACTCACATTAAAGCCTAGGTTTTTAACCACTTCGGTATTCCCAAAGCTTGCTTTTACCCTATGCTTGGGTGTGTTGAAACTGGTACTGAAATCAGGGGCTGAAGCTTGATCAAAATCTTCTTCGGCAAAGGTGTAGTTTACGTCAAGGTCAAAGTTCCCAAAAACCCTTGAACCTAAACCGATTGTAGCTCCATAGGATTTAACATCGGCATCAGAGTTGGTGTAAGTTTGGAATGCCCTAAAGTCACCTTGCTGAAGAGCAAGTAATGAAAGTGAATTGTCTCCAACTTCTCCATACAATGGAACAATTACGGTTTCATTTGAAATGAAATCCTGATACTGGTTGAAGTAACCACTCAAATCAACAATTATTCGGCCTAAACGAGCTCTGTAACCCACCTCAAAAGCAGTGACTTGCTCCGGCTTAACTAAATCTACATTAGCAGCTTCAGGTGCGCCTGCATTTACTGAGTTTAACGAAAATGAATTTTCATAAGCATCCCTACCTGAAATGGTAGCTGTAGGGCTTCCGGTTGCAGCTGCACCAGCTCCACTGATTGTAAAGGTTCTTACATAGCGGTCTAGGTTGGCTTCAGCTGAACCTACAAGTATGGCTCTACCAGCATCAAGACCAATAAATAAATCTTGAGTAGTAGGGTTCCTGAAACCTGTTTGAACAGATGCCCTGATGTTGTGGTTTCTTCTTTCACCTGCAGTATATCCAATAGAAAAACGTGGAGAGAAGTTGCCATCAAATAATTCAGACTCGTCATAACGCACAGATCCTGTTAATCTCAACCTGTCGTCAACCAATTTTCTCTGAACTTGTAGATATGCACCATATTCATTATAAGTGATGGGACCGTCAAAGTCTGTAAAAATAGTTCCAAAAGAGTTTAATTTATACTCCCTGAATGAACCACCCACTTGAATTTCTGCAATGTCTGAAGTTAAATGTGCAAAATTGTAATTGGCATCAACGTGACGCAATTGAGAAGCATCTTTAAACTGTGAACCTGTGGCTAAGTCAGGGTCGTTGGTTACAGTGTTGAAAGCACTGTTGAAAGCATCAGAACCCGGCTCAAAGCGACCTGTGTCTGCAGTTTGTCTTCCCAAGGCGTGAGCTTGCTCCGGGCTCATTCCCATTAAGGTTCCTTGTATAAATGCACCTGCATATTCACCAAACCACTGTGAGTCGGGTTTCCACATTCTGTTGATGTTGATGGCTGTAAATCTGGTATCATAAGAATTTCCTGCGCTTTCATCAGTTATATAGCCTCTTACAAAGAAGTTATCATTTTTAACTTCAAGTTTGTGTTGCTGAAGGAAGAAATCTTTGATGGCATATCTGTTAGCTCCCTGATAAATGGTCGAACCAACACCAATTTTACCTAAATAGATAATCTCAAAATCATTTCCCCAAGGTCTGTAATGAAGAGCAGCATCAAACTTTACACTTTCAGCATTATAATCTGTAAGGTCTCTTTCATGATAACCTGTACGGCTAACATTCTCACTTGGCAACAGGTTTACGGCACCTGCGGGAATGATGCCCATATTGGCCAATGCCTGACCTACACCTCTTATGTTTGTGCTAACTTCATCACCATAGATGTTCAAACCGTCATAATTGGGGTGGGAACGATCTCTGCCGGGATTCAATACATCTACTTCGCTTACGGCATGCCAGTCTGTTCCCTTTAGGTAAGAGAAATTGGCTTTTGCAGCAAATTTGTCAGAAAACTTCTTGGCTACTCTTACTCCAAAATCAAAAAAGCTATTGTCACCGGCGGCTTCCTGAGAAGTTATCCCTTGTTTGTAATATGCACTTATCCCTTCAAAATCAAATGGGTTTTTACTGGTCATAAACAAAATACCGTTGAAAGCGTTTGCTCCATAAAGTGCAGAGGAAGCACCGGGTAGTAATTCAACACTGTGAACATCAAGTTCAGTCATGCCTAAAAGATTACCCAAAACAAAGTTTAATGCAGGAGCTGAGTTGTCCATACCATCAACCAACTGAACAAAACGTGTGTTTGCGAAAGTTGCAAAACCTCTTGTGTTAATGGATTGAAATGTTAAACTGTTGACGTTGATGTCAACTCCTTTAAGGTTTTCAAGGCCGCCATAGAACGATGCAGCTGCAGTATTCCTAATTTCTTTTAACCCAAATCTTTCGACCGTAACCGGTGATTCAAAGATTCTTTCGGGTGTTCTTGAAGCTGAAACAACAATTTCATCAAGTGAGGTTCCTTCAACAAGCACGGCATTGATTACCTGATTGTTTGTAGTCACCTGAAATGTGCGCGACTCAAATCCAATACTGCTAATTTCAATTGAAAAAGGCGGGGATTGAGTGACTGTAAGTGTGAAGTTACCGTCAAAATCGCTTACAGTTCCCTGAGCAGTGCCGGTTGCGATAATGTTGGCGCCTAGAACTGGCAATCCATTATTGTCAACCACACTTCCTGTAATTGTTGTTTGGGAATGAACGGTAAAACAAAATAATAGAAGTAAAAAAGGTAAAGATGTTTTCATATCATATTGATTATTAATTAGCGATAACAATATAGCTAATTTTCATCAGATATGACAAAAAATATTTTTCAATTTAGAATTTATTCTACAGTCACCGATTTGGCTAAATTACGGGGTTGGTCAACGTTGCGATTGAGTAATACGGCAATATGATAAGAAAGCAACTGTAGTGGTATTGTTGTGACTAAAGGGCTTAAAGATTCTGGGGTTTTTGGAACTTCAATAATATAATCTGCCATTTCTCTTACAGTTGTATCACCCTCTGTTACAACAGCGATGATTACTCCTTTTCGTGATTTAATTTCCTGAATGTTGCTCACTACTTTGTCATAGTGGTTACTATTAACCGCAATTACAACAACGGGCATTTCTTCATCGATAAGTGCAATTGGCCCGTGCTTCATTTCAGCGGCTGGGTAGCCTTCAGCGTGGATGTATGATATCTCCTTTAGTTTTAAAGCACCTTCAAGAGCAACAGGAAAATTATATCCTCTTCCGAGATATAAGAAGTTTCGGGCGTTTTTAAATACTTTGGCAATACTCAAAATATGTTCATTGGCCTCTAAAGCAGTTTTGACTTTTTCTGGAATAAGTTCTAACTCCCTTAAAAATATATTATAATCTCTGTATGAAATGGTTCCCTTAATGCTTGCAAGTTTAAGTGCAATCATAGTAAGAACAGTAATTTGTGTTGTAAAAGCTTTAGTTGAAGCAACTCCAATTTCAGGACCTGCGTGTGTGTATGTTCCGCTATTAGTTTCTCTTGAAATTGTAGAACCCACTACATTGCAAATGCCATAGACAAAGGCTCCTTTTGATTTGGCAAGTTTGATAGCTGCAAGAGTGTCTGCAGTCTCACCACTTTGAGAAATGGCAATTACAACATCTTTTTCGGTGATAACCGGGTTTCTGTACCTGAATTCTGAGGCATATTCTACTTCAACCGGAATTCTAGCCAGATCCTCAAAAATATATTCAGCAACAAGACCTGCATGCCAAGAAGTGCCACAACCTATAATGATGATGCGATTAGCGTTTACAAATTTCTGGATGTGATCTTCAAGCCCACCAAGTTTGATAATTCCATGGTCTGCCAATAGTCTTCCGCGATAGGTATCCTTAATTACATTGGGTTGTTCATAAATTTCCTTTAACATAAAGTGATCATACCCACCCTTTTCAATTTGCTCCAGATTTAATTGAAGCTCATGAATATATGGCTCAACCAAAGTATCGTCTTTGATTTTTCTGATTTTCACTCCTTTATGACGTCTAATGACGGCCATTTCTTCATCTTCAAGATAAATGGCATTGTTTGTAAATTCAATAAATGGGGAGGCATCACTGGCAATAAAAAATTCATTTTCACCAACTCCAATAGCTAGGGGACTTCCTAATTTTGCAGCTACAAGTTCATTGGGTTTGTTTTTGTCAAAAACAACTATTGCATATGCTCCAACCACTTGGTTTAAAGCAATTTGAACTGCCTTCCCTAGCTTTACATTTTCCTTAATAATGACATCTTCAATAAGGTTGACCAAGACCTCTGTATCGGTTTCTGATGTAAAGGTGTAACCCCGTTTGATAAGTTCCTTTTTGATGGTGTCATAATTTTCAATAATTCCATTGTGAATGATTACAAGATCTCCGGAATTTGAATAATGTGGGTGTGAGTTTATATCATTGGGAATACCGTGTGTAGCCCAGCGGGTATGACCTATTCCAAGATTACCTTTTGAAGTTAATTCTTTTTTGGCTTTGTTGTCCAGATCGGCTACTTTACCTTTAGTTTTGCTTAGCTGTATATGGTTGCCGTCAAATATAGCAATACC
Organism: uncultured Flavobacteriaceae bacterium; assembly: GCA_964469175.1. GTDB lineage: Bacteria > Bacteroidota > Bacteroidia > Flavobacteriales > Flavobacteriaceae > Planktosalinus. Next base: position 206,317 of record CAYXXY010000001.1, read on the forward strand.
GGCACTGTCATAGCCTCTATACTCTAGTCGCTGCAATCCTTTTAAGATGATTGGATATGCATCTCTTTCACCAATGTATCCTACAATTCCACACATAAGATATTAATTATTGATTTCTGTGTAATAGATATTCAGTTTTATTCTTTTATCAGGATCTGGATGATTTGAACCATAGATTACTGTTCCTTCCGGCGAGATAATGTTGGATGTTGGAATTTTTTTAATTCCTGGAGAAGTGACATTTTGCAAATCTTGATTGGTTAGCACGGTAATGTTTGGAGATACCACGAGTCCAAGCCTAACGTTTGTCGAATCTTTATTAATTAAATTACTTATATGGCTGGTAATTCTAAAGCGATAAGTTTCTCCATTTCCACTTGCATCTCTTTGTAGCCTTCCCAAATGGTTGGTTTTGAAATCAATGGGAATTCCGGCAGGGGTATAGTTGTCCAGCTGGTAGTCAATTAATACCCTGTTGTTATTCAAGTCATAGAGAAAGAGTCTTTCCGGTTCTGAAGGGCCTCCATTTACTAAATTTTTGTTTACTTGTATTGTAAGATTGGCTTCGTTAATCAGCCACCTTTTACTTCTTAAATTGTCAAGTTCATCTGCTACATTGTTTCCGTCCATGTCATTTCCAAACAACTCAATAACAGTAACTGTACCGGCTCCACCCTTGACATAGAGATTCTCAGCACCTGCTGAACTGGGGTTGTTTAAATGTTCCTCAAGTTCCGGAGGCATATTGTTTTTAAAAGTATTTACTCTGATTCCATCAAAGTTCAAAAAAAATGAAGACTCGATGCGCTCACCTTCATCACGTGTAGAGCGGTTTCCACCACCCGGATTTGGGTCATCTCGGGAGTAAATAATCTCAATTGTTGGTCTGGCCATATCGAGCAAAATGGTGTTGCCCTGATTTCCTTCTCCTAAAGCTTCAGCAATAAAGTAGATTCCCCTAAAGTGATTTTTAAAATTGGTGTTGTTGAGTAAAACATCACTCCCTTCCTGGTCTAATATTTTCTGTTTGAAAAAATCTATGGCATCTGCACCTAGTTCAACCCTAAGTCGTGGTGAAAGTTTTTCATCATCATCTTCGTCCGGATCCACTGCCTCTGGAGATGGCCTAAATTCTTCAATTTCATACAATAATTCCCCCAAAAAATTTTGAAATAAAGGCCCTTGATTGGAATAATATTTTTGGGGCTCACTAAAACCAGAATTTGGGTCAAGGTCTCTCAAAAAGAATTTTGATTCATATATGGAAAGTTTAATGGGTGAATTGCCATATATAGAGTCCAGGGTGTATGTAGTATCTTCGCCTGTTCCGGTTGAAGTGCTAAAATAAGGGATTGATAAAATAACACGCTCAATTTCAGGATTTTCTCCAAAAGAGGGATTGGTCTGTTGCATAGTTACCTGAGCAAGAATACTGGCTTCTGTTCTTCCAAAAACAGGGTCGTTGTACACACCAAGTTGATAAACCGGCAAATTGTTTGTTTGAACAGGATGAGCCCTTCTGCTGTAAGCAACGACAGTGGCTTCATTATAGAGGTCAAATTCAAAGTTTGGGTCGTTGATTATATCACTGCCCACAGAATTGAAATCTTCTTGACAGGCACTAAATGATAATACTATAAGGGCAAAACCTATAAAAGTGAGAAATGCTTTATTTAAATTCATTTTTAATTTTGAGATAAAATAATTGTAGGTATTATACTAAAACTTTTTTGGTGTAAAAATCGATATAAGCTTCCTGAAATTCTTCCATATTATGAAACTTTAACACCGGCTTATCTAAACTTTTAAGATAAGACTTCAGCTCAACGGGAATTGTCTCTGAGCCTTCAATAATTGCATCTGAAAAATTGATTGCTACTTTCATCAAATTGTCATATGTTGGGTTTTCAAGCTCACTTATGTCACTTTGTTCAATTCCGTCAAACGCAATTTTGTTTATAACTTCTTTATCTAACGTTCCATCAAAGCCTTGATTGTAAATAGACGTAACTATTTTACTATTTTCAAAAAGCGGCTCTGAGCCGTAGTATTTTTTAAGATACAAAGGTAGAAAGGACGCTAGCCAGCCATGAACGTGAATAATATCTGGTGACCAGTTGAGCTTTTTAACTGTTTCAATGACTCCTTTTGCAAAAAAGATAGCCCTTTCATCATTGTCTTCATAAAAGTTGCCATCTTCATCGGCATAAGTGGCTTTTCTTTTAAAGTAGTCGTCGTTTTCAATAAAGTAAACCTGCATGCGCTCTTTGGGAATGGAAGCTACTTTAATTATCAAAGGCATGTCCAAATCATTTATTACCAAATTCATTCCTGAAAGCCTGATTACTTCATGCAATTGATGCCTTCTTTCATTAATATTGCCATAACGCGGCATGAAAATTCTGATTTGTCCATCTTTAATGTTTACTGCTCTGGGAGCCTCAAACGACATCGAAGAAATCTCGGTCTCGGGTAAATAGGGGATTACTTCCGAAGACACATACAAGACTCTTTTATCTTTCATAAGAAATTGTTTATTCAAGTTAGGATTTAAAAAACACGCAAAATTACGAAAATTTATGCAGATTGGCAGGATTATCTTAAGTTTGCACCCCATTTAAATGTCAGGTATGCAGGTATATTACAATTTTGAAGCTTTGAATAAAGCCTTAGAGCCCAAAAAAGCCCAAAATGCAACCCTTGGATTTGTACCCACAATGGGAGCCTTGCATCGTGGCCACCTCTCTTTAGTTGATTTCGCTTTAAGCGAAAATGAACTGGCTATACTCACTATTTTTGTCAATCCCACACAGTTTAATAGTAGTTTTGATTTTGATACCTACCCCCGCACAATCGATAGTGATTTAGAAAAATTAACATCCTTTGCCGATAACCTTTTGGTTTATGTGCCAGAAATTAAAGATATTTATCCAAACGGACTCATTTCCAGTCACTTTGAATTTGGAGGAATAGAAAATGAAATGGAAGGCAAGTTCCGTCCGGGACATTTTGATGGAGTGGGAACCGTACTTAAATCCTTTTTTAACCTTATACAACCAACCAAAGCCTATTTTGGCGAAAAGGACTTTCAGCAACTGCAAATAGTCAAGAAATTAATTGAAATTGAAAAACTGCCTGTACATATTGTGGGCTGTCCCATTTTGAGAGAACCCAATGGACTTGCCATGAGTTCGCGAAACAAAAGACTGACTAAAAGTCAATTTGATGAGGCCTCTTTCATATTTAAAGTGCTTAAAAAGGTTCAAATTGATTTTGGCACAAAAAATGCCCAAGAAATTGCCCAATGGGTTGAAAATGAATTTAAAAATAATAAATTTCTCAAGTTGGAATACTTTGAGATTTCTGATGAAGAAACATTAAAACCCATAGCTAAAAAGGAAAATAATAAAAAATATCGCGCGTTTATTGCCGTCTTTGCCGGTGAGGTGAGGCTGATTGATAATATCGCACTAAATTAATTATCTTTGCAAAATGTTTGTACACGTTGTAAAATCTAAAATTCACAGGGTTAAAGTTACAGGAGCAGACCTGAATTATATTGGCAGTATCACCATTGATGAAGACCTAATGGATGCTGCAAATATTGTTCAAGGCGAAAAAATCCAGATTGTAAACAATAACAATGGTGAACGCATTGAAACTTATGCCATCCCCGGTCCAAGAAACAGTGGTGAGCTTACCCTAAACGGAGCCGCTGCCAGAAAAGTGGCCGTGGGGGATGTTCTCATACTCATTACCTATGCTATGATGGACATTGAGAAAGCCAGAACATTTAAACCGGCACTCATATTTCCTGACGAAGAAACCAATCTTCTCAAATAAAAAGTGAAAAAGAAGTTTATCAATTTCCTGAAAATCGCCCTGCCACTTTTACTGGGGATTTTCCTGATTTGGTACTCATACAATAAATTCACCCCGGAGCAAATCCTGGAAATTAAAAACCAATTCAAGGAAGCCAACTATGGCTTTGTGGCACTGTCAGTGTTTTTTGGGATTTTAAGTAACCTCTCCAGGGCTTACCGCTGGAACTATATGCTGGCTCCATTGGGATACAAACCCAAGTTTTCAAATAACATTATGGCGGTTTATATCACTTATCTAATGAATTTGTTCATCCCCAGAAGTGGTGAGATTTCAAGGGCATTGGTAGTTAATAAATATGAGAATGTACCTTTTGACAAAGCATTTGGAACCATCATTTCAGAAAGGGTAGCAGATTTTATTATTTTACTCCTGTTTATAGCCACTACCCTTTTACTTCAATATCAATTAATTACAGATTATCTTTTAGAAAGTATAGATTTATTTAAAATTTACATTCTCATTGGTGTTGCTGTTCCCATAGTGTTTTTATTTTTTTATTTCCTAAAAAAGTCTAACTCAACACTAAGTATGAAAATCAAAACTTTTTTACTTGGACTGAAAGAAGGAATCCTAAGTATTTTTAAAATGGAAAAAAAGTGGGCCTTTATTGGTCACACTGTCTTTATTTGGGCGATGTATGTAATTATGTTCTATTTGATGATTTTTGCATTGGATGAAACATCACAAATTTCTTTTGCAGCCATCATCACTGCTTTTGTTGTGGGGAGTATCACTATAGCATTTACTAATGGCGGCTTTGGGTCTTATCCTTTCTTTATTGCAGGAATCCTTCTTCTTTTTGGAGTGCCGGAAACTGCAGGCACTGCTTTCGGTTGGCTGGTGTGGACTTCACAAACAGTAATGGTGATTATTCTTGGAGGTTTGTCATTTCTATTGCTTCCGGTTTTAAACAAAGCAAAATAATTTATACCTTTCCATTCTTAATTTTAAAAAATAACAATCATGTGTAAAAGCCTACTTTTTGCCCTGTGTTTACTAATGGTTACCAACATATCCTCTCAGGTGATTTATGAAGAGTTCAACTCAACAAAATTGGGTGAGGCCAGAAAACTCAAAATCCAGCTTCCGCGAAATTATGAGACAAACACTAAAAAAGTATATCCAATTATACTTGTACTAGACGGCGACTATCTTTTTGAACCTGTTGCCGGTAACGTCGATTATTATTCATACTGGGAAGAAATGCCAGAGGCAATTGTCATTGGCATTATGCAAGACAGAACCAGAGATGATGATGGCTTTTATGGCGATAGTTATTTTCCTGAAGATACCGGAGCTAACTTTTTTGAATTCATCGGTTTGGAATTAATGCCTTACATCGACAGAAAATACCGAACCGCAAAATTTATACTGGCTGTTGGTCACGAATACACAGCAAATTTTATCAATTATTACCTTTTTAAAGACCCGCCACTATTTAATGGATACATAGTTCTTAGTCCAGATCTTGCCCCCCTTCAGGAGAACAGAATTCCTGAAAGGGTCGCTGCGATGCGTCATAAAATATTCTATTATCTGGCAACAGGATCAAACGATTTAAAACCTATTAGAGATGTTACTCTAAAACTAAATCAAGGAATGAGCGCAATTAAGAGAGAGAACATTCATTATTATTTTGATGATTTTGAAGGGGCTTCTCATTATTCACTTGTTGGTAAAGCAATTCCTGCTGCATTGGAAGATATTTTTTCAATATTTAGACCTATCAGTAAAAAAGACTTTGATGAAATATTATTAAAACTTGAAACCCCGGTTTTTGATTATTTGCAGGACAAATATAAAACCATTGAAGACCTCTTTGGGTTTAAAACCACAGTTAGGGAAAATGACATCTTTGCTATTGCCACTGCAGCAGAGCGTAAAAAAGATTGGGCCTCTCTGGAGAAAGTGGCTCAACTGGCTAGAAGAGAGCATCCCAATACCGTTTTAGGCCCCTATTATCTAGCTCGATTTTATGAAGAGACCGGAGAGCCCCGCAGAGCAATGCGCACATATCAGGCAGCATATGAGCTGGAAGAAGTGGGTTTTATAACCATTGATTTGCTTTTAGACAGGGCAGATAAAATTAAACTTGATTTCGGGTATTGATGGCAAAAATAAAAACAGCTTTTTTTTGCCAAAATTGCGGCACTCAGTTTGCCAAATGGCAAGGTCAATGCACCGCCTGCAAAGAGTGGAATACCATTACAGAAGAAATCATTGAAAAACCTGAAAAAGTAAACTGGAAATCTCCCGAAAGTTCCAAATCAAAAACTTCAAGACCTCTAAAAATTAATGAAATTGATACTTCTGTTGAGCAAAGACTGGACACCAAAAACACAGAGCTTAACCGTGTTCTAGGTGGAGGCATTGTGCCCGGTTCATTGATTTTACTTGGTGGCGAACCCGGAATCGGGAAGTCAACACTTTTGCTTCAAATCGCTTTGCAAATGCCTTATAAATTGCTGTATGTTTCCGGTGAAGAAAGCCAGAAACAAATCAAAATGCGGGCAGAACGCATACACTCAACAACAGATAATTGCTACATACTCACAGAAACCAAAACCCAAAATATATTTCGACAAATTGAAGAACTTCAACCCGAAATTGTAGTCATCGACTCCATACAAACACTGCACAGCGACTATATTGAAAGCAGCGCCGGAAGCATTTCGCAAATAAAAGAATGCACTGCAGAGCTCATCAAATTTGCCAAAGAAACAGCAACACCGGTGCTTCTCATCGGGCACATCACCAAAGACGGCAACATCGCCGGACCAAAAATCCTTGAACATATGGTAGATACCGTGCTACAGTTTGAAGGAGACAGAAACCATGTGTACCGAATTTTACGGGCAAACAAAAACCGCTTTGGCTCTACACATGAAATAGGGATTTATGAAATGCGCTCTGAAGGTTTACGAGAAGTAACCAACCCCAGCGAAGTCCTGATTTCAAAAAATGATGAAGAATTAAGCGGCACGGCCATAGCCGCCACAGTGGAAGGAATAAGGCCACTGCTAATAGAAATTCAGGCGCTGGTGAGCACAGCCGTTTATGGAACACCACAGCGAACCACCACCGGGTATAATGCCAAACGGCTCAATATGATACTGGCCGTTTTGGAAAAACGCGCCGGATTCCGTTTGGGAACAAAAGATGTATTTTTAAACATTACAGGAGGAATATCGGTTGACGACCCGGCTATTGACCTGGCAGTTGTGGCTGCCATTCTTTCCAGTAATGAAGACATTCCGCTACAAAAGGATATTTGTTTTGCTGCTGAGGTTGGCCTTGCCGGTGAAATAAGACCTGTTGCCCGTGTAGAACAACGCATTCTTGAGGCCGAAAAGCTGGGTTTTGCAACCATCATGGTATCAAAATACTGTAAAATCCCAAAGCTTACCTCAGGGATTTCTATAGTAAAAGTGGCCAAAATAGAAGAAGTGGTCAGTTATCTTTTTGGGTAAATAGTTTCAGTTTCGTTATTTTTCAACGAAATTTACAACTCACCCAAAAACGATGAATAGTTCAATCCAATCAAAATTACCAGATGTATCCACCACCATTTTTACCATTATGAGTAAAATGGCACAGGAACACAACGCGCTCAATCTTTCACAGGGCTTTCCCGGTTTTGAGAGTGATAAAAAGCTGATAGACCTGGTTTCAAATGCCATGAATGAAGGTCACAATCAGTATGCCCCCATGGCGGGCCATTTCGCTTTACGCGAAAGGGTTTGTGAAAAAATAAACACCCTATACGGAAGCCAATACAATCCTGAAACTGAAATCACAATTACCGCCGGAGCCACCCAGGCTATTTTCACCATCATTTCAGCGTTTGTTTCCAAAGGAGACGAAGTCATCATTTTTGAACCGGCATATGACTGTTATGAACCTGCAATTATTCTTAACGGCGGAAAACCAATCAACATTCCTCTTAAGCTCCCTGAATTTTCAATTGACTGGAAAACGGTTTTGGAACAGTTTTCTGCTAAAACCAAAATGATTATTATCAATACCCCGCACAATCCCGGTGGTTCTGTAATTTCCAAATCTGATATGCTGAAGCTTCAGGAATTGGTTAAAAATTCAGGTTGTATTGTTTTGAGCGATGAGGTGTATGAACACATTATTTTTGACGGCGGTACTCATCAAAGCGTCGCCCGTTTTCCGGAACTTGCTAACAGGTCTTTTATCACGGCATCTTTTGGAAAAACATTCCACAACACCGGATGGAAAGTGGGCTATTGTGTTGCCCCTGAACCCTTGATGAAAGAGTTCCAAAAAGTGCATCAATTTAATGTATTTAGTGTCAATCATCCTGTGCAAGTGGCATTAGCTGAATATCTTGAAAAGCAGGAACATTACCTATCACTGTCCTCATTTTTTCAAAAAAAGCGGGATTTGTTTCTTGAAGGTTTAAAAGGTTCCCGCTGGGAGTTTTGCCCTGCAAAAGGGACTTATTTTCAGTTGTTGTCTTTTAAAAATATAACAGACGAAAAAGATACAGAATTTGCAAAACGGCTAACAATTGAACACAAAGTAGCATCCATACCCATTTCTGTATTTTATAAAAATCAAACAGACCCCAAAATGTTGCGTTTTTGCTTTGCCAAAACTGATGAGGTGATTGAAAATGCCACAGAAATATTACGAAAAATATAAAAAGCACATTTACAGATGAAAGAAGAGTTAAAAGTAGTGTTAATACAAGCCCCATTGGTTTGGGAAAACCCCCAAGCCAACAGGGATTATTTTTCAGCGAAAATAAAAGAAATCAACAAAGGGGCAGACCTGATTGTCCTTCCCGAAATGTTCAACACCGGGTTTACAATGAATGTAGAGCCGCTTGCTGAAACAATGGAAGGTGTTACCATTAACTGGATGAAAGAAATTGCTGCCGAAAGCGGTGCAGCAATAACAGGAAGCATTATTATAACAGAAGATGAAAAATATTACAACAGGCTTCTTTTTGTAACACCTGGAGGTAAACTGTTTCAATATGACAAAAAACACCTTTTTACACTTGCCAATGAGCAAGTTCATTACAGCCCGGGCACAAAAAAACTTATAGTGGAATACAAAGGCTGGAAAATCTGCCCTTTGATTTGTTATGACTTGAGGTTTCCCGTTTGGTCCAGAAATGTGGAGGATTATGACGTGCTAATCTATGTAGCTAATTGGCCGGAAATCAGAACCAAAGCCTGGGATGTGTTGTTGCAAGCTCGCGCCATTGAAAATATGGCTTATTGTATTGGTGTTAACAGGGTGGGGCAAGACGGTAAAGGTTTTGACTATATTGGGCATTCGGCTGTTTATGATGCTTTAGGTGATTTAATTACTCCTCTGAGTTTTGAAGACGAAATTTTATTTTTTACAACTATCAAAAAAGGGCATTTAACAGAAGTAAGGAATAAATTAAAATTTCTGAAAGACAAGGACAACTTTGAAATACTTTAATGAATTTAATGTCAGAAATATAGAATAAGTAATTTAACATTAAAAAATTTTAATTATACAGCATAATTGAGTATTTTTAGCCTCTTATTTTTTTCTAAATTATATTCCTTAACTAAAACTTATTACAAATGAATTTCAAAAATTACTTAGGCTTAATGCTTTTTGTGTGTTTTGTTGGCTTTGTTAGTGCCCAAGATACTGAAACATTTCCGCCGGAAGATTATGGGTTTTTTGCAACCCCAACAATAGTGCCCAGCGTTGCTGAGCAAATTGCAAATGGCACTTTTATTGAAGGATTAAGTGGCCGAGAAGGTAGACCGCTTGGTGAAAGCCCCGAGATCAACCCAAGACACAAGCATGTAAATAATGTGGTTCCAGGCAAAGGACTTCCACTTGAAGGCATGCCTGATCCTTTGGTGAGAGCTGTAGAAAACCAGTTAAAATACCCAGGTAGAGATCCGATTGTAGTTAACTTAAACGGAAACAATAGTGCTTCATTTACACCAACTGACCCAACCATCGCTGTTGGTCCAAACCACGTGATTGGTGGATGGAACATCGGATTCAGGATTTTTGATAAGGACTTAAACCCTTTGACAAACTCTGCTTCTTTAAACACGATTTTTAGTGGAAATGTAATTGGAGATCCCATTTTTTTGTATGATCATGAGGCTGACCGTTTTATCATCACTGAGTTCAGCAACAACCCAAATGGTTTTAAAGTAGCCGTTTCACAAGGCCCAAACCCTTTGACAGATGGTTGGTTTGTATATCAAGGTCAGTTTAACACTGGTGCATTTCCTGACTATACAAAATTCTCCATTTGGCATGATGGCTACTATGTGACCGCAAACATTGGAAGTGCCAACAGGCTTTTTGTTGTTGAAAGGGAAAAAATGCTTTTAGGACAAGCGGCACAGTTTCAGGCTTTTCAACTTCCGGGCATTGTAACATCTGGTTTTTACAGCCCTCAGGTTTTTAGTGCTATGGGAACAGACTTGCCAACAACACCAGCGACTGTAATATATCAACAAGACGATTCTTGGGGTGGTGTTGCTAATGATCATTTAAAGCTTTGGACAGTTACTGTTGACTGGGCTACACCCGGAAATTCAGGTATTTCTTCTGCAGTTCAAGTGCCTGTAACCGCTTTTAACGGTGTATTTAATGGAGGAAGTTTTAATAATTTGCCTCAGCCTTTTGGTGGAGGGCCCTTACTTGATGCCTTGCAAGCCACAGTGATGAATCAGGCACAATTGAGAAAATTCCCAACTTACAACTCAGCGGTTTTCAATTTTGTTGTGAGGGTTAATACTAGTGGAGCCAATCAAGCTGGTATCAGGTGGTATGAACTAAGGCAGGATGTGGGTGGTGGTCCTTGGACCATTCATCAGGAGGGTACTTATACTTCCCCGGGTGAAAAAAGTGCTTTCAATGGAAGTATGGCTATCGATATTGACGGAAATATTGGTATGGCATATTCTACAATTGGAACCCGTGATGTTCAAGAGCGTATCTCCATAAAATATACGGGTCGCTTTGCCGATGACCCACTAGGTGAAATGACCGTTGCTGAAACGCAAATTGCTTTGAGCTCTGCTAACGCAACACACCCAAGTGGACGTTATGCAGATTACTCACATACAGTAATTGACCCAGTAGATGAAAAAACCTTCTATAACAACAATGAGTTTTTTGATCCGAGCAGAAGAAATGTATTGAGTGCATTTAGAATCGCCCCAAATTTTGAAAATGATTTAGGAGTAGTCCAAATCATCACACCTGTCACAGGTCCACTAGGTTCTGAAGAAGAAGTAACTGTTACTGTCAGAAATTTTGGTACTGAACCTCAGTCAAACTTCAATGTTTACTTCAACATTGACGGAGGTACAAATGTTACTGAAACTTTTACAGGCACACTGGATCCGCTTCAAAATGCTGAATTTACATTTAATGCAACAGCAGATTTGAGCACTGTTAACGAAACATATACTATTGCGTCTGGTACAGCATTGGTTGGTGATGAAGACCCTTCTAATGATGAAATCACAAAAGATGTAACCAACGAGCCTCTTAATATCAATGATATTCCGTTACAAAACGCAGATTTGATTGTGTTGAATAAAGGAAACAATCAATTTGAAGCTACTTTAACAACCAATCAAAACATTGATGGCAGGGTGTTTATTAAAGTTTATAACATTAATGGGCAGGAAGTTATTTATAACCTTCTTGAGAACAACAATGGAAAATATACTTATAACTTTGATATGTCTTATGCCTCTTCAGGTGTCTATTTAGTTAGAATTGGAAACGACAAACAAGGCTTGGTAAAAAGAATTATCGTGAGATAAATACCTATTTTTTTGGATTTTTACCATAAAGGGTTGAAAGTTAAAATCTTTCAACCCTTTTTTTATTGTATATGAAAACCCTATTTTTGAAAAAATCAAAATTTTATACAATGTTTAAATCAATTACTTTTCTATTTTTCGGATTTTGTTTATTAGCTTCTTCAACAAGTTTTGCTCAAACCAATGACCAAACACGCAGTGAGGCTCCAAAATCTTTTGAAGACATTTTAATTCCCAATGAAGTCATCGTAAGGCTTCAAAAAAACGGTAATGCACAACGTGTTGTTGATCAAATGCCGCCACATTATGAATTTCAAATTGACAGGTTGCTTTCTGCACCCACTGACATTTGGTTGTTTAAATTTAATGATCAAGTTGTAGATGTGGATCAGGTGATAAGAGACCTTAAAAACCTGAATGCCGTGTTTCAGGCTCAGGTAAACACGTTGGTTGATCTTCGTGAAGCACCCGATGATCCTTTATATGGCAACCAGTGGCACCACCAAAACATCGATTCTGAAGATGCCTGGGAAATTACCACAGGAGGCACATCAGCAACCGGTGATGAAATTGTTATCTGTATTATTGAAAGTGCCAATGTAATGGGACACCCTGACCTTGTTGGAAACCACTGGACCAATACTGCTGAAGTACTAGACGGAACAGACACTGATGGTAATGGATATATAGATGACGTTAACGGTTGGAACGTGAGCACAAATAATCATAACATTGGAACGGGAAATCATGGTACTTCTGTAGCAGGTATGATGGGTGCTGTTGGAAACAATGGAGTTGGTGTAGCAGGAGCCAACTGGGACGTAAAGATGATGGTTGTAGCGGGCTATGCACAACCATTTACGCAAGCCAATATTGTTGAAGCTTATACATACCCCTTAGTCCAAAGACAAATATGGAACGATTCAAACGGTGCAGAAGGTGCATTTGTTGTAGCAACTAATGCATCCTGGGGAGTCGATTTTGGAAATCCAAATGATTACCCTATCTGGTGCGGATTTTATGACGATTTAGGACAAGCCGGAATAATTAATTGTGGTGCAACCACAAATCAAAATGTTAATGTTGATATAGTAGGTGATGTTCCCACTGCCTGTGCAAGTGATTATATGGTAGGGGTTGCAGCAACAAATATAAACGACATTAGCGCATCCGGTTATGGGCCAAACACTATTAATGTCGCTGCACCCGGCACGGGAATTTTTACAACAAACAATAGTGGCTATGGAACAACTTCGGGAACGTCTTTTGCAAGTCCATTAACCGCAGGAGTAATTGGATTGATGTATTCTATTCCCTGCGAAAGCTTTATGACCATTGTTAAAGATGACCCACAGGGAGCCGCAGATATTGTGATGCAGGCGCTTTATGACGGTGTGGATCAATCAGCTCACTTGATGGATCGCGTCATTACAGGTGGAAGAATCAACTCCAAAAATGCTATTGATATTTTAATGGATGCTGTTTGTGTTGTTAACGACAACGATGTAGGTGTAATTAATATCACTCAGCCTGAAGACGGTTTATTGAGTGAAAATGAAACCATCGAGATTACCGTTAGAAATTTTGGTTTAAATTCACAATCAAATTTTAGTGTTTCTTACCAAATTGATGGAGGAACTGTAATTACTGAAACATTCACAAGCACCATTGAATCTGCAACAAATGAGACCTTCACATTCTCTGCAACAGCAGACTTAAGCACTGTTGGTCAAACTTATTCAATCACTGCTTTTACTGCTTTGACAAATGATGAAGACACAAATAATGACTCCTTCACAAAAGAAGTCACACATTTATTCCCAGATGATTTAGGTGTTACTGAGGTGATATCTCCTGAAACAGGTGATGGTTTAACGAGTACAGAAAGCATTACCATTGAAATTACAAATTTCGGAGGTATCGCTCAATCAAATTTTCCTGTTTCATATACTTTAGATGCAAACCCAACTGTTAATGAAACTGTAGCCGGGCCAATTGGTGCGGGTGAAACGATTGAATATACGTTCACTCAAACAGCAGATTTTTCAGATTTGGGCGACTATGAATTGACTGTATCTACCAATCTTCCGGGTGATGCAGACCCATCAAACGACTCTATTACAGTAACTATCACCCACAGCATTTGTATGCCAGAATCAGATTGTGGTGATGGTGATGGCTTAACCAGATTTATACTTGAGGAAATTAATTTGCCCAATATAACTTGTAGCGGAAATGGGTATATGGATATGACTAATCATATGGCTACTCTTGATGCAGAAGTGGGAGACTACACAGCCACTGTTAGATCTGGATTCTCAAATCAGCAGTTTTCTGCCTGGATAGACTTCAATGACAACGGTGTTTTTGAACCATCTGAACAAATTTTTGTCAATGTTCCTGTGCCTACAGCCAACGTAGATGTTAATGTGCCTTTTAATATTCCAGCTGATGCGCTTAATGGCGAACACACATTAAGAGTGAGAGGTAAATGGGCAACAGGCTCAGGAAACCTAAACGATCCTTGCGCAGACCTTCAATATGGTTCAACAGTTGACTTTAAAGTTAACATCATTAATGGAACATTAAGCACAAGCAATCCTGTAATTGATGATTCAAATTTGATTATTGTTTCAAGAGGAGACAATCAGTTTAGAGCCATATTAAATAATAATCCTTGGAATACAGAAGAAGTTCAGCTTCATGTTTATAGTGTTTTAGGCCAGCAGATTATTTCAGGTGAAATGAAAAATGAAAATGGAAATTACACTTACGATCTTAACCTAAATAGATATGCATCTGGTGTATATTTGGTAAGGGTTGGATCTGCTTCAAATGGAATTACCAAGCGAATAATAGTAAAATAATAATTACCATTAATATCAGTAAAAAGGGAGGCATTTGCCTCCCTTTTTATTTTCTTGGATAGATATCTGTTAATTCAACAGGGTTTGCCTTTTCACAACGGTTTGGCATTCTTAAAGGGGTGTATTTTACCCAAACTTTCTCTTGAGATTTCTTGAATTTAACCTCCAGATTAATGGGGTCAAATAAGGTTTTTTCTCCTTCAATTGCAAGTGTGTATTCACAATCATTTGGAAGTGATGAATAAACAACTGTTGCCTTTTTAAAGCCCTCTTCAATCATTTTTTCTTCAGATTTTTTCATGGTTTCAGATACTGCTTTATTTCCTTGGCACGAATGAATTGCCAAGATTAAAATAAATACGACAAATGGATTAATAAATTTCATACTTCTAGTTTATAGTTCACATTAAATGTACAAATATTTACAAAGCAAAATACAATTTTGAAAACTCAGTAATCTAAATTTTGCTTTTCTCTGAAGTAAAAATTATATTGCCGGTTCTTAAATTATTAACTAAAAACATTAAAATGAAAAAAACAGTACTGTACTTATTTTTGTGCTTTTCGTTTGTTATTTCTGCTCAGGTTACCAATGAAGGAACACCTGCAAGCTGGAATCTAAGAACTGCTGAAAGCCTTGAAAGTATAAAAATGCCCGCTTTTGATCTTCAAGCTATGCAAGCTGAAGATGCCATTAATGATTATAAATTTGACAGACCCTGGAGGTTTGGTAAAGAATTTATGGTAAATTTTGATCTCAATAATTCCGGTCAGTGGACAACGCTAGACAATGGCGACCGAATTTGGAGAATACGCTTTCAATCTGAAGGAGCAGTTACCATGAACTTTTTGTTTGAAGACTTTTATTTGCCAAGAGGTGGAACGATTTATTTATACAACAACGACAGGTCTGCCTTGCTTGGCGCTTATGACTATGCACAAAACAACAATGAACGCGTTTTGGGAACATGGCTTATTGATGGTGATGACGTGTGGATTGAGTATTTTGAACCCGCCAAAGAAGCCGGAAGAGGAATTCTTCAAATTGGTCGTGTAGTTCATGGCTACAGAAGTCAGGCTCAATTTGCACAAAACAGAGGCTTAAATGATTCAGGACCTTGTAATCTTGATGTAGATTGTGAAATTGACGCTGACCTTGAATCATTTAAAAACCATAACAAAAAAGGGGTGGTAATGCTAATTAGCGGAAGCAGTGGTTTCTGCTCAGGGTCACTTATCAATAACACATCAAATGATGGCACTCCTTATGTTTTAACTGCCCGTCATTGTGGAACCAACCCAACAAACTGGGCATTCCGCTTTAACTGGATAAGCCCAAATCCTGTTTGTGCAACAACTCAAAATAGTCCAAACGGACCCACCACTCAAACAATCAGTGGAGCACAAAGCAGAGCACATAGACAACAATCTGATTTTCATCTTGTGGAAATCAATAACCCAATTCCGGGCGCCTGGGATGTGGTTTGGAACGGATGGGATAGAAGCGATGTGCCTCCTTCAAAAACCTTTGGAATTCATCACCCATCTGGAGATATAATGAAAGTATGTGTTGATAATGATCCCCCATATCATGCAAATAGTCCCGGACAAGTTTGGTGGTTGGATTCTTGGGATTTAGGTGTAACAGAACCCGGTTCATCCGGCTCACCGCTTTTTGATGATAATGGTAGAATTATTGGGCAACTCTGGGGAGGTCTTGCTGCTTGTAGCGGAACAGTAAATAATGGTCAGTATGACTACTATGGTAGATTTGGTATTTCGTGGGATACAGGTACTACAGCAGCAACAAGACTTAAAGACTGGCTTGACCCCGATGATACAGGAGCGACCTCATTAGACCCGTTCCCGCCGCTTGAGATTTATAGTCACAATGCTGCTATTTCTATTTCTAATATAGAATCTATTTTGTGTACTAATGAAATTGAGCCCATTTTAACTATCAGGAACTTTGGTTCTGAAACTCTGGTTTCAGCTGATGTTTCTTACCACCTGGATGGTCAAACCCCAATTTTAATTGAATGGACAGGAAATCTTGAAACTGGTCAGCAAGATCAGATTTTACTTGATCCAATAACAATTACCTCAGGAGGGACTTTCCATGCCTCTATTGATAATCCAAATGGCGAGCCTGATGAATTTCCGGCAAATAATGAAGCAAGTGTAAGTTTTGATACTCCTGAAACACACGAAACCACTCAGGTTTTCCTAACACTGCTGCTAGACAACTACCCCGGTGAAACAACCTGGGAATTTGTCAACTCTTCCGGAACTGTATTGTATTCCGGAGGTCCTTATACCGGACAGCCGGGAGCAACAATTACCGCAACCTTTGATATTGACGATGAAGACTGTTATACCTTTACGATTTATGATTCTTGGGGAGATGGTATTTGCTGCGGTTTTGGTGAAGGTAATTATAAGTTAGAAACTACAGATGGAACAATCATCGTTGAAGGTGGTGATTTTGGATCAGCTGAAGAAACTACCTTTAGTAATTACAATGTGTTGAGTAATTCAGACTTTGTACTTGATTCTCAAATTGTGATGTATCCAAACCCGTCAACGGGTGTTGTAAACATTTCAAATGCCACAGGGAATAACCTGAAATTTGAAGTTTACAATATGCTTGGACAATTAATGCTGTCTGGAAACAATCAAAATCAAACTTTTTCAATGGATTTATCTCAAGCCGCAACCGGTTTGTATTTTGTTAAACTGGTGGATACTCAAACCAACAGTACAACCACTAAAAAATTGATTTTAAAGTAATGTTCAACTATTGATTCAATCTGAAAGACCTCGCTGTGGCGGGGTCTTTTCATTTAAAAATAAGCCCTGAGTTGCACCGTTCCCGTGTGAATGGTATTTGAGTTCTCACTCTTTCTTCCAAAATAGGAAATATTGGCATCCAGATATTTGGTGATACTGCGTTGAAACAACAAACTCCAGGTAAAGTTCTTGTCAGGTTGAAGGCCTTCAAGCATTTGAAAAGCGACAGGAGAAAAGGCACTCCCGGTAAAATCATTGGAAATAAAATTGAATTCACCATTGATAGAATAGCTTTCTGCCTTGTTAAATGTAAATTGTGCACCCATTTTTTGTTGTTTTAAAAGCTCACGCTCTCCCAAAAGGTTTTCTTTGTTGGCATAATGATACAGTAATGAAAACTGAGCATTTTCAGAGAATAAATAAGAAACCTTTGGTCCTAGGTCATAACTTTCAATGGTGAAATTGCGTTGTTCAAAATTTTCTGAGGTGGTAACGTTTTCACTAAACTGGGCTTTGAAATTGAACAGCCAGGTTTCAGCCATTTTATGGGTAAAATTTAATTGGTGTGCAGTTAGGGCATTTCTTTGTAAACCCACTGAAAGTAAATTCTCTGATTTGGAATCAGTAAATGTATAACTGGTGGTGTAGCGCTGCCTGCCCCGGTTAAAAAAAAGTATGTTTCTGAAGTTAAGTGCCAGGCCCAGCTGATTTTCTTCATCACTCGCAAACGGATTGATGTCAAATGTACTTCCATCCCTTCTGGTTTTTCGATCAATCAAATAGGTGGTTTGGTTGTAAAACCTTGACAGGATTGCTTTTGCCTTTTCGTTTTCCGTAAAAAACCCGGGGTTAATGGTAAGCACTTGCCCCAGTTTGTTTTGATGGATTTTCACAAAAACCTGACTGGGCAACAATACCCTGATAAATCTGGCTTCGTCGGGAAACTGTGCAATCTCAAATTCTTCCAGCTCCTGAATTCCGTTGCCGTTGTAATCAATCCAAACGTGGGTTCCTTGGCCCGGCTCTACTTCAACAAACGTAAATTCCTGTTGGGGCAAAACCCCGCTGTTGGTTTCATAGGTGGTGTTCCATTGTATTCCGCCATCAAGAAAACGCTGGTTGTACAACAACCTGCTGTTAAACGATTGTTCATCCTCACGGCTTCCGTAAACATCTTTTAAAATCCTGTAATTGGCAAAAACACTTAATTGGGTATTTTCATCTTGAATGAGCTGTGATTTAAGATAATACGTATTTGAACGGCTAACGCGTTCCAAAGCATTAAAACGCAAACTGTCATTTACCCGGTTCCTGTAGCCCGCTTCAACAAAAACTGAGGTACTGTCACCCACACCCACAAACCCTTCATAGGCAAAAAATTTCTGACTGATGGGTGTCAAACTGTCGTTGGCAAGGATGCGCTGTTGATTGTTTTCCAGGGCTATTTTACCTCCCACCCAGGCTTGTCCTCTGATGTCATAAACCGTTCGGGCATTTAACCTCAAAAAGTCTGATTCTTGTTGTGCTCCCGAATTATTAAGCACACTCCCATTGACGTTTGTCTGTAGTTTCCCGGTTTTTAATAATGAGCTGATAACATGCCGGCTTCCACTGAAGTCTTCAGAAAAATCCAGTTTCTGAAATTCATAATTTGCAAAGCCCCTTATACTGTCTGTCAACTGAAGCCCGGTGATGATCAAACTTTGATTCCCTTGCGGATTGTCAGGCAGGGTCCAGTCGCGGTTAAATTCCACATTATACAAACGCTCAACAGTATTAAAATTTTGGTCAATATAATCCAGGTTTAAAAAACCGTCCACTTTAAGACCTCCTTCCCGTGTTAATAAATTTTGTCTGGCTTGTAACCGAGCGGCAAAACCGTTGTTGTTTTCATTATCAATGTCTGAAAACAGGTTTAAATCTTGTTTGCTGGCGGCCAGTTCAAAGCCAATGGTTGTTTTTTCTGAGGGACGATAAGTTCCGTTTACCCCACCCACTTGAAGCTGTGTGGGCGCAAAAAGTTGAATAACCGGTTCATAATTTCCTTGTGGCACACCATTCAGGGGAGGGACAAACTCAAAAATCCGGCTGATGGCCGATGTGCTTGCAATCACATAATTCCCCTGATTTTCTCCTACGAGCGAAAACCTGACTTGAAAGAGTTCATCTTCAGGGTCGTTTGAAAAGACAAAGATTTCCATTCCGTCAAAAAAATCTTTTCGATATAAAATTTTGTTTTCAGAATAGGTGTCCGGCACTGCAGAAGGTGCCACCATTTGTGTGGGGTCATCTCCGGCTTGTTGAAGCACTTGAACCTGTTCGGCAGTAAGGTTTTGCTGTAGCGGCTGGTTTTTTGCATCGCTTTCGATATATCCATAAGCACCAATCTCCAGCTTTTCAGACACATAATTTCCTCCTCCATAACCAATAAATCGCGTGTAATTTCTGTCTGAATATTGATATTCTACCACGATGCGCATATCTGCCGTAATGGGAAAAGTAGAATTGAAACGCACTTCGCCGGCGTTGTAATCAATCACATAATCCCTGTTTTCGCCACGCTGCAACTGAAGTCCATTAACAAATACCCGCTCACTGCCCGAGATGATTAAAATATAAAGCTCGCCATTAGGCCCAATGAGTTTGTACGGGCCTTGATTGCCTTCCTGACCCACAAACTGACTGCGGGCAAAAACCCCGCGCACCACACCCCCCGAAATAAACATCGATGTTTCAGAATTTTCAGATTTGATAGTGCCACCTAGCGAAACCCCTTGAATTTTCTTTTCAAAATTTCCGAAATAACTGTT
Source organism: uncultured Flavobacteriaceae bacterium (assembly GCA_964469175.1). Lineage (GTDB taxonomy): Bacteria > Bacteroidota > Bacteroidia > Flavobacteriales > Flavobacteriaceae > Planktosalinus. Next base: position 226,489 of record CAYXXY010000001.1, read on the forward strand.
TCGGTTTACCAAATCTATATCACCCGCCCTGATGGTCCAGCTGTCACTGAAAAGCTCTATAAATATTTGGTCGAACTCGTTGAGGTTTTGTGAATAACCGCCCTCCTGCATCGGGATATTGGCATCTTGAATCGACGCCCTGATGCCCACACGTTCACTAATCATGCCCGTGATTTGGAGGTCAAGCTCAGAGGTCACCACAGCATTTTGGTTATTGCCCAGCGTGATGCCACGCGAAATACTCCCACTGGTGTTGAGGCCGTCAAAAGGGGTGAAAGTTGTCTCGCGTGTGGATTGTTGCAACGAGTAGAGGTGGTCCATAGCTCCGGTGCTTTGGGTAATTATTTTCGGGTCAAGCAAAGAATACCTTTTCGTAAGAAAACTGGGGTATTTTACATAATTAATATGAATGGAATCCTGAGCAATCAAAAGTTCTTCCGATAAAACCACATAGCCTTTTTCAAAATTTACGCTGTAAGCGGAAGGGTCAACGGCTACATTATTTTTATCCAAAATTTCAAACCGCACAGGGTTGATACTCACCGAATCCAACACTATGGTATCTTTAACCGCCACTTTAACCGAACGGAAGTTGCCCGAAGTTTCCTGCGAAAATGCCAAAAACCCGGTCAATACTCCCAAAACAGTTAGTAAAAATCTCATCAATTACTTAAACTTATTGCAGCCCTATTTATTTTATTGATAAATGTATAGAAATCTTTGTTGTTTTCTTTGAGAGAAAGTGTTTGAGAATATTTATTTTAGCATTTGTTAAAAATCAGAATCATTAAATAATATATTCCCTCTCCGGTCACTGAGCGAAGTCGAAGTGTGGAGAGGGTTAGGTCGCTGACGCTTAAAAGCTTTAGCGACAAAGCGAAGAGGCTTATGAAAATAGTATCATACAACGTCAACGGAATCAGGGCAGCAATTAACAAGGGTTTTTTTGAATGGCTAAAGCAAACAGACCCAGATGTGGTGTGCCTACAGGAAACTAAAGCCCATCAAAACCAACTTGAACTTGCTATGTTTGAAGATGCGGGATATGTGTATAATTACTGGCTTTCTGCCGAAAAAAAAGGTTACAGCGGTGTGGCGATTCTTTCTAAAGTAAAACCCAATCACGTTGAGTTTGGCACCGGTATCGATTATATGGATTTTGAAGGGAGAAACCTCCGTGCCGATTTTGATGGTCTCTCAGTTATGAGTTTATACCTGCCCAGCGGTACCAACGATGCCCGTCTCGGGTTCAAATTCAAGTACATGGATGACTTTTTGGAGTATTCCAAAGACCTTAGAAAAGAGATTCCCAACCTGATTATTTCCGGTGATTACAACATTTGTCACAAGCCCATAGATATTCATGACCCTATCAGAAATGCAAAAGTTTCGGGCTTTTTACCCGAAGAGCGTGAGTGGTTGGGACGATTTGTCGACAGTGGTTTTGTGGATTCTTTCCGTGAATTCAACCAGAATCCGCACAATTACACCTGGTGGAGTTATCGCGCCAACGCCCGAAACAACAACAAAGGCTGGCGCATCGATTATCACATGGTTACGCCACCATTACAAGAAAAGTTGAAACGCGCCGTTATATTACCTGAAGCCAGACACAGCGACCATTGCCCGCTGTTGGTGGAAATTGAAAGGTAAGATGAAAATCAAAATGATTTTACGAAAAACACTTTATGTTCTCATAGCATTGCTATTGCTCATGGTGGTTTCCGTTTTCATTGCTGATGCACTTATAAAAAGCTTTGCCAAAGACAAATTGTACACAGAAGTGAATGCTGTACCCAAAAACAAGGTTGGTGTGGTGTTGGGAACTTCAAAATACCTTGTAAACGGGCACATCAATCAATATTATCAATTCCGGATAGACGCAGCAGCAGAATTATACCACTCGGGAAAAGTGGAGTTTATACTCGTGAGTGGAGACAATAGGCATCACAGTTACAATGAACCGCAGACTTTTAAAAACGATTTGGTCAAAAAGGGAATTCCTGCCGAGAAAATATTTCTCGATTATGCCGGTTTTAGAACCTTGGACTCCATGGTGCGTGCCAAAGAAGTTTTCGGGCAGGATAGCATCACGGTGATTTCGCAAAAGTTTCATAATGAAAGGGCCATTTATTTGGCCGAAAAAAGAGGCCTTCAAGCTATTGGCTATAACGCAAAAGATGTTAATTTGCGAAGTGGTTTTAAGGTTCAAATGAGGGAATATTTAGCCCGTGTGAAAATGTTTTCAGACCTTATATTTAGTAAACAGCCCCGATTTTTAGGTGAAGAAATTGAAATTGGAACCCTATAAATAATGAGTTAATAGAGGATAGATGGGGGATAATTGATTAACTTTTAATATGAAAAATAGTTTAATTATTTTAATGCTACTGTTTGTTTTTGCCTGTGCACCAAAGCATAACATATCAGAAGATGAGTGTAGGAAACCATTAAAAAACGATTTTTCAAGTCTTGTTATAGAACAGGTTCAATCAGTAGTTGAAGAAGACACCCTTTATCTCAACCAAATGGCATTTAAGTGTGTTGATAATTTTTTTCAAATTAAAAAGAATATGTTTGAAAAATTTGGTATGTGGTCAGACAACGTTTGTATTGAATGTCCGGGACATAATGCTTTGATATGGGAAAACGTCGAGCTTTTACCTAATAATGATAAAAAATTCTATGTCGTTACTCATGGAGAAAGAAAGCGATTAGGGTTTTCGTTATGGGTACAAGTTTTTGATGAAGAATTAAATGACATGTTAGCAAATGACTCTCCTTATAAAAAAGAATTAATGGACTTTTTTTCTTATATAGTTCGTTCCCAAATAATCAACAGAAAGGCATTTCAAAAAGAGTATAGAAAAATATATTAATAAAATTAAAATAACATCAAAAATCACTATGAAATACCCCATCCTAATTTTATTTTTACTCATCACTTTTTCCTCCTGTGTTTCCACGCAAGTGTATGACAGCCTTAAAGCTGATTATGATGCCCTTAAAGCTGAAAATGCATCTTTGATGGATCAACTCAATACCAGGCAGGGAAGTACAGACCAGTATGCCTTACAAAATTTGAGACGCGATTTCGACCGCCTTCAGGCAGAACGCGACCGTTTGGCTTTAGACTATGCGGCAGTTCAAAATAATTTGAAACGCCTTCAGGATTCTTATGACGCCCTGGAAGCCAACAGTTCAGAAAATTTAACATCAAACCTGGCGCTAAATCGTGAGTTACTCGGCCAGTTGGATCAAAAAGAACGTGCGCTTGCCGCAGAACAGGCCAGGCTTGAGCAAATGCAACGCGAATTGACCGCCCGTTCAAAACGTGTGGACGAGTTGGAGGGTATCATCGCTGCCAAAGAAGCGCAGATGAACAACCTCAGGGAAGCCATCTCTGCGGCCTTGACCAATTTTGAAGGCAAAGGCCTCACCGTTGAGCAGCGCGACGGCAAGGTGTATGTCTCTATGGAAAACAAACTCCTTTTTGAAAGCGGAAGCTGGGCTGTAAACACTAACGGTCGTCAGGCAGTAGTGCAGTTGGGGAATGTCCTAGCTCAAAATCCTGAAATTGCTGTTTTAATTGAAGGCCATACAGACAATGTGCCTTACGGCGGAAGCGGGCCGTTAAGGGATAACTGGGACCTTTCCACCAAAAGGGCCACAGCCATAGTGACCATTCTCACTGAAAATCCGAATATCCTAAAAGAAAACCTAACAGCAGCCGGAAGAGGGGAATATGCCCCCATTGCCTCAAACACCAATCCTGATGGACGTTCCAAAAACAGAAGGATTGAAGTCATCCTCACGCCGAAACTCGATGAAATCAACAGATTGCTGAATGAGATATAATCAATAAATCCCGAATTATTTTTTTTGTTAACCATCTCTTAAGCTTTCACAGTTTTGAAGGTAACTTTATTACTTTTGTGGTGATTAAATGGAAGCCGTGCAATATCAAATTTTTATAAAAAAATGAGATTCCTCCCGATAACTATCGGGACGGGAATTTGTTATGAAATACAAAACATTACCAAACACCGATTTAGAAGTAAGCGAACTCTGCTTGGGCACCATGACCTGGGGGCAGCAAAACACTCCCGAAGAAGCTTTTGAGCAGCTTGATTTTGCCCTTGAAAACGGCATCAACTTTATCGATACGGCAGAAATGTATTCCATTCCCGGGCGAAAGGAAACTCAGGGTAGTACTGAAACAATCATTGGCAATTGGTTTGCCAAAACCGGAAACCGAAGCAAAGTGATACTTGCTTCAAAAATAGCCGGACCCAGCAGGAATTTTGACCACATCCGCACCCCGCTTGATTTTTCTAAAGCATCCCTCAACGATGCAATTACCAAAAGTCTGAAACGCCTGCAAACCGATTACCTTGATTTATACCAACTCCACTGGCCGGAAAGAAACACCAACTATTTCGGGCAACGCAACTACAACCACAGGGAGCATGAAAACTGGCAGGACAACATCGCCGAAATTCTCGACAACCTGGAGCATTTTGTCAAGGAAGGAAAAATCCGCCATATTGGTGTTTCAAACGAAAGTTCGTTTGGGGTGATGCGCTATATTGAAGAAGCCCGAAAAGGAAAACGTAAAATCGCTACCGTTCAAAACCCCTTCAGCCTGTTAAACCGAAAAGATGAAATCGGGATGACTGAAGTGTTGCTTAGGGAAAATGTGGGTTATCTGGCTTACTCACCCCTAGGTTTTGGGCAACTCACAGGAAAATATCTGGAGGATACCCCTGCAAATGCAAGGGTAACGCTTTTCCCCAATTACAACCGCTATCACAAACCCAATAGTTTTATTGCAACCCGAAAATACAACGAACTTGCAAAACAAAGCGGAATCTCATTGACCCATATGGCCTTGGCCTTTGTGAGACAACAGCCCTTTGTAACAAGTACGATTCTCGGAGCGACTTCCGTAGCGCAATTAAAAGAAAACATAGCAAGCAAAGATGTGATGCTTTCAAAAGAAACTTTAAGGGACATCAATAAAATTCACGAAGAAATACCCAATCCGGCACCTTAAATAGTTGATGAGTTTTTGAGTTAGTGAGTTCCTGAACACATAAAAAATCAATCTCACAAACTCAAAGGCTCACAAACTCACAAACTAAAAAAATGGATTCATTAACACAAATCGTTTTAGGGGCTGCAGTAGGAGAGGCGGTACTGGGCAAAAAAGTGGGTAACAAAGCCATTTTATACGGAGCCATAGCAGGTACTATTCCTGATTTGGATGTACTTGCCAGCTATCTCACAGACACCATCACCGCCATTGAAATCCATCGCGGGGTGACACATTCCATACTTTTTGCCGTGGTGATGGCCCCGGTGTTTGGCTGGCTCATTTCCAAAATTGAACGAAAATCACCCGCAAACTGGAAGGATTGGTCTTTATTGATGTTTTGGGGACTGGTGACACACGGTTTCCTGGATGCCTTCACCACTTGGGGAACACAACTGTTTTGGCCCATCCACTATCCGGTGGCCATACAGAGCATTTTTGTGATAGACCCTTTGTACACGCTTCCGTTTTTGGTTTTTGTGATACTTGCCATGTTTCAAAAGCGCACTTCGCCAAAACGAAGAAAATACAACCGTCTGGGATTGATTATCAGCAGCAGTTACCTGTTGGTTACCCTTGTTTTAAAAGGCATTACTTATGCAAAATTCACTAATGCACTACAAGAGCAAAACATTGCCTATTTAGAAATGCAAAACAAACCGGGACCTTTAAACATTGTATTGTGGTATGCTAATGTAGAAACCGAAGATACTTTTTTAATTGGCGATTACTCCTTTTTTGACACCCAACCGATACAATTTCACGCTTTTGCGAAAAACCATCACTTATTGGGGGATTTAAAAAATGACCATAATGTTAAACGACTGATTCGCGTAACCGAAAACTGGTACACCATCACTGAAAAAGACGGGCGCATATTTTTAAACGATTTAAGGTTTGGCTTACTCAACAGCGATCCCTCAAACCCTGAGTTTGCGTTTTCCTATGAATTGGTTGAAAAAGACGGAGAGATCCATGCAACTGAAGTACCTAAAACAAGAGATGATGCGAAAGAACTTTTGTCTGAATTATGGGACAGGATAAAAGGGAATTAGGGTTAAAAATTTAAAACCGCTCCAAAACCTTTAAAGCCTGCTTTACAGAATTCACATGCTCAAAACTCAAAAGCAACCTCAAGCCAATGCGCGTTTCTTTTTCCTTGATTTTCACTAAACCGGATTGCGACTGCACAAACTCCAGCACTTTTTGAAAAGCATCGCTTTGGTAAAACCCTGATTGTTGGTCGGCGATGAAATACCCCACAAACTTGCCCTGTTTCATCACCACACGCTCGAGACCCATTTGAATGGCAATCCACTTAACGCGCACGCTGTTGAGTAAATCAACCACTTGTAACGGTAATTCGCCAAAGCGGTCTTCCAGTTCTTTTTCAAACTGTTGCAATTCTTCTTCGGTTTTTAAATCGGAAAGTTTGTTATACAGGTTAAGCCTTTCAGTGATGTTGTTGACATAATCGTCGGGAAAGAGGATTTCAAAATCGGTATCGATAACGGTTTCTTTGATGTATTTTTTATCTTTTTCGGCTTTGTAGAGGTCTTTAAATTCTTTTTCCTTGAGTTCTTCAATGGCTTCTGCAAGGATTTTTTGATAGGTTTCAAACCCGATTTCGTTGATAAACCCGCTTTGTTCTCCGCCGAGTAAATCCCCAGCCCCGCGAATTTCCAAGTCTTTCATGGCAATATTCAGCCCGCTGCCCAGTTCTGAAAATTGTTCCAGTGCCGTAATGCGTTTTCGGGCGTCATCGGTCATTGCTGAATATTCGGGAGTGATGAAATAACAAAACGCTTTTTTATTACTGCGACCCACCCGGCCACGCATTTGGTGCAAATCACTTAAGCCGAAATTGTTGGCATTGTTGATGAAAATTGTGTTGGCATTTGGAACATCAAGGCCACTTTCGATAATGGTGGTAGAAACCAACACATCAAACTCACCGGTCATAAACGCCAACATCAGGTTTTCCAGTTTCTTGCCGTCCAACTGCCCGTGACCGATGCCGATTTTAGCATCAGGCACCAAACGTTGCACCATACCGGCGACTTCGGTGATGTTTTCAATGCGGTTGTGCACAAAAAAAACCTGCCCACCACGTGAGATTTCATAACTAATCGCATCGCGAATCACCTCTTCCGAAAAACGAATTACTTGAGTTTCAATCGGGTAGCGGTTGGGCGGTGGCGTAGTAATGACCGACAAATCACGTGCCGCCATCAAACTGAATTGCAGTGTACGTGGTATGGGAGTAGCAGTTAAGGTTAAGGTGTCCACATTTTCCTTGATGAGCTTGAGTTTGTCTTTGACGGCCACTCCAAATTTTTGCTCTTCGTCAATAACAAGCAATCCTAAATCCTTAAACTTTACCTGGCTGTTCACCAGTTGATGTGTCCCAATAACGATATCCAGTTTTCCGCTGGCGAGGTTTTCAAGGGTTGTTTTACGCTCCTTGGCTGTTCTGAAGCGGTTGAGGTAATCCACCGTAACCGGCATTTCCTTCAATCGTTCAGTGAATGTTTTGTAATGCTGAAAGGCCAAAATGGTTGTGGGAACCAAAACTGCCACTTGTTTTCCGTTGTCAACGGTTTTAAAAGCAGCACGAATAGCCACTTCGGTTTTACCAAAGCCCACGTCGCCACACACCAATCGGTCCATGGGTTGCTCGCTTTCCATATCACGCTTAACGTCTTCTGTTGATGTGATTTGATCAGGTGTGTCTTCATAGATAAATGAAGATTCCAACTCGTGTTGCAAATAAGAATCGGGGTCAAAGGCAAATCCTTTTTGGAGTTTTCGTTTTGCATACAGTTCAATTAGGTTGAAGGCTATTTCCTTGACCCGGGTTTTGGTTTTTTGCTTTAAAGCTTTCCATGCATTGGAGCCCAGTTTATAGATTTTGGGAGGCTTCCCGTCCTTTCCGTTGTATTTGGAGATTTTGTGTAAGGAGTGAATGCTCAGATAAAGAATGTCCCTTTCGCCGTAAATGAGTTTAATCGCTTCCTGTTTTTTTCCTTCCACATCAATTTTCTGAAGTCCGCCAAATTTCCCAATTCCGTGGTCGATATGGGTGACATAATCACCAATTTCCAAATTGGTCAGTTCCTTTAGAGTGATGGCTTGCTTTTTGGCATAACCGTTTTTAAGTTGAAACTTGTGGTAGCGTTCAAAAATTTGATGGTCTGTATAACACACATTTTTTTGAATGTGATCAATAAAACCTAAATGAAGCGGAAAAACTACTGTTTCAAATTGTTTTACGTCAACTTCTGCATCTTCAAAAATATCGTGAAAGCGTTTGGCCTGTTGTTGTGAGGAGCAAAAAATATAGTTTTGATAACCGTCTGCCGTGTTTTCATTGAGGTTTTGAATGAGCAGGTCAAACTGCTTGTTGAAAGAAGGCTGCGGAGTGGTTTTAAAATCAAAGGGGTTTTCAGTTAATCCCTTTTGAAAAACTACCTGAGTAAATGCCTCCAGTTCCTGTTTTAAGTGGCCGGAACTACAAAAAAGGGTTTCGGGTTTTAGTTGCTTAACGCCTTCGGTTATTTTTGAAAATGCTTCTTCCGCTTTCGCGTAAAGCAAATCAACACTGCTGAACAGTAATTCAGGGGTTTTTATAAAAACCACCGTTTTTGAAGAAATGTATTCCAAAAAACTGATGCGTGCCTGGGTTGAAGTTGCCGTATCCACATTGGGAATGACCGTGATTTTTTTCACTTGCTCGAGAGAAAGTTGTGTTTCCACATCAAAAGTGCGGATGCTTTCCACCTCGTCGCCAAAAAACTCGATGCGATAGGGCTCGTCATTGGAAAAGGAAAACACGTCCAAAATGCCGCCGCGTACTGAAAACTCGCCGGGTTCGGTGACAAAATCGGTGCGGTGAAACTGGTATTCAAACATCACTTCGTTCACAAAATCGATGGAAAGCTGGTCACCCACGCTTATTTTCAAAGTGCTTTTTTCCAGTTCTTTTTTGGTCACCACTTTTTCAAAAAGGGCAGCGGGATAGGTGACAATAATGGCAGGTTTTTTTCGGGAATTGATGCGGTTCAACACTTCTGAGCGGAGCAAAACATTAGCATTATCGGTTTCCTCAATCTGGTAGGGCCTGCGGTAGCTTCCGGGATAAAACAGTACGTCTTTGTCGCCCAGCAAAGCTTCCAAATCGTTGAGGTGGTAAGCGGCGTCTTCCTTGTCATTAAAAATCAGCAAAAATGGAAGTTCCGTTTGTTTGAATGTTTGTGCAATCACCAGCGATGTTGCAGCACCCACAAGTCCTTGAAGCTGAATTTCTTTTTCAGAACGGGCAATAGATTCCCCTAGTTTTCGGGTTTCCGAAGACTTTGTAAAAAGCGAATCGACTATGGCTTTACTCATTGGCGGCAAAGATAAGATTAACAGAAAACCTCCACAATAGCGTTTAAAAATAAAGAGCGTCCCAAATAAAGATTTTTTTAGCCAATTGAAAAAAGTCTAAATCACTTCAATAATAAATGTAGATCAGATTTTAAAGATAAGTTTTTCTTGCTTGCCAATTTTTATAAAACAACAAAGCACAACTCAGCAGTAAAACAACAGAGGCGACAATAGCACTATAGAAAACTGAACTATTTTCCTCTTGGTTTGCCACCGCTATAGCAACCAAAGCCCAGACGCCAACTATTGCAAATACAGACATATTGCGTTTCCAGGAAACAATGAGGTTTAGCAAACCGGCTATAAAAATCATAGTGACAGTCCAGAAAGTATCTGAGAGCCCAAAACCATTCCACTGCAACTGTGTGAGTAAAGCTGCAATGTTGGCAATAGTAGCTACAGAAATCCATCCTGCATAAATGGAAAATGGCAACCAGATAAAAAACCGCACTTCAAAAGGTTGTGAGCTGATTTGAGCCCCTGTCCTGAGGATGATTTTTATTAGGAAAAAAAGAAGAATAAGCATAATACCCAAAGAAATAAACAAGAGTTCATACAGCCAGGCAAAAAGCCATAAGGAATTTGCCACACACGATATCACAAACCACCAACCCACTTGTGTTGCAAGATTGTTGTCTTTTGTTTTACTGAATAAACCAATACCCTGATAAATCACAAAACCCAAAAGCAGTAAATAGATGATTCCCCAAATGGAAAAAGCATAACCGGCAGGGGTAAACAGGTTTTCATAAGCTTGTGAAACGGTGGCATTGGTGTTGTTGTTGATGAGCCCGGTATTGGACAAATAATTGACAAAAATCATTGCAATAAATGCGATTCCGTTAGAAATTTGAAGAGCTTTTTTCATTGTGAAATTGTTGAATCCTAAAGGTAAATCAAAATACAAAAAAGGAGGAATTAATTTTCAGAAAATCTTAGTGAAAACCTATATTTGCATAAAATTTCAAGAATATGTCATTAGAAGATTTATTTAAAGGCGGAAGCCAAAAAAGAAAATTAGGGCACTTTTCAGCACTGGTAAATGTTGCTCTGATAGACGGCCCCCTTGCTCCCGAAGAAGAATTCCTTTTACTTCGTTTTGCACGAAAGCTGGATATCAATGAACTGCAATACAACGAAATCCTGAAAAACCCAAAAAAATATCCCATTTATCCAACCAATTCCCAGGAAATCAGATTAAAACAGTTGCACGATATTTTCAGGATTATTTTTGCCGATGGCGAAATTGATCAGGAAGAAGCTGAGTTTTTAAATAGATATGCCATTGTTTTAGGCTTTAAGGAAGAAGAAGCTTCAAGAATTATCAAACGCTCGATTGATATTTTTACCGGTGGTCTTGATTTTTATGATTATGAATACCTGCTCAAAAAGAAATAAATAAAAAGCCCTGAATTTCAGGGCTTTTTTTATGCGTTTTTTGCCATAAACTCTTCGGCTTTTTCCACCATATTTTTACTTCCACAGAAAAACGGAACACGTTGATGCAGCTCATTGGGTTGAATTTCCATAATGCGGTTAAAACCATCGCTGGCTTTTCCTCCTGCTTGTTCAACGATATAAGCCATTGGGTTGCACTCATAAAGCAAACGCAATTTACCGTTTGACGCTTTGGAGCTTTTCGGATAAAGATAAATTCCGCCTTTTAAAATATTTCGGTGAATGTCAGAAACCAATGAGCCAATGTATCTCGAAGTATATGGGCGGTCATCTTCTTCCATCTGGCAGTATTTGATGTAATCTTTTACGCCTTGAGGAAAATGAATATAATTTCCTTCATTCACAGAGTAAATGCGACCATCCTCCGGAATACACATGTTAGGATGCGACAAATAATAAGTTCCGATGGCCGGGTTTAATGTAAAACCATTCACCCCGTGACCTGTTGTGTACACTATCATGGTCGATGTTCCGTAAATGATATAACCGGCTGCGACCTGATTGATGCCCGGTTGAAGAAAATCATCAATGGTAACAGGCGTTCCGGCGGGGGTAACACGTCGGTAAATTGAAAAAATAGTCCCCACTGAAACATTTACATCAATGTTTGACGAGCCGTCAAGCGGGTCAATCATCACCACATATTTGTTTTGGTTATTTTTTTCACGCCCTTCAATACGGATAAAATCATCCATTTCCTCTGAGGCTATCCCACAGACAATTTCACGATTTGTGAGGGTTTTAATAAATGCCTGATTGGCGAAAACATCAAGCTTTTGTTGCTCTTCACCCTGTATGTTTTTGTCGCCAAACGCGCCTAAAATATCTACCAAACCGGCTTTGTTTACCTCGTGGTTTACTACCTTTGCGGCCAGCCTGATCGAGTTGATTAAGCGCGAAAGCTCTCCGGAAGAGTATGCAAAATCTTTTTGGTTTTCAATGATAAATTCGCCGAGGGTTTTGTTGTGGTCAGTCATTTTTAATGTAAAGATGTGATTGTGTTTGCAAAAGTACATGATTTTTTTCCATTCTAAATTTTTTAAATAGATTGGAAAAAATCATATACTTTCAAGAAGTAAGGCTAAAGTTTGAATTTTTTATGATACTAATTTTAGTCATTACATAGGAATTATCGATATTTTTACAAAGAATGAAAACGGCTTTTGAAATCAAATTGACTTATTGAACATAAAATTTAACCGCAAGGAACGCTAAGTTTCCGCAAAGGCCGCAAGGATTTTTTAATTAATTTATTCTTTGGGAACCTTGCGAACTCATTGCGAACTTAGCGGTTTAAAAAGGTATATTAAATACAATTGAAATGAGCGAAAATGAAATATCTAAAATCGTATTTGATTGTGCTTTAAAGGTTCATAGAAATTTAGGGCCGGGCCTATTGGAAAGCTCTTATGAAGCCTGTATGTTTTATGAGTTGGACAAAACCGGACTTTATGTGCAAAAACAAAAAGCGTTACCCCTTGTTTATGAAGAGGTAAAACTAGAATTGGGTTATAGGGTTGATTTGCTTATTGAAAATAAGGTAGTTGTTGAGGTAAAAGCAGTTGAAGCCCTAAATGATATTCATCTGGCACAAGTGCTTACATATTTAAAATTGCTAGATTGTAGATTGGGGTTACTTATTAATTTCAATGTAACCTTAATTAAGAATGGGTTTAGGAGAGTTGTAAATGATTTATAAAAGTTTAACCGCAAGGAGCGCTAAGATTCCGCAAAGGCCGCAACGAGTTTGATTAATTTCATTGCGACCCTTGCGTGTTCCCTGCGAACTTAGCGGTTAATTTAGGATATTGAATCAATTTAACGGGTTTGATTATGAATATAAGAGAAAGTAAAAAAGAAGATATGCCACAGGTTCTTGAATTAATCAAGGAACTTGCAGCTTTTGAACGGGAACCCGAAGCGGTGGTTGTTACTGTAGATGATTTGGAAAGAGAAGGTTTTGGCGAGCACCCGCTTTTTAAATGTTTTGTTGCTGAAGTTAGCAACGAGATTGTGGGTATGGCTTTGGTCTATTTTCGTTTTTCAACCTGGAAAGGAAAAACCATACATCTGGAAGACTTGATTGTTAAAGAAAAAATGAGAGGTTCCGGATTGGGAAGTGCATTGTATCAAGAAGTGTTGAAATATGCCAAATCCCAAGGCGTAAAACGCGTGGAATGGGTGGTATTGGACTGGAATGAAGGAGCTATTAAATTTTATGAACGCAGTGGTGCTAAGATTTTAGAAGACTGGCGCACCGTACATATGGACGAACAAGGAATTACAAATTTTTTAGATTTTAATTGATGAGAATATTCAAATTTGGAGGGGCATCAGTCAAAGACGCCGAAAGTATCAACAATGTAAAAACAGTTTTGGAAACCACCGGAATAGAAAACCTGGTTGTTGTGGTTTCTGCCATGGGAAAAACAACCAATGCACTTGAAAAAGTGGTTTCAAATTATCTTGACAAATCACCTGAACTACAAGCTTCGCTGGCTTTTGTGGCAGATTATCATTACCAAATCCTTAAGGAGCTTTTTCCTGAAAAATCCCATCCGGTGTATGGTGAAATCCATGCCCTTTTTGAAGAACTAAAATCCTTTTTTGAACTGAATAAATCCACTTCACATGCTTATGTGTATGACCAAGTGGTGTGTTTTGGAGAGTTGATTTCAACAAAAATTATCAGCCATTTTTTAAATAAGAATAACATTAGAAACAACTGGCTGGATAGCCGTGAGTGCATCAAAACCGACAACAACTACCGCGACGCCGGTGTGGAATGGGAGCAAACCCAAACCCAAATAAAAGAAAAAGTAAACACTAAAACCTTAACAGTTACTCAGGGTTTTTTGGGTTCCAATGAAAACAACTTCACCACCACTTTAGGTCGAGAAGGAAGTGATTACACAGCTGCTATTTTTGCTTATTGTTTGGGTGCTGAAAGCGTCACTATCTGGAAAGATGTTCCCGGTGTATTGAATGCCGACCCGCGCGAGTTTCAAAACACAGTACTGCTAGAGCAAATCTCCTACAGGGAAGCGATAGAAATGGCATTTTATGGCGCATCAGTCATTCACCCCAAAACATTACAGCCGCTACAACGAAAGGAAATCCCTCTTTTTGTCAAGTCGTTTTTAAACCCTACACAGCCCGGCACATCAGTAGCTAAAGGACAGGACTTGGTTCCTGCGGTGTCTTGTTATATCGTTAAAAAAGAACAGGTGTTGATTTCACTATCCTCACTAGATTTTTCATTTATGGTGGAAGACAATATCGGTGAGGTATTTAAGCTTTTGCATGCCTACAAAATGAAGGTGAATAAAATTCAAAATTCGGCCATTAGCTTTACAGTTGTGGTGGATAATAAGTACAACAAACTGGAAGAATTGTTGATACAATTGCGCTCAAAATTTAAAGTTCGGTATAATGAAAACGTAACCCTTTATACCATTCGTCATTTTAAAGAAAAAGAAGTGGAAAAGCTGGAAAACGGGTTTGAAGTACTGTTAAAACAACAGAGCCGTGACACTATGCAATTGGTGGTGAAGTAATTAATTGTATTTTCAATTTTACTATATTTACCAGTCACTAAAAACAACAACCAAGCATGCCACTTGTTACATCTAAAGAGATTGCCCGGGCCATTAACGTTCATAAGTTGGGTGTTCTGGGTACATTTATCGGGTGGACATTGATGAATTCCCTGCGGATATCATCTTGCAACCGCATTTACGACAAACACAAACATCTTGAGGGACTCGATTTTATCAATGCGCTGCTTGACGAATTTGAAGTGCGGTTTGAAATCCCTGAAGAAGACTTGAGGCGTATCCCAAAAAGTGGCGCATTTATCACAGTGTCAAACCACCCGCTGGGCGGGATAGATGGTATTTTATTGTTGAAACTTTTACTGGAACAACGCCCCGATTATAAAATCATAGCCAATTTTCTGCTGCACCGCATCGAGCCTTTAAAACCTTATGTGATGCCGGTCAACCCTTTTGAAAATAAAAAGGAGGTAAAATCGAGCTTTACAGGTTTTAAACAAGCAATGCAACACTTAAAGGATGGTTATCCGTTAGGGATTTTCCCTGCCGGGGAGGTATCCACTTACAAAGAGGACAAGCGCATCACCGACAAGCCCTGGGAAGAAGCGGCTATGAAACTAATTCAAAAAGCCGAAGTTCCGGTGGTACCCATTTATTTTCACGCCAAAAACAGTCAGCTTTTTTATAAACTCTCTAAACTCAATCCAACTTTCAGAACGGCAAAACTGCCTTCTGAGTTACTTTCGCAAGGCGAACGGGTTATAAAAATTAGAATTGGAAACCCCATTTCGGTCAACGATCAAAAAGAACAGCAATCATTAGAAGATTTTACAGCTTTTTTACGTAAAAAAACCTATATGCTTGCAAACACCTTCAACAAGAAAAAACTGTTGGACAACATTCCAAAAACGCTCAAGTTTCCAAAACCCCCTAAAAAAATTGTTACTCCTGTCAATCCCAAAATTCTTGAAAATGAAGTAGAAACATTGAGAGATTTGGACAAGCGTTTACTCATTAGTAAAAATTATGAGGTTTTTCTTTCACACCCAACAGATATTCCCAATATACTACAGGAAATAGGTCGCTTGCGCGAAATCACTTTCAGAGAGGTGGGCGAGGGCACAAATAAAGCAATTGATCTTGATGTTTATGATGCTTATTATCACCATATGTTTTTGTGGGATAATGAGACCAAAAAAATTGCAGGAGCCTACAGAATGGGTCTGGGCTCAAAGATTTTTGCCGAATATGGCATTGAAGGGTTTTATCTGCACGACCTGTTTCGGTTTGAACCCGAATTATATAAAATGATGAGCCAGTCCATCGAGATGGGGCGGGCATTTATCATTAAAGAATACCAGCAAAAACCGATGCCTTTGTTCCTGCTTTGGAAAGGAATTGTTCATACCACCCTTCGTTTTCCCGAACACAAATACCTCATTGGCGGTGTGACCATCAGCGACCGGTTTTCAGAATTTTCAAAATCGCTGATGATTGAGTTTATGAAGTCCAATTATTATGACCCTTATGTGGCGCAGTTTATACACCCTAAAAAAGAGTTTAAAGTAAAACTGAAGGATGCAGATAAAGATTTTGTTTTTGACGAAAGTGAAGCCGACCTCAATAAGTTTGACAAAATCATTGACGAACTGGAACCCGGTGAATTAAGGTTGCCGGTACTTATTAAAAAATACATCAAGCAAAACGCCAAAGTGGTGGCGTTTAATGTGGACCCGCTCTTCAACAATGCCGTGGATGGCTTGATGTATATTCGCATTGCAGACCTACCCGAAAGTACCGTAAAGCCGGTTCTGGAAGAGTTTCAGGAAGAAATGGAAAAGAAATACAACCTCAAAGCCGGCGAGGTTGAAGACTAAAATCTTTGAGACCTTCGCGACTTTACGGTGATTAAAAATCCAACTTACAAGCTTTGAATTTTCACCGTAGAGGCGCAGTGTGTGCAGATTTTAATATTTTAAAGAATTTCTAACAACAGCCACCTCCCGGTGAGCAACACGCTTCTAGTGATGCCTCTTTAACTTCTGGTATCCCACAAGCTTCTTTGGCTTTGCAATCGGTTTTTTGAATGGCCAATTTGAGAATAAGTTGATTGCCCATCATTTCATAATCATTTACAAATAATTGTGCCGTGTTGAAGTTTATATTGCTGTATTCAAATTTTACTTCCGCTTCCAAAGTTAAAGGTTTGATGCGCCCTACTTTTTTAAGAATGGAAAGTGCCTTGAAGGTTGACATAAATTCCTTTTTTTCTTTTTCCATCGGACTTTCCCACAACTGAATGATGGTTTCCTTCCATGAGTCGGTTCCAGCTCCACAATCTACACTATCTATCGAGATGTGTTTTACTTCGGTAATGTGGTAATTGGCGCCCACCAATTTTCCCGGGGTATATTCAAACAACAAGGATTTATCCTGGTTTGCTGCTAATAGTTCTAAAAATTCTTGAGTTGTCATAATGATGCGTATTTATATATCGCAATATTACGATTAATAGATGAATAATAAAAGCCAAACTTGATAAAATTTGGCTTTAGAAAAGCAATTTTAAAACCAAGGCCTTTTGTTCACCTGATAGGTTTGGTAAAACTCTTCATCTGTTTTTGTAAGGTAAATAATGCCTTCAATGAGTCCTATAATACCACCTATTCCACAAGTGAAAACAGAAATTACAATTTGAATAATTCCTTCTTGATTGTAGCCTAAAATAAACTTGTGGATACCTAGTGAGCCAATAACGATTGCCAGAATACCACAAATTAGTTTTTTGTTTTCCGGGTTGTGTTGTTGAGGTTGGTTCCAACTTTCTTGTTTAGTGTTTTCCATTTGATTAGTTGTTAATTAGTTGAAATAAAAGTAAACAAATTTTTATAAAAATGCTCTATCCATAGGTTCCCAAAGTTCAATTTTGTTTCCCTCGGGGTCGAGGATCCAGCCAAATTTACCATAACTGTACTCTTCCACTTCACCCACAATGGTAATGCCTTCTTTTTTAAGGATTTCCAGTAGCTTTTCAAGGTTTTTTACCCTTAAGTTCATCATAAAAGGTTTTTCGCTTGGAGCGAAATAGTTGGTTTCCTCATCAAAAGGACTCCATTGGGTGGAGCAGTCATTGCCCTCATTGTCTTTCCACCAAAATGTCCAGCCGTATTGGTCAGTATTCATCCCCAGATGCTTTTTATACCAGGCTTTGAAGGCATCTGGATCTTTGGTTTTGAAGAAAAACCCACCCAAACCGGAAACCCCGAATTCCTGTGTAGGGAGCATTGTTTTTTTGGGATTTAAACCATACAAATCCTTTATTTTATCTACGATAACTTGTGCCAGTTTCTCTTTGCTTTCCACTGTCCAACCGGCGATGTGCGGACTCAACAATACATTATCCATTTTGATTAATTCCTGCAAGGCTTCTGGAATATGATTTTCGCTAAATAGCGATTCAAACGAAGCTTTTTCAAATTCCAATACATCCAGTCCCGCTCCCAAAATTTTACCTGATTTCAAGGCCTTGATCAAATCTGAAGTTACCACACATTTGCCACGAGCGGTATTGAGTAGCCAAAACGGTTTTTTGAATTTTGAAATAAAATCGACATTGACCATTTTATCAGTGTCTAGCGTCCAGGGAATGTGAAGGCTCAGCACATCTGCTTTTTGTTGAAGTTCTTCCAGCGACACTTGTTTGGCACGCTGGTCGCCCAAATTTTCTTTGATGTCATAACAAAGAACCTCAACTTCAAATCCCCGTAGTTTTTTGGCGAAGGCTTTACCCATATTGCCATACCCGATGATGCCCACAGTTTTTCCGTCGAGTTCCACACCCCGATTGGGTTCGCGGTTCCAAAGGCCTTGTTTAACTTCTTTATCAGCTTGGCTGAGTTTATTAAACAGGGAGAGTAACATCCCCAAAGCGTGTTCGCCCACGGCATTACGGTTGCCTTCAGGGGCTGCAATAAGGGTGATGTTTTTGCTTTTGGCATATTCCACATCAATGCTCTCCAATCCGGCACCCACACGGGCGATGAATTTTAAATTTTTGGCGGCATCGAGAAAAGCTTTGTCAATGTCAAACCTGCTGCGGATGACGATGCCTTCGTAATCGCTAATTTTAGCCTCCACGATTTCTTTAGTAGAAGTATAATCTTCATCGTTTTGAAAACCGGCTGTTGCCAGTTGTTGTATAATCAGCGGGTGGTTTTTATCGATGTGGAGGATTTTCATGACAGGGTTGTTTTGTTAATTTGACCAATACAAAGTAAGCTGATTTGAACCAAAGTCTATTTCATCCAAATGTCCCATCATTTCCCGGTCTATGGTAATCAAATGCAAGTGCATAAAGGTATCGTGGTGTGTGAAAACCGCCTGATGCTTTCTGGAAAAAAAGCCTAAAATATCCACATTTTCTTGTGTAATGGGATAATAAACAATGCCCCGATGGGCTTCTTTCTTTGAGCTTACTTTTGTGCCCTCCGGTAGGTTTACAATGTGAATGGTTGCTGAATCGATTTGCCCTTCAATTTTAAAAACAACGGGTTCATTCCTGTCTTTGAATTTTTCATCCAGGTAAATTTCAAGCGTTTCAAGATTGGTAATCGAATCGGGCAATATTTCATTTTCCCAATCATCAATCTGTGCATACACAAAAAATGGTGCTTTCACATCAAAAGAGGTTTCGACGGTCATGGTGCTGTCTGTTTCCACTTTTGAGATATAGGAAATTCCGTCATAAATCATCAACTCACCTTGCAGGTATTCAACCGGGCCAATACCGTAAAGGTTTTTTTTGGATAAGGTGTCCAATGAAACTGTTCCTTCCAGTTTTCCCAACCGCATGACGTTTTTCATCTCCCCGGAGATTTTTACTTCGGTTGAAGGGGTTGTTTTTTCCTGGTTTTCACGGGTTTCGGCACACCCTGATAACAATACAATTGAAAACAAGTAAAGTATAGTGGTTTTTAAAAAGTTCATTTTTACTATAATTCTAAATTCAATTAATCAATTATTCTAATTGGTTTACCCCATATCGCTTTAAATTCTGAACCAATAACCCAATCTGTTAAAACGCCATTGATAATAGAATCTTTTGTAAAATAGATTAAGCCCATTGGATTTGGGCTCTTCAATAATGACGGTTCAGATTCCGGTTTGATTATAAGATTCATACCAACATCAAAAGATTTCTTTTCACAATAAGAAAGCACTGATATTTCATCAGGTAATGATTCTGAAAAGGTCTTGCCTATTATTAAAGCATAAGGAACGACCTCAGTAGCACATGAAAATGTGTTTTTATAAAACTCAGTCACTTCAAGTTCAAACTCCTTGCTATGGGAAATAAAGTTGAATTCAAATCTATTAATTCTTAAAAAGTCTAATAAATCTGGATTAATAGGAGTTTTATAAATCGGTTGTATCCATCCGCCAGGAGGTGGGGCTTTTAAGAATCCGAACTTTATTTCCGGTATAAAACTAAAATATAGATATTTACTATGTTTAAAATAAATTGCAGAAAAATTATATTTCAAGGTATTTAGCTTTATGATTTGATCTGCTGTTTCTCCCGGAAAATTATTTTCGGCAATTTCAAACTCAAGATTACTCCAAAATTTTAAATCATACTCATCCAATCTGATAGTATCATTGTCAAATGATGTAATTGAATGAATTGATGAAATTTCTGTTGCCTTTAAATATTTAGGAGGGGTTTTTAAGCCATTTGGCACAAGCACGTAAGCCAGAATAGCTAAGAAGGCAAAAAGAACAATCAAAAAAATATTTTGTTTTCTAAATAACATACTTATGGAAATTTAGCTATCAATTCTTCGGTAATCCGCATCGGTTTGCCGGTGGTCTTGTCAATCATACACCAAACTGTTTTGGCTTGAACCAGTAGTTTTTGATCAGTTTTTCTGATGATTTCGGTGTGGCGTTCGCTTGTCACACCGCTGTATTTCTCCACCCGGGTTTTCAAAATCAAAACATCATTTTCAAGGGCCGGGGCTTTGTATTCAATAAAATGATTGACCACCACCCAGACAATTTTATCGCGTAAAGCGGGGTCGGTGCTTGTTTTCCAGTGTTGTTCTGCCACATCCTGAACCCATTGCAGATAAGAGACATTATTCACATGATTGAGGCCATCTATAGCTTCGGCAGGAACGGTTATTTCTATTTGAAAAGTTTTCAAACCTGTTGGTATTTAGTATAAGCTTTTCCTTTTTATATTCTAAAATCCGAGCATGTATTTGGCAATCGAAAAGTAAATCAAAATGCCAAAAATATCATTGCTTGTTGTGATGAATGGCCCCGTAGCCAAAGCAGGATCAATGCCATATTTGTTTAAAGTAATGGGTACAAAAGTACCAATAAGGGAAGCAATAATCATCACCGACAGCAGCGCGATAGAAACTGTCAAACCAATCAGATAGTCGTGTCCTAATATATAATAGGAGCCTACCAAAAGCACCAAAGCCAATAAAATACCATTAAGTAAACTCAGCATTACCTCTTTGACTAATCGTTTGAAGAGGGATCCGGTTAAACTTCCATTGGCAATACCTTGCACAATGATGGCAGAGGATTGAACGCCCACGTTTCCGGCCATAGCGGCTATGAGTGGGGTAAAAAAGAATAATGCGCCATAGTTTTCTAATGCACTGTCAAAACCTTCGGCGATGATAACCGCCATAAAGCTTCCAATGAGTGCCAGAAACAACCAAGGCAACCTTGCCCGTGTTTGTCTGTAGTAACTGTCATCTGCTTCTACATCCAGGGATATACCGGCAGCCAACTGATAATCTCTTTCAGCTTCTTCCTTGATAAAATCAACAATATCATCAATCGTGACCCGACCCACCAAACGACCTATTTCATCCACTACAGGAATGGCATCCAAGTCATATTTTTGCATGATTCTGGCCACTTCTTCCCCTTCGGTGTGCACGTTTACATAGTCCACACGTGGGATGTATATTTCAGAAATTTTTGTTTTGGGATGCACGGTCAAAAGGTCTTTCAGAGAAAGTCTTCCAATGAGTTTGTCGTCTTTATCCACCACATAAATGGAATGTACCCGGGTTACATTTTCGGCCTGTCGGCGCATTTCCCTGACACAACCGGCGACAGTCCAGGTTTCCCTCACCCTCACAAGCTCTTTGGCCATCAAACCTCCGGCAGAGTCTTCGTCATAGCGCAAAAGTTCTTTAATGTCTTTGGCATGTTCTGCATCTTCAAGGCTGGCGATGACCTCTTCCTGGCGTTCTTCAGAGAGTTCGGCGAGAATATCGGCGGCATCATCGGTGTCCATTTCTTCCAGCTCGTCTGCAATTTCTTTGGAAGAAAGGTTGTTTAAAATTTTCTCACGGTCACTTTCGTCAAGCTCCATAAGTACTTCTGACGTCTTTTCACTGTCGAGAAGTTTGATGATGTAAGTGGCTTCGTCGAGAGAAAGCTCTTCGATAATTTCGGCTATATCGGCGTGGTGCAAATCCTGTAAATGCAAGAGCAACTCCTTGTCGTTGCGTTCTTCGACAAGCAGTTCTATTTTTTGGATTAATTCCGGGCTAAGTTGAAATTGCATTGTTTTCTATCTTTTGAGTTAGCTCGATAAAGTTTTCGAAGCTCAGTTGCTCCGGCCGTTTGTCAAAGATAGTGTCTTCTTTTAAATTTTCGCTTAAAGCGAAAGATTTTAAACTGTTTCTCAGTGTTTTTCGGCGCTGGCCGAAAGCGGTTTTCACTACGGTAAAAAACAATTTTTCATTGCAAGGCAAGGTGAAATTTTCTTTCCTGATGAGTCGCAACACCCCGCTGTCAACCTTTGGGGGTGGGTTAAAAACTCCTGGAGGGACGGTAAATAAATATTCGGCCTGATAAAACGCCTGCACCAGTACCGAAAGGATACCATAAGCCTTGCTGCCGGGTTTTTCACAGATGCGTTGGGCGACTTCTTTTTGAAACATTCCGGTGAATTCCGGGATTTGATTTCTCCATTCCAAGGCTTTAAAAACGATTTGTGAAGAAATGTTGTAAGGAAAATTCCCGGTGATGGCAAAGGGGGTGTCCCTGTAATAGTCTGACAGGTCAATTTTTAAAAAATCGGCTTCCACCACCTGAAAGCTTTTGTCCTTGAGCAGCTCGCTATGTTGAGAAACAAAGGTGGTTTTTAGATAAGCAATAGACTCTGTGTCGATATCCATCGCAATAAGGTTAATGTTCTTTTGAATGAGGTATTTGGTGAGCACGCCCATACCGGGGCCAATCTCGATAACCTCTTTATAACCCTGCAAAGTGAGGGTGTCAGCTATTTTTTTGGCAATGTTTTCGTCTTTTAAGAAATGCTGACCGAGGTGTTTTTTCGCACTAACCTCCTGATCTTTGTTTTCGGTTAAGGTGTTTTCTCTTTCTTTAGCTCTTAGGTCCTTTTTATAATATTTTCTCATCGGGTAGTGTGTTCACTGATGATTTGCAGCTCTGTCCTGAAAGCGACAAATTTGCCTTCAAAGGGTTTGCTTTTTGAACGCAGGCGTTCTGCGTCTTCTCTGTAGTATTTTTCCAGGGTTTCCTTACTGTCTGTAGTGTATTGCACAGCATAGGTGAGTCCGCCCATTTCTTCTTCTACCAATACCCGGCAAATTTTTGCAGCACTGAATTTTCCTGTGGCAAGCATCTCGGGGATATGCTCATTTTTCATCCAGTCCAGCCAGCGGTCGTGGATGTCTTCTTCTATGTTGATGGTGACGTTGTAGATATGCATGGTCGTGTATAGTAAATAGTAATGAGAGATGAGAGGTGAGTTTTTCTAATTAATCGCGTCTCCCCTGATGCTTCGGTATTGTTTTCTGGCTTCTACAAAAAAGATGGAGTCCTGATGGTTAAAAATGATTTGTTCATAAAACTCTCTGGCTTTTTCGGGCTCTTTTAAAGTTTTGTTGTAAAGCTCGGCCAGATAAAAATAGGCGTTATCGGCAAGTATGTCGTGTTTGTGAAACTCGATGATTTTTAGATAATTGGCTATGGCCTTTTCATATTGATTGGTTTTTTCAAAAATCAGGGCTTGTTTAAACAAGGCTTCATCTTCGATAGATTCACCACGGTGATTCTTCAATATATCAACCAATATGGCTATGGCTTCCTGATGTTTTCCTTGCAAATCAAGCAGGTCTGCACGGGCATATTTTTTTAAAGCGGTTTGCAAAGTGTCTTCCAGGGAGTTGTCGCTAATCAGCAAACTCAATTCCATAGCGTCATTGGCAATCAACTGTGATGTTGAAGTTTTGAGAATGTCCAATTGGGTTTGTGCCCAGGCAAAATCGCCTTTAAAGTAACTGGTTCTGGCCACTTTAAATCGGGCTTCCTGAGCGATGGGGTCGTTTTTTACCTTGTTTTGCACCTGTGAGTAATAGATCAAAGCCTCGTTGAATTTTTCGTCATACACCAGTATGTCTGCCAAAAGCATTAAAACACGAGCTTCCTGATAGCGACTCAGGTTTTCATTGCTTAGTTTTCTCAGGTTTTCAATCGCGGTATTTTTCTTGTCGTTGTTGTATGCAAGAAATTTATTGTAATCGAGTTGAAGTTCAAAAGTGCGACCGTCAGCACCATACATATTGATGAGGTTTTCAAATTTTTTCTGAACATCGGGATAAGTGGCTTTGGTGGCTGTGCGCACATCGATTTCCATCAGGTTTTGATAGGCCTGCAGTTTTGAGTTTTCTGAGGTAGAATTTTCGACGATAAAATTGAGAATTTCACGTGCTATGGGGTAATCGTTGTTGTCCATAGCAATATAGGCAAGGTCCATCATTTCGTTCAGCCCTTCAAGAGTGCGCCTGAAAATGGCCTTTTCCTGTGTAAATGCCCGGTCATATTGTTTTTGCTGGATAAACAGCCAACTCAATAACTGGTTGTAAAAGAGGTCAGGGTTGTTTTGTGAACGCCTGAGTAACGCTCTGCGCAGTAAATCGTTGGCTTCATTTTGCGGGTCTTCGGTGACATACCGGCTGAAATTTCGCTGAGCTGTAATCAAAAACCCCGGATTGGATTCTATCAAAGTCAGGTAACTTTCAAACATTTTCTCCAGATTGCCCTGCTCACCGTAAATATTTGCCAATTGGTGATTGAAATTTTGTTGCGGGTCGAGTGCCATCCCTTTTTCATAAGCTTCAATTGCCAGGTCAAGGAGGCTGTGTCTTTCAAATGTACTGGCGATGGTGTGGGTCAATCGAGGGTTTTCATCAATTGCCGCAATGGCTTCTTTAAAATAAGGTTGGGCATCTTCGGGTTTGCTTTCAATGAGGTAGTTTCTGCCCATTTCGATTAAAAAAATGGGGTGATTTCGGGTGGCTTTGAGTTTGTTTTCCAATAATCTTTTGGACTCTTCAAAGTCTTCAAGTTGTTGCAAAGTGGCAACGTACCCTAAAAATAAATTGTTGTTATTGGGATTGCTTTCAGAAAGCGATTTGTAGATGGGCAGTGCCCTTTCAAAATCACCACGATCAAAATAGTGTTTGGCAAGGGTTTCGTTTTGTGAAAAACCTGCAAAACTTAAAAAGATACAAATAGTGAAAATCCAAAAACGCATAGAGTTACTTTTTGGTAAATATAGCAAAATGTGCATAGTAGCACTATTTAAAAAATGTTAATCAATAAGATCAAAGCCGCAATAAGGAACCAAGACCTCCGGAATCTTAATTCCTTCAGGAGTTTGGTAGTTTTCCAGAATTCCTGCAAGCACTCTGGGCAATGCCAAAGCACTTCCGTTAAGGGTGTGTGCCAGTTGGTTTTTGTTGTTCTCGTCCCTGAAACGCAGTTTCAATCGGTTTGCCTGAAAAGTTTCAAAGTTGGACACTGAAGAAATTTCAAGCCAGCGGTCCTGGGCGGTTGAAAACACTTCAAAATCATAAGTCAGGGCAGAGGTAAAGCCCAAGTCGCCGCCGCAAAGCCTTAAAATGCGGTAGGGCAGTTGAAGTTCATTGAGTATTTCTTTTACCTGTTCAACCATCTCATCCAGCGCCTTGTATGAGTTTGAAGGATGCTCTATCCTGACGATTTCCACTTTATCAAACTGATGCAAACGGTTTAACCCGCGCACGTGGGCACCATAACTTCCGGCTTCCCTTCTGAAACAGGGGGTGTAGCCTGTGCATAAAACCGGGAGGTCTTTTGCTTGTAGTATTTCGTCACGAAACATATTGGTCACCGGCACTTCAGCCGTTGGGATGAGGTAGAGGTTGTCTCCGGTCACGTGGTACATTTGTCCTTCTTTGTCCGGAAGCTGACCCGTTCCAAAACCTGAAGCTTCATTCACCAAATACGGCACCTGATATTCGGTATAGCCGGCAGCAGTGTTTTTATCGAGAAAATAAGTGATCAAAGCGCGTTGCAGTCGTGCGCCTTTACCTTTATACACAGGAAAACCGGCACCGGTGATTTTGTTGCCCAGTTCAAAATCGATGATGTCATATTTTTTTGCAAGTTCCCAATGGGGGAGTGCACCTTCAGCCAATTTTGGGATTTCGCCTGCGCGAAAAACTTCTTCATTGTCGTCTTCACTGCTCCCGGCAGGAACAAGTGTATTGGGAATATTGGGTATGTTGTAAAGCAGTTGTTGCAATTTTTCAACCGCCGCGTTTAAATCTTCCTGAAGTGTTTTGGTTTCTTCTTTGTATTGTGAGGTTTTTTCTTTTAGCACATTGGCTTCCTGTGCTTTCCCAGATTGAAACAACTGCCCGATTTCTTTGGAGAGTTTGTTGGATTCTGCCAAAATGTTATCCAGTTTGGCCTGGGTGCTTCTTCTCAGTTCGTCGGTTTGCAATACTTCATCAAAAAGCGGTGCGGCATCGATGTTTCTTTTTTTTAATGCGGCTATATAGGCGGTCTTATTGTCGCGTATGTCAGTAACTTGTAGCATAGTGTGGTTTTGAAAGGGCAAATTTAGTGAAATAGAAGTAAAGGGCTGGAATTTTGAGTTGATAAATGTTATTTTTTAAGCCAAAGATGGTAGCACACAGATGACACGGATTTTACTGATTTTCACTGATTTTTTTATCTTGATTTTCTTATCCGCTGATATCCGTTTGATCAGCGTCATCCGCGGTCTATTTAAAGTAGATGTGATGTGTTTTTAAATAAATTGAATTATTTTAAATAGAATGCTGAACATAGTTTTACCTCAACCCCTCCGGCGCGGGCAAAATCCAGTCGTGGTGTTTAAAATGGCTCCATTTTTCTGCTGCCAGGTCCCTTTCAGGGTCAATAAATGGCGCGAGCGGTCGTCGGTTGACACTCACTCGTGCGTCAAAATATACCGCTACATCCTGACCTTTTGCCGCATACCGTTTTTTCAGGCGTTGTGCATATTGCCACATATAATCGGGCTTTGTTGCCAAACCGCGCCTTTGTTTGGGTGTGAGTTCGTCATACACATTGACTTTATGTTCGAAACCGGTTTTTTTGTCTTTTACGGTTACGGTAACCGTTCCTGATTTGGAGCGCAGCATCATCCGCCAGCTCAGGCGGTGGCCTTCTTCTGTCCACAAGACATTTTCTTCTATAAACCAGTGGCGCACCGGCAATGCTATCTGAATGACAAAGTAAATGGAAAACAGGGAGACCAGCACTTTTTTATAACCGGGAACGATGACTTCTCCTTTGTCATAGAAATCCTTTTTAGGCAAAAAGCGCCGTTGGACTGTTTTTGGCGTGAAAAAAAATAAGGCAAAAGCAATAGACATATATGGGAAAATCCCAATCTGAAACACGATGGAATTGAACAGATGGAAAAATATCGAAATGACAAACCCAAACATTCGGGTTCGTTTCCAAAGCAATAACGGGACAATGAGCAGGTCAAAAAGGATGCCGGTATAGGCAATTGACCAATGCACCCAGGTTTGCTGTAAGAGGTCGCCAATAAGCCAGTAATGTGCCTTGCCGCTCATCAGGACCTGAGCCATTGAGGCGTCCAACCAATCGGGATACAACTTGGCAACTGAGGCATAGGTATAAACAATCCATACCTGAAGGATAATCACTAAGGCACACCAACGCGGCATGGAGGGGTTTTTGATTTCCGGGTTGAGTTTTGCGTCAAGCGAAAACCACCTGTTTGCGGGCAATACACTCATAAAACCCAATAGCAGTAGCATCAGGTAATAATGATTGTTGTAAGCCGATTTCTGCATAAAATAAACACCCGCCCACATAATAGTGTATGCAATTGCGGCCAGGCGATATTTGTAGCCTATCATCAGCATTATGCCAAACACTCCCATCACGGCAAAATAATAGTACATCCCGTTGCCCGGAAGCGGTTGCAGCCATTCAAATCCAATGAATGAGAATGTAAAATTTGGTTCAATCAAAACCTGCCTCACCCAGCCGGTGGCTATGGCACCAAATGCTTCCAAAGTGATTAACAAACCAAATATTATCCTGAAAACAACCAGGGCGCTGTTATCAATGTGCTTGAATAAGAATTTATTAAGCATAGTCGGCTATGTATTTTCGGGCGAAAGCCTCGTCGTTTTTTATGGCTTTTTGTAAGGATTCCAGTGAGTCAAAGGTTTCTTCTTCCCTGATTTTGGTAAGCAGGGCAATTTCTATGGTTTGGCCATAGAGGTCTTTTTCAGTATCCAGAAAATAAGTTTCGATGGTTCTGGAGGTTCCGCCCACAGTGGGGTTGGTGCCAATGCTCATTAATCCAAAAGTTTCACTGTCGTCGAGTGTTGATTTTACAACATACACCCCGTTTTTGGGAATGAGTTTGTATGTTTCCCATATTTCAAGGTTAGCAGTTGGGAAGCTTATGGTTTTACCGATGCCTTTGCCTTTTACAACTCTGCCGCATAGCATATATGGATAACCTAAATAGCTATTTGCAGTCTCAAGGTCACCGTTATCCAATGCACGCCTTATTTTTGTCGAACTCACTGAAACATCGTCAAGTTGCTGAGCAGAAATTTCTTCAACTTCAAAACCAAATTCGTTACCAAAACGTTTTAAATCGTCTATGTTTGCCGTCCTGTTTTTACCAAAACGGTGGTCATACCCAATAATGATTTTTTTTACGTTTAATCCATCAACCAAGATATTTTTAACATAAGCTTCCGCTGAAAGGTTTGAAAACCTTTTAGTAAAAGGATGGATGATGAGGTGGTCTAAATCTGTTTTTGAAAAAATGGCAATGCGTTCGTCTATGGTGTTGATGAGTTTGATGTCACTTTCTTTTTGCAGCACCATTCTCGGATGCGGAAAAAAAGTAAGTATCACCGATTCGAGATTCAACCGCGCAGCCTCAGAAGTGAGTTTTTTCAGAATTTCCTTATGGCCAATATGCACGCCGTCAAACGTGCCAATGGTAACAATGGTTGGCTTTTTATTATTAAAATTTTCTATGGAACGGTGAACTTGCACAGGCTTTTATTTTCCGTTAAATGTATTCATAGTGGTTGTTATTCCGGCTAGAGCAAAAGATTTAATCACTTCAATGGATTTGTCCAGACGCTCGGGGAGTTTGGCCTCTTCTTCGGGTTCCCATTCGCCTAAAACAAAATCTACTTGATTTCTTCTGCCAAATTCATTGTCTATGCCAAAGCGAAAACGATTATAATTTGTGGTTCCCAATTGCAGCTGAATGTCTTTTAAGCCGTTGTGGCCTCCGTCACTTCCTTTGGTTTTTACCCTGATTGTGCCAAAGGGCAGGTTAAGGTCGTCTGTTATAACCAATAGGTTTTCAAGTGGGATGTTTTCTTTTTGCAGCCAATAGAGTACTGCTTTTCCGCTCAGGTTCATATAAGTGCTGGGTTTTAGCAGGAGTAAACTTCGGCCTTTGATTTTGTATGTGGTGATATCCCCCAGTTTGGCCGGTTCAAAAATCAGGTTTTCATTGTTTGCCAGGCGGTCGAGAATTTTAAAACCAATGTTGTGGCGGGTGTTTTCATATTTGGGACCAATGTTTCCAAGTCCGGCGATGAGAAATTTCTTCATGGGGTCTGTTTCTTCAAGGGTGTTTCTTTTCTTTTTTGCCAGTATGCGTCCAAAAAATGCAAGCATTGGTTTTTTTGTAAAAATATATAAAAAAAACATCCCGACTTAAAAGCGGGATGTTTTGGTATGGTTATTTTTTGAAAATGATTATTCGCCTGCCGGAGTTTCTGTTGCATCAGCTGCTCCTTCTGCAGCTTCTGCTGTTTCACCTTCTGCAGCCTCATCACCTTCTTCTTCATCTTCTACATCGTCAATTACGACACGTGATCTTCTCACTTGCGCAACAACTGTGTTTTCAGGATGCATAATTTTGTAGTTTTCGGTTTCCAGTGCGGTAACATACAATTTGTTTCCAATTCTAAGTTCAGTAATATCTGCTTCAATGTAATCAGGAAGGTTAGCAGGTATTCCTTTTACTTTAAGCTTTCTGTTTGGAATTCGCAAAACCCCACCGTTTCTTACACCTCTTGGCACACCCTGAAGTTTTACAGGAATTTCCATAGTGATTTCCTTGTCGTCAAAGATTTGGTAGAAGTCAACGTGAATGATTTTGTCATTCACCGGGTGAAACTGGATGTCCTGAAGGATGGCGTTGATTTTAGTGCCATTATCAAGGGCAATTACAACTGTGTGTACATCCGGAGTATACACCAAGTTTTTAAATGCTAATTCATCAGCTGAAAAGTGTAGTGCTTTGTCTCCTCCGTATATAACGCAAGGTACCTTTCCAGCATTACGTAAGGCTTTGGTCGCTACCTTGCCCACGCTTTCTCTTTGAGATCCGTTGATTGTAATTGATTTCATTATTTTTTGTTTTTTAAGGTTTCGGTGATACGCCCTTTTATCATCGGTGCCTTAAGATTAAAATTATGTTTTGGGCGTTTTGTTTTTATGTTTTGCTGTAGTTGAGCAACGTTCAAACTACATCAAGAACTTTGTGCTTATTGATTTATTGGTATTCACACTTATCATTACATCTGCTACTAGTTTAGAACAAGTTAATACCTTTATTTTTTTACTTTCTTTCTTTAATGGAATCGAATCGGTAACGATTAATTCCTCCAGTTTTGAATTTTCGATTTTCTCGTAAGCATTTCCTGAAAGGATAGCGTGTGTACAAATGGCCCTTACGCTCAATGCACCGCGTTCCATCATCACATCGGCGGCTTTGGTAAGTGTTCCGGCGGTATCGACCATATCATCAACGAGTACTACATTTTTTCCGGTTACATCACCAATAAGTTCCATGTGGGAAATCACATTGGCTTTTTCACGCTGCTTATAACAAATAACTACGTCGCTTTCCAAAAATTTTGAATAGGCATAGGCTCTTTTTGAACCCCCCATATCGGGTGAAGCGATGGTTAGGTTTTCCAAGTTCAGGCTTCTCAAATAGGGTAAAAAGATGGTGGATGCAAACAGGTGATCTACCGGCTTTTCAAAGAATCCTTGAATCTGGTCAGCGTGCAGATCCATAGTGATGATGCGTGTAGCGCCGGCTGTTTCAAGCATTTTGGCGACCAGTTTTGCCGCAATGGGTACCCTGGGTTTGTCTTTTCTGTCTTGTCTTGCCCAACCGTAGTAGGGAATCACAGCGGTTACGTGTCTGGCTGAAGCGCGTTTTGCAGCATCGATCATCAACAACATTTCCATCAGGTTATCGCTGCTTGGAAAGGTTGAGCCTATAATAAAAACCCGGCTTCCCCTCACTGATTCTTCAAACGAAGGCTGAAACTCACCATCGCTGTAATGTGAGGTAATCACGTTGCCCAAAGGCATACCGAAAGCTTCAGCAATTTTTTCTGCAAGAACGATGCTCTGTGTACAGGCAAAAATTTTAGGTTCCGGTGTGGGTATTGCCATTGTTAATTGGTTGT
The DNA here is from genome assembly GCA_964469175.1 of uncultured Flavobacteriaceae bacterium. GTDB lineage: Bacteria > Bacteroidota > Bacteroidia > Flavobacteriales > Flavobacteriaceae > Planktosalinus. The sequence goes on from CAYXXY010000001.1 coordinate 257,904, forward strand.
AAAATAGGGTTTTGCTTACTGTTTCTTTTAACGAGGTGCAAATTTAGAAAATATTTTCAATCACCATCATATTATTCCTGCTTATTTGCGCTGATTGTATAAATATTTTTATAATTTTGTCGTCCAATTCAAGAAAATGCCTTGGTGGCGGAATTGGTAGACGCGCTGGATTCAAAATCCTGTGTCCTCGGACGTGTGGGTTCGATTCCCACCCAAGGTACAAAGCCTCAACTTAACGTTGGGGCTTTTTTATTGCTTCACAAATTTTTGAACACTTTTTCCTTCAGGGGAAGAAATTTCGATAAAGTAAATCCCGGGGGTTAAATGAGAAACATCAATTTGTTCTTTAAAGGGCATTTCTATCAGTAACTTCCCTGAAGGTGAATACACAAAGATTTTTTCAAGGTTGGACATTGTAGGCTGAATGTTCAAAGTTGAAGTAACAGGGTTAGGAAAAGTTATGAAAGGGCGAAAATTAAAATCACTCAGGCTAAGAGGAGTATTGTTGTAATGAAGTTCAAAGCCGGGCTCACTGTATAAAATAAGTTCAGAATAATTGCCGCTTGAATCTGAAATGATTTCATAGTGATAATATTCATCAACAATAAAATAGTTGAAATAATCATCTTCAACTAAAATATGAGAGGGTGGTGGATTGTTGCAGGCACCGCAAAGGCAAAGGTCAAAAAATTCCAGCAATAGTAAGTCTTCATCAGAATCATACATGAATTGACCTAAATACTCATTACAAACAACACCATTAAATTCCAGTGATTCAGAAATCTCAAGTGTTATTGAAATGGGAGGGCTGATTTCTGACACATAAAAAACCTCATTTTGATCATTGGTATAGGAAGTGAGATACCAAGTTTGAAACAAATCGGGATTTTGCCCTTGTATATTGAAACTGAATGCTATTAGTATAAATGCAGGGAGGAATATTTTCATTTTCAAGCAATATAAACTAACCAAAGGTATAATTTTATAGCAACATTTACTAACTTTGGTTCAACCAACTTAATCCCCAAAACAATGAATGAATTTTGGTTTTATTTTAAAATGGGTCTTGACCACGTGATCAACTGGCAAAATTATGCCCATATACTATTTATCATTTTGCTTACGGTGGCATACCAGTTCAATGCCTGGAAGCGACTGTTGCTTTTGATAACGCTTTTTACTTTGGGGCATTTACTGGCTGTATTAATGGTTTCTTATGGAGTAGTTAGCGTGAGTTTAGGAATGGTGGGCTTCCTTATTGCCGTAGTAATTATATTTACTGCTTTATTTAATATTTTCACCGCCGGAAAGGAAAAACGAAGGGAAAAAATGGGGCTTCTTTTTGCTTTATCCATCTTTTTGGGACTTTTAAGGGGTCTGGAATTTGCACCTCAATTCCTTGGTGCAGTTGGGCAAAAAAGCAAAATATTACCCATTCTTGAAGTAGCCTTAGGTGTTGAGGCCGGGCAAATCATCGTGGCTGTGATTGTATTGATTATCGGCACACTGGTTCAAACAGTTTTCAGGTTCAATAAACGCGACTGGGTTTTGGTGATTTCATCTGTGATTCTTGGTCTTGCCATCCCATTATTGCTCAATCACTGGATTTTTTAAGGAATTAATATTTAACGTAACATTCATAATTTATCAGTCGATAAAATTTTATCTTCGCAACTGAGATTTTAAATTGTTCAATGTCAGAAGAAAAACAAAAAAAATATGACATCGCTTATATGCGAATGGCATTGGAGTGGGCAAAACTTTCACATTGCAAGCGCAGACAAGTTGGCGCACTTATTGTAAAAGGTAAAATGATTATTTCTGACGGTTACAATGGCACACCTTCGGGTTTTGAAAACTATTGTGAGGATGAAGCCGGTTATACAAAATGGTATGTGCTTCACGCTGAGGCCAACGCAATTTTAAAAGTAGCATCATCTACCCAATCCTGTAAAGGGGCCACACTTTATATCACGATGTCGCCTTGCAAAGAGTGCAGCAAGCTCATTCATCAGGCAGGTATTATCAGGGTGGTGTATCAAATAGAATACAAAGACAATTCCGGTCTGGATTTTCTGGAAAGAGCCGGAGTACAACTTGCCCATCTGGAATCGGTTGAAGTTTAATATAGAGAATGAAAAAATCCTTTAAATATGTTCCCCTTCTTTTGGGTGTTGCTTTGGCAGCAGGTATTTTTATTGGATCAAAACTCAATTTTAGTGATACAACCGAGCGTATTTTTGCCACCAATTCCAAAAAAGACAAGCTCAATAGGCTGATTGATTACATCGATTTTGAATATGTTGATCGCATCAATACAGACAGCATCGTTGATGTTACCGTGAATAGTATTCTCAAGAACCTCGATCCACATTCTGTTTACATCCCAGTTAGCGAATACCAGTCGGTTGCTGAAGATATGCGCGGGAAATTTGTGGGTATTGGCGTGAGCTTTTACATTTACAACGACACGGTGGCTGTAATTTCTACCATTGACGGCGGCCCGGCTGAAAAAGCCGGAATCAAACCCGGCGATCGCATTTTATATGCCAATGACAAACCACTTTATGGTGAATATAGCGAGAGAGATACCATAACCTCAACCCTAAGGGGTGCACTAAACTCAAGGGTAAACCTAAAAGTTTTTCGCAACAGCGAAAAGCGCGAAATCGATTTCAGGCTTACGCGAAAAGAGGTAGCACTCAAAAGCGTTGATGCCGGTTTTAAAATCAACGAAAAGCTGGGTTATATCAAAGTCAATCGTTTTGCCGAAACTACTTATGATGAATTTAGAACCGCACTCAAAAGGCTGGTAGATGACGGGATGGAATCGCTCATCATAGATTTGCGTAACAATCCCGGCGGATATGTGTTTGCAGCTGAGCGCATGCTTGACGAACTTCTTCCCAGAGGGACCCTGATTCTTAAAACCAAAAACAAGTCAGGTGTAATGGAAAATACCGTGACCAAACGCCGCGGGCTTTTTGAAAATGGAAATGTGTATGTACTGGTGAATGAAAATTCGGCCTCAGCCAGTGAAATTGTTGCTGGAGCCCTGCAAGACAATGATATTGGAACCATTGTAGGAAGAAGAACTTATGGCAAAGGACTTGTACAACGCGAGATGGCACTTGGTGACGGAAGCGCCGTCAGGCTTACTGTAGCCAGATATTATACTCCAACAGGAAGATCCATTCAGCGGCCGTATAACAACGGCGACCGCTCTTATTTCAGGGAATATCAGGAACGCTATAAAAACGGCGAACTCATCAGTGCAGATAGTATTGCAGTGAATGACTCACTGAAATTTGTTACCCCAAAAGGAAAAATAGTCTATGGTGGTGGTGGAATTCTACCCGATATATTTGTTGCCAAAGACCTGAGTGAAGAAAACGAGCTCATCAATTTTGTGTCACATTCAGGATTTGTAAACTATTTTATTTTTGAACATCTTGATGTTAAACGTAAAGATTACAATCAGTTTTCTGCTGAAAGCTTTTATGAGAGGTATGAAGTTAGTGAGGAACTTCTCGAGGAATTTATAGTTTATTCACGACTCAATGAGAGTAATTTCAGGCTACAGGAGTATGAAAGTTTATTAAAACTACACATCAAAGCAGCAATGGCAGAGCAACTCTTTGGGGGTGATTATTACGAAAAAATCATTTCAAAAAATGATTTGATGATTGAAATGGTGCTAGAACTTGAAAACAGGGATTAGTTCTTTTTCTCTTTTATTTTTCTGTCGATTTTCCCCGAAAGATTTAGAATTGCCAAAAGCAAAAGTGCACAAATACATGCCACTACACCAATGATGGCAATAGTACTTTCCTTGTTGAAAGGGTTTGAAAAGTCAATAATAGTCACATTGTAGATAAGTAGACCCACAGCGAGTACTGCGAGTATCATTTTAAAAACCTTCATAAATTACATCATATTTTGTTGAAACAGTCCCATAGCATTTGAGGCAAAAAGCTTAACCGCTATGGCCAGCAGGATAACTCCAAATATTTTCCTCACCACATTGATGCCGTTTTTGCCAAACAGGCGTTCAATTTTTGCTGAAGACTTGAGTACTCCGTAGACAAAGATACTATTTAAAAGAATGGCAATAATAATATTGATGACTTCATATTCCGCTCTAAGCGAAAGTATAGTTGTCAAAGTCCCCGCTCCTGCAATCAATGGGAAAGCAATCGGAACTATAGATGCGGTACTTGGTGTGTCATCTCGGTAAAGCCTGATGCCTAAAATCATTTCAATAGCAAGGAAAAAGATAATCAATGAGCCCGCAACTGCAAAGGAATTAACATCAATGCCAATGAGGTTTAAAAGCTCTTTACCCACAAACACAAAAACAACCATCAAAATTAATGCAACGATGGAAGCTTTTTCACTTTGAATGTGTCCCACTTTTTTGCGTAAATCAACAATAATAGGAATGCTGCCAATGATATCAATCACGGCAAAAAGCACCATAGTAGCCGAAAGCATTTCTTTCCAGTCAAAACCTAAAAACATAGCAACCTCCTTTTTACAGTTAAATAATACTCAGAAATTTAAGGCTGCAAAATTAGATAGAAAAACGACTTCTTGATGCAATAATTCCATAATATTTTCACAAAGAAAAACCGCATTGTTTTTTAACCTAAAAAGGAAGGTATAATTTCTATCTTTGCCCTATGTTTCAACTTGGAAAAACCATCGTTTCTGAAGACTTAATCGAAAAAGATTTTGTGTGCAATCTGAGTGCCTGCAAAGGCGAATGCTGTATTGCGGGCGAAGCCGGTGCTCCTTTGGAAAAAGATGAGGTAGCTATTTTAAAGGAAATTTACAAGGATGTAAAACCTTTTTTACGTCCCGAAGGCATTGCAGCCATCGAAAAACAAGGTACTCATATTCAAACTTCAAAAGGAGACCTTGAAACACCTCTCGTTGATGGTGCCGAATGTGCTTATGTCACGTTTACAGACAAAGGAATCGCCAGCTGCGGCATAGAAGATGCTTACAATGCCGGGAAGGTCAATTTTCGCAAACCCATCTCTTGTCATTTGTATCCCGTAAGAGTCCAAAACTACAGCACTTTTGCCGCCGTAAACTATCACAAATGGCCCATTTGTGATGACGCCTGTACTTTGGGTAAAGAACTTCAAGTACCTGTTTACAAGTTTGTAAAAGATGCTTTAATCAGGAAGTTTGGTGAGGATTGGTATATGGAGTTGGAAGAAATAGCTGTAAGATTAAAAACATAAGTGTGAGTTAATTAGATTAGTTTTTATTGTATTTTTATACGTAAAACTATTTTGACGGTGAAAAATGCAATATAAAAACACCCTAATCTGCTTATTTTACCTGTTTGTCACATTGTTGACTCCCCTTGTTGTAAATTCACAATCCAATGTTACATTCAGACAACTTTCTGTAAAAGAGGGCTTATCCCAGAATAGCGTTGTTTCTATTGCTCAGGACAGCATTGGGTTTATTTGGTTTGCTACTCAAGATGGTCTTAACAAATATGATGGAAAGAAATTCACCATTTACAATCAGTATTTTGTTGATATCACTAAACCTGATTATAGTTTTTTAGGAAAAATCTATTTGGACAGAGAAAATATACTCTGGATTCTTCCCATAAATCGTATTCCTTACTTCTATAATGTTGATTCAGATTCATTTATTGAGTATGAAAAAATCAACGATGTCAGTGCTATATTTCAGGATAACAAACTCAATTTGTGGTTTGGCACTTACAGTTTGGGACTATTTAAAAAGTCAAAACATACAGGAGAAATAGTGCAGGTTTTAAATAGTAATGAGACAGGCACCGTTTTTAATATAACTGAAGATCCTTTTGGAAATATTTGGATAAGCACAAATTCAAAGCTGATTCAAATTGACAAGGAAACACTGAATCAAACAAAATTCAAACCACATAATGACAAACTTGAAGTGAATTACAGCGATGTGGTTTTTGATAAAAAGGGCAATCAATGGGTAGGAAGTTTTGGAAAAGGACTATGGTATAGAAAAAATGGGGAATCAGATTTTACGGCTGTTCAGGATTTAGGTTTTAAGTTTCAAGAAATTCCTGATGACTTATATACATTGGATCTTTTTTTAGACTCAAAAGAAAGACTTTGGATTGGGACTTATGGGGATGGTTTAATTAAATTTAATCCAAATGATTCCATAATCAATCAATTTAAAATCAGAAAACATGACCCACGAGCAATCCACTATAATGATATTCTTTCAATTCATGAAGATTATACCGGCACTATTTGGTTTGGTACAGATGGAGCAGGAGTGAGTTACTATGATGAATACCTTGAAAAATTCAATTCTTTTACAAATAACCAAACTCCTGAAGGCGTTAATATTGATGTAGTCAGAGCAATTACAATTGATAAAAAAAATAATATCTGGATAGGTACCAGTGGTAAAGGTCTTACAAAATACAAAGTGGAATCTAGAAGTTGGCAAACGCTTTTAACCGAAAACAGTGGGTTGCAATCAAACAGGATAATGAGTTTGTTTACAGATGATGAAAACGACATCTGGATTGGTACCCAAGAGGGAGGTTTACAAATATTGACTCCAGATGAAGATTTTAAACAAATTAGGCTTTTAAATGAAGACATACTGAAAAACAGTACAATATGGAATATTTTTCAGGACAGTCAAGGTCAAATTTGGTTAGCAACCCGGGATCAAGGAATCTTTCTATATGATAAAAAAGAAGGTGTCCAAAAGCAATTTATGAATCACGCTGATTATTCAGATTTACCTACTAATAATATTAGGGTGATTATTGAAAAGAATGAAAATCATTTGTGGCTTGGGACCGAAGGGGAAGGAGTCATTTTATTAAATACTGAAACAGGGAACCATAAAGTTTATGGATATAGCCCGATAGAAAAGAAGGGGCTTACTAGTAACGCAATTAAATCCCTCTATTATGATCAAGTATTTAACAGACTCTGGGTGGGTACTAATGGTGGAGGGTTGAATGTGATTGACTTGAATTCTGATTCCTATTACTATTTTACTACCGATGATGGGTTGTCAAATAATGTTATTTATGCGATTCTTCCTGATGAATCTGGAGATTTATGGCTTAGTTCAAACAAAGGGATTACAAAGTTTTCTCCTCCTGAAAACCTTTTGAATACTCCAGAGATAAAGAATTATGCCAATTATGATGGATTGGCAACAGAATTTAATACTGGAGCTTATTTCAAAGCTAAAAATGGAGATCTGTATTTTGGAGGCTTAGAAGGATTTTATTGGTTTAACCCTTCAAATATTTCTGAAAATAAAGTAATTGTTAAAACAGCAATAACAGGTTTTGAGGTTTATAACAACCCTTTTAATTTGGTTCAAAATACAGTTTTAAAACACAATCAAAACACCATATCATTTACATTTTCAAGTTTACAATATGCTTTACCAGAAAAAAATCATTTCCAATACCGTTTGGATGGATATGAAGAAGATTGGATATTTTCCGGCAATATGGATTATGCCAGATATACAAACCTCCCGCCGGGAGAGTACGCCTTTTATGTAAAGTCGAGCAATTATGATGGTATATGGAACCATACACCAGAGGTTTTTTACTTTTCCATTTTAAACCCCTGGTATAAAACAAGGCTAGCTTATGTGTTCTATATTTTTCTTTTTTTCTTTTTTATGTTTTTAGTCTACAGCTATTTTAAATGGAAATGGCAAATGCAGCTGGAATTAAAAATGGAATATGATCGTTCTAAGCGCCTTAAGCAACTCAATGAATACAAAACCAGGTTGTACACAAATTTATCCCACGAATTTAGAACACCTTTGACGTTAATTTCTGCACCCATAAAAAAGCACTTAAAAAATGATGTCCTGCCCATTGAAGCAAAAAATGATTTAATGCTTGTTGAGAGAAACTCCACCTTACTAATTAATCTTGTAAATCAGTTACTTGAACTCTCAAAACTGGAAACAGGCAATATCAACCTAAAGGTGTCAAATGAAAACCTTAGATTACTCTTAAAATCAATTACAGCGTCATATATTCCCATTGCTACACAGAAACCTGTAAGTCTAAAAATTCAAATAAATGCTCCGCAATTTGCTTGGATTGATGTTGATGCAATTGAAAAAATAATTAATAACTTAATGACAAATGCATTAAAATATGCGCCAATTAAAAGCGAAATTCTATTTGAAGCTAGTGTCAATAACGATAATTTGAATGTTAAAATCACAAATGAAAATGAAGAACCAAAAACCTTAGACTTACAAAAATATTTTGAGCGTTTTTATCAGGAAAATTCTGAAAAAGAAGGTTTTGGAATTGGGCTTTCTTTAGTGAAAGAGCTAACCACTTTGCATCACGGGACTATAAGGGCTTCTCAAAATGATAAAAACCAAATCACATTTACTTTAGAAATTCCCATTACTAAAGGAAGCTTTGCAGCTCATGAACTTAAACCCATAGATGCAGTTCAAAACAATGAAGAAAGCCAATTTACCATTCCAGAGTATGACACTTCAACACCGTCTAATAACATCATTTTAATAGTAGAAGACAATAAAGATTTAAGACATTTTTTAAAATCATTGTTTATTAATCAGTATAAAGTTTTGGAGGCAGAAAATGGGGAAGAAGGAATAAAAAAAGCACTTCAAAACATCCCAGATTTAATTATTTCTGATATAATGATGCCCATAACAGACGGTATTCAACTCTGTAAAACACTTAAGGAAGATGAAAAAACATCTCACATACCCATTATCTTATTAACTGCAAAAAGCAGTGAAGAGTTTGAACTTAAAGGATTAAAAACCGGTGCCGATGATTATATATTGAAGCCTTTTAATCCTGAAAAAATAATAATTAGAGTTCAAAAGCTTATTGAAATCAGAAACAATCTCAAAAACAGATACCAGCAAAATGTGCTTTTAAAACCAAAAGATATTGCAATAACCTCTACCGATGAGAAATTTTTTAAACGTTTACAGAAAATACTTGACATTCATCTCACCAATCCTGCTTTTAATGCAGAATCCTTCAGTAAGGAAGTGGGAATGAGCAGAATGCAACTTCATAGAAAACTCAATGCCCTAACCGGATTGAGTACTTCAAATTTTATTAAGTCCCAAAGATTAAAACTTGCGCTTCAAATTCTCAAGAAATCAGATGCTTCTATTTCAGAAACAGCTTATGAATCCGGGTTTAACTCTCCTTCTTATTTTATAAAAAGCTTTAAGGAAGTTTATGGAATGCCCCCTAAAGAGTACTTGAAAAGGTAAAATTTCCTAAAATTAATACCCTGTTACAATAGTTATATCAATTGTTACATTGTTGATATTATACAGCCGTGATTATTTAAATATTTGTCCCTCAATTAATTGTCAAATTAAAACATTGAGGGTATGAAAACAAAAGTAACTATTCTGATTTTATCTATTTTCCTTCTTTCACAAGCAAATCTACAAGCACAATTTCTCAAAAAGCTTGGTAAAAAAGTAGAAAATAAAGTTGAAAACACGGTAATCAACAAGACTTCCAACAAAGCGGGGAAAGAAACAGGAAAAGCAGTAGATAAAGTGCTTGAGCCTGAGAAAAACACAGACAAGGATACAAAAAAATCAAAGACAACATCTACTACAAAACAGCTGCGGTCCAGCTACGAATTTGATTATCAATACCGCTTAACAATGACCACCACCCAAGGTAAAATGGATATAGACTATTTTTTAAAACCGGGAGCATCATATTTGGGGACAAAAATGAATCAAGGAGTGGAAATGTTCATGATAATGGATAGTGATTCAAATACCAACTACATGTTTATGGACTCCGGCGGAAATAAAATAGCTACTGCAACATCTATCAATGGAAATGAAATTATAAACGCTTCTAAAAACGATAATGATTATACCATCACAGATTTGCCTCCCAAAACCATATTAGGATACAACTGCATTGGTAAACAAATGGAAAATGATGAATACCTAATTAAAATGTATTATACCACAAAAGCAGGAATAAGTTTTAACGATGTTTTTCAATCCGGAAACGACCAGATACCTGATGCTATGAAGGCACATTTTAACTCTGCTGATGGCGCATTAATGATGTATATGGATATGATTGATAAAAAGAATAAGGGTAAAAAATCATCATCTGCTACAATGGAGTGCACCTTGTTACAGCCCAAGAAATTCAACTTTAGCACAGCAGGATACACGATGATGTAAGTTGCCTGATTTCTAAAATGCAACAAAATAAATAATCAAAAACTGAAGTAACATGGAAAGCACAGATAATACACAGACAACAACAACACCAAGTGAAGGAAAAAACATTGCCATAATTGCTTATATCACCATAGTGGGACTTATAATTGCTTTTGTGATGAACAACGACAAGAAAAATGCATTTGCTGCATTTCACATCAGGCAATCGCTTGGTTTAGGAATAACAGGTCTTGCTGTTGGAATACTTAGTCTGATTCCTTATCTGGGCTGGATCATTTATCTACTTGGGATTTTAGCACTTCTATATATGTGGATAATGGGCTTGATGAATGCCATCAATGAAAAAGAACAAACAGTACCCTTTTTAGGCGATAAATTTTCAGAATGGTTTAAAGGAATTTAATAGAATCTAAAGAAATAATTATGAAACGATCAATAAAAAATCAACTAAAAAAAATAGCAATTTTATTTACACTTTTGCTTAGTTATGGGTTGACAACATCCTGCAGTAGCGATGATGACAACGGAAACTCTTCAGGTAACGAACTATACTTTAAAGCTTCATTTGGCAACATAAATTTTGAAGTGGACAACACCAACAAAGAGCAGCTCGATGGTTTTGTTGAGACCATATCAACTCCTGATTTTACATATTATGGCTCACAAATAGTCGCACAAACAATTACAACATCGGGGGGTGATACCAGGACATTTGTGATTTATGTTTATGATGATGAACCTATAGGAACTCAAACATACTCAGGTTATCAGGAATTTCAAAACGGCGGTTTTTTTTATGGGGTACGATTTTTTTATGTTGATCAAGTCGAGCAAATAGTTTACAATACAAATGTAGACGATCCCCAATCGTCAATAACTTTTACAACAATAAATAATTCAATTATAAAAGGAATATTCTCCGGCAAACTAGTGAGCCCAATTACCGGGGAAGAGGTGGTTATTACTAATGGTGAGTTTCAGGTTGAAAGAACAGGGACAAATTAAAAACCATAGATATGAACTTTAATAAAGCATCTTTATTTGCCCTATTCTTTTTTATAGTTTTTGTTTCATGCAATGAAACAGTTAAGGAAAAAGAAGAAGGAACAGAACAAACAGAAGAAATTTCTGAAAAAATTAAAATAAATGGAAATTGGTTACAAATTTTGGCTTCTAAAGAACCTCTTTCAGTTAAACAACTGGAGGAGGTTGCTCCCGCAAGTTTAAAAGATCTTCCAAAGGTAAAAAGTAATGAAGTGCCTTCACAAGGAGCAACAAGCATCCTAGTAACTTATAGCAATGATAAAGTTCCAGATTTAAACAGTACAAAAATAGAGTTGGGAATTATTGATGGTGCCGGGGAAAGGGGTTTTCAGCATATCAATGGAGTTAATAACATGATGAAGTTTCCTTCTAATAAGGAAGAAGGAGATAATATTTTGAAAATATTTCATAGAAATGAACAAAAAATCCTGGTAAGACAACGAAGAATCAAAGAAAAGCTGATTTCAGAAATAGAGTTCATCAAAGATGGTCGCTATCATATAAAAATATTTGCGAGAAACTTTTCTGCTGATGAATTGTATGAGGTACTTGACTCAGTTGAAAAAATAAAATTTCCCAAATAAAATGAAAAGAAGCTTTTTTAATATAACCACTTGTGTTGTTTGTGCAACACTTTCCTTTAGCTGTGTTTTTTCTGAGAAGAATACCAGCAATGAGATACATAAGCACACCTTATCACAATCAAACGATAAAAGTTTAGGGAAGGAACTTTCAGAGAATGAAAATGAAAAAAACCTAATAAAAGTCATTTTAAAGGATAAACAACCGCTTAATCAACAAGAGCTATTAGATATTTTCCCATTCAGAATTCAAGAACATTCTTCAGAAAATGTCAAAGTAGTCCCGGGAATTGCGATGGTAACAGGAAGCTTTGGCAATTCAATAAAGTTGACTATTCAGGATTTTGCAGGCACAGAAGCAATTGCTATTACTTATTTCATTGAAACTTATGACATGAATTTAGGTTCAAAAATAATTTACAAAGAAAGAGAGAATATAAAAACCAAAAGCATTTACCAAAATGAAAACAGCGAAATCATATTTGTATACCTGAACCGATTTATGATTACCCTTGAAGGGAAAAAAATGACACCAGACCAACTATGGGAGCTTTTTGATGTGGGCATACTCTCGTCTTTAGAAGTTCTAGATCAATTCAATAACCGAAACCATTAATAACATGAAAACAAAAAATCTACTACTTATTATTCCAGGAATTTTATTGCTTTTAATCTTTTCTGGTTGCACAATCAAAGATGTGCTTACAAACAAAAAAAGCTTTGTAATCATTGAGCTTGCAGGGCCATTAAAGAACGGAACCTTCAAAATTGAAACAGGGGGAGTCGACGACCCCGACACTTTTCAAAACGCTACAGGTTTATTTATACCCAATGAAGAAACAAACGAAGATACTGCACTAGTAACATTTCAAGACTTCGATCAAGATTTAACAGTAGGATTTGTCTTTCCTGCTAAAAAGGGACTAAACGAACTTTTATTTGATGAAACTGATGAGTATATCTCAATTACATTCAATAGTGAAGAACTAATACTGGTGTCCAAACTGGTGTCACTTAATATTACAAAGTTTAAAAAAATGGAAAATATTTTAAGTGGTATTAGCGGCACATTTTCAGCAAAAGGCTCATTTACAGGAACAGTAGTTTATATAGATTCAGCAACAAATGAGGAATATATACACATTTTAACCGGGGAGTTTGAATACAACCCATTTTAATTTTAAAGAGATGAAACTGCTCATAATTCAAATCATTTTTTGCATTTTTTTTATCAATGCACAAGCACAAACTTTTAGTGCAAAATTAAATAATCCACTACCCGGCTTGCCTGAAATGGATGTGGTGTTACTTCCTTTTGGGATGGATTACCCTTTTAAAATAGGGGTATTAAAAAAAGATGGGACACTTTCTTTTGATTTGTCAAATAGTGACTTAAGCAACATCCCTCAAGAACACTTTGAAATGTTCCTAAGTGAGTACTTAAACGAGAACCTTTCATTGAAATGTGATAGTTCAAATAATCTTCAACAACCTGAAAACTTCAAAGCACAAAGAGGCGGGTATATTGGATTATGGTATAAAAACCGTTGGGCAGGAACAATCTTCACTGTTTCTGATGAAGAACTAATGCATTGGCTGGAAGACGAAGCTTATATTGAGCCGGTTTTAGGCTCTTATTATGAATTCATATATGTATCTGAACCCATTGAAATAAATACTTCCTGTACAAACACCTGGCATTTAACAGATAAAAAAATAGAAGCCACACACACTTATGAATTTTCTCTCCAAAAAGGGTTTAATTTTTTAGAATATCAAATTCAAGAGATTTATAAAACAAACCCAAACGAAACATCCTCAAAGCCCAGTAAAGTCTTAATTAAAAATGTGAATGATCCATCAAAAATAAAATGGATAGCAAAATATTTCTAGTCTAAAAAACCAAAATAAATGAAGTCAAAAATTGAATTAGCCACTTCCCGCAGAGAATTTATTCAGCAAATGTCATTGTTGGGAATGGCTTCATTTATTCCTTTATCGTTTTTTAGTTGTGGGAAAGACACCCCGGATATCGACTATCAAGGAACAGGTCTTGCTCCATTCAAAATCTGGGAAGAAATGTTAATGGCCGTTAAAACCAGCCCTGATTATCTTGAAGGAAGAATGGAAACCTTAGTAAAAAATGGAGATCCAAATGAAATGCTTGCCTTTGTAAGGGATGAAATTCATTTAATACCCCCGGATTCAGGTTCACTAAGAAATATGGGAAAAATAATGGTTTATGGTATTCCCGGAGTCTTGCGAAGTGGGTTTGCAACACCCAGGGAAAAAGCAGAACTACTCTTGCAAATGCTAAACAAAGCCGGAATTGAAGCAGAGGTGGTCTATGAAGAAACAAATTTTAAGGATGAAGAAGTAAGAAACCTATTTTTTAAAACTTTTGAGCGAAAATTTGAGCCACTGGTCAATCAAAAAATCTTGGATCGCTGGAGAGAGGAGCTTGAAGTTACCCCAAACAAAGAAAAAATCTTTCAAATCGACACAACAGAGCGAGAAAGTAAAGACTTGGCAAACCATCTTTTTACATTTATACCCAAAGAGCAACTTGACAGAGTTCACAAATTTAATTTCAACTGGGACAATAGAAGAACACCTTGTGTAAAACTAACACAAGAAATTGAAAATAAATATGCCCATTTATTTGATTCGTCTGTTCCCTTCGGAAGCTTAAAAGAAGGCGATTCAGCTAAAACAAAACCTGCAGATTCACCGATTTTTACCGATAAAAAAATAGAGATTACTCTATCCGTTTCCAAAGGTGATATTGAAGAAATAGAACTTGTTAAAGGCGAGTGGCCGATTGAGGAACTTGCTGGAAATCAACTTGTTTTAAAGTTTGATTCCGGTCTAAACCTTTTTCAGCAGCTTATGACACCCATAGGCTCCTTACAGACCTTCACTCCTTTATTGGCACTTCAGTCTTTTTCAATAAAAAGAGAGGAGATGGCTGAAAACAGCTACATCGGTAAAACTATTAGCCTCCAAGGAGACCTCATCGAAACAGAAAAAGAAGAAATTCAAATCAATGGAATTCCGCTTTCGATACATCCTGATAAAGATCTTCAAAAAAATGTGACAGAGCTATCCATAAATGCTGTCCCTGGAAAATACCCCTTTGTAAAATTTGAAATAAGTCCGAAAGATGGACAAGGTGAAATGATTGAGGGGCTTTCAGCAGCAGACTTTAGTTTAAAAATTGATGGTGAACCGGTGAATTTGTTGATGCAGAATAACAGGAAAACACCCAAGGTGATTCTTCTTTATGACGCCTCCTTAAGTATGCCTAAAAGTTATTACGGAGAAAACATGACTCAATTTGTCAACCAACTTGAAACTCAGATTTTAGAAAACTATCCGGCGGCAAATGTTCAAAAATGGGCAACAACGTCAAACTTATATACATGGTTAAGAAAAGCCTCAGCATCAAACGGCGACCTCATTATTTTTGCAACAGATGGAGACCAAAAAGATGATTTTAAAGAGGAATGGCTGGAATCTTACCAGTCCGGAGCTCCTGCAATTATTTTAAACGTAAAAAACAGCTCCAGACCTCATCATTTAACGACGTTTGAAACGATGGCAAAATCAACAAACGGAATTGTCATAAACGCTGAAAATCAGGAAGAAACCAAGCAGAAAATAGTTGACTATTTAAAAAAACTGGATATTCCACCTTATGTTTTTAATAGTAACGTGTCTGAAAATAAGGAAATTTATAACACGGTCGTTTCATTAGATAATCAAAGAATTAGCGCTGAAACTTCTTTTGAGTTTAGCCTTTTTCCTAATGACACCACTCCTTTGGGTAGTGAACTTTCCGGCGTGTACCTCAGTATTTCCTACGATAATAAAACGATAAAGAAAACACTTGCCGGCTATGATGCCATTTTACACAAAAGCAGAGAGCCAAACCAATCAGATTTTCTGGATGTGCGTAGTCTTTTGTTAGGTGGTGCATTGATTAGTGTAGAGGGTCAGGGAGCTACCTTGGCAAACCGAATGGCAGACCTGCTTCAATACAAATTGAGTAACAGGAACTTGGGAGAGGCTGTCATTAAGAATGAGATTCAAAATGCCAGGGAAGCCTATGAAAAAGGCATTTATTTTTATGATGACAAATTAGCTTCCTTGATGCAGCCGCTTCAAAACCAAGTGACCAATCGCTCATTGACCTTTGCTTCCGGACCCAGAATTGGAATCATCAAAAATAAAATAGGTGTTGGAATGCCTTTTTCATCAGTGAGTTTTGACTATTTACAAACATCAAATTTTGTAACACTAGCGGCAGATCCTCTAGAAGCATTCAGAATCAATATGCAAAAGACGGCACAAATGGCGTTGCTTGAAAATGGAATGTTTGAGGAGTCCACCATTTCATTGTTAAAAAATCAACCCTTAATTGAAAGTCAAAAAGCCAAAGAATTAAAATGGTTTGACGATCATTTTAAAGACCCGGTTGACCAGTTTTTCTGGAGGGAAAGAATTTTTAAAGGGAGCGGCACATTCAAAATTTTTGATCAAGCTGCTCAAACCAAAGCTTTTTGGGAAATCAATTCCATAACCGGTGAACTATATGGCATATTGCCCAATGATACTGCAGGGGGCATAGAGCGCATTCAAAAACAATTGGATGAAATTTTAAAAGCGATGGATGCCTATCTATTGCTTTTAGGAGTGATGTCTGCCAGAAGTGGTGTGCCGCTTGCAATTGTGGGAGGTTATGGAAAAACACTTGTAAAACTCTATGCGCTGGCCTCTGAAGCATTGGTAGTAATGGACACATCAGGAATGGATGAAGCAATAAGGGAAGCGCTCGCAGAGCTGGCTTGTGAAACTTATAAAACCATTGTTTTAGGAATGTATGGAAATGCTGGCACAGCAATGGGAGGAATGGAATACCTTATAGGATTGATTACCGGTAAAACTTTTTGTAGTCTCAATAAATAGCATTCACAATTTATCAATAGAAAAAATCAAGAAGATATTAATTTAAAACAATTACAATGAAAAAGACATTTCTAATTATTTGTTTAGTATTCAGTTTTTTGAGCCAGGCTCAAAACATCGATACAGAAAATACAGGCAATACTGATCTATTAAATTTTCAAAAAACAGCGCTTTTAAAGGCTCTATATTCACAAGCCAAACAACTTGAGGGAAACCCACAAACCACCGTTCAAGAAATGGAACAAAACAGGCTAGCAATAAAAAACGCTTGGTTTGAAGTAAACCCCACTATATCTGCGTTGTACAAGCCCGTTGAAAATGGTGGAAAATTACCGGAGATAGAAGAAAACATCCATATAAATGGTATTTTTATTCCATCTGAAATTATACAACGAGAACAACCTGCACCCACAAGAGATTGGGGTCCAGACAACCTCCTTCTTGACGATTGGGTAGATGGAGGGATTGATTTGGAAGTTACACATGAAGGCCATATTTACATTTCTCACTATAAAAATGACATTGTTTTTGGAGGCCCTTTTGATATTATCTATGTCCACAGATCTCTCGATGGTGGAAATACTTTTGAACTTTGGAAAACAGCAAATATAACTGCTCCGGTTACCAGAGCAAAGTTAATCTCTATTGATGGACCGGGATCACCCTGGAATTATATAAATGTCTATTTTTTGACAGAAACAAACAATTTTCAGGCACTAAAATGGGGACTCAATGACGGAAGCTTTGATGCAACAGTTATTGCTACAGAGGTAAACTATTTTGATGTGGACCGAAATTTAAATTCAAATACAGATTTGCAACGAGTTTTTGCGGTTTATGATAAATATTCAGCAAGTAGTGGTTGTCATAGACTTTACAGTGCTCGATCAACAAACGGCACCTATGGATTCAATTGGGTAGATGAGGTGACTGTTCAAAATACGTGCAGCGTTGATGTGAGTGTTGCTTATGGGTTGAATGGTAGCGTTTATACATCACATCGTGGCCAAAGCATTAATATTTTATACTACAATGCAAACAACAATTACAATGATCCGGCATCTTGGAGTCCCAGAATAGAAATTGAAGCAGACCCCGATTTTAATATCCGGGAAGCATCCATTATTGCAGAAAGACATCAAGCACCAGGTGACATTGCATATATATTTACAAATACAGAATATCTGGGAAATAACTACTTGCTTGCTTATCCCATAGAAAATAATGTGCCTCTACCACTTGCAATGATTTTGCAAGGGTTTACAGATTTTGAATTTAGGCTACCAGACCTTTGGATAAAAAAAGAAAGCGGACAAACACCCTTTTCTTATTCTGTTGGTGTGGAGGCTAACGGGGCAAACAATTTTGTTTTTGTTCAAAAGATGGGAGCCGTTGGAGAACAGGTATCTGATAACGGGAATAATACATTTGCAAGCATTGCAACAGCTGTAGGTGAAACCCTTGATGGATTGCCTTGTGTTGCTTTTGCGGGAACTTCAGGGGCATTTGGCAGAGGACTTTATTTTGATGCAGAGACAGAGTTGCTTGGCACTGTGGATAATAATTTGGATGAATTAAAAATCTTTCCAAATCCAACTTCAAATGCAATCAATTTTCAGGCTTCATTTGCAATTGAAAAAGTAGTGATTTTAAATAATTTGGGACAAATAGTAATTGATTTTGAACCCAATATAAATAAATTGACTTATGATGTATCAGAGTTGAAATCGGGGCTGTATTATGTTAAGATAACAGGAAATAATTCTATAATAACTGAAAAAATAATCAAAAAATAAGACTAATTTTATTTAGTGATAGAAACAAAAGGGAGTAAAATCTATTACTCCCTTTTTTCTTCTAAAAACGTTTCACTTATAAATGCCTGGCAATTTAAATATTAGGATACTTTTGTCAGGTGATTGGATTGTTTTAAATAAGCAATCGGTAAATGAAGAAGGATAATGACTGTGAAATTTTTGGAACAATAATCCATCTCCATTAATTGATTCTCTAATAAAATGAATTTGGCGCTTGCTTTTAAGAGTTGGAAGAAGCTTCTAAAATTACCACTATTAAAAATTGAACCGCACCTCTGTTCCAACCGAATTGCCGTCGTCAGCTTTTAAATCAATAAATTCATAGCTGTAGTTCAGGCTGTTTTTTTGATTAAAAAACGAAAGACGTTCCCCGGTCATTTTTAATCCAACAGATTCTTTTTTGAAGGATTTTTTTTGTTTTAATTCCTTTGATGCTTTTCTGCCAATTCCGTTGTCTCTAAGTGAAATCTTAATAGTTCCTGCTTCTTCATACACTTTTACTTCAATTTTTTTCTCTCTTGGGCTAAGCATTAATCCGTGCCAGATCGCATTTTCCACAAAGGGTTGCAAAATTAACGGCGGCACTTTTATTTTTGAAATAGTAACAGCAGGTTCTTTTTCGATGGAGTATTGAATTTCTTCTTCAAAGCGGATGTTTTCAATGCTCAGGTATAAAGAAATAATTTCCAGTTCTTCCTCCAGATTATGACTTTCAACTCGGGAGCTTTCCAGTATTTTTCTTATTAATTTTGAAAATTTATTAAGATAAAATACAGCTTTTTCTTTGTTGTTTTCGATAAGAAAAACTTTGATGGAGTTTAGTGCATTGAATATAAAATGGGGGTTCATTTGGCTTTGTAAAGAGGCCAAATGTAAATATTGAATTTCACTATCAAATTCAGATTTTAGCTTGGCAATACGTTCTTCTTCGGCTTTGGCAGAAATCAATTTAATCTCTTTTTCTTTTCTTTTCAGTTCTTTTGCAAGTTGTTTGTTTTGGCGAGTTTTAATAATTTCATTTTCGATTAGTTGATTTAAGTATTTTTTCTGTAGATTGATTTTATCAACAATTACTTCCCGTTGTTTTATGGAGAGTGCATAGGTAAAAAGTAAATTTTCGACAAGCAAAGCGATGTAAAATATAGAATAGTATTTATTTATCGCCGCAATACCGCCTCCAACGGTTAATACTGCTACGCTTAATGACGCAAATGATATGATAATCATCCCTAAAAGGATATAATGTTTTACACGCTCTTCAATTTTTAATATTAAAAAAATAGTATAAATAGTTATAACAAGTGACAACGGAGTGAAGAAATAAAAATAAAAACCCCATAAAATGGTGAAACCATCAAAGGCGTATCTCCCAATTACAATGAGTGAGAATAGTATAGACAGAATAATGACATATTTGTATACATTTTTATAAAAAACAGGATATTTTGTTTTGAACGGTAAAATTTCAAGAACAAACAAGGCAAAAAAGATATAGCTGGCATATTGAAGGGGGTAATGAAGATGTATGAGGATACTATAATCCATATTTTCAAAAAACACATTTTTAATATATTTTAAAATATTTAATGCACATATAAATGCATATACACTGTAAAAAAGAAAAAAACGGTCTTTTGCTTTAAAATAAATAATCAAGTGATAAATTGACAGATAAAATAAAATACAAGTAATCCCCCATGCTATGCCGTTGTAGTGTGAGTTTTGTAGTATCTGAAGCATTTCATTTATCTGAAACATGGGTCAGCGGGGTTATATTTTATCTTAGGGTTTGTTGTGAAATAACATATGGGTGTTTTTGGCTTTTTTCCTTCCTCTGCGTTAAAAAGTTAAACCATCCCTACTCGTTATCTTGTTGGTCTGGAAGCCGGCCCCAACAGGCTGAAAACTTCTAAAAGCTAAAAAGCACTTTTGTTCCTGTGGGATTTCCTTCTTTATCTTTTAAGTCTATAAACTCAAATTTATAATTCAGTTTGTTTTTTTGATTGAAAAATGACAGCCTTTCACCGGTGAGCTTTAGTCCAAACGACTCCTTTTTAAACGACTTTTTTTGTTTAAGCTGTTGAGATGCTTCCCTGCCAATGCCGTTGTCTTTTAACTCAAGTTTTATGACTCCGTTATCGTTATATACTCTAATAACTATTTTCTTTTCCTTTGGGCTTAACATTAGCCCATGCCAAATGGCATTTTCAACAAAGGGTTGTAAAATTAACGGCGGCACTTTTATTTTTGAAATAGTAACAGAAGGTTCTTTTTTGATGGAGTATTGAATTTCTTCTTCAAAGCGGATGTTTTCAATGCTAAGGTATAAAGAAATAATTTCCAGCTCTTCTTCCAGTAAATGGCTCTCTATTCGGGAGCTTTCGAGTATTTTTCTAATGAGTTTAGAAAACTTGTTTAAATAGTAAACGGCTTTTTCTTTGTTGTTTTCTATTAAAAAAACTTTGATAGAGTTGAGCGCATTAAAAATAAAGTGGGGGTTCATTTGGTTTTGAAGGGATGCCAGATGGATGTCTTTGAGTTCACTTTCAAACCCTATTTTTAATAGATTTAATTTTTCTCGCTCTGCTTTTTCTTGTGCTTTTATCAATTCTTCGGCTTGCTCATTCAGTTTTTTTTCAAGCTCTAAGCGGTGTTGTTCTCTAAGTTGCTGGTTTTCATTTTGTTCTTTAATGATTATGTTTTGAGCATGTATTTTTTCATCATTAATCAGTTTGATTTTATAAGACAAGCCAAACATAAACACGAGCGACTCTAATATTATGCCTATAAAGAAATATACTAAAGGTTCTGCGACATCTTGAAACAAAGTTTTATAAAGAGCGATGTATGCAAAAATGTTGTAAATAAGAATGCCTGTAATGATAAAAAAGCCCAGTTTTTTGGGTGTTTTATAAGCAAAATAAATGGCAAAAATTGTAATGATAAAAAGCGCCGGAATAAAAATATAGATAAAAAAGAAAAACAGGATGGGCTGGTTTTGTACAAAAGTTTCTATCAAAAAAAGCACAACGGCAATTGATAAACTAATGAGCATAAACCTGCTGAAAACGTGGTAGATCTTTGGATAATGAATTTTCATATCCAAAAACTGCATGTAAAAAAACACTAAAAAAGTTAAGTATATATTTTGTGAAAGCCAGTTGTAGTGTATGAAAGGAGAATAATAAAAAACCTCAATAATATATTCTGAAAAAAAGGGTGTCTTTATTAAAATATAACTCAGAAGAAAAAGCTTATAAAAGCCATAATACAAAAACTCTCTCTGTTTTGATTGTGTATAAATTGTTATACAAAACAAAAAAAACAATATTGATGTTGAAAACACCAAACACCAAAGTATCGTGTATAAAATGGAGTGATTCAACTATATTTTATCTAAAAAGGAATTTTTTTTATTTCTCGAAACCGGAATTTTTTTGTGATTGTTTAAAACCAAATAGCTGTCTGCCTTTAAATACTCTCTCACCTTGTCAAGGTTTACAACAAAAGAATGGTGCACCCTGTAAAAATTGTTTTGAGGCAAAAGGCTTTCAATTTCTTTTAATTTTTTGGTAACAAACAGCTTCTCGTCATTTTCTAAAAAAATATGACAATAGTTGCCATCACTTTCACAATATATAATTTCTTCAGGCTTAAAAAATAGCAATTTGCCATCTACTGAAATAGCAATTTTTTTGGAAGCCGCTTCCTTGCTTTTGGATAAAGAGAGTAAACTGTTTTCAATAGAAGCAGAAAAATCTAAGTTTGTTTTTTGATGTTTTATTTTTTCAATAGTGCACTCTAAATCGTCACTGTCAATGGGTTTTAATAAATAATCCAAAGCTTTTTCTTTAATGGCATTGATGGCATATTGGTCATAAGCTGTTGTAAAAACAACCGAAAAAGTGCGGTCAGGAAAAAACTCTAAAAACTGAAATCCATCCATTTGCGGCATTTCAATATCTAAAAACACACAGTCAATTTTATTTTTTTTGAGAAAAGTAATTGCATTTTTCGGGTTTGTAAAAGTGTCAACAATCTCTAGTTCTTCTGAAAAATTGGTGAGCTCCCACTTTAAGCTGGTGATGGATTTTGGCTCATCGTCTATAAGTATGATTTTTAACATGGCATTGATTAAATGACTCGGTAATTTATAAAAATATAACCAATTGCCAGTCATAAATGTATAGAAGTGCCTAAATGCTGTATAGCTCAATCATATTTAAACATAATTTATACAACACACTTTATACTTCTTTTTTAACCGATTGTGATATTTATTTTAAAAAAAACGGATAGTTATAAGGTTTTAACTGCCAATGGTACAATTGCAGCTATTTGATTAAAATATAAACCCCACTTTTGAAGTGTCATTTAAAGCTTTGGCAATTAACTAAATAGCTAGTAAACACTAAAAACACAAAAATGGAAAATACAGAAACAACACAAGCAACCCATTTAAACGAAGGAAAGAACACAGCCATAATAGCTTATATCACTATCATAGGTCTTATTATCGCTTTTGTGATGAATAATGATAAAAAAAATGCTTTTGCGGCATTTCATATCAGGCAATCCTTAGGGTTGTGCATAACCGGTATTGCGTTGGGGGTTGTCAGTATGATACCCTTTTTAGGTTGGATTATTTATATCATAGGGGTTTTTGTACTGCTGTATATGTGGATAGTCGGGCTGGTAAATGCCATCAATGAAAAAGAAAAACCGGTTCCTTTTTTAGGTGAAAAATTTTCTGAATGGTTTAAGGGAGTTTAATGAAACAAGTAAATTAAGAATAACATAAAACATAAAACAATGAAACATTTAAAAAAAATATACACAATTCTTATAGCTACTTTAATATCAACAACCATGAGTTCTTGCGGCAGTGATGATGACAATGGTAGCGGAACTCCTAATCCAGATGAAATGTTTGGATACATATCAGTAACAATAACTGGAGCGATTGAGGCGACTCACGAATGTGAAAACAGAGCCAGTTGTGTGGTGGTTTTTAGCGAAAATGTAACTGAAGCAGGAAACACGGCAATCTACTCCTGGGCAGTTGAAACAGGCGATTATAACACGTTTATCTTTAGTATTAATACAACATCATTTAATTCTCCGGTAAGCAGACCTACACCAGGTACATATGAGATTGGATCAGAAATGTCACCATTTTTCTCTGCCGGTTATAGTAATATTGAAGGTGGGTTAAATGATGACCAAAGTTACAGAACCACCAGCGATGTTGGCGGTACTCTGGTGATAGAATCATCTTCCAACGAAAAGGTTACAGGAAGCTTCCAATTCACAGCAATTCATATAGATGAGGGCGATGACAGAACAATAAATGTCAACGGTGAATTTATAGCTATAAACGAAGATGCATTAGAAGGACTATAGAAAATAGGATTGTGATATGCCAAACTATGGTTGCAATCTATTCAATTATAACTAAACGGAGGGAGAATCCCTTAATGAAAAAAACAGAAGAACGAATAAACATTAAAAAATGAAAAAAATTACAACATTATTTGTCACCGCTTTTACCGCACTTTTGGTAACAGCACAAGACTTTGAAATGGTCAAGGACATTAACCCGACAGGGGATAGCCACCCTCGCCAATTTGCAGAGTCTAACAACCAATTGTTTTTTACAGCACATGATGGTTCAACGCGATCTCTATGGAAAACTGACGGCTCCGAATCTGGTACGGTAGAAGTATATGAAGGGATTGACCCTTTTACGCTCACCGAGTACAATGGTAACCTATACTTCATAACACCCATTACTCACCCAATTTCAGGTTTATGGAAAAGTGACGGTACCACTGCCGGCACAGAGCTGCTTAAAGAAGGAGGATATATATATATTATTGAAGTTTATGACAATAAACTGTTTTTTGAGGTTCGCGGATCGTCGCAACGTGAACTATGGATTACAGATGGAACTGTGGGGGGGACACAAATGCTTAAAATAGTGGGTACTAATGGAAGTCAAAGTTCAGGTATTCATGGTAATTCTGCTGTGGTCTATAACGACAAACTATATTTTTTCTATGATGATCAACAAGACGGAATTCATCACTTTTGGGTAAGTGATGGTACCACTGCCGGGACTCAGATTATTCAAACTTTTGATGCTACTCAATATAATAATTTTCATTCCAACGAAGGAATTACCCAGTATAATGGCAAGATGTATTTTAACATCATGAACTCTGATGATCAATGGCAACTTTGGCAGTCTGACGGAACTACCGACGGCACCAATTTTCTTAAAGATGTTGTAGCTGATGGAATGACGGTGTATAACGACAAACTATATTTCAACGGCCGAGAACATGACGGTAATAACACGCGTAGTCTTTGGGTTAGCGATGGTACGGCATCCGGCACGCTAATCCTTCATAGTGTAGTTCCTTTGATGTCTTCTCCATACCAGCCGGCTGTTGAGTATGATGGAGAATTATATTTTGGTGTTAGAGATGATTTTGAAACTTCATTATGGAAAACTGACGGAACCACCGCAGGCACACAAATGGCAACCATAATCGAGCCTAATAATTTTCCTACTAATTATGGTTTTGATATTCGCCATTTAACCAAATACAACAACAAGTTGTATTTTAAAAGTGAAAGAAGAGAAACCATAGACGAATGGGAGCTTTGGGAAAGTGATGGCACACCAGCCGGCACACAAAAAATACAGCCAGCTGTTTCTCCAAATCCCAACCCGTTAAATAATACTTATCAAATTTTAGAATTTGATGGATCCCTCTATTTTTCAGCTAATTACGACGCAAATGGCCAAGAATTATGGAAACTTAGCACTGAAAATTTATCGATAGAAGATGTGGATGCAGCACATATAGGCATTTACCCCAATCCGGTAAAAGACGTGCTGCACATACAAACAGAACAGGAAATAACAACCCTAACACTTTATTCCATTACCGGGCAACGTTTACAAACCTGGGAAAACCAAAGCAACATCAACCTCTCAGCCTATGCCAACGGAATGTATTTGATAAAAATAAAGACCCAAGACGGTGTCGTGACAAAACAAGTGATAAAGAAATAGAAAATAAACCGATGACCGATGAGGAGCCGACAGGGAGATAGAGAGACAAGCAGAGAGAGTTATGGAAATTTTGAAAATAGAAACCTACCGCCTTGAAATAACAAACTATAAACCAATAACAATTAAATTATAAACAATGAAACAATTAAAAAAAGCATACACAATTTTTACAGCTGCTTTAATAGCAATAACCCTGAGTTCTTGTAGTAGCGACGATGACAATGGAGAACCCCCTGTAAGTAATCACACTTATGAATTTAAATTGATAAGCGATCAGCAAACCATTGAGCTTTCAGGTTCTGTGATAAGGGATGCGGGCTCTACAGATGTTTTGGCAATTCATGTGGGTGCTGAGAGTCATGATCTTGATTATGACAGTATTGTAATGCAACTATTTGACGGTAATATTGCCATTCAGTCCGGCTTTTTATTGAACAGCAGTCAACAGCCCTTGCCTTTGTCATTTGAGGGATACGGTGAAGGAACACATTCTCTTTTATCTATAACGCCCGGGAGTAGTACAAGTGTTCCTTTGGTAGCAACTTCCGGTTCAGCAACACTTTCAAATTTGCAGTTTTTTAGTGACCCATCAGTGCCGGAAAGCCACGTAAGCTTTACAATGAATTTTGAAGGGGTATTTTTTGATGTGTCAAATGAAATCACTTATCAAGGAACAGGGAAAGTGGTAATACAACCTTTTTCGTATTAGTAATCACATCCTGATAGATTCAAGAACCATTATGACAAGGAGGCAAGGTGGTGGGGAGATGGGGAGACAAGTAGAGAGAGGGCAATGGAAATTTTGACAAATAGATACCTGCCACCTATAACCTTGAAACCACAAACAATAAACTATTATACAATGAAAACAACAACATTATCAAAAAACAAACAATTAAAATCATCAACATTGAAAGCTCTTTTTACTTTCATTATAGCGCTATCAATAACAACGATCAATGCACAAGAATTTAGCATAGGCCCGAAAGCGGGTCTAAATGTTGCAACGCTGTTAGGCGATTTTTCAGAAGAATTAAAAATGCGAACAGGATTTCATATAGGTGTAACATCAGAAATACCCATAGCGCAGGATTTCTACTTTTCACCCGAGCTTGTTTACAGCTCCATTGGAGCAAAATTTGATGAATCTGAAGACTTTGGAACAGGTGGTTTATTTGGAGTTAGCTCAGTATTAAGACTCAATTATTTAACGGTTCCACTAATGGCTAGATATTATATATCAGACAATTTCGGACTCGACTTCGGACCCTATGCATCTTATTTGCTTTCTGCTAAACAAGCAGTAAGTGTAAACCTTGGGGTGCCCATAGGCGTTGATGACACAGTAGATGTAAAAGAATTTCATTCAGACCTTGATTTTGGTTTGGGTGCAGGAGCAACTTTCAAAATGAGAATGGGGATATTTTTTCAAGCAAGGGCAACTATGGGCTTTGCCAATGTTAATGATACAGACGATTTTAAAAATCAAAATCTGGCCATTCAAATCTCCGCAGGATATATGTTTTAAAAAAACTTAAAAACCAATTAACACTAAATATTTTTAACAACAACGATTATGAAAATTCAAACAATTTTAAACAACACAAATCAAAAAACATTCAAAAAGTTTTCAAAGACAATTAAAGGAGCGTTTTTAGCATTTTTATTAGTAGGACTAGCCTCCTGCAGTAGCGATGATGATTCCATGAGCAACGATGCGTTTACAGACGGAATTCTAAATACTATCATTCAAATAATGGGTCAAGAAAACATTGATATGATAGAAAATGACCTTGAAATGATTATTCATCGAGGAGAAAACCCGCCAAATATCGATGATATTACTATACTCTTTTCACCCGCAGTTTTAATGGCGACCAATGTGCCGGGTGATTTTGCATTTCCCGGGCAAACTTTTGATGATGCCTATATCAGAATGCACAATTATAATAGCGAAAACTACACCATCCGTTTTGATAGAGGGCAAGATGTAGACCCGGAGCCTCACTTTGGGGAAGGTTCATTTATCATTGGTGAAGGAAACAGCTTTACCGTTTTTGGCCCCCAAGAATCCACTTATCCTGAAGGCACTGTGTTAAGCATGAATGTTTTTTCAGGAACACTTGCTGATGGAGGTATTGCAAATGCCTATTATGCCTTAATAATGCTCGATAATGCCGGAAACTCAGGATTAATACCCAATGATACCGGAAGATCATTTGAAGATGGAGATCAATTTTCTGAAGCTACAGAGTGGCCTTACGACGAAAACGACGGACTAAGATCAAGTTCTTTTAAAGGGTTTATGACACTTTTTCAGAATTAACCCGTTTTTAAATTTCATTAATATCATTTAAGTTCTCAGGGAAAAAATGAAGTCAATAAGCAGTTTATTTGGCATTCATTTTTTCAAAAGCCACCTGAAGTTATTTATTGACCATTTAATGAAAACAAAAAGAGGTGTATGGGGATGCACCTCTTTCTTATTAATCTAAATAGTTGTAAATTAGCAAATAAATACAATATTCTAAAATCACCTTAGTATGAAAAATTCAATCTTATTGCTAACAATCGCTTTGCTACTTTTTGCCTGTAAAGACAATCCGGCGGTAAAAAAAGTTAATAAAGCAAGAGAAAATGTTTCTAATACACAAAAAATCATCAAAGAGTCCACAAAAATGCAGGATGATATCAAAGACCTTTCTGAAACCACACCGCTCACAAATGACGAAATGAGAGACTGGCTCCCAAGTGAGGTTGATGGTATGAAGCGCACCGCCTTCAAAACCGGAGCGATGGGCATGATGAACATTGCCTCAGTAGAAGCAACTTATACCTCTGAAGACAGAAGCAGATCATTTAAAGTAGAAGTTCTTGACGGTGCCGGAGAAATGGGTGCTATGGCAACAGTAGGCTTAAGAATGGCTTTTTCAATGGATTTTGAAGAAGAAACTGAAACCAAAACCAGAAAAACTGTAACAAAAAATGGAGTTAAAGCCATTGAAGAATATGACAAAAGAAGAAACAGGTCAGTAGTTCAACTCTTTCACAACGGTCGGTTTTATGTTCAAGCTACAGGTGAAAACATGGAAATAAATGAAGTTTGGGGTCTAATTGATAAAATGGAACTGGATAATCTTGGGTAACGGTTTTCAGAAAAGTTTAAATTACTTTAAGAATAGAATAAAAAAATCGTCATTTTGACGATTTTTTTTATAAAAATGATGATTTTTATAAAGAGGTAAATCAGGCTGTAACTCACTAAAATTGATACTTTACGAAGGTTAAATGTTTATTGTTGATAAAGTCAGCAAACAATTTTTAAAATACTGAAAAACAGTTGTATAAATCTCGATTTTAACAAAAATTCATGAACGCTGATTCATGGCTATGTTGAAAACTTTGTTGACAACGTTTCATAATTTCCCTTTCAAAATCAATAGTGATTTTTCATATTTGTTAGTCCCGACACTAAGTAAAAAAACACGTATAAAAATCTATAAAAACTGAAATGAAATTATGAATGCAGCAGAGCCAATTTTGACAGACAATCCGGGACGATTTGTTATTTTTCCAATCCAACACCACGACATATGGGAGTGGTATAAAAAAAGCGAAGCCAGTTTCTGGACCGCAGAAGAAATCGATTTACACCAAGATTTAACAGATTGGGCAAACAAGTTGAATGACGATGAACGCTACTTCATAAAACACATATTGGCATTTTTTGCTGCATCAGACGGCATAGTGAATGAAAACCTTGCAGAAAACTTTGTCAATGAGGTGCAATACCCCGAAGCCAAGTTTTTCTACGGCTTTCAGATTATGATGGAAAACATCCACTCTGAAACCTATTCCCTTTTGATAGATACTTACGTGAAAGACGAAGTAGAAAAAGACAAGCTGTTCAACGCCATAGAAAACTTTCCTGCCATTAAGAAAAAAGCAGACTGGGCTTTAAAATGGATTGACTCAGACTCTTTTGCTGAGCGCTTGATTGCTTTTGCAGCGGTGGAAGGCATCTTCTTTTCCGGAGCGTTTTGCTCTATATTCTGGTTGAAAAAACGCGGACTGATGCCGGGATTGACCTTTTCCAATGAATTGATTTCTCGTGATGAAGGTGTGCACTGTGACTTTGCAGTACACCTGCACAACCATCACCTGGTTAATAAAGTCCCCAAAGAACGCATCAGGGAAATTATCATTGATGCACTCAACATTGAACGTGAGTTTATCACTGAGTCCCTTCCGGTAAGTTTGATTGGGATGAACGCAAAACTCATGACACAATACCTTGAATTTGTTACAGACAGATTACTCGTGGAGCTGGAATGTGAGAAAGAGTACAATGTCACTAATCCGTTTGATTTTATGGATATGATCTCCCTGCAGGGGAAAACCAATTTCTTTGAAAAACGCGTTTCTGAATATCAAAAGGCAGGGGTGACAAACAAAGACAAGGAAACCAACAAAATTAGCTTTGACGAAGACTTTTAGGAGCTAATAGTTACAGAAAATAAGAATTAAAAATAATAATATAAAGTGTGCTTGAAAGGGCATGCAAGGGATGTTTTACCAATAAATTAATCACCCAACTAAAACCAAAAAATTATGTTTGTAGTAAAAAGAGACGGCAGAAAAGAACCCGTAATGTTTGACAAGATTACGTCGCGGGTAAGAAAAATGTGTTATGGCTTAAACGAGCTGGTTGACCCGGTGAAAGTTGCCATGAGAGTCATTGAGGGGCTTTATGATGGTGTTACAACACCCGAACTGGACAACCTGGCAGCAGAAGTAGCAGCCACATTAACCACCACACATCCTGATTATGCAAAGTTGGCTGCACGCATTTCGGTGTCAAACCTGCATAAAAATACCAAGAAGTCCTTTTCAGAAGTGATGACAGACCTCTATGAATATGTCAACCCACGAACAGGCAAAAAAGCACCCATGGTAAGTGATGAGGTTTATGAAGTGATTCAGAAAAATGCCGATGAACTCAACTCAACCATCATCTACAACCGTGATTTTAATTATGATTATTTTGGTTTTAAAACATTGGAGCGTTCATACCTGTTGAAAATCAACGGAAAGGTGGCAGAACGCCCCCAGCATATGTTGATGCGTGTTTCTGTTGGTATTCACCTGAACGACATGGAAGCCGTTAAGGAAACGTATGAGTTGATGTCAAAAAAGTTCTTCACTCATGCAACGCCCACCTTGTTTAATTCAGGAACGCCTAAGCCCCAGATGTCCTCTTGTTTTCTTTTAGCAATGAAAGATGATAGTATCGATGGCATTTATGACACCCTGAAGCAAACCGCAAAAATTTCACAATCTGCCGGTGGGATTGGTCTTTCAATTCACAACATTCGCGCAACGGGTTCATACATAGGCGGAACAAATGGTACCTCAAACGGAATTGTACCCATGCTACGTGTGTTTAACGACACGGCTCGCTATGTTGACCAAGGTGGTGGAAAACGTAAAGGCTCTTTTGCCATTTATGTAGAGCCCTGGCATGCAGATATCTTTGACTTCCTTGACTTGAAGAAAAACCACGGTAAAGAAGAAATGCGCGCTCGTGACCTGTTCTATGCTATGTGGATTCCCGATTTGTTTATGAAACGCGTTCAGGAAGACGCCCACTGGACATTGATGTGTCCCAACGAGTGTCCGGGTCTTTTTGACATTCACAGTGAAGAGTTTGATGCCAAGTATCTTGAATATGAAGAAGCCGGCAAAGGCCGAAAAACGATCAGGGCACGTGAGTTGTGGGAAAAAATCCTGGAGTCGCAAATTGAAACCGGAACACCCTACATGCTTTATAAAGATGCCGCAAACAGAAAGTCCAATCAGAAAAACCTGGGGACTATCCGTTCGTCAAACCTGTGTACCGAAATCATGGAGTACACCTCTCCCGATGAAGTTGCTGTGTGTAATCTGGCCTCCATTGCTTTACCCATGTTTGTGAAGAACGGCGAATTTGATCACAAAGAGCTTTTCAGGGTAACCAAAAGAGTTACCAAAAACCTTAACCGGGTAATTGATAGAAATTACTATCCGGTAAAGGAGGCAGAAAATTCAAATATGCGCCACAGGCCAATCGGTTTGGGAGTGCAAGGTTTGGCAGATGCTTTTATCCTGTTGAGACTTCCGTTTACAAGCGATGAAGCCAAAAAACTGAATCAGGAAATATTTGAAACTTTATATTTTGCTGCAGTAACTGCTTCAATGGAAGAAGCAAAAGTAGATGGCCCATACCAATCTTATAAAGATTCACCCATTTCGCAGGGAGAATTTCAGCACAACCTTTGGGGAATTAAAGATGAAGAATTGAGCGGTCGTTGGGATTGGGGGAAACTTAGAAAAGACATTAAAAAACACGGAGTTAGAAACTCGCTGCTTGTCGCCCCTATGCCCACAGCATCAACTTCTCAAATACTTGGAAACAACGAAGCTTTTGAGCCATACACCTCAAATATTTACACCAGAAGAGTGCTTTCAGGTGAGTTTATTGTGGTGAACAAACACTTATTGGAAGACCTGGTAGAGTTGGGCTTGTGGAATGATGATTTGAAGCAGGAAATTATGCGTGCAAACGGCTCCATACAACAAGTTGACAACATCCCGCAGGACTTGAAAGAGCTCTATAAAACCGTTTGGGAACTCAGTATGAAAGACATTATTGATATGTCGCGCCACAGAGGGTACTTTATTGACCAATCCCAATCGCTCAATTTATTTATGGAAAATGCAAATATGGCAAAACTCACTTCAATGCACTTTTATGCGTGGAAGAGTGGCTTGAAAACAGGAATGTATTACCTGAGAACCAAGTCAGCCGTAGATGCCATTAAGTTTACTTTAAATAACGAAAAGAAAGAAGAGCCACAACCAAAAGAAGCAGTTGTTGAAGGAGCAACCGGAGTGAATGACAAGCCGCTAAGTCCACAGGAATTACGTGAAATGTTAGCCAAATCCAAAACCGCAGCTGAAGATGATGATTGCCTGATGTGTGGGTCTTAAATTTTAACTGTTAATAATAAAAAAGGAAGGCAAGCGCCTTCCTTTTTTTTTGTAGTGTTTTTTTTATTTTATATAAATTCCTCCTTGATGATTTTTGCTTTTTTATGCTCGACGTAGTAAAGTTCAAGCATTTCAAGTGTTGACATAATGAGGTCTTTGCTCTCAAGTAAAAGGGTGAAATACAAGGTTGTATTTTTCGAGCTTGAATCAGGATCTTTGGTTCTGGCAATTTGCTTTTCGATATGTTCGGTTACCTTGTTGAGCAGGTTTTGCTTTTCGTTCAGGATATCACCTATATTGTCCAGCGTGTTGTTGTCAAACTCATTTTTCGTTCTGTTAAATAACTCAAGAAGTTGCATTTCAATTTCTTTCAAATCTTTAATTTGATTGAATTTGAGTCCCTTGTGGTTGTTTTTAACGTGCTTTAAACTCACCTTGGTTATCAATTCCAAAGATTGGGTAATGTCCTGAAGGTGGTCTTGTACCAGGAGATAAAAACGGCTGGCACCCACATCATGGCCCTTAAGGTTTTTGATGTAATAGAAGATGTGATCTTTCAACTCTTCAACTTCTACATCAAGTTTTTCAGTATATTTTTTTGCATTCTTTAATTTTTTAGTGTCCTGTTTTGCCAGACCCTCAAGAGTAGCGGCATATGCTTTACTAGCGCGTTTCATAATGGTTGAAACATTGCTGGAGCTTTCAGTAATAACACCTTTAATTGAAGTGCTTTCGGCTTTTCTGAAAAGTTCTTCTTCCTTAAACTCTTCAGCTACTTTTTTGCTGATAAGATAAGTTCGGATAATAAATACAACCGCTATTGCAAATAAAACAACTAAAGCAATTTCACCAATAATTGAAATTATAGAGGCAAGGGTTGCTGCAATCGTAAATGCCACAATAGCAGTCATGAACCAACCCCCAATGACATTCAATACCCCCGCAACACGATAAACCGCGCTGTCGCTTCCCCAGGCTCTGTCAGCCAAAGAACTACCCATAGCAACCATGAATGTTACATAAGTAGTAGAGAGCGGAAGTTTTAAAGAGGTTGCAAACGAAATCAATAAACTGGCTACCATTAAGTTCACAGATGCCCTGATCATATCAAAAGCAGGAGCATCAATTCTTTTGTCTATTGACAATACATCGTTCTTTTTAAACCTTTTTTCAATAGACTCATTTATTTTTCGCGGAAGCACTCTTGTAACTCCGGCATTTAAGAACATAGAAAATTTTACCAAAATTTGTGACAGCATATTGGGCTGAAACCGTTCTTTACCCTCATCTTGTCTGGATAAATCAACTGATGTTTTAAGAACGCGTTGGGCTTTTTCTGAAAACCATAAGGTAAGCACCATAATCAATCCGGATAGAAGGAGAAGCAAAACCGGGGTGCTCACTTTATCGGCAAGTACTCCCATTTTATATTCATTGGCAGGCACTCCTGAAGCTACCCAAGCTTCCCAGCCCTGATAGGCTGCAATGGGAACACCCACAAAGTTTACAAGGTCGTTTCCTGCAAAGGCCATCGCCAATGCAAATGTACCAAGAACAATTATGAGCTTATATACATTTAGCTTGATCAAGAGATCTAATAAAAACGAAATAATTGTCCAGCCAATAAAGTTGTAAAGTAGGAACATGCCAAGGTTACTGGCAGCCCAGACCTCTAGTTGTTCAGGCATAACCGCAGTGCCTTTTAAACCTTTGATAACAATAAAATAGAAAATGGCAGTAATACCCACACCGCCAAAAGCTGCAGGTACTATTTTTGGTTTTTTCTCAAAATTGAAGCCAACCAGAAATCGGGTGACATATTGTACAAAGGCACCCACTACAAAGGCAATTCCCACGGAGAGGAGAATACCGGATATGATCTCAAGTGCTTTGGCACTGTTGATGTAGTTGCCTACATTGGAAAAACTATCATCACTATTGTAAATCTTAAACAGGGATACAGCAACAGCAGCACCCAGAAGGTTAAATATAATCGAAACTGTGGTTGAGGTGGGCATCCCCATAT
Source organism: uncultured Flavobacteriaceae bacterium (assembly GCA_964469175.1). Classification (GTDB taxonomy): domain Bacteria; phylum Bacteroidota; class Bacteroidia; order Flavobacteriales; family Flavobacteriaceae; genus Planktosalinus. The sequence goes on from CAYXXY010000001.1 coordinate 292,704, forward strand.
TGTTGAAAAAACCTAATAGCAGAATGTCGCCAATCATTACCGCCATACAAATAATCATGATTTCGTTGAAGTAAAACTCCGTGGGCACAAAAATTCCACTACGGGCAATTTCCATCATACCACTGGAAGACACTGCGCCAAAGAAAATCCCGACACTGGCAACAATCATAATAAGTTTAAAAGAAACAGCCTTTGAACCTATGGCTGAATTTAAGAAGTTTACGGCGTCATTGGCAACTCCTACAACCAAATCTGCTATTGCTAAAAGCGCTAACGCTATCAGCATATAAAGGTACATATCGTTCATGAAATGAAGCTGATTTTAGACCACAAAATTCCTATAAATTTTATTATCCTATGTTACCTTAATGTTATCTATTTAGGTAAAAAGTGTTATTATAAATACCATTAAAAAGCTTTAATTGAGCCGAAATTTTGATTTCCAATGTTAAATTTTCGATTTTTTATAGTTGCTAAGTAATTAAAAAACAATATATTATAATTTTAATGTTACCAAAACGTTATGTAAACATTTCTAAAATGTAAAATATTGATTATATTTGTTTATAAATCATTAAATACTTATCGCTATGAAAAATTTTGTCTTAATGCTGGTTTTTGTGGTTTTGGGCACCCATGTGATAGCTCAAGATACCGCAAACAGGGAAATTGTAAAAAAAGGAGATGTATATGAAGTGACGATTTTTCATGAAGATGGAACAATCAGTCAGATTGGTCAATACAACTGTGAAGGAAAAGTTCACGGGGTTTGGACCAGTTTTGATTTAAACGGAAATAAAACTGCAGTTGCACAATACAACAACGGAGAAAAAACCGGAACCTGGTTTTTTTATGAGGGTGATGTGCTAAAAGAAGTGAAATACTCTCAAAACAGAGTGGCTCAAGTAACCACATGGAAAGAAGGTGAAACGCAGGTTGTGAGCAACTAAGAAAAAGTTATAAAAAAAAAGGCCTCCCGAGGGAGGCCTTTTTTTGTAGTATAAAAGCACTGTTAATTGATTGAGTCCTGAACGTGTTCAGTTCTTCCTTCATAAAGATACTGCATTGGGTTTTCCCTTAAAGAAATCCAGATTCTTTGTTCAGCATCATAGTAAACTTCTTCATTTGGAAATTCAATGTATTCCTCACCACCAGAATTTTCAGGATAATATTTGCTGAGATCTTTTCCGTCAACATAATCACTAAAAATTTTGTGTGATTTTTCAAGCAATTCACTTTCCTCCATTTTCCAAGTTCTGAAGGCTTCTTCATAATAAGTGATTTCACCTGATTCATTTCGCGTAAGCATGCCGCCTATAGCTACTTTTCTGTAGTGAATGCTTGGTGCAATGCGGGTTAACATAAAATAGATTTCACCGGTATCTTGTTTTACATAATAAAAAGGCAATTGGTGATTAGCCGCCAATTCCAAATAATGTATGTCAAATTCTTGATTGAATTTGGTTTCATGATTTGCCCTTCCGGCTAATTTTCCGGCATAACGAATAATTTCATATTTAAATTCGTCGATTTCAGCTGTTGATAGTATGTTTTTTGCCGAAAAATCCCTGGTCTCTTTCTCTTGTTTACACGAAAGGAATCCAACAATTATTAATGCAAATAGAAAGATGTTTTTCATAGTTATATGGGGAATTTGTAAACTGAAAAAATGGCTTGTTGTTATTTTAACAAGCAAGCCATTTTTACAGCTAATACTTATATTAATATTCTTTGTCTACCGGGTCAAATTCTGCCCATCCTGCTGCCCAGTTGTTTGAACCAAAAGCTCCTCTAAACTGAACATTGTCAAAGAAACCTACTCTGTTAGGCTCACTGAATTTAGGATTGCTAAAGTTTGCGCCTGAGGTCAATGTACCCGAAGTAACACTAAAGTTAGGGTTTGAAGGGTATTGATCAGGAAGGTTTGTGCCAAAGAAAAGATTTGGGTCTAAGCCAAGTGCTTGATGAATAGCGTTTGATGCGGGACCGTCAATGGTTTCATTGTTAGCTAACCAGTATGCGCCTACTAAAGCAGCATCTACACCTGAACCTGCAAGATATTGGTTGTCGTTATTGGGTGTAACCATAATATTATGTGCTAAAACACCTCTTTCGTGAACCACATATTGATCATAAACAGACGGTTGGTTCATTCTAAGTCCTCTTGGGAAACCTGTGAAAACAGAGTTAAAGATAGAAACAGCAGTACGTCTTCTCAAATCGATTGCGTGAGCAAAGTTTCCGTTTGAAACGCTTGATCCTTCTTTGATTGGGCCAATGATGGTAAAGTTTGAGAATGTACCTGTAGTGTATGGCTCAACATCGTTGTCATTTGGACCGTTGTCACACTCAAAGCCGTTTGACTGTGATTGATCAGCAAAACCGGGGTAACGAATAGCAATTCCATACTGTACGTTTCCTGAGTAACCGTAGTCAACATCAAAATCATCATCCCACATAGCGTGAGAAATAAAATACTTACCGTTTACGGTTCCACCAAACCACTCAAAACCGTCGTCACCACCAAAGGAAACCATACAGTATTCCATTTGAGTTCCACGGCCAACACCACCCATAGTGATCGAGTTGGTTTCGTTGTTTGGAGATAGTTCAATACCGGCAAATTCTACTCTTAAATAACGGTAGATTCCTGAAGACTCATTATCAAACTGATTGCTTTGGAAAGTTCCAAAGTTTACCTCTGGAGTAATACCTTCAATAGCAGGATTGTTTTGATTGGTGTTTGCTCTTCCAAGAATCACCAAACCACCCCAATCACCACGGTCGCGAATACCGGCAGGCTGGTTAGAAGTCATTACGATGGGCTCAGCAAGTGTTCCGTTTGCAATAAGCTGACCACCTACATCTACGATTAATGTAGCTCTTGTGGCTTTATCACCAAATAGAACTGTTCCAGGTTCAATAGTTACAGTTTGACCACTTCTTACAAAAACCTGACCTTTTAAAAGGTATTTGTTATCTTTAGTAAGTGTTTGGGTAGAAAGATTTCCCGTCAATTCAATAAATTCAGATCCCGGATCGTCATCAATTGGGTTGCCATTGTCATCACTAGAACAAGAAGCTATAGCAATTGCAAGGGCTAAAAGACTTGCGTGTTTAAAAAACTTTTTCATGATTGTTTGTTTTTGTTGTTAATTAATGTGTTAAGGTTATAAAATTGAATAGGTAATTGTGAAATTAAATAGCTGGCCACGTTTAAAAGTGGATATGGGATTGTCGTTTTTGTCAATTTTAAAGTTGCCATTTGAGTCTTCAAAAAATCGGTATTCGGCATTAAGTAAATCCTGAACACCAAGTTTTATGCTATATCTCTCATTAAATTTTTTGGTAATTGAAAGGTCTAAACTGTTTCTGGCAAGTTCATAGATGGTGGGCGAGTTATCGTCACCCACAGCAAATATCCTGTCACCAAAGCGGTTAAATACTGCATTTACAATAAGATCTTTATCATCTGCATAGTTGATAGATGCATTGATGATGTAAGGAGATTGCCCTTGCAAATCCCTGACGCGGTCTTGAGCAACTGCTGTTTCCCCCAAATCCACTTCAGAAAAGATTAAGGAGGCGTTGATGTTTCCTGAAAACCTGTCAACAAAGGCACTGTTTGTCAACCCTCTGAATGACTTTTTAAACTCCAACTCAAAGCCGTAAACGGTTGCTTCATCGGCATTGATGTAGTTGAAAAGGGGTTGTTCTGTAACAATGATATTTCTTGTTTCAATTGGGTTGTCAAACTGTTTGTAAAAAGCACCAATACTGATGGTTTCTCCCACACTTGGGTAAAATTCATATCTAAAGTCTATGTTATCAATTGTTGCAGTTTCTAACTCGGGATTACCAATTCTGCCTGCTTCATATTCAAAATCATAGAATAAGTAAGGTGCCAATTCTCTAAATTCAGGTCTGTTTACTGTACGGCTGTACCCCAATCTAAGGATTGATCTTTCACTAAGACTGTAACCTATGTTTGCAAAGGGTAGTATTGAGCCAATTGGTGACTCCACATTGATTTCTTGTATATCATCTCTGGTATTCAGTTTTTGTAAATTGTACTCATAACGAACACCTCCTGCAATGTCAAATCGTTTGTAGGGCAATTCAAACCCAACAAATCCTGCTGCAAGAAGGTTTGAAGCGGTGTATGAGTCAATGGGTCTGGTCCCTTCTTCCAGCACAAAGCCGTTTTGGGTACGAATGTTTTCTGGGCTGAAAATCTCTGATAACGGTAGTTGTGATAGTTCCTGACCAATGTTTGGGTCATTAAAACCGGGATACAAATAGGAGAAGTACCTGGAATCAAAAGTCCGGTCCCTATAATCAACATAATATCCTGCCCTAAATTTTAGAGGGTCAAAATTTTCACGCTGTATTTCATAAGTATAAGTGGTTCCTTGATTGACAGAGTATTCAGATAATTCACCAAAATACCTTCCCGTTTCAAACAAGTTGGATGACGGAGGGAGTTGCATTGTAAAAGGACCGTTTGGTTCATCCTTTGAGCGATAAGTTCTAAATCTTCTCAAATCAGGTTCAGACTCATTGAGTAAATTATAACCGGCTACCCAGTTGATAAGTTGGTTTGGTGCAAGCCTGTGCTCACCTTCCAGTTGTCCGGTAAATATCGAGCGGCTTTTATAACCCAACATATAATTTCTTAAATCATCGTTGGGACGTTGAATAAAGTCCATCCCGTTTCTGATAGTGGTTTCATTTTCACCAATCTGGTTAAACAGGTTTTTAAACTTTATCCTGTTGTATTTTCCAAAACGGTACACCCAGTTTGACATCGCAGTAACTCTCACGTTGTTCTCGTAGTTCTGGTCCACAAAACTGAATCGTTCAAGTATGGGTTGAGTCTGGTCAACCCAAGTCAGGTAGCGCTTAAAGGTTCTTTCGTTATACTGGTGTGAGTTTGAGTAAGAAATGGAATTGATCATCGTCAATCTGTTTCCGTTTGCAAAATCAAAGTTTCTTCCCATATTGAAGCCTATGCTAAAATCCGGTAAAGCAGTGCTTTCTGTGGGGTTAAAATTGTTGGTCAATGAACGACCGGCATCTTGTCTAATGATTGAGTTTCTGGGTGAATTTGCAATGACACTGGTGCTTGGAAAATTGCCTGGGAGTTTTCTAAAACCATTGTCAAACCCAATAAAATCAGTTCCTGAACCTTCACTTTGAAAGTAAGGGTTGAATGAAGCTCCTGCTCTGTACCCAAAGCCAAAGCTTACATTGGTATAGTTTTGAGGTACATTTTCAACGGTATAAAGTTTAATGACCCCGCCGGCAAAATCACCGGGGAGGTCTGCTGACCCCGTTTTGTATATCATCATCCTGTCTAAAGCACTCGTTGGAATTAAGTCAAATGAAAAGGTGCGTTTGTCAACTTCTGTGCTTGGTGCAACAGTGTTGTTAATCATTACATTGTTATAACGCTCGCTTAGTCCACGAATCATTACAAACCTGTTCTCTATAATAGTAACACCTGGAATACGCTGTACAGCTTGGGCGGCATTGTTGTCAAGCGATCTTGCCATTTGCTCGCTGGAAATTCCACTTACAACCTGCTTGGCTTGTTGTATTTCAAGTACTACTGCACTTTCGGTATTGGTTCTTCTGGCAGTTCTTACAACGATGTCATCAAGACTTACACTGCTTGAACCTAAAGTTACATTTACTTCAGTCGTTTTGTTTGCTTCTACTACTACGTTGGGGATTTCAACGGTTTCATAACCCACAAAACTTACCACTATAGTGTGAGTTCCCACTCTTACATCCCGAAGAGAAAATCTTCCTTCAATGTCTGATGTAGTTCCGGTTTGTGTGTTTTTGATAATAATTGTGGCAAAAGAGAGGGGTTCATTGTCATATTCTTTATCGCTTATTACTCCTGCAATTGTTCCTGTTTGTTGGGCAAAAGCTGATGTTGCAATTAATAAAAGAATAGCCGGGATTAATTTCTTCATTTTTTAGTTAGATAATTTTGATGCAAAGAAACCCCTATGTTGTAAAGTTGATGTTAGATGAAATTTAACACTTTGTCACCTTAAGGTTAGATAATTGTTAACGCCTTTTCTTTTTCTTTACATTAAAAATTTTACCCTTTAAATGGTATATTGCAACTTCAAAAATCTGTCATACTATGATGCAATGGGAACAACTGCTTTCGCTTAGAAAGCAAGGAGATAAAACCAAAAGAATTAGAGTTGAAGAAGATGAAACCCGCCTTGCCTTTGAGGTAGATTATGACCGCATCATATTTTCATCTGCATTCAGGAGCCTGCAGGACAAAACCCAGGTGATTCCACTTTCAAAAACAGATTTTGTTCACACCCGATTAACCCATAGCCTCGAGGTTTCAGTTGTTGGACGCTCTTTGGGAAGACAAGCCGGAAAGGCAATACTGCAAAAGCATCCACAGTTGAAAGATTCTTTGGGTTATAATACTAATGATTTTGGAGCTATAGTGGCTGCTGCTTCTTTGGCACACGATATTGGCAATCCCCCTTTTGGGCATAGTGGAGAAAAAGCCATTGGTGATTTTTTCCTTAACGGAACTGGAAAACGTTTCAAGCAACATTTATCTGAAAAGCAATACCAGGATTTGATAGATTTTGAAGGTAATGCCAATGGGTTTAAAATCCTTACCCAAAGCAGGGAGGGAGTGGCCGGAGGTTTGCGTTTAACCTTTGCAACATTAGGGGCTTTTATGAAATATCCCAAAGAGTCCCTGCCCAAAAGACCAACAACCGATATTTGTGATAAAAAATTTGGGGTTTTTCAAACAGATGCTGCTTTTTTCAGTGAAGTTGCTGCTGAACTTGGATTGATAAAAAGAGGAAATTTAGGGGATGTTCACTACAACCGGCACCCGCTGGCTTTTCTTGTTGAAGCGGCAGATGATATTTGTTACACCATCATCGACTTTGAAGACGGAATCAACTTGGGGTGGATCGATGAATCTTTTGCGTTGGAATATCTCTCTAAGTTGATAAAAGATACGGTCAATATTACCAAATACAACCAATTAAAGAGCACCTCAGACAGGATAAGTTATCTGCGCTCGCTTGCCATAAACCGATTGATACAGGATGCAGTTACTATTTTCATTGAAAATGAAGAGCAAATTTTAAAAGGTGAATTTTCTGTTTCCCTGATGGATAAAAGCAAATTTAAAGCACAGATAAAGGATATTATCAAAATAAGTATCGAAAAAATCTACAAAAGCAAGGAAGTAATTGATAAAGAAATCGCAGGGTACAAAATATTAACCACACTTCTGGAAGCTTTTACTCAGGCTATAGAGAATAAATACAACGGAAACTCCACACATTATGACAATTTAATTCTTGAAGAATTAAAATCCTCGGTAAATTTTTCATCTTCTGAACTATATTACCCCCTGATGGATTGTTGCTCTTATATCGCAGGATTAACAGACGGTAATGCTCTTTTGACTTTTAACAAACTTTCAGGGAAAAATGTTTAGCTTAATTTAAAAAAGTTAAAACAAAACAAACATTTGTTAGTTTTATTTCTTTTTTATTATATTTAGGACTTTAATATTTCTAAATCATCAACTTACATAAGGCAAAAATGCCTTTATTACCTTATTCAAATGAAAAAAACTTTACTATTTGCATTATTAATTTGCATGAATTTTATTTATGCTCAAGATTTTTCGGGGGTTATAGACTCATTTTTTAATCAGAATCGCACTCAGTTTGGACTGAATTCGCAGGATGTTTCTGATCTTCACATATATAACCAGCATTTTTCAACGAGTACAAGTGTAAATCACGTTTATATTGTACAACTTCATCAGGGTATTGAGGTTTTTAATGCTATTTCAAACTTTGCTATTTCAAACAACAATGAAGTGAAAAATGCAGAGGTTGGGTTTATTCCTTATCTTTCTCAAAAGGTTAATTCAACTAGCCCGACACTAACCCCTGAACAGGCTATATATCAGGCTGCATCACAATTGGGACTTAATGCGCCAAGTGAGCTTCAGTTGATTGAAACCCCTGAGACCAACAAATATGTTTTTAGTAACGGAAGCATTTCTCAGGAAAATATCAACGTCAAGCTTGTTTTTCAGCCGAACCAAGAGCAAACATCTCTCCGTCTTGCTTGGGATTTGGATATATATATTCTTGACGGTAGTCATTGGTATAGTGTTAGAATTGATGCCCTAACAGGAGTACTTTTGGATACCCACGATTGGGTTTCTAGTTGTAATTTTGGCGAGGCTCATTTGACAGAACATAATTTGGCAGCATCCAGAATCATTGAGCAAAGTGTGCTCGAAATGGGAACAGTCAATTTTAGGTCACCCAATGATGGATCACAATATCGTGTTTTTGCAATGCCAAATGAAAGCCCAAATCATGGTGCTGATGAATTGGTTTCTGAACCAGCAGACCCAATTGCTTCCCCTTTTGGATGGCACGACACAAACGGAGTGCCCGGGCCAGAGTTTACTGTAACACGAGGCAATAATGTTAGGGCCAGGGCTGACCTTTTAGGAAACAATCAGGGAGCATCAGCACAGGGTGGGCCAGATTTAAATTTTGATTTCCCTTTCAATTTTAACCAGCAACCCATTGGTTATGTTGATGGTTCAACGACTAACTTATTCTACTGGAACAACATTATTCATGATGTATTTGTAAGATATGGTTTTGATGAACCAAGTGGTAATTTTCAGGAAACAAACTATTCAGGTTTAGGTTTAGGAAACGACTCAGTAAATGCCGATGCCCAAGATGGTGGCGGTATGAATAATGCTAACTTTGCAACCCCCCCTGAAGGACTCAGACCCAGAATGCAAATGTATTTGTGGAGTGCTCAGGGACCTGCGGGTGAGCCTTTAACTATCAATAATGGCCCACTGGCCGGTTCTTACATCGGTGTTGGGGCTTCTTTTGGTCCCGGACTGCCAAATCCCGCCATTACAGCCGATCTGGTATTGGTTACTGACGATAATTCCGGCGCTTCAACTGACCCATATGATGGTTGTGATAACATTACTAATGGCTCTGCTATCGCAGGAAAAATTGCTGTTGTTAGAAGGGGAACCTGTCAATTTGGATTTAAGGTACTTGCGGCACAAAATCAAGGTGCTGTTGCTGTAATTGTAACCGATAATGCTCCCGGAGCCCCCATTGCAATGGGACCAGGCGATGTTGGAGCACAAGTAACTATTCCTTCCTTAATGATTAACCAAGCCAATGGTGAAGCAATTATTGCTGCCCTTGAAGGAGGTCAAACAATGAATGCTACTATTGAAGAATCGGGCCCATTTATGATTGATGGAACGCTGGATAACGGGATTATTGCTCACGAATATGGTCATGGAATTTCGATTCGCCTTACTGGTGGAGCTTTCAATAGCGGCTGTTTAAACAATGCTGAGCAAATGGGTGAAGGTTGGAGTGATTACTTTGGATTGATTTTAACTATGAAAGAAGGGGATACACCCGGTCAACGTAGAGGAATAGGAACTTTTGCTATTGGACAACCCATTGACGGTAACGGAATCAGACCTGCACCTTATAGTACAAATTTTGCAATTAACAATTTCACTTACGGTGCAACAAATAATCCGGGACTTTCACAACCTCACGGTATTGGATTTGTTTGGGCAACCATGCTTTGGGACCTTACTTGGGACCTCATTGATGTTTATGGTTTTGACCCTGATTTTTATGAGGGTACTGGTGGCAACAACATTGCCTTGCAACTTGTAGTTGATGCTTTAAAGCTTCAGCCTTGTAGCCCTGGTTTTGTAAATGGTCGTGATGCAATTCTTTTAGCTGATGAGCTTGCTAATAATGGAGAAAATCGCTGTATCATATGGAATGCATTTGCCAGAAGAGGACTAGGATTAAGCGCCAGTCAAGGTAGCTCAAATAACCGTTTTGACCAGGTTGAAGCATTTGATGTACCTGAAGATTGTTTGCTGGGAACTCAAGGCCAGTCAATCAATAACTTTATGATTTACCCCAATCCATCTCAGGGCGATGTTTACATAGTTTCAAGAGAAGATATGGGAAGTAGCACTATTTCAATCTATGATATAAACGGAAGAATGGTTTTCAATCAGGATGTAATCATGAATGGAACGGTTAATATTCAGGCCGGAAGCCTTAAAACGGGAATATATATTATTGAAATAAAAGGTGAGAATTATACTCACAATGCTAAACTTATTATCAGATAAAATTAAGTTTAATTATATTTATAAAAGACTGTCAGTAATGGCAGTCTTTTTTTATTGCAGGCTGTTCAAAAATGTTGCTATTTTTTTTGATGAAAGTCCGCACAAATCCTGAAGTTCTTCAACGGTGCCCTGCTCCGGAAAATCATCAGAAACCCCTAGTAGGTGGATGTTGTTTTTGTAGTTGTGTAAAGTAGCAAACTCAAGCAATGCACTGCCAAAACCCCCGGCTTTGACACCGTCTTCAACAGTGACGATGGTTTGATGTTTTTTGAAAATGCGGTGTAATAATCCTTCATCCATGGGCTTTACAAACCGCATATCATAAAGGGCAATATCATTTTCATTCATTGTTTCTAAAGCATCCTTAACATTGTTGACAATCGTTCCAATGGTAATTATGGCAAGAGAATTCCCTTCCTTAAGTTGTTCCCCTTTACCAATTTCAATTTTGGAAAATGGTTGTTTCCAGTCAATCATTCTGCCTCTACCACGGGGATATCTTATTGCAATGGGTAAGTCAAGCCCCAGTGAAGCTGTGAACATGATGTTGCGTAGCTCTATTTCATTTCGCGGAGCAAAAACAATCAAATTGGGGATGCACCTCAAATAAGAAATATCAAAAATACCGTGATGCGTGGCACCATCTTCGCCCACAATTCCTGCACGATCCAAACAAAAAATCACCGGAAGCTTTTGTAAACAAACATCATGAATCACCTGGTCATAAGCACGCTGTAAAAAAGTAGAATAGATATTGCAAAACACAACCATTCCCTGTGTTACCAGCCCCGCAGAAAAGGTAACGGCATGCTGCTCGGCAATACCCACATCAAACGCTCTTGCAGGAAATTTATCCATCATAAATTTCAACGAACTCCCGGTGGGCATAGCCGGTGTGATACCCATTATTTTTGGGTTTTGTTTGGCGAGTTCAACCATTGTAATCCCAAATACATCCTGAAATTTTGGGGGTTGTAAAACAGCAGATTTTGGCAGTAAATCACCGGTATCTTTGTCGAATTTTCCCGGGGCGTGGTATTTTACCTGGTCTTCTTCCGCTTGACGGAGGCCTTTCCCTTTTTTAGTAATCACGTGAAGCAGTTTAGGTCCCGGCACTTTTTTTAAACGCTCCAGCTCCTGAAGCAATTCCATTAGATTATGACCGTCGACCGGACCCGAATAATCAAAATTCAAGGCCTCAAAAATGTTATCCTGATTGGGCGTTCTTTTTAAGGTAGCCTTGGTCAAATATTTTTTTAGAGCACCCACACTCGGGTCGATTCCAATGGCATTGTCGTTCAGGATCACCAAAAGGTTGGTGTTGGTGACACCGGCGTGATTGAGTCCTTCAAAAGCCATCCCTGAAGCAATGGAAGCATCGCCCACCACGGCAATGTGTTGGCGTTTTGTATTGCCATTGAGTTCGGCTGCTATAGCCATCCCCAGCGTGGCAGAAATGGCGGTCGAACTGTGTCCCACCCCAAAAGCATCATAGACGCTTTCTTCCCTTTTCGGAAAACCGCTGATGCCGTTCAAACGCCTGTTTGTGTGAAACTCACTTTTGCGCCCGGTAAGAATTTTATGCCCGTATGCCTGATGACCCACATCCCAAACCAAAATATCATCAGGAGTATTGAAAACATAATGCAGTGCAATGGTCAGTTCAACGACACCTAGACTCGCACCCAGATGACCTTCTTTAGTGGCAACAATATCAATGATAAACTTGCGCAACTCTTTGGCAAGCTCGGGGAGTTGCCCGGGAGCCAGTTTGCGTAAATCTTCGGGAAAAATGATATGTTGAAGTAGCTTATTCTGCATAGGAACAAAACTAAACTATTTCACAGTATTATTAATTATCTACGTTAAATATTACAGGTAAAGAATAGATTACAGCAACGTTTTTGCCATCCTGTTTTGCAGGAATAAATTGTGGCAGAAGGCTGATGATGTGTTTTATTTCCCTTTCAATTTTAGGATGCGGAGCGCGAACTAAAATATCATTTACATAGCCCAAACTGTCGATTGTGAATTGTGTGTAAATTCGCTGCATACCTTTTAAACCTAAATTTATTGTAGTTTCCATATTAAAATTACTTCTTATAAAATCCCCAATCTTGCTTGAAAAATAATCTCTTTTTTCCTGTATGGATAAACCGGGAGGCATATCTTTAAATTCAGGAAGCTTTTCAACAATTGAGAAAGGAATGGGCAGTGTATGATCATACTCTTCAAAGGCTATTTCTCCTACCACTTCTATAACTATTTCTCCATCAAGCTCAATTATTTCTTGTGTTTTGGTTGAATCAATTTCAAGGGCACCTTTTATTTCAGTCAAAACGGTGTTTTCAGGGTTATCCTCAATGGAATCTTTTGATAGTAGTACCTCGTTGTTTATACTGCAGACAACTTCAACTGAATTTATTTTTTTTAATTTACCGTTACCACTAGTACAGCTTAATAAGGTTGTTCCCATTGTTAGCAATAAAGCCAGTAAAAATGCTTTATGAAAACTTATTTTTTTATGAAAAATACGCTCAGGAATTTTTAGGTTTATGGCATCTAACTGGTCTTGTCTAATATGTCCACAAATACGTTGCTCATTATTTTTATGTATGTACTCTTGAACTTCTTTTGTATTCATTTGAGTAAAGTCAATGATGGTTTTTGAGCAGGAATTACAAAAACGACCTTTCTCATTTGGAGTCATTGAGGCCCAATTTTCATTGCAAGGTTCAGGGATTGCTAGGGAATAGAATTTATTCATGACAGACTGGTTTAACATAATTTTATCAATTTTCTTGCCAACTATAAAAAGAATCAATTGAAGTTGTATTTTTGAAATATAGACTTAAGACAATAAATATTAGACCTGATGATTGAACCATTTGATGACAGATATTTCATGAAACGCGCTTTGCAGGAAGCTGAAGTTGCTTATGCGAAAGGCGAGATTCCCATAGGTGCCGTTATCGTTGTGGAAAACAAAATCATTGCCCGCGCTTACAACCTCACCGAAACATTAAACGATGTAACTGCTCACGCTGAAATGCAAGCCATCACCGCCGCCGCCGATTACCTGGGCGGGAAATACCTCAAAAAATGCACGCTTTATGTTACTATTGAACCCTGCCAGATGTGTGCAGGAGCATTGTTTTGGAGCCAGATTGACCGGGTGGTTTTTGGGGCACGTGATGAGCAACGCGGCTGTATCACTATGAAAACTCAACTACATCCCAAAACCAAAATGGAAGGCGGCATCCTTGCCGAAGAAGCTTCAGAGTTATTGAAACGGTTCTTCATTGAAAAACGGAATTTGAATTAATAAAAAATCAAACTTAAAATAATTCCGATAACTATAAACCCTAAGATAGCATCCATAATTTCATTTTCAGGGTATTTTTTGTAATTAAAAAGTTCTTTAAATCTAGGTGTTTTAATATTGACAAATAGGGCCTTTGTTTTTATAAAAAGGTATCGTGCAGAAACACCTAAAAAGCAAAATAAATAGTGCCTAATAAAAATGGTCAACATATAATTAGTTTTACGTTTTTAATTTAAACCTTTCCAACTTCTCATAAAACGGCAAACATTCCTCCAGTAAAGGCTTCAGTTTTTCAGGGAAAGGTGTGGTCTTGGGATGGTATGATATAAAGCCTGAAGATGTATGAATGTTGCCATACCAGTATTTTGCCCAGCAACCGTCCTCGGGTCTTGCACCCGGTGACCAGCTCAGCATGACCGGGTCAAACGGGATGTTGATGGCGTCGCATAATTTTTGTAATTGCTCCTTTGGATTTAGTAAAACGGCTTTGGAATCCAAGACGATTACCGGTAAATTTTCAGCTTGTAATTGTTCAACTATATCGAGGTGCAATTTATAACCCACATCATAGAGCGAGGGGGTTTCAACCACTTCGGCATAGGAAGGAAGCATTTCCACCGGGTCGCGAGTGAGAATGACGTTGACTAAATGTTTTAAAAAAGAGCGATCGAGCCCGGGCAGGAGGTGATGTGTCATGTTTTTAAAAAACAACACCGGTTTCTCTCTGTTTGTAAGCATCATATCCACCACTTTGCGGCCATCAGTTTCCATAGTGTTTATGATTTCTTCGGCACCGGGGTGGTACTCTTTGGCTTTGCTGTTTTTTAGGTAATAACCATACAGCGGCTCGTCAAACACTTTGGTGTCCTTTCGCTGTGCAAAAGAATACATCATTGCGGTAGAAATGTTACGCGGACCTGACCATAACGAAATGCGAGTGATGGGAGCTTCCATTTATTGGGATTTAATTTCGTTTTCAATCAATTCCTGATAGAGCCAGCTCAACTTTTCGGTAAGTGGTCTTAGTTTTCCATCGCCGATGGTTTTACCATCAATTTTCACGACGGGGGTGAGTCCGCCAAAGGTGCCGGTAACAAAAGCTTCATCGGCTCCATACACATCAAATAGCGAAAAATTCTTTTGTTTACAAACGATGTTATTATGCTCGCAAAGGACAATAACATTGCCTCGTGTAATGCCGTTCATACAGTATTGACCTGTGGAGGTCCATACCTCACCGTCTTTCACCATAAAAAAATTGGTGGCATTACAGGTGGACACAAAACCGTGTATGTCGAGCATCAGGGCTTCATCGGCTCCGGCTTCCAGGGCTTGCATCAAGGCTTGCACTTCGTGTAGTTTGCTGTGGCAGTTGAGGCGCGGGTCGAGATAATCTGGCGAACCTCTTCGAAAGGTTGAGGTGAACAGCGTGATGCCTTTGGTTTTGGTTTCGGGTGAAGCGGTTTTATGTTCGGCAATGATGACCAGATTGGGCCCTGAAATGGTTAAACGAGGGTCTTGTGAAGGTGTTTTTTTGATGCCCCTTGTGAGCATTACCCTCACGTGGATGTGGTCTTTCATTCCGTTTGCATCCAGCGTGGTTTGAATGTTTTGCAACAATTCCTCCCGGCTGAAAGTAATAGAAATCCCAACCACCTTAGCCGATTGCCAAAGACGGTCGAGGTGTTTGTGCACAAAAATCATTTTCCCTTGATGCACTCTAAAGGCCTCCCAAACGCCATCGCCAACGAGATAACCACTGTCAAATACTGATATTTTTGCCTCCTCACGGGGGTGTAGCTGCCCGTTAATAAAGATTTTGATGTCCTTATTGCGCGGGTCTTCCAGTGCGTTATGGGTGCCGTGGGTCATTTTTTATTTTTTAGTCAAATAATTAATTCCATCCGGTTGTTTTCCTGTGGGGAAGTGGCGGGTGATGGTATAGGTTTCCAAATCGATTTCACTCACCAGATCGGCGTTTGTATTGGCCACATAGGCTTTCTGATTGTTGGGCACCACAATGCCAATGGGAATGGAACTGCCTTCAAATTGTCTTGAAAAATAACGCTCATCATCCACTTCTTCCGGCAGGGGTACGTCCATTTTGATGGTGGCAAGCAGTGTTTTTTTGTTGGCGTCAAAAACAGCGACATCACCGGTGCGGGCATTGCTTACAAGGGCTTTACTGCCATCAGGGGTGAACTTTAAACGAATGGGAAAATCTTCACAATCGAGTGTATGCAGCAACTCCAAGGTTTCGGTATCAAAAATGGCAATGGTGTTGTCATCGCGATTACTCACCCAAACTTCCTTACCATTAGGGGTTATGTCAATGCCTTCGGCACCTTTGCCTGAGTAGAGTTGTTCAATGACTTTTTCGTTTTCCAAATCAATAACCGTAACTTTTCCGGTGCTGATGCTGGGGACAAATGCTCGATTGAAATCAGGTGTGGCGGCCACCATATGTGAAACGGTTATGGTGGTATTGACAGCCATTTCAATTGAACCGCTTTCGAGATCGACCAATAACAAACTTTTGGAACCTTCGGTGGTGATAAGCATTTTATTGCTTTCGCCGAAAGCCTGAATACCATGTGGGCGGGTATGCTCGCCTAAATCGATTGTTTTTAAAAGCCTGAATTCAGTCAGGTCATACACTGAAAGTGAATTGCCGGGGTTTTCTTGATTACCATAATTGGTCACTACAGCCAGTTTACCGTCTGCTGTGAGATCAACTTCGTGAGGCTCCAGCCCTGTTTCCAGTATATGTAGGGTTTCAGAAGTCTCAACATCAATGATGTGCAGGGTGTTGTCAGTTTTATTGGCCACCAATATCAGGTCGTTTTGGTTTTGATTTTCAACGTTGGAATTTTCTTCATTGGTGTTTTTACAAGAGACCAACACCAAAATTAGAATGAAAAGGGAAAGTATAGTTCTCATTTTTAATAAATTTTGAACTTAAAAGTAACAAAAAAACCCGAAAAGAATTGCTTTTCGGGTTTCAGTTTTGATTTATCAATTTCGTTTTGTTAAAGCTCCAATGCTTTTTTCACGTTGTTGTTCATCAGCAATTCTTCCGGGTTTTCAAGGGCTTCTTTAACCGCCACAAGGAATCCTACAGATTCCCTGCCATCGATGATGCGGTGGTCATAGGAAAGTGCAACAAACATCACGGGAGCGATAACAATTTCGCCATTTTTCACGATGGGTCGCTCAACAATGTTGTGCATCCCTAATATACCACTTTGTGGCGGGTTGATGATGGGCGTTGAAAGCATCGAGCCAAACACACCGCCATTGGTGATGGTAAAGGTTCCTCCGGTCATTTCGTCAACCGTGATTTCACCTTCCCTTGCACGAATGGCCAAGCGTTTTACTTCGTTTTCCACACCCCTGAAAGAAAGGTTCTCAGCATTTCTGATGACAGGAACCATCAATCCCTTGGGACCAGAAACGGCGATACTGATGTCTTTATAATCATAAGTAATTTTAAAATCACCATCAATCATAGAGTTCACATCGGGATACATATCCAGTGCTCTTACTACGGCAAGAGTGAAGAATGACATGAAGCCTAAGCCCACGTTGTGTTTGTTTTTAAAATCTTCTTTATACTTGTCGCGTAAAGCGAAAATGGCGCTCATATCCACCTCGTTAAAAGTGGTCAACATGGCCGTTTCATTTTTAGCACTTACAAGGCGTTCAGCTACTTTGCGACGCAGCATTGAAAGTTTTTGACGGGATTCGCCACGTTTACCGGGGCCTGGAGTTCCCATAGACGCTTTATTTGCCTGAAGGGCATCGTCTTTAGTGATGCGTCCGCCACGACCTGAACCAACTATGTCTGATGGCGAAATGCCTTTTTCATCCAGTATTTTTTTGGCAGCCGGTGAAGGAGCTCCGGAAGCATAGGACTTTTTATCTTCAGATTTTCTGGTTTCTGCAGGAGCTTTCTCATTGGTTTTCTCAGATTTAGCAGCTTCTCTGTCTAATCTTTTGGAGGCATCGTCATCATCATTTGAACCTTCGTCACCCGGATTTGTATAAGTTTCCACTTCTTTGACATCGCCTTCAGGTTTTGCGGCTGAGGTGTCAATCAAACAAACCACTTCACCCACAGCAACGGCATCGCCTTCTTCCGCTTTAAGCGTGATGATACCACTGGCTTCTGCAGGCAGTTCAAGGGTGGCTTTGTCGCTGTCAACTTCGGCTATGGCCTGATCTTTTTCAACATAATCGCCATCGGCAACCAGCCATTGTGCAATTTCTACTTCGGTGATGGATTCTCCCGGAGAGGGAACTTTCATTTCTAATATCATCTGTGATCGTTTTATTTATAACCTATTTTTTTACGTTCTGTTTTTTCTTTCTCGCTTAATTCCTTTGTAATCAAAAACCGAATAGCTTCTGAAACTTCTTTAAACTGCTTGTTGTATTTGTTCTCCAGCTTATCGAGCTTTTCATTTAAATCTTTATAATTCAATGCATATTGCCTGATAAAAACAAATGCCCGCATTATGGCAATGTTGATGGCAATAGCCTTTTTGCTTTTTAAAACGCTAGACAGCATAGCCACTCCCTGTTCTGTAAATGCAAAGGGTAAATATCGCATACCTCCATGACTTGAGATCACATTTTGTGATGTCAAGTTGTTAAATTCATCCCACGTTAATTCAAACATAAAATCTTCAGGGAACCTGTCTGGATTTCTCCTTACAGCCTGCTTAAGCACACGGGTTTCCACATCATAAAGTGCAGCCAAATCAAAATCCAGCATCACATTTTGATTTCTGACTGTATAGATTTTATTTTGAATTTTCTGTAGTTCCATTTTCTTTCAGAACGTCAACTAGCTTTTTATTCCTCTAAAGTTAAGGATTTATCAAAAACACTTTCAATTACTTTCAGGTGTCTTGATTTTGACCTTACGGCACTTCCTGCTGCCGGGGCACTGTACATTTTTCTGCTACAAATCCTAAAGCTTCTCGCCTCCTCAAAATGCATCATCAGAAAGCTGTAAGCTCCCATGTTCCTGGGTTCTTCCTGAGCCCAGACAATGTCGTCAGCGTTTTTGTATTTTTTGATGATTGCCCTCATTTTGTCTGCCGGCAAAGGGAACAATTGTTCAATCCTCACCAGTGCTACATCATCGCGTTTTAATTCTTCCCTAGTTTCCAGCAGGTCATAATAGAATTTTCCTGTACAGAACACCAGTGATTTTACTTTCTTGACATCTGCTGTTGGGTCGTCAATCAATTCCTGGAAACTTCCACTCGCCATTTCTTCACGGGTTGAAACCACCTTTGGATGGCGTAGCAAACTCTTTGGTGTAAAAACAATGAGCGGTTTTCTGTAGTCTGTTTTCATCTGGCGGCGCAACAAGTGGAACAGGTTTGCCGGTGTTGTAACATCGGCTACAAACATATTATCCCTGGCGCAAAGTTGCAGATAGCGTTCCATTCTCGCAGAGCTGTGCTCAGCTCCCTGGCCTTCATAACCGTGAGGCAACAGCATTACCAAACCATTTTGAAGTTTCCATTTGTCTTCAGCAGCTGAGATGTACTGGTCGAGCATAATTTGTGCTCCGTTGCTGAAGTCTCCAAATTGTGCTTCCCAGATTGTAAGTGTATTTGGGTTTGCCATGGCATAACCATAGTCAAAACCAACGACGCCATATTCTGAAAGAAGCGAATTGTAAATGTAAAAATCTCCCTGCTTTTTGGTAATTTCGTTGTGTAGAATCACTTCTTCTTCGCTGTCTTCCACTTTTATCACGGCGTGCCTGTGAGAGAATGTTCCACGCTCGACATCCTGACCGCTGATGCGCACATCAAAACCTTCGGCAAGTAGAGAGCCATAAGCCAAAAGTTCGCCCATAGCCCAGTCCAGCTTGTTGTCTTTGAAATACATCGTTTCACGGGCTTCAATGAGACGTTCAATTTTTTTGATGAATTTTTTGTCTTTTGGCAGTCGTGTAATAACTTTTGCAATTTCGTCAAGCTTCTTTTGGTTAAAAGAGGTGTCAGCTTCTTTTCTCATTTTAACCTGGTCTGCATAGTCAAAGCCTTCCCATTCATCTTGCATAAAGGGAGTAACAATGGTTTTATCCTGCTGGCGTGATTTTTCCAGTTTTTCCTCAAGAAGATTTTTGTATTCTTCTTCTATATTTTGAACAAATTTTTTGTCTATTACACCTTCTTTAATAAGCTTTTCAGCATAGATGTCTCTTGGGTTTTGATGCTTTGCAATGGCTTTGTAAAGTTTAGGCTGAGTAAAACGGGGTTCGTCACCCTCATTGTGCCCGTATTTTCTATACCCCAGTAAATCGATAAAAACATCACGACCAAATGCCATGCGGTATTCGAGTGCAAATGTGGCGGCATGTACCACCGCTTCTACATCATCGGCATTTACATGAAGAACAGGTGAAAGCGTTACTTTAGCTACATCTGTACAGTATGTTGAGGAGCGGCCGTCGAGGTAGTTTGTGGTAAAACCCACTTGATTGTTGATGACAATATGTATGGTTCCTCCGGTTTTGTAACCATCGAGTTGTGCCATTTGAACCACTTCATAAACAATTCCCTGACCGGCAATCGCGGCATCCCCATGAACAACGATGGGGAGTACTTTTTGCAAATCACCTTTGTAGTGTCTGTCTTGTTTTGCCCTGGCAATTCCTTGCACAACGGCACCAACAGTCTCAAGATGTGAGGGATTGGGAGCTATGTTGATGTTGATTTTCTTTCCGCTATTGGTCTCGCGGTTTGAGGTCCAGCCCAGATGGTACTTTACGTCGCCGTCAAAAATTTCCTGTTCGTAATCTTTTCCGTCAAATTCGCTGAAAATATCCTGAGCGTTTTTGCCAAAAATATTCACCAGGGTACTTAAGCGCCCCCGGTGTGCCATTCCCATCACAAATTGTTCAACACCCATATCGGCTGCTTTTTCAATGATGGTATCAACAGCGGGAATGAAACTTTCACCACCTTCAAGCGAAAAACGTTTTTGACCTACATATTTGGTGTGTAAAAAAGATTCAAAGGAAACAGCTTCATTGAGCTTTTTTAAAATGTGTTTTTTCTCGTCTGCACTAAACTTGGGGTGATTTTCATTAACGTGCAGCCAGTCTTGAATCCATTGAACCTCTTTGGGGTTTCTGATGTAGGCATACTCCACACCAATGGATTGGCAATATACTTTTGAAAGGTGGTCAATGATGTTTCTTAAGGAAGAAGCCCCAATCCCAATTAACTCACCGGCATTGAAAACGGTGTCCAGATCATTTTCGCTTAAAGCGAAATTTTCCAGCTCCAAAGTAGGGGAATACTTCCTGCGTTCCCTTACCGGGTTTGTAAGGGTGAAAAGGTGACCTCTTTTTCGGTAACCTTCAATGAGTTGAACCACCCTGAATTCTTTTTCGAGGTTCTGAAGTTTGGGGTCACAATATAAATCCGGATCTTCAAACGAAGCAGTTGAGGATTCACTCCCGTTTTGACCAAAGTCAAAGCCTTGAAAGAAGGCCCTCCAACTGGGTTCAACACTATCGGGATTGTCTAAATATTGGTCATAGAGATCAGCAAAAAACTGAGAATGTGCTGCATTTAAGAAAGAAAATTTATCCATAGCTTAGGTACGTTCTTGTACGATTCAAATAAATTGGTGCAAAAGTACAATATTTCCAAATCATAGTGAAAAAATGTTACTATATTTAAGATTCATTTATTAAAGCAAAAATTATGTTCAAATCACTGATTTTTACTGTTTTTTTATCCATTGTAGTTTCTGCCAATTTAAATGCTCAGGCAATTTCTCCTTCCTCCCAAAAGCAATCCAATCCTTTTTGGGAAAATGTGAGTTTTGGGGGTGGACTGGGATTGAATTTTGGCAACGGATTTTTCTATGGAAGCATTTCCCCCAGTGCCATTTATAATTTTAACCAATACTTCAGTGCAGGTTTAGGCCTGAGTTATGCCTATTTGAACGACAATCGAAATGATTACAGGGTGTCAGCCTATGGCGGAAGCATCATAGCCCTTTTTAACCCCATCAGGGAAATTCAATTGTCGGCAGAACTGGAAGGATTGCAGGTAGACCAGACTTTTTTATTTACGGAAGGGAATATTAAGGACAACTACTTTCAGGAAGCATTATTCCTCGGCCTGGGTTTTAGAACCGGGAATGTTACCATCGGTGCGAGATACAATGTGCTTTATAACAAAAACAGAAATATTTACGGTTCTGCTTTGATGCCTTTTGTAAGGGTTTATTTTTAAACCGTCCTGAAGATTAATTGGTTGGCAAAATCTGTAAGCTCTTTTTTACCTGTCTCACTTATGTCCAAATCGTCAAGCAGTTGAATGGCGATCTCTGTAAATTTTTTGATTTTTTGTTTGGTTTTCTCTTCAGCACCTGAATGAATAAACAAACGTTTGACGGCTTCAATTTTTTCTTCGGGATTTTCCGGTTGAATGCTGTAGAGATGCTCCAGCTCCTTAGAGTCTTCAGCAGAAGTGTCATTAAGTGCCGTGAGGAATAAGTAGGTTTTTTTATTGGAAATAATATCCCCGCCCACTTGCTTTCCAAAAGTTTCAGGGTCACCAAAAACATCCAGATAATCATCCTGAAGCTGAAAGGCAAGGCCCAAATTGCGCCCAAACTCATAAATAGCCGCTTGTGATTTTTCTGAAGCCCCGGCAACAATGGCGCCCATTTCCATGGCTGCACCCACCAAAACGGCAGTTTTAAAATTAATCATATGCAGATATTCTTCCACCGAAACATTGTCCCGCTCTTCAAAATCCATGTCATATTGTTGTCCTTCACAAACCTCAATTGCTGTTTTGCTAAAAAGCTTTGCCAGCTTTTGAAACGTTTCCGGGTCATAATTTTCAAACAGTTGATAAGCCAAAATTAAAAGGGCATCACCTGAAAGTATCCCGGTGTTGATGTCCCATTTTTCGTGAACGGTTTCCTTGCCTCTTCTCAAAGGGGCATTGTCCATAATATCGTCATGGATGAGTGAAAAATTATGAAATAATTCAACGGCTAATGCGGCATTTTGTGCTTTTTCAAAAGGAGTTCCAAATAGTTCACAAGACATCAGTGTTAGCACAGGCCGAAGACGTTTTCCGCCCAAATCAAGTATGTAATGAATTGGGGAGTAAAGATTTTGGGGTTCTTTGGGAACAGAAAACCGGGTGTGGAGGTGGGTTAAAAAAGCTGTCCTTAAAGCGTCAAGTGATGTCATGAAAGGTTATATTTTTTGCTAAAATACTTTTTTCTATACAATCCGTATATATGTGATGGATATTCTATGTTAATTTTTGGCAAAACTTTGGAAACTATTTTTGTTTTAAAAGTTTCCGATTTATATTTGCGGTCTTTATGAGAGAAAAAATTTTAGAAGTAGCAAGTGAGATGTTTTTAAACTTAGGGTTTAAAAGTGTCACCATGGATGATATCGCCAATGAAATGGGTATTTCAAAGAAGACCATTTACCAGCATTTTGCCAATAAGAACAAACTGGTTGAAGCTACAACCGATTTTGTTTTTCATTTTGTGTGTAGTGGAATAGATTGCATCAGAGCAGAAAACAATGACCCCATTGCAGAACTTTTTCAAATCAACACTTTTATTAAGCAATTGCTTAAAAATGAAAAAGCTTCACCACAACATCAATTGCAAAAATATTATCCGCGCATTTACAAAAAGCTTAAGGAGAGTCAATTTTCAATTATGCACGAATGTGTCATCGGAAATTTGAAACGCGGGATTGAACAAGGAGTTTACCGAAAGGAAATTGACCCGGAAGTTATTGGCAGATTTCATTTCCTGGGAGCTACCGGCATAAAAAACCAGGATTTGTTTCCGCCTGATATTTACAGTCCCAATGATGTGGTCGATATGTTTTTGGAATATCACTTGCGCGGAATTGTAACATCCAAAGGAGAAAGAGAACTAATGAAACACATCAATCAAAATTAATCATGCTCAAATTATTTTCAACAGTTTTGCTGTTTGTAAGTGTAATGACCTTTGCCCAACAAAGGGAATCCTATTCCTTTTCTTTGGAAGAAGCCATTACATTTGCTTTAGACAGCAACTACACAGTGATCAATGCACAACGGGATGTTGTGGCAGCATTGAAACAAAAATGGGAAACCACTGCAACCGGGCTACCTCAAATCACTGCCGGTGTAGACTACATCAATAACATCAAACAACCGGTAACACTTGTGCCTGCTGAGTTTTTTGGCGGTGAAGCCGGCTCGTTTGAGCCAGTGATTTTTGGAGTTCCGCAAACTATGTCGGCTACAGCAACATTAAACCAGCTGTTGTTTGATGGGTCATATATTGTTGCACTTCAGGCATCAAAAACGTTTTTGGAATATTCCAGAAATATGGAACAAAAAACAAATTCAATGATTCGAAAAGAAGTGGTCAATGCTTATGGAAATGTATTGCTGTCACGTGAAAATATAGATATACTTGAAAGCAATAAAGCCACTCTTGAAAAAAACCTGAGGGAAACCTCAGAAATTTTCAAAAACGGCCTGGCCGAAGAAGAAGATGTGGAGCAACTTCAAATAACCCTGACTAACGTCGAAATCCAGCTCAACAATGCCAAACGCGTGCTTGAACTTTCACAACAACTCTTCAATATCACTTTGGGCATTGACCTGAATGCCCGGGTAACTTTGATTGATAACCTCGACAAACTCATTGCAGAAAATATCAACTTGCAACTGCTCACTGAAGAATTGGCCCTTGAAAACAATATAGATTACAGGATTGCCAATAACTTCACCGAGCAACGCCGTTTAGAGTTAAAACTGGAACGATACAAAGCATTGCCCACACTTAGTGCTTTTGTCAATTATGGAACCAGTGCATACAGTGATTCATTTACGTTTCTAGAGTCTGATCAGCGCTGGTTTCAATCCTCTGTGGCTGGGGTGAGTTTACAGGTGCCCATTTTCAGCTCTCTGGGAAGAAGTGCCAGAACCCAACGTGCCGAAATTGCTTTTGATCAGGCCAAAACCGAATTTGACGAAATGGTTCAAAAAATAAAACTTGAGGCCAATTCAGCTAAAAATAACTACCAGTTTGCAATTGAAAAATATGAAAACTCAAAAAGTAATCTCAATCTTGCTGAGCGCATAGAGAGCAAAAACCAAATCAAATTCTTTGAAGGCCTCAGCAGCAGTTTTGAATTGCGTCAGGCACAGTTGCAGCTTTACACCGCACAACAAGAATACCTTCAGGCAATGCTGGATGTGATCTTGCAAAAAGCAGAGCTGGAACGCATTTTAAACTCTACCAACTAACACTTTTTTACAATGAAAAATATACTCTATATCACAATTTTGGTCATAACCCTGGCGGCCTGTTCAAATAATAAAAAGCTTGAATCTGTAGAAAAAGTTATTGAATCAGGTGACCTTCAGAAAATGCAAGACAAGAGAACCGAGGTGCAAGCATCATTTGATAGCATTGGCAGGATTCTTTCCCGTCTTGAGCTGGCTATAGCCGAAAAAGACACGACTTTAAGATATCCCTTGGTCACAATTTTTGAAGTAAAAGATACTGTTTTTACGCGATCTGTTGCCATACAAGGTAATGTGGAAACCTCTGAAAACATCCTGATTTTCCCTGAATATCAGGGAGTACTTTCCAGTGTGAATGTGCGCCAGGGTCAGCAGGTATCCAGAGGACAAATTTTGGCAAGAATTGACGATGGTGGCTTGTCGAGCCAGTTGGCACAGTTGGAGACTCAGTATGCTTTAGCAAAAACCACTTACGAAAGACAACAGCGACTTTGGGATCAGCAAATTGGGAGTGAAATCCAATTGCTTCAGGCAAAAACCAATATGGAGGCTACTGAAAGTTCTGTGAAACAATTACAGTCACAATTGAACAAAACCAACATTCGTGCTCCGTTTTCGGGAGTAATCGACGAAATCATTACAGAGCAGGGTCAGGTAGTAGGCCCGGGGGGAAATGCTTTAATGCGCCTGGTCAATCTAAAAGATATGCGTGTGAAGGCTGCTGTTCCTGAAAACTATCTGCAAAGTGTTTCAAAAGGAGCTCCGGTTCAGGTGACTTTTCCGGCTATACAAACGGTGGTTGATGGTAAAATTTCGGCAGTGGGAAGTTACATCAACCCCACAAACAGGACGTTTCAGATAGAAGTCGAAATTCCAAATACCGAAGAAAAAATAAAGCCCAACCTCATGGCAAGCCTTCAGATAAATGACTATACAAGCGAAAATACTTTTGCTATACCAACAAATTGTATTATCGAAAACGCAGTGGGTGATAAGTTTGTTTTCGTTTTAAACGAAATAGAGGGCAACCAAGCATCAGTTAAGCGAACCCAAATTGAAACCGGTAAAAAAAGTGGCGGTTTGGTTGAGGTTTTAAGCGGTCTGTCAGATTCAGAAATTATTGTAAAAGATGGGGCATTTACCTTGAAAGACGGTGCCAGAGTAACGATTCAAAATGTAAACTAAAACCCCATGACAGAAAAAAAATTGAAGTATTTCGGACTTTCAAACTGGTCCATCAACAACAGGATGACCGTTTTTGTACTCATTGGTATCGTGCTGATGGGAGGGTTGCTTTCTTACATTAATTTGCCCAGAGAGTCTTTTCCGGAGGTCATTGAAAATAAGGTGTATGTGAGTTCAGTTCTTCCCGGAAACTCAGCTGAGGATGTTGAGCGGCGTGTCACTAAACCACTTGAGGACGAATTTAATGATATATCTGGTGTAGTAGAAATTAGTTCAAACTCTTTGCAGGATTTTTCTATGATTACAGTTGAGTTTGAAGAAAAACTCACCATTGAAGAAGCAAAAATCAGGGTAAAAGACAAGGTAGATGCGGTTAAAGCAAAACAGGAATGGCCAACACTTGACGGTGGTGTTAAGGTTGAACCCAATGTGTTTGACCTCAATATTTCTGAAATCATGCCCATTGCTCAACTTAACCTAAAAGGTGATTTTACGCAAGAGCAATTAAAAAAGTTTGCTGAAGACCTCAAGGATCGCCTGGAAGAATTTCATGAAGTTAAAGAAGCCACTCTGCTTGGTGTTCAGGACAAGGAAGTGGAAGTAGCCGTTGACGTTTATAAAATGATGGCTGCTGAAGTGAGTTTTGGTCAAATCATTTCTGCTATACAAGATGAGAACACCACCATTTCAGGAGGTAATATTATTGAAAATGGCTTACGCAGAAATATTAGGGTGATTGGTGAAATCAAAAGCCCGAATGAACTGGAAAACATCGTTGTCAAAGAAGACAAGGGCGCAGTGTATTTAAGGGACATCGCCACCATTAATTTCAGGCCAAAAGATGCTACTACTTATGCCCGTGAATATGGAGAGCCGGTAGTTATGTTAAGTATCAAGAAAAAAGCCGGAGAGAATATGATTACGGCGATGCAAAAAATAAAAGAGCATATTCCGGTGGCGCTGGATACTTATTTGCCGGGCAATCTTCAAATTACAATAACCAGTGACGAATCTGTAAGAACCGAAGATCAGGTAGCAGAATTGGAAAACAGCATCATCTTTGGGGTAATATTGGTAATCAGTGTACTGATGTTTTTCCTGGGCTTTAGAAATGCACTGTTTGTGGGGATTGCCATTCCGCTTTCTATATTACTTTCGTTTTTAATCCTTCCGGTTGCCGGTGATATAATCGGCATTAACCTCACATTGAATACCATGGTGCTTTTTGCAATGGTGATGGGGCTGGGGATGCTGGTGGATAATGGAATTGTGGTGGTAGAAAATGTCTATCGTTTGATGGATGAAGGCGTGCCAAGAATGGAGGCGGCCAAACAGGGAGTGGGGGAAATTGCCTGGCCCATTATTGCTTCAACGGCAACTACTCTGGCGGCATTTCTACCCTTAGGTTTCTGGCCGGGGATTATGGGAAAATTCATGATTTTCTTTCCGCTTACGCTTTCTATTGTATTGTTTTCTTCTTTGTTTGTGGCTTTGGTAATCAATGCCATGCTCACATCTACATTTATGAAAACGCACGAGGAAGAAATTCCCAGAAAAACATTGGTAAAAATCAGTATCGCACTGCTTGTCTTTGGGGTATTGTTGCTTGTCTCGGGTATTTTTAATACGCATATTATTTTCCAGATTTTAGGGCCAATAATTTTGCTTGCCTCCTTTGTGATGATTTTCATCGGATGGAAAAACAGGAGCAAAACAGCATTACTTAGAAGAGGATTAGGAATTTTTGCTGTAGGCGTATTGTTTGCCATTTTAGGATTTGTGGGTGGCCCGAAAGCATTAATAGGTTTTGGAAACCTGTTTATTTTTGTTTCCATTTCGCTATGGTTTTTCAAATACATACTCATTCCGGTGTCCAAAAGCTTTCAATTCAAAACAATTCCAAGAATTGAAAAGTTTTATCAAAAAACCTTGAATTATGCCCTTAAAGGAGGAAATGCCTATCGTTTCTTTTTTGGGACTGTTGGGTTGTTAGGTTTAGCTATTGGAATATTTATGTTGTTTACACCTCCGGTATTGTTTTTTCCTGAAAATCAACCCAACCAGGCCATAGTCTATATAGAGTATCCTGAAGGAACTGACATTGAAAAAACCAACGAGCTCAGCAAAATAGTTGAGCAACAGGTGTTTGATGTTTTGGAAAGGTATCAGTATCAAAGGGATGGTGAAACTTATAATTTTATGGCAGAATCCATCATTTCACAGGTGGGTGAAGGTTCAGGAAACCCAATGGTTGACGGGCCTTCACAAAATGAAATGCCTCACAAGGGAAAAGTAACCGTGCTTTTCAGGCAATACAAATACCGTTTTGATGAAGATGGAAATAAAATAAGCAGTTCTGATGTCCTGACCGAAATTAGAAACGCTGTTCAAGGCTTTCCCGGTGCCAGCGTCATTACCGACAAAGACCAGGCAGGACCTCCGGCAGGATATGCCATCAACCTGGAACTGAAAGGGGATGATTATCAACAATTGATAGAAGAAGCCAGAAATGTACAAGCATATATCAACGGATTAAACATTCCCGGTATTGAAGAGCTAAACCTTGACGTAAATCAAAACAAACCCGAAATGGAAGTGATTGTTGACCGTATGAAAGCCGGTGAACTGGGAGTATCCACAGCTCAAGTGGGGCAGGCATTACGTTCAGCAATTTACGGATTTGAAGCTTCTACTTTTAAAGATGGTGATGATGATTATGACATTATCGTGCGATTTGACAGCGACAGCCGTTATGACGAAAGTGCCTTGTTCAACCAAAATATCACATTTAGGGACAACCAGGGGAATTTAAAGCAGATACCGCTTTCTACTTTGGTGACTACCAGAAACCTGGCAACTTTCAGTTCGATAAAAAGAAAAGATTTAAAACGTGTGATTACTGTTTATTCCAATGTGTTGGAAGGATTTAACCCTACAGAAACTGTTCAGAAGATACAAAAAGCACTTGAAAATTACCCTTTGCCAAGAAACGTTACTTATGCATTTACAGGTGAACAGGAAGAAATGGCCAAGACTATGGAGTTTTTGTCGGGAGCACTTGTCATTGCACTCATGCTGATTCTTCTTATTATCGTTGGTCAGTTTAACTCCATTTCAAAGCCCATCATTATATTTGTGGCCATCATTCTGAGTTTTATTGGAGTTTTGTTTGGATTGGTGGTTTTCCAGATGGATTTTGTGGTACTCATGACGATGATGGGAATCATTTCCCTTGCAGGGATAGTGGTCAATAATGCCATCGTTTTGATTGATTACACCCAATTGCTCATAGACCGTAAAAAAGCTGAACTGGGCGTGCCCGAAGACAAGCTACTTACCCGTGAACAATACAGGGAAGCCATCATAGCTGCAGGTACAAACAGGTTGCGCCCGGTTTTGCTTACAGCTATTACAACTATCTTAGGATTGCTACCATTGGCCGTGGGATTAAACCTGAATTTCTTTACTTTGTTTACCGAGTTTGACCCACAAATTTATATTGGTGGCGATAACAATATTTTCTGGAAGCCGATGTCCTGGACCATTATTTTTGGTTTGACATTTGCCACCTTCCTGACATTGGTGATAGTGCCCACGATGTTCTATTTGTTGAATCGGGCAAAAATCAGGTTTTACAATGATAAGAACGGAAAGCCGATTGAGCAAATCGCTTAAGAAAATGTCCCCAACCTAAAGTTGGGGATTTTTTGTAATTTTATAATCTAAATGCTATTGCAATGAAAAACAACTACTTAATCCTGTTATTCTTTCTCTTTACACTTAAATCATTTTCTCAAGACCCTGTGCTTTTTGATCACACCTGGTATTTGGAAAAAGTGGTAGTTGATGATGAAGAGTTTTTTGCTGTGTCAAATGCTGAAGTAAATAATGTTTTGCTCCATTTTAATGAAAATGAGGAAGAGCCTTTTATAACCAATGTATGCAATAGTTTGTTTGGTGAGTTGGAGTATTTTGGAGTTGACGGCTTTACTTTTGAATTTATAGCACAAACTTTAATTGAATGCGACCTTTATGAGAGTGCCGTGTTTGAGGGAATTTATTTTAATTTCTTTTTTAGTACTGCAGAAGAAGTATTTAATTATGAAATAAGTGAAAATGGTGAAGACTTTTTTCTTGTTATTACAAATGACAATGGAGATCAGGCATTTTATGGCAATCAACCAACTATGTCAACCGAAACTTTTTTGAATTGGAATTTTTCATTGTTTCCCAATCCGGCCCAAAACATACTGAATATTCATTTAATTAAACTTCAAGAGGTCTCCTTAAGTATTTACTCAATCAATGGAACATTGATGCACAATCAACTATTGGATCTATTAGAAAACAAAATAAATATCAACAACCTAAATGCAGGAGTGTACTTTTTAGTAATTGAAGATGAAAACGGAAATAAACAAACCAAAAAGTTTATAAAAAAATAAATCTTACTTCATGAAACAAGAAAACGTCCCCAACTTCTATTGGGGATTTTTTTTGTATTAAATTTGCACCTCAAAACAGCAAAAGCATGTACAGATCACACACTTGTGGCGAATTAAGAGCATCACATATAGGCCGGGAAGTTACACTGTCCGGTTGGGTTCAAAAAACCCGTGATAAGGGTTTTATGGTTTGGGTAGATTTACGAGACCGTTATGGCATCACCCAACTCATATTTGATGAAGAACGCACTCCCAAAAAAATGGTGAGCAAGGCCAGGGAACTCGGTCGCGAATATGTGATACAAATCACCGGAAAGGTCATTGAGCGTGAATCAAAAAACGAGCAAATGCCTACTGGCGAAATCGAAATTTTGGTCACAAACCTTGAAGTTCTCAACGATTCATTGACCCCGCCTTTCACTATTGAAGACAAAACCGACGGTGGTGATGATTTGCGAATGAAGTACCGTTATCTGGACATTCGTCGTAATCCGGTGAGGAATAATCTAATATTCCGTCACAAGGTAAGCATGGAAGTAAGGAAATACCTTTCAGACAAAGGCTTTGTGGATGTAGAAACTCCATACCTCATCAAGTCAACTCCTGAAGGTGCCCGTGATTTTGTTGTGCCTTCCAGAATGAATGAAGGACAATTTTATGCCCTTCCACAATCACCGCAAACCTTCAAGCA
Organism: uncultured Flavobacteriaceae bacterium; assembly: GCA_964469175.1. GTDB lineage: Bacteria > Bacteroidota > Bacteroidia > Flavobacteriales > Flavobacteriaceae > Planktosalinus. The sequence goes on from CAYXXY010000001.1 coordinate 323,923, forward strand.
GCTTTTGATGGTGGGCGGAATGGACAAGTATTTTCAAATCGTAAAATGTTTTAGAGATGAAGATTTAAGAGCAGACAGACAGCCTGAGTTTACACAAATTGACTGCGAAATGGCCTTTGTGGAACAAGAAGACATCCTCGACACTTTTGAAGGGCTTACAAGACACCTCTTAAAAGAAATCAAAGGGGTTGAAATTGAAAAATTCCCCAGAATGACTTATGATGAGGCAATGCGCAGGTATGGAAATGATAAACCCGACATTCGATTTGGACTGGAATTTGCTGAACTCAATGAAGTTACAAAACACAGGGATTTTAAAGTGTTTAATGATGCAGAGTTGGTTGTGGGGATAGTTATTCCGGGAGGAGCTGCATATACCAGAAAAGAAATTGACGCACTTATTGATTGGGTAAAACGACCACAGGTTGGGGCATTGGGAATGGTTTACATAAGATGCAATGAAGACGGCACTCACAAATCATCAGTCGATAAGTTTTATGACCAGGATGATTTGTTTCAGATTGCTAAAGCCACAGAAGCCAATGTGGGCGATTTAATTTGCATCCTTTCCGGCGAAACTAATAAAGTGCGTGCACAACTCAGCGCTTTACGTATGGAAGTCGCCACAAGAATGGGGTTAAGAAAGCCAAATGAATTTGCTCCGTTGTGGGTGATTGATTTTCCACTTTTGGATTGGGATGAAGAAACCCAACGTTACCATGCCATGCACCACCCGTTTACATCACCCAAGCCCGGACAAATGGAGTTGCTCAAAACCAATCCTGCTGAGGTGAAAGCAAATGCCTATGATTTAGTATTGAACGGGAACGAAATTGGAGGAGGCTCTATAAGAATACACGACCGTGAAATTCAGGAACAAATGTTTGATTATCTGGGATTCACACCTGAGGAAGCACAGGCACAGTTTGGATTTTTAATGGAAGCTTTCCAATATGGAGCACCACCACACGGCGGGATTGCTTTTGGACTGGACAGGCTTGTTGCAATTTTAGGCGGGCAGGAAACCATCAGGGATTTTATCGCTTTCCCCAAAAACAATTCAGGAAGGGATGTGATGATTGATGCGCCTGCAAACATTGATGAAGAACAGCTTAAAGAGCTGAATTTAAAATTGGATTTGAAAGTCAAGAATTGATGAGGTATTTAATCATTTTAGCTTTTTTAATTGCTACAGCATTGGTTTGCTATGGATTCTATATTAAAGCTGAGGATTTAAAATCCGGCGAACTTTTTATAGGACTTGGGGTGGCCGTGGGATTTTTTTTATGGATGCCCTTGTTTTTATACCACAGGTGGAAAGGAAAAAGCGCTAAAGATTATATGCTTACCAATGAAAGCTTTAAAAAAATGCGGGAGTATGAAGCTAACAGAGACAGGGAGAAGGCTGAGTTAAGAAAAAAAGAAAATAAAGATGCGTGATTATTGATCCCTTATCTTTCCTACGATAGAGTCCAGTTTTCTCCTCATTTTATTTAAAGCTTCAGAAAATGATTTTTCAATCACATCAGATGTGTCTGTTACAATGATTGGTTGTCTGTTCTCCATTCTGGCTTCTATCAAACACCTTTTATCATTCAATCCTGACTTTTCACTATTCTCGTCACTAAAGTGAACTTCTATTCGCGTAATGAAGTTTTCAAATCGCCCTAATCTTTTCTCCGTTTTAGCCTTGTAATCTTGTTTTAATTCACTGGTGATATTTATGTTCTTGTCTGAATTAATTTGAATTTGCATACTATTTTTCTATTAAGATTTGGCTCTAAGTTACCATTCAAAATGATTTTTGAAGGTTCATTTAATAAAAAATTAGGAATATTTTTTTACTAAATATAAAACGTCTTACTATTTTTTTATTACACGTTTTGGCTGAAATATAGAATATAAATAATGTTTCTTTTGAAATAGTATGCATCTTAACAAAGGATAAAATGCAAAAAAAGCTTAAATTTTTTTGGTTTTTTTTAACATTTCAGCCAATAATCTTTTATATTTACGCTTTATTAATTTATTATTTATTATTACAATGGAAGGAACAGTAAAATTTTTTAACGAATCAAAAGGTTATGGTTTTATCACAAACGATGAAACAGGAAAAGACATCTTTGTACACGCTTCAGGCTTAAATGGTGAAGCGCTGAATGAAGGCGACAGGGTAGAATACGTAGAAGAAGAAGGCAGAAAAGGAGTGATTGCAGCAAAAGTAAGGGTCATTCATGATTAAAGAGATACATACGTTGATTCTGAAAACCCGCTAAAAACCAGCGGGTTTTTTTATTCAACAACAAAAGCCGGTGTTAAAACAATGCTATAATGTTCAGCAATATCACAAGAATTGCCACAATAATTATGGCAATTAGCATTGACCTACTAATGAGAAGTTTTGGGTTGTTAATTTTGTTTCCAGACATCATAAAATTCAAATTTACTTTATAAACAGGTATAAAGAATTTTAATTAAGCTTATAATAAACTTAAAATTCAGCAATGATTCTTGGGAAAAATCATTTGTTAAACCGACAACCAGTAGGTAGTTTGTCGAAAATAGTTAACATTTTATGGGGCGGGGATTAATAAAATGAGTTTTATTCCTACAAATATAAGAAGGAAATCTTAAGAACAACTACGTAGATATACGTAATTTTGTTAAAGTTTAATGTGCTCTTGATTTTCCTTTGCCCAGATGAGTAAGGCATTGGTTTTGGGTTCTAAATTTAGCTTTTGAATAATGTTGCTTCTGTGTTTTTCAACAGTTCTGGGAGAGATAAAGAGTAAGTCGGCTATTTCTTTGTTGGTTTTATCGCTTGCTATAAGCTTTAAAATTTTTCTTTCAGATGGTGTAAGGTCAATAAGGAATTGATTGCTGTCAGATTTTAATTGAAGCAGGTCTTTGATTTTTTTACTGAAATAGGGCCTGTTTTCCAAAACAGATGAAATACAGTTTTCTATTTCCTCTATAGCAAAATCTTTAAGGAGGTATCCATAAATGTTTAACTCTTTTGCTTCAAAATAAAGAGACGCCTCTTTGTGAAAAGTAATTATGATAATTTTTGTTTTGATTTTTTGATTGTTGCAAAGTTTTGCAATTTCCAAACCTGAGAGCCCGGGCATTTGAATATCAAGGATTGCAATGTCAGGATGATGTTTTTCAATAAGTTCAAAAGCTTTTTTACCATTGCTTGCGCTTTCAATAATGGTGTATCCCTTTTCCAGAAGAAAATCATTTAGGCCCTTCAATAAGATGGGGTGATCATCGGCTGTTATTATGGTTTTGCTTTTCATTATAAAGGAATTTTAAATTCAAGGGTAGTCCCTTTTTTGGTTTGACTTTCAATTTTAATCGTTCCTTTTAATAGCCTTGTTCTTTCTTTAAGTGTTTTTAACCCTATACTCTTAAAATCATTGGATTTTTCAGAAAAATCAAAACCTTTCCCATTGTCTTTAATTAATAAATGGAGGTGTTTTTCCATTTTCCTAATCTCAATTTTAACCCCTGTTGCTTCAGAATGTTTTAGAATATTATTAAAACTTTCCTGAACAATTCTAAATATGTTTACTTCTTGTTGAAGGTTAAACAGGCCATCAATATTTTCAATTTCTGAAGTGATAAATAATTCGCTTGATTCGTCTATTTGATAAATAATATTCTGAATAGCTTTGGTAATCCCCAGTTCCTGAAGCTGAAAAGGATGGAGTGCACGTGATATGGACCGTACTTCTTCTATAGCATTTTCAACAAGGCTTTTGGTACTGTCATCTTTATTTAATACCACTTTGTTTTTAATGAGCAATAAACTTTGACCAATCCCATCGTGTAAGTCTTTAGAAACCCTTTTTCGCTCATCCTCTTGTGCTATAAGAAGGTCCTGAGTGTATTTTTCATTCAATTCCTTTTTGAGCTTCAAATCCCTTTGATTTTTATAAAGGAATAAAAGAACAAACCCAAGTGTTACTGTTATTCCACCAAAAACATATTGCCGCCTCAATGAACTGTTTTTTTCTTCCAGAAGAGCAATACTACTGCGGTTTTCAGAAAGTTCTTTTTGCTTTCTTTCGGTTTCATAAAGGGTTTGATAATAAATCAAAGCATTTGTTTTTGACTGATTGAAAATCGAGTCTTTTAAAGTGGTATGTAGGTTTAAATGATTAAAGGCCATTTCTTTGTCACCCAACTTTAAATAGATCTCTGAGAGTATTTGGTGAGTGTTGATGGTTTCTTCATCCAGGCCAAGGTTTTCCAATACTTCAAGTCTTTCAACGGCTTTTTCTTTGGCTAAAATCAAGTTATTGCTTTTGATGTGATACTTAATTGCAGCCATTAAGTAGATTGAATTGGCATACCTGTCATTGGGTATTTTTGGGAGGTATTCTTCTGTTTTTGATAAAAATTTTCTGGCGTTTTCAAGATTATTATTCAAAGAAAAGTGTTCTGAAAGTGAACTGTAAATTGCTGTATAACTAAATGTTGGATTGTTTGAAGAATCGGCAAATGTTAATGCTTCAATCAGCAGCTCATACCTTTTTTTATCATTATTTAGTTTTTTATAATCTATCGATTGGTTGTATAGATGTATGCTCAAATATTGGTAAAGATTTAATTTTTTGATGTCCTGAATGAGTGCTTCCCTTTGTTCAATTCCTTTTTCTATAAATCCGTTTTTGCTGTACATAATAATTTCACCGCTTCTTGCGTGGAGCATATACTCAGGAATATTGGCTTTTTCATAATAGTCATAGGCCTTTTTATAATCATCACTTGCCTGTACAAAAAGTCCTTGATTTGAATAGGCCTGTCCCCTGAATAAATAAGCATCAGCTTTATAGGCATCGTCTTGTTCATCAAAAACTTCCAGTGCTTTATCATAATCGTTTATGGCTTTTTGGGTATCAAACCGCACATATGCACGACCTCTCCTCAAATATAACCCACCTCTTAAAAGGCTGTCTTTAAATTTTGATTCATATACAATGGCTTTATCGATTAGCTGTACAGCCAGTTGAGGGTCATTTCTGAAAGTAGTAATGTGATGACTGGCATTCATCACCTTTTTGGCCATTTGATCATATTCACCCAGACTTTCTGCTAAATCAACATAAATTAAAGAGTAATCAATAAAGTCATTGAAATTGCGCTCCTTCCAAGTGATACCCAAAACTGAATCAAGAGCGGCCAGTTTTAGATGCTTGTCATTGGTGGTTTCAACAATTTGTTTGTAATGGTCAAAATCATTCTGAGCCCAAGTTGATAAAGAGATAATTAGAAATATGACAACGAATAAAAATTTTGACATTAGGGGTAAATTTTCCTAAAGATATAAAAAAAATAAACTGAAAATCATTGTTTTAGATACAAACAATTTCTGCCATAGTCAATTACTGCTCTGGATTCTTTTAAAACATCTGCACCAATTATACCATTGACCGCTTCGGCATCAGCAATTTTTAATGCCTCGTTGACGTGTGCCAAATCAAAAACCACAAAATCAACCTTCTTTATTGACCATTCACCAATTTTTAGAGGGTATCCCACAGCAATCTGGGTGAACATCCCAATTGCACCTGCGCCGGCAGCCTTAACCTCACTTTCTTCTACTTCTAACTTAAAATAATCTACACTATCAAGCCCAATACAACTGTTTGAGGCACCGGTATCAAGAATAAAAGTGCCTTTGATGCCATTTACTTTAGCAATCACTTCAAAGTGGTTGGAATTTATTTTTTTTAAGGAGATTCGTTTAAATTTTTTTGATTCTAAAAACTGTCTGAGGCTGTTCACGTCTTTTCTTTTTTAGCAAAGATAACTCAACAAAATCAATTAGTTTTGCATTTATGATTTTGACCGATACCCATACCCATTTATACAGCAGACAATTTGCCGAAGACCGGGATGCTATGATGCAACGGGCATTTGATTTAAATATCAAACGGTTTTTTATTCCTGCCATAGACAAAAGTTATGCTGCTGCAATGTTTGATTTGGAAAAGCAATATACCGAAAATGTATTTTTGATGATGGGATTGCACCCCACATCGGTCAAGGAAAATTATGAAGAAGAACTCGCTTTTGTAGAGCAACAGTTTACCGAAAGGGAGTTTGTGGCCGTGGGCGAAATTGGCATTGACCTCTATTGGGACAAAAGCACACTGGCCATTCAGCAGGATGCTTTTAAAAGGCAAATCCAACTGGCAAAGCGCTATAACCTTCCCATAGTGATTCATTGCAGGGAATCATTTGATGAAATATTTGATGTGCTTGAAACCGAAAAAGATGACAAACTTTTTGGTATCTTTCACTGCTTTACGGGAACAAAAGCTCAGGCAGAACGTGCCATTTCATTCAACATGAAATTGGGTATTGGAGGAGTGGTTACATTCAAAAACGGAAAAATTGACCAATTCTTGAATGAAATTCCATTAGAACATATAGTTCTGGAAACCGATTCGCCTTATCTGGCCCCGGCCCCATTTCGCGGAAAGCGAAATGAGAGCAGCTATTTGATGCTGGTGGCTGAAAAAGTGGCTCAGCTTTATGGAATTTCTGCAGAAGAAGTTGCTGATATCACTACCCAAAACTCAAAAGATGTTTTTGGTGTTTAGTCATTTAAAACTTGAGATTTATATTTTTGAAACCAGAAACCAGATACTTTGAACCAAAAACCCAACATATTACTCATATACACCGGCGGAACTATCGGGATGATCAAGGATTTTGAAACAGGTGCACTAAAGAGTTTCAATTTTGATGAACTGCTCGCTCACATTCCCGAATTGAAACTGCTGGATTGCAACATCACAACGGTTAGTTTTGAAAGTCCCATAGACAGTTCAAATATGCAACCAAAATACTGGGTCAAACTTGCCGAAATTATACATCATAATTACAACACAATAGACGGATTTGTTGTTTTGCATGGCAGTGATACCATGTCATACACTTCATCAGCAATGAGTTTTATGCTTGAAAACTTACAGAAACCTGTGATTTTTACAGGGTCACAGTTACCCATAGGTGATTTAAGAACAGATGCCAAAGAAAATTTAATCACAAGTATTCAAATTGCCGCCTTGCGCGAAAACAACAAGCCCATTATTACTGAAGTGGGTCTTTATTTTGAGTATAAATTGTACCGGGCCAATAGAACCACAAAAATCAATGCCGAACATTTTGAAGCCTTTGCCTCACTCAACTATCCTGCATTGATTGAAAGTGGTGTTCATCTTTCTGTAAATAAGGAAAAACTCTTAAGGCTTGCAGGCAGAAAAAAACTCAAGGTACATTTTGAACTTGAGACCCGTGTTTTGTTAATCAAGCTTTTCCCCGGAATATCTGAAGAAGTGCTCAGCCAGATGCTCAACTTAAAAGGATTAAAAGGTGTTGTAATTGAAACTTATGGTGCAGGCAATGCCACAGACGAAGAGTGGTTCATTGGTTTAATAGCTCAAACCATTAAAAAAGGTATTCCTATTATAAATGTTACACAGTGTTCAGGTGGGAGTGTTGCAATGGGGCAATATGAAACCAGTATAAAGTTAAAAAAGGCAGGAATGATATCAGGAAAAGATATCACAACCGAAGCGGCAATCGCCAAACTTATGTATTTGTTGGGTCAAAAAGTTTCATCAAATGTATTTAAAACCATTTTTGAAACATCCTTAAGAGGAGAAATGACATAAAATTAACGTGATATTATTTCACTGTGTAAGATTTTTTTTGTTATTTGGCACGCTGTAAAAACGTTCAGCCATATCGGTGGAGTTTGATGAATTAGAGAGGTGGCCGAGTGGTCGAAGGCGCACGCCTGGAAAGTGTGTATACGCCAAAAGCGTATCGAGGGTTCGAATCCCTTCCTCTCTGCAAAAATTTTAAATTGTTTTTTAAATAATTATTTTTATATCTTTAAACCCTTAACTAAAAACAAACTTTTAAGTCCATACGCAATGAAAAGATTATTTTCTATTTTAGCAGTTGCAGCAATAGCGCTAACTGTATCAGTTAATGCAAATGCTTACAATGAATCTCAGGTTTTCTCTGAAGACATTCAAACCATCACAACTACAACAACTACTGCATCATTTCAGGATGCAATGCCCGAGCCTGAAGAGTCACTTGGGTTCCACCAAGAATTAAAAAAGCGCTTTATTGAAGGAGGACCCGGATTTATGGGAATCGTTCTTTTGTGTTTGATACTTGGTCTTGCAATTGCTATTGAGAGGATTATTTATCTAAACCTTTCTACAACAAACACTAAAAAACTTGCGCAAGAAGTAGAAGATGCTTTAAGAAGCGGTGGTGTAGAAGCTGCTAAAGAAGTTTGTAGAAACACCAAAGGACCTGTAGCATCAATTTACTATCAAGGACTTGACAGAGCAGATGAGAGTATTGATGCTGCTGAAAAAGCAGTCGTTGCCTATGGCGGTGTTCAAATGGGACAATTGGAGAAAAATGTATCTTGGATTTCACTCTTTATCGCACTTGCACCAATGCTTGGTTTCATGGGAACAGTAATCGGTATGATTATTGCATTCGATAGAATTGAAGCAGCAGGTGATATTCAGCCTTCACTGGTAGCAGGAGGTATTAAAGTAGCACTTTTGACAACGGTATTTGGTTTGATTGTGGCAATTATCCTTCAGATTTTCTACAATTATATCATCGCCAAAATTGACAGAATAGTTAATGATATGGAAGATGCATCAATCACTTTGATTGATATATTAGTGGCTCACAAAAACAAATAATAACTTCCATTAATAATATATTATGGCTTTACACAAAATAATTCGTATTGTAGTCTTGATTATAGCCCTCATAGGTATAGTTCTACTTGCTACAATTCTTTCTGGCAACGTTGGAACAATTTCGTTCTATATGAATCTTGCTTATTTTATACTTGGATTGGCAATTGCTTTTACACTTTTGTTTTCAATTGCCCAACTATTTGCAAACAAGGCAACCCTAAAGAAGACGTTGATATCTGTTGCGGCTTTCGTTTTGATTATTGTAATTTCTTATGTGCTTTCAAGCGGTGAAGACATTTACAAGCAAGGAGAACTTATTGTTTCAGAAAGTGGTTCAAAATGGGTTGATACAGGTTTAAGAACGTTTTATTTCTTGGCAATAATTGCCATAGGATTGATGGTTATATCAGGAGTTAAAAAATTAGTTAAAAATTAATTATGGCTAAACGATCAGCACCGGAAGTAAATGCAGGGTCGATGGCAGATATTGCCTTCTTGCTGCTCATCTTCTTTTTGGTTACCACAACCATTGAGACAGATAGTGGTATTACAAGAAGACTTCCTCCAATAGATCCAGATGTACCACAAGTTGATATGAGAAAGAGAAATATTCTCATTGTTTTGGTAAATAAAGATGACCAATTATTAGTCAACGATGATCCTTTAGAGTTGAAAAACTTAAGACAAACTGCAATGGATTTTATTGATAATGGTAGTGGGACAGGAGAAGATGCCTGTGATTACTGCCAGGGTTTAGGAGACCCAACATCTTCAGAGAATCCACAAAAAGCTGTAATCTCATTACAAAACGACAGGTTGACAAGCTATAAGATGTACATCGCTGTTCAAAATGAGTTAGTAGCTGCTTATAATGACTTGCGGGAAAGAGAAGCACAAAGGTTATTTGGCTTACGTTACAGAGAAATGGAAAAGAACTTTGCAGATCAAACCTGGAGAGGTGACAGGGACAAGTTAAAAGAACAGTTGGATGTGCTTAGAGCCATGTATCCTCAGGTGCTTTCTGAAGCAGAACCAAGAAGAAGAGAATAAAAAAATCAATTTAAGAAGACTATGTCTAAGTTTAAGAAAAAGTCAGGCGGTGGAACACCGGGAATTTCAACAGCATCATTACCCGATATTGTATTTATGCTTTTGTTTTTCTTTATGGTGATTACAGTAATGAGGCAAAACACGCCATTAATTGAAAATGAATTACCTTATGCAGATGAGGTAGAGAAACTCGAAAAAAAGGATCGTGTGATGTATATCTATGCGGGAAAGCCGCTTCCCAGATATCAGGAGCAATATGGTACAGAAGGTAGAATACAACTAAATGACAAGTTTGCTGAAGTAAGCGATGTACAGGCTTTTATTGAAGCTGAACGTGCAAGTAGAAGGGAAGAATTGATTCCTTTCCTTACAACATCTTTAAAGGTTGATGGTGAAACCAACATGGGCTTAGTTTCAGATATTAAACAAGAATTACGAAAAGTTAACGCTCTAAGAGTAAACTACACAACACGTGAGGGTGATGCTGCGGCAAACCTTCAATAAGCCTTTTTTAATGCTTAAAACTTTGCGCCTTGATATTTTTATCAAGGCGTTTTTTGTTGCTTAAAAATAAAGTATCTTAGCATAAACTATTGCTGAAAAGTATGAATTCTAAAGCCCTAAACCTTTTCATATTATTTTTAATACCACTTTTTGCATTGCCTCAGGAAACTATGTTGCCTCCGCAAACTGTTGACTCCCTCTATCGTGAAGATCAGATATATTTTGGAATCACTGTTAACTTTCTTAATGAACGCCCTAAAGACGTGGTTACTGAAAGTTTTGTTGGTGGGTTGAGTTTTGGCTTTTTGAGGGATATGCCCATCAATATGAGACGAAATGTTGCAATTGCAGCAGGACTTGGTTATGCTTATAACAATTATGGGCATAACCTCTTTGTGGGTACTGATGAAAACGGCGAAAGTGCTTTTATTGTATTAGACGATAATTTTAGTTTTGATAAAAACCGTTTTGAAACCCACGAAATTGAATTGCCCATAGAGCTGAGATGGCGCACATCAACACCCACAGAATACAGATTTTGGAGGATTTATGGAGGTGTGAAATTGGGTTATACCTTCTATTTTAAATCGGTTTACAGGGAAGATAATACTAAAATCAGAAATCGTGATATAGATGAATTTAATCGTTTGAGATATACCGCTTTTTTAAATTTTGGTTACAACACCATTAACTTTCAGGTGCAATATAATATCAACTCCTTTTTTAACAACAATGCCCAAATCAACGGCGAACCCATCAATATGACGGCTATAAAAATTGGGATTATGTTTTATTTGCTATAACCAATAATTGATTAATAACAGCTGAGGAATTATACCCACAAAAAAGCCAAAAATCAATTCGATGTTGTTATGAGATTTGGTGTGCAGTCTTGAGCTGGCAACCCACCCGTTAACAAAAAGTAAAAATCCAATTGTCACCAGTGCATTTATCTTAAAATGGATGCTCAATGCAATCAAAAACATGGTCACTCCTGCAATGCCTATCATATGCAAGCTCACTTTAAATTTAGCAGACACCAATACAAATGCTGTAATGAGCGAAAAGAGGATGCCCACAAAAAAGAAATAAAGTTCCGGATACATATTGGGCTGAAAAACCATTTTAAGTACCAATATCACCAATAAGCACTGCAGAATTATTGGGACTTTTCTTTCCTTGACAGTTTTTAGGTGAATGGACTGAATGATTCCCAGAGTTTTCAGTAGGAAAAAAAGTAAAATAGGAATTAAAAAAGTGAGTATAAAAACGACGATTAATTTTGAATACATCAATTCAGGAACCACATAGCGGGGGGTAATTCTGAAGTAAAGGGCAACACCAAGCAATGGCATTAAAAGGGGGTGAAAAACCCAGGCAGCTAATTTCAGGAAGTAATTCATCAAATTTCCTTTCGCATTCTGGCTACCGGAATATCAAGTTGCTCGCGGTATTTTGCAACGGTGCGACGGGCAATGGGATAGCCTTTTTCTTTAAGGATTTTTGCCAGTTTATCGTCTGTCATAGGCTTTTTTTTGTTTTCCTCAGCGATTGTGATTTCAAGTATTTTTTTAATTTCCCTGGTGGAAACATCTTCGCCCTGATCGTTTTTCATAGATTCAGAGAAAAACTCCTTGATGAGTTTGGTGCCATAGGGCGTGTCCACATATTTACTGTTGGCCACCCTTGAAACCGTGGAAACATCCATCCCGATTTCGTCAGCAATGTCTTTTAAAATCATAGGCCTGAGTTTGCGCTCATCACCGGTGAGGAAATATTCTTCCTGATAGTGCATAATAGCATTCATCGTGACATAAAGTGTTTGCTGCCGTTGCCTGATGGCGTCAATAAACCATTTTGCACCGTCAAGTTTTTGCTTGATAAACTGAACGGCTTCTTTTTGAGATTTTGATTTTTCATTGGCTTCTTTGTAGCCTTTCAACATATTGGTGTATTCTTTTGAAACGTGAAGTTCCGGCGCGTTTCTTCCATTTAAGGTCAGGTCAAGTTTGCCGTCCACAATGCGGATGTTAAAATCTGGGACGATGTGCTCAATCATTCTGGTGTTGCCGGAATAAGCACCACCGGGTTTGGGATTGAGGCGTTCAATTTCATTGATAGCATCCCTCAACTCATCGGGAGTGATTTCAAACTTCTGCATCAATTTGTCATAATGCTTTTTGGAAAAGGCGTCAAAGCTATCTTCCAAAATGCGAAGGGCAAGTTCAACTGAAGCTGTCGGCGTTTTTCGCTCCATTTGAAGAATCAGGCATTCTTGTAAATTGCGGGCACCAACTCCGGCCGGATCCAGTTCTTGAACCTCAAGAAGCACTTTTTCAATGGCTTCTTCTGTGGTGTAAATGTTTTGTGTAAATGCCAAATCGTCAAGAATATCCTTTACAGGTCTTCTTAGGTAACCACTTTCATCAAGGCTTCCTACGATAAATGCAGCAATTTCTTGTTCTTCTTCGGTGAGTTGAACGGTGTTTAGTTGTGATTGCAGGTATTCTGAAAAAGATATTCCCGAAGCAAACGGCACATGCTTGTCTTCATCATCGGCACTATAGTTGTTTGCCTGAAGTTTATAATCAGGAACGTCGTCATCGCTTAAGTATTCGTCAATGTTGATGTCATCAGCATCAATGTGCTCGTTACCGTCGTCATACTCCTCATTGTTAAAGTCGTCATCAAAGTCTTCATTTTCATCTTTGCCTCCTTCAAGTGCAGGGTTTTCCTCCATTTCCTGTGCCACGCGTTGCTCAAATTGCTGGGTGGGCAATTGAATGAGCTTCATCAACTGGATTTGTTGTGGAGAAAGCTTTTGCGAAAGTTTAAACTGTAAAAATTGTTTCAGCATAATGATACCTTAATAGCAATCCTTAAATTACAAGAGTTTGTGATTTTATGCAAATATTTTTATCCTGCTGTTTTAACCCAAGTTTTTTGCATTACATAAAACACAATTGCACCGATAATATACAGAACGGCGTCTATGGGGTCTGCTGTATAACGTTCGTTTATTTTAGGTAAAAACCATTCAAAGTAAACTATGTAATACAGTGTGATGCTTGCAATAACAAATATAGGGATTGTTAGGCTATAGTTTTTCTTAATAAATTGTAAAACTACAAGGCATAGCGTCAAAACTACAGGCATGCATAACAAATTGTTTAAGTAGTTGTTGATTAAGTAGGGTAGGTCAACATCGAGTTGTTGCAGGATGTAAACTACAATTGCGGTGGCAAAAATCAGCCAGACTAAAGGTTTTCTTAGAAGTATCATGCGGCTACTGCTGCAAACAACCACGCGATAAAAGCGCCGATGGCCATAACGATAAACCAGATGCCGTAAAGCAGTTGAAAAAACAGACGGATAAAAATGTTTTTGTGGTTGCGGTTGCGTTCTATAAAAAGTTCAAATTTTCCCTTTTCCCGATTGCGTTCTTCCTCTTCACGATCATCAATCCTTTTTTGGTCGCTCTTTTCCCGTTTAAGCTTGGGGTTGATAAGGGCTCCACAATTTTCACAGTAGTCCTTGTTGGTATTGAACGTACCACAGTCTCTGCATTTTATTTTGCTTATAAAAGCCAATAGTTTTTTTTAAAATGATTACACCAAATTTAACTACTTTTTCTTTGCGACTTAGCGTCTTTGCGAGAAAATTAACTGTGTGGGTCTCGCAAAGGGGCAGACTTGTCTGCCGACAGGCAGAGGCAAAAGAAGTATTACTTTAAATACTCTCCGTTAAAACTCTGCATTAAGAGGGGTTCTCGGGTAGGGTATAACGTCTCTCACATTAGTCATGCCTGTAACAAAAAGCACCAGACGCTCAAAGCCCAAACCAAAACCACTGTGAATGCATGTGCCGAATTTTCGGGTTTCCAGATACCACCACAATTCTTCTTCGTCTATGCCCATATCGGCAATTTTTTGTTTGAGCACGTCATAGCGCTCTTCACGTTGCGAACCTCCCACAATTTCACCGATGCCGGGGAATAGGATATCCATCGCCCTTACGGTTTTTTTGTCGTCATTCAAACGCATGTAAAACGCCTTGATTTTTGCCGGATAGTCAAACAAAATCACAGGACATTTAAAGTGCTTTTCAACCAAAAAACGTTCGTGCTCGCTTTGCAGATCGGCACCCCATTCTTCAATAAGGTATTTGAACTGCTTTTTCTTGTTGGGTTTTGAAGCTTTTAAAATATCAATGGCTTCGGTATAGCTCACGCGCTTAAAGTTGTTTTCAAGTATAAAGTGCAATTTTTCCAACAACGGCATTGTGCTGCGTTCTGCTTCGGGTTTTGTTTTATCTTCTTCTATCTGACGGTTTTGTAGAAAAACCATGTCCTCTTTGCAATGCTCCATCACATATTTGATGACATATTTGATAAAGTCTTCTGCCAAATCCATATTGGCGGCAAGGTCGTTAAAAGCCACCTCGGGCTCTATCATCCAGAACTCGGCAAGATGTCTTGAAGTATTTGAGTTTTCAGCCCTGAAAGTGGGGCCAAATGTATAAACCTGCCCAAGACCCATCGCATAGGTTTCTGCTTCAAGTTGACCACTTACGGTCAGGTTGGTTTCCTTGCCAAAAAAGTCTTCTTTAAAATCGATGCTGCCGTCTTCATTTTTTGGAGGATTGTGCAGGTCTAAAGTGCTTACGCGAAACATCTCACCGGCACCTTCGGCATCGCTTCCGGTGATGATGGGGGTGTGGACATGAAAAAATCCTTTTTTACGAAAATAGTCATGAACTGCAAATGACAGTACCGACCGCACGCGCATCACAGCGCCAAAAGTATTGGTTCTTATTCTTAAATGGGCTTGTTCCCTTAGTTTTTCCAGCGAGTGACGCTTAGGCGAAAGTATGGTCAATTTCACATCTTCAGTATCGGCATCACCAAGGATTTCAAGTTTAGCAACCTGCAATTCTACTTTTTGTCCCTGTCCCTGACTCTCCACCAGATTCCCGGAAACGGAAATGGCAGCACCCACAGTGACCCTTTTCAAAAGTGCCTCGTCAAAATTTTCAAAATCAACAACACACTGTAAATTATTTATGGTAGAACCGTCATTCAAGGCAATAAAGCGGTTGCTCCTAAAACTTCTTACCCAACCTTTCACGTTCATCTCAATCAAAGATGGTTCTGAATACAATAACTCAAGTACTTTTTTCTTTAGCATGTGTTGAAAATTTGAGGTGCAAAGATAGTTTGAAGATTTAAAGCATACAAGTGATTTTACTTGGTTACTATGTTTCATATTCGGCAGGAAGAGATGTTTTAGAGATTCATACTTTTTGAAAATGTTACAAACACGAGTGATGTGAACTTGCCGGCTTCAAGTAGGCTGTTGTGAGCTAATTGTGAAATATCTTATAGAAGCTATTCTATTGGCTGTGGTTGGTATTAGCTGCCGGCTTTTCCTTTTAGATAGGTTTCTGGAGTTAGTACTGCCAGATTACTTTTCTTAAAGTCTTTGATGTTCCTTGTCAAAATGATATTAATTTTTCCATTTTGAACAGCAGAGGAGTTTTGTAATGCATCTTCAAAATCTTTAAATTCAGAATTTAGGGCATCTAAAACAACCTCTTTGTCCATTTCAGTTATTTCTATAATACTTAAAAGCTGTTTGATTTTTTCAATAATCAATTGATGCTTTGCGGCTTTTCGTAATAAATAATAAACATTACAGATGATAACGGGAGTGGTGTATCCTTTAATTTTTTTTTCTTCACAACGATTTAAAATTTCGGTGGCAAACTTTGCATAAGGTTCCCGGTCAAAAAAGAAATCCATTATTACGTCGGTGTCGATTAAAACAGTATCCATTATGAATATTTTTCTTCCAAACGCTTTCTGAGTTCATTTTTATAATCCATATTTTTAGGCATTTTAAAAGAACCCTTTAATGATTTTACAACAGGGCTTAATTTTTTTTCTTCTTTTGCTTTTTCTTCTTTTGTTAGCATCTTAAGATAGTTTTCTATAATATCAGACAAGCTCCTGTTTTTATTTTTTGCATATTCTTTTGCTTTTTGGATGACTTCTTCTTCTATCGTCAAAGTGAGTTTTGTGTTCATTTTTAATAGTTTTTTCATATATTCCCGGTATTTACCGGGGCATATTAATATAAAGCCATAATAGAATTAAAGGTCAAACAAAGATAAGAAATTATTTGATTGCACGTGTAATTAAATTTTTAATTACACGCTTTATTGGGTAAGTATGAAATTTATGTACAAATCTTTTTTTTATTCAATAGAAAATAGTTTATTCTTTATTATTAAAAAACCTTTTAATATCATAGCTCAAGAAGAGTTAAATAATCAAAATATTGTAATGACAACCAGTAAGTTTCAATTAGTTTTTTTAAATTGTACAGTATGAATTATTTTAAAAACCTGTTTTTTATACTATTTATAAGTTTTACTGTTACTTCGCAAAATAACACTTTAGCTTCAGGACTTATTGAGTATGAAATTGCTACAGAAAATTTTAACACAATAAATGAAGTAAGTGATGTTCATATGAGAACTACCTTCATGAACACAAACAACATATTTAAATCAATGACTTTTATTCTTTCATATAATGCAAATGAAGCTATATTTTTGACTGAAATGGATGAGATGATAAAAGATGGTGATGAACTTGCTTTAATCGCTGCAAAAGTTTTTTCTAATGCTGAAACTATTTTTTATACTAATTTGTCAGAAAGTTTAAACCTTAGGGCATTGGATTATTTAGGGGAAAAGTTTTTGATTGACGATGGTAAAATGGACGTTGAATGGACAGTCTCAAATGAAACTAAAACTATACTTGGCTACAACTGTTACAGAGCATATAAGGAAATAGAAGAGTATAACGAAATCCTAAATCAAAAAAGAACGTTGGTTTATGAGGTATGGTTTGCGCCAGACATTCCTGTGAGTTATGGTCCAATCGGTCTTGGTGGTTTACCCGGGTTGATATTAGAAGCAACACGAAATAACAGGTTCACATATCGTGCAAAAACTATTCAGTTTTTCGAAAATCCTATTGATTTGGACACCAATTTTAAAGGGACTAAGATTTCAAAAGAAGAATTCTCAAAACTTATTTCAAAACGAGGTGTGAAGAGATAATATTTTTTATGAAGTACAAAAATGTTAAACTCTGCATTTTTTTAATCCTGTTAACCCTAACAGGATTTTTTCTGTTTCTGCCCAACTAATCCAAGATTGGATATAGAAAATTGGAGCCAAAATAATAAAATAAGCACTTACCCTTTCTTTAATTTTTCAATTTCTTCTTTGAGCAATTGAATCGTTTGGTTCTTTTCTTCGTTTTCTAAAATAAGGCTTTTGATTTGTACAAGTATTTTGTACGGGGAATCATCCTGGGTACCTGAACTTTGTTCACACACACACACACACACACACAGCGCCGTTGATTTTGCTTGGTGTAGCGACTTGCTTTTTATCAAAGAAATAGTCAAAATCTACCTTGAAAAAGTCACAAGCTTTATTCAGCAATTTAACCCCCACTTTTTTTGTTGTACCGTTTTCGATGTTACTGAGTTTGGTTTGTGATATTTCCAATTGATGGGCAAGTTCCTCTTGAGAGAGTTTTAGGTTTTCCCTGAGCTTTTTGATTTTTAAACCAATATCCATACGTTTTATTTAAATGTAGGTTAAAACTATTCATTATTGAATAGGAAACCAAAACTTTTAATGGAAACTTTGATTTGTTAAAATAATGTTTAATTTAAATCGTTTTTATTATGAAGAAAATTTTACTAATTATGGTAATTGTTCTGTCATCAACATTAAGTTTAAAAGCATCGTTGTCTTTATCTGCAACAGATTGTTGGCATCAAGCTTGGGATTATACAATGTATGAATCCCAGATGTTTGGCGGGTTTGATGGTCCAGATGAGTTTTGGGAAGCCTTTGAGGTGTGGTATACTAATTGTGAAGATATGCAGAGATAGAAGCATTCTTTTTACTTATCCTTTTAAAAAGTATCAACTATGAGTTTTTAATATTGTTGATACTTTTTGTTTAATTCTATTTTTTACATAATGAAATTATACTTTTTAAGCATACTTGTTTTATTTTCTTTCACAACCATATTATCTGCTCAACAGTTTAATAGTGGTGAAATAGTCTATAAAAAAACAATGGATTTTGATGTAAATAATACTGATCCTATTTATAGGAGTCTTACAAGAGCCATACAAAATTCTTTGGATAGAATGGTTTATAGGCTAAAATTTAATAACCAGCAATCCAAATTTACTTTAGAATTCTCAATGTCGAGTCCTGTGGAAAAGTTAGATCGTAAAGCTGTAAGTTCAGCAAAAGGGAATGGTACCTATTATACAGATCTAAATGAAAGTGAAAGCATTAGAGAAATTAAACGATTTGGAGAACGCTTTTTGGTTATTAGCAATAAATATAATTTTACAATTACTAAAGAATATAAAGTAGTTAATGGTTTTTTATGTTTTAAAGCAGTGACAGAAGAAATAGTAAAACTATCAGATTTTAATTCGAATATTAAAGATTCTAAAAATGAGATTATAGCATGGTTTGCTCCTGATATTCCATTACAATATGGGCCTATAGATGTGTTTGGTCTCCCAGGATTAGTTTTAGAACTTCAAATAAACAATACATCATACATTGCAACGGAAATTATATTTGATAATCCATCTTTAGATATTAATATGCCAAGAGGAAAAAAAATTACTGAAGAAGAGTATAATCAAATTCTCATAAATGCTTTTAATAATTTAAGACGCCAGTAATTTATAGATTTTCTTTAATGAATTTTAGATATAGATTCTTTTTATTGTTTTTCTTTATATTAATTCAATTTTCATGTCTATTCTCTCAGCAAATACAACTTCAAGGAACAGTAACAGACAGCATTCAAAACCCACTCCCTTTTGCTAACCTTTTGGCAGTACCTCAAGAAGATGGAACCAGTATGGCTTTTGCCATTACCAATGACAAAGGTTTTTATGAGTTAAAACTTCAAGCGGGGAAGTCTTATGAATTGAGCGTTACTTATTTGGGGTATGCTAAATATACAGAGCTTATCAATTATCAAGAAAGCTTTACCAGAAACTATGAATTAAAAGAAGAAACTGGCACGCTTGAGGAAATCATACTAAGGCATCAAATACCGGTTATTGTCAAACAAGACACACTTATTTACAATGCAGACTCTTTTAGGGACGGCACAGAACGCAAGCTAAGGGATTTACTCAAAAACCTGCCGGGTATAGAAGTAGATCGGGAGGGCAATGTGTTTTCAAACGGCAAGCGCATTACCCATGTTTTGGTGGATGGGAAAATATTTTTTACCGGTGACAGTAAACTGGCCGTAAACAACATCCCGGCAGATGCGGCTGATAAAATTGAGATAATAGATGATTATCATCAGGTTGCCATGTTTAAAGGGCTTGAGCAAAGCGACGATATGGCGATGAACATAGTCCTTAAAGAGGACAAGAAAAAATTTGTCTTTGGTGATGTAGAAGTAGGAGCGGGCATTAAAGACCGTTATCTTTTAAACCCAAAACTTTTCTATTACAGCCCCAATACCAACCTGAGTTTAATTGGCGATATAAACAACATTGCAGAAAAAGCATTTACCCTCAGGGACTATCTGGAGTTTGAAGGCGGCATGAGTAAACTGATGCAAAATGCCGGGGCTTATTTTAACCTTTTTAATAGTGAAATTGCCCAATTTTTAGCAAATCGTGATTTCACACATAATGAGTCACAATTTGGCGCATTGAATTTAAGACAGGCCATAAACAAAAATACAGAGGTAAATGCCTATGTCATCGCGGCAAATAATCAAACAAAAACAGCAAGCCAAACCATCAATCAATACAACACCCTTGAGGGTTCATTTATTGAAAACCGTACCAACAATAGTGAAAATGGACTTTTTTTTACATTGGGAAAGGCCACACTGCGCCACAGCCCCAGTATTGAAAAAGACATCAGTTTTGAGAGTTTTTTTAAATTCACAAACACAGATTCAAATGGGGGCATCACTACCCAAAGCCCTTTTCAAAACAACCAAATCACCACAACAAATACTTTAGAATCTTTACAGTTAAAAAATACATTCAATTACAGCAGAAGAATTTCAAGGGAACATACAATCACCACAGAGCTGGAATACATTTATCAAAAAGACAATCCCTTCTCCCAATGGAGGACCAATCAGCCCATCCTCCAAAGCCTTATCCCGCTTGAAGAGGAAGATGTTTACACCATTTTACAAACCCAAAAACAACAAACAAACAACTTAACAGGGCTTTTTAAACATTACTGGGTGTTGCATCGTTTTCATCACCTATACACCAGTGTAGGGGTGCATTTTTCAGGATCAAAATTCCTAAATGAAGACAGTCAATTACTTAGTGACGGTAGTACCAACAACTTTTCTGAAGCAGGGTTTAACAATGATTTTGGACGCAATTATTTAAATACCCATCTCGGGTTGGAATACAAATTTCAAATAGGGAAAACCGTCTTTAAACCGATGCTTTACCTGCATAATTACCATTTAAAAAACACTCAATTTGATGATTCAAATGAGAGCAATAAATTTATATTAATGCCCAAACTTTTTTCTGAAGTCACTTTTAGCAGCAGTGAAAAGTTAACCTTCAATTATGCCCTAAATGCGCGTTATGCAAGTATTAACCAACTTGCAGACCGGTTTATTCTATCAAATTTTAATAGTGTTTTTCTAGGGAATTCCAGTTTGGAAAACGACCGCTATCATACCGCTTCATTGCGTTACAATCGTTTTAGAATGTTTAAAGGGTTTCACTTTAACGCTTCGACAAATTTCAGAAAAAGTGAAACTTCTTTTAAAAACACCACTGCGTTGAGTGGTATTGAGCAATACAATACCGTGATGCTTTTTGACAATCCAGAGCATAATTGGACCACGATGGCACAGTTGAGTCAAGTAATCAAAAATATTCGGGTTTCCACAAGGGCAAGTTATACTTATTCAGATTTTTACCAATTGCTAAACAATACAGAGAATCTCAATATTTCAAAAAGGGTATCAGGTACAATTAGTGCAACAACCTTGTTTGACAAGTTCCCAAAAATAGAATTGGGTTACACAAAAGATTATACAAATTATAGAACATCAGAGGGGTCGAGGAATTTTGAAAACAATCAAGTTTTTGCATCCATAGACTATGCTTTTTGGAATGATTTTATTTTCAAAGCAGATTATAATTATAGTTTATACAAAAACAATGCACTGGGGATTTCAAATGATTTTGACAATGCCAACGCATCGCTTTTTTATCAAAAGGATGGAAGTGCCTGGGGGTTTGAAGTCGTGGGATCAAATATTTTCAACAATTCATTCAAGCAGCAAAACAGCTTTTCAGATTTTCTAATTTCAGACACGCAAACATTTATTTTCCCAAGAGTGTTTATGCTTAAGGTTATTTATAAGCTTTAAAACTTTATAAATGTAAAGCCACTACTTGCACTGAACTTAATCGAGGTGTTGGGGGATCAGGGCTTTGAGTAATAGTGCCGCAACATTTTTTTGGAAGTAATCCTTGAACTTTTTTATATCTTTATAAAAGAAAGTCAAAAAGGAATTCAATGAAAAATGAGTTATCCATACCGGATGAAATAATCATAAGTAAAATATTTCTGGTTAGAGATAAAAAAGTTATGCTGGATAGTGATTTAGCAGAGCTTTACCAAGTTGAAACAAAACGCCTCAATGAACAAGTTAAAAGAAATATGAGTCGTTTTCCTGATGATTTCATGTTCCATTTAACCAAAGAAGAGTGGGCAAACTTGAGGTCGCAAAATGCGACCTCAAGATGGGGAGGACGACGGAGCGAGCCTTTAGTGTTTACAGAATATGGAGTTTTAATGCTATCAAGTGTCCTAAACAGCGACAGAGCTATTGCAGTAAACATAAGGATCATCAGAGTTTTTACTAAAATTAGAGAAATGCTTACAGACAATCTCTCTCTCAAATTAGAAATCGAAGAAATAAAGCAGAAACTTTCTAATCATAGCAAAAACATCGAATTAGTATTCAACTATCTTGATGAGCTAATTGATAAAAATGAAAACTCAAAACCACGGCCAAAAATTGGGTATAAAAAACAATGACGATACAATACATCAATTACAACTAAGACGTTATAATTATAGACTCTTAATACTACGTGGGATATAAGTACTAGAAGTCTTTTACTTTTTTGATATGGTGTTTGTACTCAAAGTAGGAAAATTAAAGATTCAATAAGCTTAAATTTCGCCAGCGTATTACAAGCCCAATTTACTCCTCATCCTCATCATCGATAATATCCAATGAAGGCTCTCTCAAAGTCTTTTGATTGGCAATACTTTTTTCCAATGAAAGGAGCAAAGAAGGCAATAACAAAAGATTGGATAACATGGCAAAAAGCAGCGTGGCAGAAACCAGTCCGCCCAGAGCTACTGTGCCACCAAAACTCGAAATCATAAAGACTGAAAACCCAAAAAACAAAACGATGGAGGTGTAAAACATACTCACCCCGGTTTCCTTCAATGCTGCATAGACAGAGCGCTTGATCTTCCAATTGTTGGCGATTAACTCTTGACGGTATTTGGCCAAAAAGTGAATGGTGTCATCTACTGAAATACCAAAAGCAATACTAAACACGAGTATTGTTGAAGGTTTTATGGGTACGCCCAAAAAGCCCATGGCCCCCGCGGTAATCAATAGCGGAAGCAGGTTGGGAATCAATGAAATCATAATCATCCTGAAACTACGGAACATCCAAGCCATAAAAAGGGCAATCAACAGAATGGCAAGTGACAGCGAAATGATGAGGTTTTTGATTAAATAAGTGGTGCCTTTTTGATACAACACTGCTTTTCCGGTAAGGGTGACTGTATAGCGGTCTTCAGGAAAAATTTTGGAGATTTCAGCCAAGAGGTCTTCCTCGATGCGTTCCATCCTTTCCATTGGGGTGTCCCTCATAAAAGTGGTAATTCTGGCAAATTGCCCGGTGGAGTCCACATAGCTTTCCATTAAATTGTTTTCAGTAATGCTGTTTCGGGCATAGGGCATGATAAAATTCCGCTCTTGCGAAGTGGGCAATTCATAAAACTCAGGGTTGCCGTTGTAAAAAGCCTGTTTGGCATATTTTACGGTTTCAACCACAGAAATGGGTTTGGAATATTCGGGAATCTCCATGATAAAGTTCTGCAACTCATCCATCCTGCGGAGGTTGGCAGCGGCCATGACACCTTCAGGCCTTTGGGTATCGATTAAAATTTCCAAAGGCATAATGCCGTCATATTCTTGCTCAAAAAAGCGAATGTCTTTAAAAAATTCGGCATTCCTCGGCATATCATCAATCACGCTACCTGAAATTTTGATGTTGTAAATCCCTACGATACTCAGGCATAATAATACTACGGTGGTGGTATAAATGGCAAATCGATGATGACGCACCATGTGAGTCAACCAATTGACCAGTTTACCCACCCAGTTTTTGTTGAGGTGCTTTAAATGCTTGTATTTGGGAATGGGCATATAGCTGTACACTATCGGAATGATGAGCAGTGACAACACAAATACTGCCAGTATGCTCAATGATGCCACCGTTCCAAATTCTACCAGCAATTCGCTTTGCGTAAAAGTAAATGTCGCAAAACCCGAAGCCGTTGTTGCGTTGGTGAGTAAAGTAGCATTCCCTATTTTTGTAATAACCCGCTGCAATGATTTTGCCTGATTGCCATGG
Source organism: uncultured Flavobacteriaceae bacterium (assembly GCA_964469175.1). Lineage (GTDB taxonomy): Bacteria > Bacteroidota > Bacteroidia > Flavobacteriales > Flavobacteriaceae > Planktosalinus. The sequence continues at coordinate 348,029 of CAYXXY010000001.1, forward strand.
GATTTGATTTCATTCTGGTATTTGTTGATCAGGAAAATACAATTGGCCACACCGATAATGATAATCAACGGCGGAATCAAAGCTGTAAGAACAGTAATTTCATATCCCAATAAACCTAAAATCCCGAAACACCACATCACGCCAATCATCACTGTAACCATAGTTATTATGGTTGCCCTGACGGATCTGAAAAAGAAGAAGAATATCAGCGAAGTCACCAGCAGGGCAGCAGCAATAAACAAACTGATTTCGTCAATGATGTTTTTGGAATTCAGGGTACGGATGTACGGCATCCCCGAAGTATGCACTTTGATGTCGTGCTCTTTTTCAAAAGCCTCAATCAGCGGAATGAGTTCGTCAAGTATAAAATCTTTCCTGATGCTGGTATTTACGATGTCTTTTTCAAGTGCAATTAGCGTTCTGAAGCCTTCTTTATTGGGGCTGTAAATCAAGCCTTCATAAAAGGGAAGGCGGTTGAACAGGTCATACTGAATTTTATCAAAATCTGTTTCTGCAGTAATATTTTCAGAGAGAAAGGGTACTAAGTCAAATCTCTGCAGTTCTTCATCTTTTTGCAATTCCTTTAGGTTGCCGGTGGAAATCACAAATTCTACTTCTTTAAATTCCTGGATTTTATCTGAAAGCAGGTTCCAGGCATTGAATTTTTCGGCAGTAAAAATGCTGCTGTCTTTTACACCCATCACAATGAGGTTGCCCTCTTCGCCAAAAGTTTCCAGAAAGTTGAAATACTCAAGGTTTATGGGGTGGTCATCGGGAAGTAAATTGGCTTCGGTGTTTGAAAAGCGCATGTTTTTCCACTGAGTTGAAAAAAACACAGTGGCCAATACAATCAAAACCAAAAACAGGGTTCTGTTTCTAAGAATAATACGGGCAGTTTTACTCCAGAACGGACTTTGTTTTTGGGCTTTCAGGCGCTTGTTCATTTGCTTTCTCAAAAATAGCTGCAAAGGTAGAAATCTTTTACAAGAAGTCACTTCCAAAATGAACCTTAAGTCGTTAAGTTTTTGTGAATTTCATTTAGAGTTTCATATAAAAAGTAAACTTGAAAGAAACATTGTCTTCAAATTGCGGAAGCTGATAGGCACCATATCGGTATGCGAAACTTAAACCAAACCCAAAAATGAGTTGATTGAGTTCCACACCGGATTCTGAATAGACTTTTTCAAGTGTATTGAAAGTAATGTTTTGATGGTTTTCCAGATTGGAAGCTGTGCCAATGGCGTGGCGGGTAATCAACACCAATTCCGGCTTGAGCCACGGTGCAATCAAAAATGGTTTTAACTGATGCTTGACGTGAACTGTTGCAAGCTTGTCTGAGAAAAACTCGCCAAAATACATGGTTTCAAAACTTTTAATCCCCGCCACCGAAAAGCGTTCCATAATGGTCTCTTTAATGGGGCTGTTGGGATAAGCGTGGTACATATGTGTCAACGGTATGTCGCCAAAACCTAAATTACCTTCAACTATTACCTCTGTTGATGACCGGTTTATATGACTGTAGATGTAATCTGCCCTCAAATCAATTTTTGTGTAATTGAAATTTCCGTCAAGAACATCCTTAAAACTTTGCGTGATTTGTGATGTGAATCTTGGATAACCCATTGCATATTCATTGACGCCAGCTGGGGTCTCCATGAATCTACCAAATGGCGACCAAACTACAGAAGCTTTCACTTCACTAAGGGTATATTCTGAGAACAGCGTGCCTTCATTTAAAAATTGGTAGCCAAGGGTTTGTTCAATTTGGCTTCTTGATAATTGAATTTCAGCATTTACTTTTGGGCTCAATTGATGTTCTAAATTTGACCTCCAGGTTTTGTGTTTATAAAATTGAATGATGTTCAGTAATCTGGGTTCAAACAATGAAAAGGTTCTACGGTCTGTCAAATAGGAATGAGTCCCCAGCTCAGCCACATCATCTGTATAAGTAAACCCTAAAACGGTTTCTGTTTTTTTGTGAAGATTAAAATCGGTTGAAATTTGATATTTGAATTCCTTGTCTTTGAACCCCCTCACCAGATAACCACCCACTCTGAAGTGTTCAGAGAGCTTTTCATTTGTTATGCCACCCACACCCGTTCTAAAGCCTTCATATCCATTGTATTTAACTAAAAGCTTTAAGTCAAAATCAAAAAAGCCCAATTCATAATATCCTAAACCAAAATCTTTCAGGCGTTCAATTCTTTTTTCAATATTGTTGTTTCTCACTGTGGCTTCAGCATTGTTTGCTATTGCTGATTCTTCTGAGCTGAGTTCGCTTTCGCGAAAGCGATTCCAGAAAGAGGTATCTGTTTCATTGCTTTCTATTTTTGCGCTAATATCAATTTGCTTTTTGTCCCAATTTTCATCAACTTCAAACTCAATGGCTGTGATGTGGGATTCAAGATTGAATGAAATTCTTTTCCCTTCTTCATAGTTCATTCTTGCGGGGGGAATCCTGTTACCAAAAAGGTTGAAGTTTTCAATGGCGTTTAAAAGATAAATTTCTGCAGTTGTTTTTACGGGAAACCAAAACTCCTTCTCATCAATAAATGTAAAATCGTGAGTGATTGTTGCCGCTAAATTTTCCTGATGGATTATCTGTGCTTTTTGTACAGCAAAACTTTTTGAATCTATATGCAAGATTCCCGAAAGTTGATAAGCAGCCTTGTTGTTTGCCGGAGAAAAATGAATGATGTAATAAGGCCTTTGGGATTGAGTTACCGTTTCTTTCAATTCAAAAATATAATGCTTTGAACCATTTTGGGATAGGGGTCCATGAAACCGTTTGTCAAATACCTCATACTCTTTTTCATAGACTGAATTTGAATGAAAATTTTCCTTAAAAAGCAGATAATAAGGTGTTTCAAAACCGGGAAGGTGTGCGCCCAAAATTTCTTTTTGATGTTTTTGATTTTGATCAAAACGGTGCAGAGCGACTTCTTCAAAAAGATAATCACTTTCTGAAGGAATCAACTCAAGAGATTCTTTATCCTGTGTTTTAAAAACACCTTTGGTATAAGTGTTATATTGAAAGGATTCCAAAGCCAATTCAGGTTTGTTTTCCGGAACCTTTCTCAGGGCATTCTGAATAATATCATTTGCATCAGTGATGTAATCCTGACCAAAACTCAAAAAGGAAATCAGAAAAATCAAAAGGAAAACCCTTAACTGCATAGTGTAATATTAAACGAAATATGCAGTAAAAGTATTAAAAAAAGCGACCTTTAAGCCGCTTGTTGATTTAAGTTTAACTAAACCGTCATGATTTCTTTTTCCTTAACAGCAAAGACTTCATCCACCCGGGCGATATATCTGTCTGTAAGTTTTTGAATATCTGTTTCAACAATTTTCAACAGGTCTTCAGAAACTTCAAGTTCTTTGGCTTCACTGTTTGCCATTTTACGGTCATTTCTAATGCTTATTTTTGCATCTTCAGCTTCAGATTTGGCAACTTTGGCAAGCTCGCGTCTGCGTTCTTCGGTCAACGGCGGAATGTTGATGATGATGTTATCGCCATTGTTCATGGGGTTGAAACCAAGGTTGGCTTTCAGGATTCCTTTTTCAATTTCAGGGATCATGCTTTTTTCCCAGGGCTGGATGGAAAGCGTTCTACCATCGGGGGTGTTTATGTTGGCCACTTGCGAAAGCGGTGTTGGGGTTCCATAATAATCAACCATCACACCACCCACCATACCGGGGCTTGCTTTTCCGGCACGGATGTTCAGCAGTTGTTTTTCAAGATATTTGATGGCATTCAACATGGCTTCTTCAGTTGATTCCAGTAAAAATTTTATTTCTTCGGTCATCGCTTTGTCTCTTTAAAAATGGAAATCAAAAATAATACAATTTTATAAATTTACCTTAGTGCCAATATTTTCACCGTTAACAATGCGCAGCAGGTTTCCTTGGGTATTCATATCAAAAACGATAATGGGCAATTCGTTTTCCTGGCTTAGTGTAAATGCGGTGGTATCCATCACTTTCAATCCTTTGCGCAAAACATCTTCAAACGTGATAAAGTCAAACTTGGTGGCGTCTGCATTTTTTTCAGGGTCTGAAGTATAAATTCCATCCACCCTGGTACCTTTTAAAATCACATCGGCGTGGATTTCGATAGCGCGCAACACGGCAGCCGAGTCGGTTGTGAAATAAGGATTACCGGTTCCGCCCCCAAAAATCACTACCCTGCCTTTTTCCAAATGGCGAATGGCGCGGCGCCTGATAAACGGTTCTGCCACTTCGTTCATTTGAATGGCCGATTGTAAGCGTGTTTGCAAGCCGGCATCCTCGCAGGCACCTTGCAGGGCCAGACCGTTGATGACTGTGGCCAGCATCCCCATATGGTCGCCCTGAACGCGGTCCATACCTTTGCTTGCTCCTGCCACACCCCTGAAAATATTACCTCCTCCAATAACTATGGCTACTTGCACGCCTTTGTCCACCACACTTTTTATTTCCTGTGCATATTCGGCAAGACGATTGGGGTCAATGCCATATTGGCGGTTGCCCATCAGGGCCTCGCCGGAGAGTTTTAGTAATATTCGTTTGTATTGCATAGCCTTGAAATGAACTTTTGGGTTGTGTTTTTTGTAAACTGCTGCAAAAATAGGCAAAAATATTTTTGGGAGGCGGGCTTGTGAGGAATTTAGTGTTTTAGTAACTACGAGAAGATAGGGTGTTGTATAAATGGCTAAAGAAGAGTGCAATATTTTCTTGCCGGGGAATTTTTGGTGATAATGGTTATATTTGGGGTTTTGTAACGAGTTTTAACACATTTAAAAAAAGATGAATAATACTTTATTAATATCAATTTTAATAATCATTTCGTTTCTACCTTTAGAAAGCTCTGCTAAGTTAAATGCTTTGAGTCAATCAGAATATGAAGAAAATTTAAATCTCGCGTCAGAATTATACACAGAGAAAAAAGAAATTCCTGATTCTGTTTTATTAAAGTTAGTCCCTGAAAATCATAATGAATTTAAACTTTATTATGAAACAACTAACCCTGATCATAGACTTAGTAAAACGGATTTTTTTTATGACACAACTCGATTGATTTTTAAGCAAGTGACTTTTATAAAAAATGATGATTTTTATTTGCCGAGTTTAAAGCTCATAAGTTTTGCAGATGGAGAGTTCGAAGAGGATTTTATCGAATTCTTAGAATTAATCATAAAAATGGATGAAGAGAAATTTTGTAATTCAATAAGTGGGAGAGAGTATGTAAAATATAATCCGATTAAATATTATTCGGATTTGTATAAATGTGAATAAAAAAAATGCACTACAACAACGGCAAAATCTTTGGCTTCACCTGGCTCACTCCGAAAATTCAAGAGGTTTTTCACAGGTTTGGCTCATTGAAAAAAATGTAAATACCGTCAGTTGGGTCGTTTAAAAAGGAAGCATCTTTACATTTTCTAGTTTTAAAAAGAAGAAGTTAAGTTACTCATCAAACCCCGGCCGGATAAATTTGTTGACATCGGGAAAGGTTTTAAAAACCCCTTTTCTGATTTTTTCAAGCAGCAGCAAAATTTCCAGAATTTCATCTTCCTGTTCGGGAAGTTGCCTGTGCAAGACGCCCCAGGCACCCAGTGACCTTTCTGTGCCAATCAAAGCAACTTTTGCAGAGCCGTTCATGTCGTTTTGCACCGGGTCTTCATAATCCAAATCGGGCTCGCCGTGGCGCAAAGCACGCATCAGTTTTACATAGATTTGAAAGTTAAACCAATGGATGATTTCAATAGCATCTTCCATTTCTTCTATCTTTTTTATAGTACTATCGTTTGCAAGACCAAGTGATATTTCTTGATTAAGCTTTTCTGATACCTCTTTGAGGGCGTCTTCATTCTGTTTGAACCAACTTCGTGATAGTTCTGAATAGTCTTTGCTTTGAATAGAAAGTATATGATTGTCTGCAAATTCTTCCCGTTTCTTTTCTTCCAATTCATATTCGGCATCGTCAAGGTTGTTAAGGTCAATCCCTTTTTCTTCGGCCATTTCAAGGAGCATTTCCATGACAATTTTAAAGTTTTCGCTAACGTGATTTATGAAGTCTGCGTTCTCGCCGTCAGTTTTACTGCCCCGTTGCTCTTCCATGGCATACACGCTGCATTTTGAAGTAAAAGGGCAACGCTCACACCAGCGGTCGCAATAGTTGTGGATTCCGGATATAAATTTTCCCCGGTTTTTTTCAAAAAATTCCTGAAATTCTTTTCTGTTCATTTCGATAGAAATACAATTCTAAAGATATAAAAAACAAAAATCCGCCCCAAAAATTGAGGCGGATTTTAGTATATAAAAACCTAAAGGTAAATTATCCCAATGCTACTCTTTCAAAAGCAACAACTTCTGCTCCGGCTTCTGCTTTCACATAAGCACTTACGCTAAGTTTGTTGTCTTTTATAAAGTCCTGGTTTACCAAAGTGTTGTCTTTAAAGAAACGGCTTAGTTTTCCTTTTGCGATGTTGTCCAGCATAGCCTCAGGCTTGCCTTCCTGACGCAACTGGTCTTTGGCGATTTCGATTTCTTTGTCGATGGTATTCTGATCTACCCCTGCTTCATTCAAAGCAACCGGATTCATTGCAGCAGCCTGCATAGAAACGTTTTTAGCTACTTCAGCAGCATTGTCGCCTCCTTGTGAAAGACCGGTTAAAACAGCAATCTTGTTTCCTGCATGGATATAGAATCCAACGTAAGGAGCTTCAAGAATTCTGTAGTCTCCAATCTCTATTTTCTCACCAATAACACCGGTTTGCTCGATTAATTTTTCAGCTACGGTAATGCCTTTGTAATCTTGTGCAAGCAATTCGTCTTTTGAAGAAGTGCTTAGCGCCAGTTCAGCCAAGTCGTTTGCCAAAGTAACGAATGATTCGTTTTTTGCAACAAAGTCAGTTTCGCAATTCAATGAAACAATAACACCTTTGCTGTTGTTGCCGTTTACTTTTGCAATTACTGCGCCTTCGCTTGACTCACGGTCTGCACGGTTTGCAGCTACTTTTTGTCCTTTTTTTCTAAGGATTTCAATTGCTTTGTCAAAATCGCCTTCTGCTTCAACCAGTGCTTTTTTGCAATCCATCATACCTGCACCGGTAATTTGTCTTAGTTTGTTTACGTCTGCGGCTGTTATGTTTGCCATAGTTTTGTGTTTTTAAATCCCCGCGAAGGCGGGGATCTTGTTAATCAATATTTTTTTATTTGAATAGAAAAGGATTCCTTAATTTAATGGAATGACCTATTCCTCTTTGCCTTTGGTGTCTTCAGCTTCAGTTACTTCAGCTTCATTTTCTTCAACTGCTTCAACTGTTTCATTTACTTCAGCAACTTCTTCAGCTTTGGCTTTGGGCTCTTTTTTAGCTTTCTTTACCGGCTTTTCATCTTCGTTTTCATCTTCATCTTTATCAGACTTTCTCTCAGAAAGACCTTCAGTAATTGCAGCGCTTACAAAAGCTAAAATCTTTTCAATTGACTTTGAAGCATCATCGTTTGAAGGAATGGGGAAGTCGATGTCTCTGGGGTCAGAGTTGGTATCGACCATTGCAAAAATTGGAATGTTTAACTTTTGTGCTTCCTTCACGGCAATGTGCTCGCGTAATGTGTCAACAATAAAAAGTGCAGCGGGAAGACGGCTCATATCTGCTATTGAACCTAAGTTCTTCTCAAGCTTTTCTCTAAGACGAGTTACTTGAAGACGCTCTTTCTTAGAAAGTGTTTCAAAAGTACCATCCTGCTTCATTCTATCAATAGCAGCCATTTTTTTAACAGCTTTTCTGATAGTCACAAAGTTGGTTAGCATACCACCGGGCCATCTTTCAGTGATGTAGGGCTGGTTGGCATTTTTTGCATTTTCAGCAACAATGTCTTTAGCTTGTTTTTTGGTTGCAACGAAAAGGATTTTTCGTCCGCTGGCTGCAATTTTCTTCATCGCTTCAGCAGCTTCCTCAAGTTTTGCAGCAGTTTTGTAAAGGTTGATGATGTGAATCCCGTTGCGCTCCATATAGATATACGGGGCCATATTGGGGTTCCATTTTCTGGTAAGGTGACCAAAATGAACACCTGCATCAAGTAATTCTTTTACTTCGATTTTTTTTGCCATTTTTTTAATAGTTTACGTTCTATTGATTTAGCAATGAAAAAGTAGCCGTTTGCACGAGGTCTTTTACATTTAGATGCTAAACTAATTTTCTTTTCGCTTTAAGCGAAAGGATGAACAGCGTTTATAAATAATTTTAGAACTTTTTCGTCAAGTATGTTAACACTCTTGACGAGATTCCGCTTTATCCCGATAGCCATCGGGACGGAATTGGATTAACGTTTAGAGAACTGGAATTTCTTACGCGCTTTCTTCTGTCCGAATTTCTTGCGCTCTACCATTCTTGGGTCTCTTGTTAATAAACCTTCCGGTTTTAGGGTTGCACGGTTTTCAGCATCTACTTCACACATTGCCCTTGAAAGTGCAAGACGGATAGCTTCAGCCTGACCTGTAATTCCACCACCAAATACATTTACCCTTACGTCAAAGTTTTCTGCATTGTTGGTCATTGTCAATGGCTGCATTACTTTGTACTTAAGCGTGTCTGTAGTAAAGTAGTTGTCAAACTCCCTTTTGTTCACGGTGATGTTTCCTTTTCCGGGAGACAAGTACACACGTGCCACTGCAGTTTTTCTTCTGCCGATTTTGTGAATTACTTCCATTACTTAATTTCGTTTAAGTTAATAGTTCTTGGCTTTTGCGCTTCGTGATCATGTGATTCACCTGCATAAACCTTTAAATTTCTAAAAAGATCTGCACCCAATTTGTTTTTAGGTAGCATTCCTTTTACCGATTTTTCAATCAATCGCTCCGGATTTTTAGCGAAAAGTTCTTTAGCAGTCAAACTTCTTTGCCCCCCGGGGTAACCTGTGTGGCGGATGTATTCTTTCGAATCCCATTTTTTACCGGTTAAGTTGATTTTTTCTGCGTTGGTAATAACAACGTTATCACCACAATCAACGTGAGGAGTGAAGTTTGGCTTGTGCTTTCCTCTTAAAAGTTTTGCAACTTCTGAAGAAAGACGACCTAAAGTTTGTCCTTCAGCATCAATGTGCAACCATTCCTTGGTAACGGTGGCCTTGTTTGCTGATACTGTTTTGTAACTTAGTGTGTCCAAACTAATTTCAATTTAAAAACCTGTCTTACAACAGGCGGGTTAAACATTCCTAATTTATTCTCTTAATGAGAATTGGGGTGCAAAACTACAACTAATTAATGAAATTGCAAATTAGTTTTAAATATTATTTAAACCATTTTCAGTCAGATTACAAAAGTACTCCTTAAAAGCCATTCGTTGAAAATTTAGTAAGTTTGGAAAATAGATTTTATTCAATTACAAAAATGAATATACTTCTCATAGAAGATGATGCCAGAATCAGTGATTTTGTAGTGAAAGGGCTGGAGGAAAACGGCTTTTCGGTGACTCTCGCTGTGTCTGGCGAAATGGCGCGGGAAAAAATCACAAGCAACCGTTGGGACCTTATTTTGATGGACATTATGCTCCCGGGAATTGATGGCATTCAGCTTACCAAATTAATCAGACACAAAAAGGACACCACCCCTATACTTGTCATCAGCGCATTGGGCGAAACCATTGATAAAATTACCGCACTGGATAGTGGGGCAGATGATTATATCACCAAGCCGTTTCATTTCAGAGAACTCATATCAAGAATCAATGCACTCACCCGTCGTGCCAAATTCAATCAGGAAACCAATCAAAACATTTACAGTTGTGATGATTTGCAGTTAAATCCCGAAGAATTTAGTGTTGAACGGGCCGGACAGCCCATTGAGCTTTCACCCACAGAGTTTAAATTGCTGTTGTATTTGCTCGAAAATAAAAACAAGGTGCTGGGAAGAACCCAAATCCTACATTCAGTATGGGGAATCAATTATCAAAACAACACCAATGTAGTGGATGTTTATATTTCCTATTTGAGAAATAAAATTGACAAAGACCACACAAACAAGCTCATCAAAACCATCAAAGGGGTGGGTTACAGTATTAAAGACCAGTAATTTTAAGAATACAAGTGTAATGAAAATCAGAAACAGACTGACCTTGATATCGTCCCTCATTTTTGGGGTTTTTTTCACGATTTCATCGCTTTTTGTATATGTGACCTACTACCGAAGTTCAGAACAAGTGATTTTTAATGAGCTCGAAAGGGCCTGTTTGCTCACGGCATTTTTCTATCTCGAGGAAGATGAGTTGCCTTTTGAAGAACACCAAATCATCAGGAACCGTTTTGAAGAAAAGCTGGCCAATATCGAAGTGCGGGTTTACAATGAAGTAAATCAAATTAGATATGGTATTCAGGTGCCGGAAAAAAACATTACCCCGGCTATCCTCGATCAGGTGAGGGAGGAGAAAAAACTCAACTTTAAGGCAGACGGCTACTACTACTCAAGTATTTTTTACCCGGACAATCAGGGTGATTTTGTTGTCTTTCTCAAAGAAGAAAACGAATTTTTTGTAGCACAATCCAATTTTTTGCTCATCACCATTTTAATAGTCTTGTTTATCGGGATTTTAGCCATCATTTTTTTGAGCCGTGCCTTGTCAAACATTGCATACAGACCCATCTCAAATGTTATCGAGCAAGTCAACAAAATGGAATCAGGTTCATTGCACCAGCCACTGCAAACCCCTAAATCCAATGATGAAATTCAGGAAATGGTGGAGACCTTCAACAACCTGCTCAACCGACTTTCGGAAACATTTATCATCCAGAAAAATTTTATCAATTACGTTTCACACGAAATAAAAACCCCGCTTGCCGCCATTTCAGGTAGTTTGGAAGTTTTTGCGCAAAAAGACCGCAGCCCCGAAGAATATGAAGCTGTTGCAAAAAATGCCTTGAAAAATACCCATGAGATTAATGACATTATCAACACTATGATGATGGTTTCAGGGCTAAAAAAAGAAGAAGTTGCCGCACAGGAATTCAGGCTGGACGAACTGCTTTGGGAAATCATCGGAAAGGTTCAAATACAACATCCGGACAGGCAAATTAAAGTGGAAGTTAAAATCCCGCCCGAAATAACACAATTGCTTACCATTCAGGCAGACAGGATTCAATTGTTTATGGCCATTTATAACCTCATTGAAAATGCCGTAAAATATTCACACCCCAAAGATGTGAATGTTACCCTTTTTGAACAATCAAACCGTCCGGCCATTGAAATCAAAGATTTTGGAAAGGGAATTCCCGAAGACGAAATCAACAATGTCACCAAACCGTTTTACCGTTGTAGCAATGTGCAGGACATCAAGGGAAGCGGTATTGGGCTCTCTGTGGCAGACATTATATTTAAAAACAATGAAATCGATTTTAAAATTGATTCGACCTTAAACTCGGGTACCACCATTGTTTTACTTTTTCCAAAACTCTAATCGTTTTCTAATCTTGCTTTAATCCATTTTTAATTTCATTCAAAGAATGCCTTAATACTAGAGGTATAATTTTACGACTCAAAAAAAATAGAGTTTTGAGGAGAGAATTAATTGCCCTGTCAATCTGCTTTTTTATTGTATTTCTTAATAAGTCAAACGCTCAGGAACCTGCTTTGATTGACACCATTCAATTCAACAGGATCGATGCCGAAGCGCTGTTTCTTCAGCAGAACGTGATGCTTATTTCTGAGAAGCTCAATATAGACAAAGCGCGTGCAATGGTCATTCAGGCAAGGCTTTGGCCCAATCCCACTTTTTCCATTGATGAGGTCAATTTTTGGACTACCAGTTCCGGCACCAATAACGAAACCCACTTTGGGGAAGAATTGCCTCCGCTTTTTGGTGATTTTGGAAGATCAAGGCAAATAGCGCTCCAGCTCGAGCAAGTGATTCAAACCGCCGGAAAAAGGAAGAAAATGATTGCCATAGAGGAAGTTTCAGCATCTATGGCCGAAGCTTACTTTGAAGACCTTTTACGAAACCTGAAGATTGAATTCAGGAACAACATCACCAAGCTTCAGTTCCTGCAGCTCTATGCGGCAACTTTTTCAAGTCAGCTGGAAAGCGTCGAGAGTTTGGTCAACGCTTTTAAAAACCAATTGGATCAGGGCAACATCAGTCGGGGGGAGTACATCCGCCTCAGGGCACTTCAACTGGAGTTACTGAGTGAACTCAACGAACTCACCATTGAAAAAAATGACATTCAAAAGGAATTGAAAATTTTGATGAACCTGCCCGCAAACAGGTATTTGAAAATCAGCACCGACGATTTTTCACCACAACTTGACAGACTGCAAATCCTGAATTTATCACAATTGCAACAAATAGCGGCTGAGTCCCGTCCTGACCTCAATATGACCAGACTGGAGCAAGACTATTACTCCGGTTTGTATGCTTATGAGCGTGCACAACGTGTGCCTGATTTAAACTTTTCGGTGGGCTATGACCGCGGGGGGAATTTCCTGCTCGATTTTGTGGGCTTTGGATTGTCATTTGACCTGCCGGTTTTTGACAGAAACCAGGGGAATATCAAATATGCGCAAATTGGAAAAGAACAAAGTGAGATACTGACAAATTTCAAGAAGAATTCGGTTGAACTTGAAGTGGAAGCAGCTTACAGAAGCTATCTGTCAAACAAAACCCTTTTTGAATCCATTGAAGCTGATTATGAAGAACAGCTCGACCGTTTGCTTGAAAGTTACACTTCAAATTTCAGGCTTCGCAACATCAGTATGCTGGAATACCTCGACTTTTTAGAGGCTTATCTGGAAAACAAAAACATCATTTTTGAAACCACAAAAAAACTGCACGACAGTTTTGAGGAAATACAATACATCATCGGCAAGGAACTTAATTGATTATGAAATGCCCATTAACAAAGTTTTCAAACAGAATAATTAAGTGTATGTGGGCATTCCATCTTCCGCTTTATCAAAATATTTTATACAGATGAAAAAAGCACTATTTAAAATAAGAAAATCCGGAATTGCACTTTTGCTTGCAGGGGTTGTATCCATATCCCTTCTTTCGTGTAAACAAACTGATGCACCAACAGCAGCGTCTGAAACATTTTGCCTTTCGGAAACCATGAAGAACCAGATTGAGTTTCACGAAGTGGCTTATGAACCCATTGAAGAATGGATCAGGCTCAACGGAAAGGTTGAAACCAATCCCGAAAAGCAAATCAATTTTGTAAGCCTGGTTGAAGGCATTGTGGTAAGCACGCATTTTTCACTGGGCGATGCCGTAAAAAGGGGGCAATTGCTGGCAGAAATCCGCAGTACCGAACTCAGCGGTATGCAGGCGGAAAGCAGAACACTGCAATCACAACTCAATGTTGCCAAACGTCAACTGGCATCGGTGAGTTCCATGCACGAAGACGGGATTGCTTCAGAGCGGGATTTACTGCAGGCACAAAGTGAAGTGGAAGTTCTTGAAGCCGAAATTGATAAAATCACCAGTAATTTAAACCTGTTTAGCAGTAGTGGAACAGCAGGATTGTTTCAAATCAAGGCGCCTTCATCGGGAATTATCATTGAAAACAATATGGCTTCCGGACTGCAAATTACCGAAGGTGACGCCCTTTTTAACATTTCAGACCTCTCTGATGTTTGGGTTTCCATCAATGTCTATGCGGGCAATGTGAGTGATATTCAAACCGGAATGACAGTAGATATTAAAACCCTTTCCTATCCCGATGAGAAGTTTGAAGGCACCATTACCCGAATGTCGCAGGTTTTTGATACCGAAGAGCGTGTTTTAAAAGCCTTGGTGGTTTTGGAAAATAAAGACTTTAAACTTAAACCCGGTATGCTGGTGGATGTTTTGGTCAAAAAAGCAACCGAGGAAGAGGCGTTTGCCATTCCTGCCAAGTCCCTGATTTTTGATAACAATAGAAACTACGTCCTGGTTTACAACGACGATTGTGACATCAATCAAAGACTGGTTGACATTCAGGTGGAGACCAACGGAACTGCCTATCTCAGGTCGGGGATTACTGCCGGCGAAAAGGTGATTTCAAAAAGCCAGTTAATCATTTTTGAAGCCCTCAAAAACCAATAAGCAAGTCACATTACTATGCACAAATTTGTTCAAAATATTGTTTCGTTTTCGCTGAAGAATACCCTCATCGTTTTTTTTCTTACGGCTTTGCTGGTTATCACCGGAATCATCAGTTATTTCAACACGCCCATTGAAGCCTTTCCCGATGTAACCAATACCCGTGCAAGGGTGATTACAGAATGGCCGGGACGAAGTGCAGAAGAAGTGGAAAAATTTGTGACCCTTCCCATCACAAAAGAGATGAACACCATTCCCAGGAAAAAGGAGGTGAGATCCATTTCCTTGTTTGGGCTTTCTGTGGTAACAGTAATTTTTGATGATGATGTCGATGATTTTTATGCGCAACAATATGCGGCAAACAGGATGCAATCAGTCGATTTGCCTGAAGGAACAGATACAGAAATTGAACCGCCTTCCGGGGCAACCGGTGAAATTTTCAGGTATGTCATAAAAAGTGACCTGCCCATCAAAGAAGTCACCGCCATACAAGATTGGGTGATTGAACGCGAATTGCTCTCCGTTCCCGGGGTGGCAGATATAGTCACCTTTGGCGGGGAAGAAAAAATCTATGAAATAAACATCAATCCCACAGAGCTTGAAAACTATGGACTTTCACCCCTCGAAGTCTTTGAAGCAGTTTCAAAAAGCAACATCAACGTTGGGGGCGATATCATACAAAAAGGTAGTCAAGCCTATGTAGTGCGTGGCGTGGGATTGCTTGAGAGCGTCTCTGATATTGAAAATATTCTTATTGAGGTTAAAGGTTCCACACCCATACAGGTCAAACACGTGGCGAGTGTGAATATTTCGGCCAAGCCCAGGTTGGGACAGGTGGGTCTTGACGACGATGATGATTTGGTACAGGGGATTGTTATTATGCTCAGGGGCGAAAACCCCAGTGTGGTGATTGCCAATCTCAAAGAACGCATTGACGACCTCAACAACAGAATCCTCCCCGACAATGTAAAAATTGAACCGTTTATTGACAGGACAGAATTGGTAAATGCAACGGTGAGCACGGTAACCAAAAACCTGCTGGAAGGGATTGTTTTAGTCTCCATCATTGTTTTTATTTTCCTGTTTAATTGGCGGACGACCTTGATTGTCGCAACAGTCATTCCGCTGGCATTTTTGTTTGCGCTTATCATGTTGCGCATTCAGGGCTTGCCGGCAAACTTGATTTCCATGGGTGCCCTGGATTTTGGACTGCTACTCGAGGGAACACTGGTGGTTGTTGAACAGGTGTATGTGTCCATGGAAAAGCGGGCAAAAGCCATGGGCATGGAACGCTTCAACAAAATGTCAAAAGTTGGGTTGATTAAGAACAGTGTCAAAAAAGTGGCTGTGTATGTGTTTATCGCCCAGGTGATTTTGATTGTGGCATTGATACCCATCTTTTCGTTCCAACAAGTGGAAGGCAAGATGTTCTCGCCCCTTGCTTACACTTTAGGGTATGCACTATTGGGCTCATTGATTTTAAGCCTAACCTATGTACCTGCAATGTGCAAGGTGTTGTTGACCAAAAACATCAGGGAACGGGAAAACGTCATTTCCAAATTTTTCAGGCACAACCTATTCAAGTTGTACTTGTTTTGCTTCAACAAGAGGAAGGCAACAATTTTAGGGTTTTTAGTGCTATTGACCATCTGCAGTGTAAAGTTTGTTTTTCACGGGTCTGAATTCATTCCAAGCATGAATGAAGGTGCAATCTATGTAAGGGCTACCTTGCCAAATAGCGTCAATCTTGAGGAATCGGTGCGCCTGGCCAATGAAATGAAAGACAAAATCAGGGAGTTTGAAGAGGTGCGTTTTGTTTTGACCCAAACCGGAAGGCCCAACGATGGGACAGACCCCACCGGCTTTTTCAACATTGAGTTTCATATCGAGTTATTGCCCGAAAGGGATTGGGAACGAAGAGTGAGCAAAGATGACTTGCTGGCCGAAATCAGGGACGAACTGGAAAGCTATCCCGGGATTGACTTTGGCTTTAGCCAACCCATACAGGACAATGTTGAGGAATATGTGGCCGGTGTAAAAAGCTCATTGGTAGTTAAAATTTTTGGCGACGATTTATTTGAACTGGAAGACTATGCAGATCAGGTGGCCGAAGCTATTGAAGATGTTGAGGGTATTGAAGACCTGGTGGTTTACCGCAACATTGGTCAACCCGAATTACGCATCAAGCTTGAAGAAAGCAAGATGGCACGCTATGCCGTTTCAATGGCAGATGCTCAGGCTGTGGTTGAAATGGCCATTGGCGGAAGGGCAGCCACCACCTTTTATGAAGATGAACGCATGTTTGACGTGACCTTGCGCTTTCAAAAAGAACACAGGGATTCCAAAGAAAACATCGGGAATATTTTAATCCCCACTATGGATGGTAAAAAAGTGCCGCTCAAGGAAATTGCAACACTCGACTTTATCACCGGCCCGGCGTTTATTTACCGCGAGGGTAGCAGCAGGTATATTGCTGTTGGATTCAGTATTGAAGGCCGTGATTTAGGAAGCACCATAGCCGAAGCCAAACGTAATGTGGAAGAAAAGGTCAATATCCCACCGGTTAACAGGATAGTGTGGGCAGGCGAATTTGAAAGTAAAGAACGTGCTACCAGGCAGCTTGCAATGATTGTTCCGGCAGTGCTCTTGCTTATTTTGTTCCTGCTGTATTTCAATTTCGGAAATGTAAGGGATACGTTAATCGCAGCCAGTTCAATGCCGTATGCCTTCATTGGTGGGTACATATCACTTTGGGTCACTTCAACTATTTTTGGAATTTCGGCAGGAATTGGGTTTATCATTCTCTTTGGTGTGAATACCATTTTTGGACTGATTCTTATAGCCGCTATGCGCGAAAACCTTAGAAAAAACATGCGACTTAAAGAAGCCATTACTGATGCGGTTAAGACAAGAATCAGGCCCATCATTATGATTGCGCTTATGGGAAGCATGGGACTTGTGCCGGCAGCACTTTCAACGGGAATGGGCTCTGAAATTCAAAAACCACTGGCCATTATGATAGTGGGCGGACTGCTGGTTTGTATGCTGCTTGCCATAACGGTTTTGCCGGCGGTGTTTTATTATGCTAACAGAAAGAAGGAACGATTAAGAGAAGCTTATTGAGCTTACAAATAAAAATGTAAGTGAGCATTAACGGAGATGATAAAAATGTTTAAATCAGTTTATTTGCTTCATTCCGGATTTTTGTTTTTAGCTCTTCCCAAACAAACGGTATTATCATTTCTGGTAACTCCTCGCTTTCTGCATCCTCAAAATATTGTAAACTTTTTATTACTAAAAATTCTGATCCATCAGCATACTTTTCATTATAGAAATCTAAAAGTTCGCGCAATGAAAAATAATTCAATAAAAAATAAAGGTCAATGAAATCTTTTCGGCTACCTCTTCCCGAAATGGCATTTAATTTCATGGCTCCAATATCTTTTAAGGAAACCATCCGAATAGAGTTAATAGTTTTGGGATTTTCCAGTAATGGGTATTTGTAATTTACAAAATCTACTTTTATTCCATCAACGTTATATATAAGTATGTTTTTTGATTTTTTTAAAAGGTGTATAGTGCCTAGCTGGGATAATTCTTCGTTAAACTCAATCTCGTTTATTTCAGAAACACCAAAGAGATCAATGTCAATGGATAAGCGATGTCCAATTTGCAATGCCAAAGAAGTCCCTCCAACAAGGTTGAAATCTTTGAATGCTTCAACCTGCATTAAGTTACTTATGAGTTCCAGAAGTTTTGGGCTGACAGCTTGTTTGTGTAACATCTAAAATCGGTTTTTTTGAGATTAAAATAATTAGATAGAAATGCAAGTGTTACAGGATCCAGACTACGAAACGTGACCGCAACTTTTTTTATTTCCTCCAGCCCGTAAACGGCTTTGATTATATTCCAATCTTTAATAGTCCCAAATTCTAGAACTTTATAAATGATGGATTTTTTGGATTTAGTAAAACCCATAGCAGATTTATCCATGTCCCAAAAAAGGTATTCAGAAAGATCATTTATGGTGTATTTATCTAACATTATACTAAAATACAATTATTTTATCAATGCGCCTCCAACCAGTTGTCACCGGTTCCTAAATCGACAACCAGCGGGACTTCCAGTTTAAAGGCGTTTTCCATTTCGGTTTTGATGAGGGTTTTTACTTGTTCAAGTTCGGGTTTGTAGGCGTCAAAAACCAATTCGTCATGCACCTGAAGCAGCATTTTGGTCTTGAAATTGCCCTCCACCAGTTTGTTGTAAATATTGATCATCGCGATTTTAATAATATCAGCAGCACTTCCCTGAATGGGTGCATTCACAGCATTGCGCTCTGCACCACCTCGCACCACGGCATTCTGGGAATTAATGTCTTTTAAATAACGCCTTCTGCCTAATACTGTTTGTACATAACCGTTTTCACGGGCAAAATCAACTTGCTCGGCCATATAGCTTTTTAGCTTGGGGTAGGTCTCATAATAAGTGTCTATCAATTCCTTGGCTTCGGTGCGGTTCAGGTCTGTTTGATTGCTCAACCCAAATGCCGAAACCCCATAAATAATCCCAAAGTTGACCGTTTTTGCATTGCCACGCTGCTCACGTGTAACTTCTTCCAAAGGCACATTAAACACTTTGGAGGCTGTGGAAGCGTGAATGTCTTCGCCGTTCTTAAAAGCTTCAATCATTTTGGGCTCCTTGCTCAAGGCAGCAATAATGCGCAATTCAATCTGTGAGTAATCGGCGGCGAGCAGGATGTAGTCTTGATTCCTGGGGACAAAAGCTTTTCTTACTTCGCGGCCACGTTCGGTTCTTATCGGGATGTTTTGCAGGTTGGGATTGTTACTGCTCAAGCGGCCGGTGGCGGCCACGGTTTGCATATAGTCGGTATGCACCCTTCCGGTTACGGGGCTTACCTGGTTGGGCAAGGCGTCTACATAAGTACTTTTCAGTTTGCTCAATCCGCGGTATTCCAGGACGTCCCTGATGATTTTATGGTCTTTTGCCAAAACCGAAAGCACATCTTCAGCAGTGGAATATTGACCGGTTTTGGTTTTTTTCGGTTTTTTGACGAGATGCATTTTTTCAAAAAGGATTTCGCCCAATTGTTTTGGCGAAGCGATATTAAACGTCTCACCGGCTTCTTTGTAGATTTCTTTTTCCAAATGCAAAATATCTTCATCCAGCTTTCGCGAAAGCGATTTTAGGAAATCTGAATCCAATCTGATCCCTTCCAATTCCATATGTGCCAGCACAGAAACCAACGGAATTTCAATCTCATCAAACAGTTTTTGAGTATTGGCCTCACCCAGTTCTTTTTCAAAATGCTCCTTGAGTTGCAGGGTGATGTCTGCATCTTCAACAGCATATTCGGTTTGTTGCTCGATGGGCACCTCACGCATCGATTGCTGGTTTTTGCCTTTTTTGCCAATCAATTCGGTGATGGAAACAGGGGTGTAGTTCAAATAAGTTTCTGCAAGCACATCCATATTGTGGCGCATATCAGGATTGATAAGGTAATGCGCGAGCATGGTGTCAAACAATTTTCCTTTGATGGTGATGTTGTATTTGGCGAGTACTTTGATGTCATATTTTAAATTCTGACCCACTTTTTCAATGCTTTCAGCCTCAAAAAATGGGCGCAGTTGCTCGATGATTTGTTGCGCCTCCTCTTTATTTTCCGGAAATGGAAGATAGAATCCTTTACCGGCTTCCCAGGAAAAAGCAATACCTACAAGCTCTGCCTCCAAAGGGTCAAGACTGGTGGTTTCAGTATCAAAACAAACAGAGGTTTGTTTCATCAGGTTTTGTAAAAAAAGTTTGGTGCCCATACCGGGTTGTATGGTTTGATAAAAATGGTCGGTGTCTTTAATGGTCCTTCTGGAAGAGGTCATGGTGATGTTTTCTGTAGTACCTCCTTCTGCATCAAAAAGCGAGAATTGACCCGCTCCGGCAGCCTTTCCTTTTGGACTATCTGATAAAGAAACAGTTTTTTTAGTTTCTTCAGTAGACGTGTTTGAGCCTTCGGTGCTAAACAACTGCAAAAACTGATCTTTCAGCCTTCTGAATTCCAGTTCTTCAAAGATTTCCTGTACTTTTTCGCCATCAGGCATGGAGAGTTCATAGTCTTTGGCGTCAAAGGTGACATCACAATCAACAAGTATTTTTGCGAGTTCTTTGGAGAGTAATCCCAACTCTTTGTTTTCTTCAATTTTCTCTTTCATTTTCCCTTTCAGCTTGTTGGTATTGGCCAAAAGGTTTTCCATGGTCTCAAATTCTTCAATAAACTTTTTCGCGGTTTTTTCACCCACCCCGGGTAGCCCGGGAATATTGTCTGAAGCATCTCCCATCATACCCAAAAAATCAATGACCTGCTCGGGACGCTTCACGCCAAATTTTTTCTGAACCTCAGGGATTCCCCAAATCTCAATGCCATTTCCCATTCTGGCTGGACGGTACATAAAAATGTTTTCAGAAACGAGTTGGGCAAAATCTTTATCGGGCGTGACCATATAGACTTTGAAACCCTCTTTTTCGGCCTGTTTGGCCAAGGTGCCAATCACATCATCGGCTTCACAACCCGGAAGCACCACTACGGGAATGTGCATGGCCTTCAAAATATCCTGGATGTAAGGCACAGCAATCATAATGGGCTCAGGCGTGGCATCGCGGTTGGCCTTGTATTCGCTGTAAAGCTCATTGCGCACATCGCTGCCGCCTTTGTCAAAACACACGGCCAAGTGGTCGGGCTTTTCCCTTCTGATGACGTCGAGCAACGAATTCATAAACCCCATAATCGCTGAGGTGTCCAAGCCTTTTGAATTGATTCTCGGATTCTTGATAAAAGCATAATACCCCCTGAAAATAAGTGCATAAGCATCCAGCAGGAAGAGTCGTTTCTGTTCGGCCATGGGTGTTTGAAATTTAGCTTATAAAACTACAAAACTTATGTGGTAATTTAAATGGAAATTGTATTTTTCAGGCTTAATAGCAAGGAGCGGTGGCTGAGCAAAGTCGAAGCCAACTTTGCGTCTCTGCGTCTTTGCGAGAAATTATTATTTGGATTAATTATTAACGGGATTTCCGCCTTCGCGGAAATTTAGGATATGAAAAAATACACAATAGCCATACACGGCGGGGCAGGCACCTTGATCAAAGGCAAGATGACCCCGGAAAAAGAAACAGCATACAGAAACGCTTTGCAACAGGCGTTGGACATTGGTTATGCTTTATTGGAAAATGGGGCATCAGCCATTGAAGCGGTGGAACAAGCGGTGGTTGCCCTTGAAAACACCCCACTTTTCAATGCCGGTAAAGGCAGTGTGTTTACCAATGCCGGTACCCACGAAATGGACGCCTCCATTATGGAAGGCAAGGAACTGAAAGCTGGTGCCGTCTCCCTGATCACTGGAATCAAAAACCCGATAACACTGGCCAAACAAGTGATGCTAAAAAGCGAACACGTTTTCCTAGCCGGGGAAGGCGCGATGCGGTTTGCAAAAGAAAATGGTTTTGGAATTGAACCGCCTGAGTATTTTTATGACCAATTTCGCTATGAACAATGGCAACATATAAAAGACAGTGATTCATTTCAATTGGATCACAGTGATAAAAAAGATTCCAAATTTGGCACTGTAGGTGCCGTTGCCTGCGACCAAAACGGAAACCTGGCTGCAGCAACCTCCACCGGCGGTATGACTAATAAAAAATGGGGCCGTGTGGGCGACAGTCCCATGATAGGCGCCGGAAATTATGCCAATAACCAAACCTGCGCCGTGAGCTGCACCGGTAGCGGCGAATTTTTCATTAGAGGTGTCGTGGCTTATGATGTCTCCTGCCTGATGGAATACAAAGGCCTTTCCTTACAACAAGCCGCCGAGGAAGTCATAATGAAACGCGTACTAAAAATAGGTGGCGACGGCGGACTCATAGCCGTAGATGCCAATGGGAATGTGGCCATGCCTTTTAATACCGAGGGGATGTATCGTGCTAGTAAATCTTCAAATGGTGAAGAGGTAGTTGCTATTTATAAAAATTAAATTAGTGAAGAAAACTCCCCTCCCCTTTGGGGAGGGGTTGGGGGTGGGGACCCTACAACAAACTCTTCACCGCAGGCAACACATCCACTTTTCTGTTCTCAATATCATAACGATCCCCGGCTGAAAGCACGTGGGTAATCAGGTTTGTCATCGTAAGCGGGGTGCCGTCTTTTAAAATCGCGATGTTGTTGTGGGTCAATTTTCCGGGGTCAAACACGATGACCATCCCTGAGCCAATGACTTCACACAAACTGCCTTCTTTGATGATTAATCCGGTGTCTTCTGCCAAGCCAATCCCAATGCGGTGTGGGAATCGTGCAACTGCTTCAGACAAACGGCCAAACCGGCCGCGCTGGATAAAATGGGTGTCGATGATGAGTTCGGGAATGAGGTTCATCCCTTTTTTCATCTTGATGGCTCCTTTAAAAAAGGACTCGGTGCTACTGCCACCGGCGATCATCTCTTTGGCCATGCACATAGCCCCCGCACTGGTACCGGCAATTACGAACTTGTCGTTGTGGTACCTTTCCTTTAGTAATTTATGAAAAGAAGTATTTCTTATGAATTTTGTGATTTTCGACTGGTTTCCGCCGGAAAACAGCACACAATCACAAGCCTTCAACAAGTTAATTGTTGCAGGTTCATCAGCCATTTCCTTGGAATTGATATAGAGTGGGGTTACTTCGGTGCAGCCTAATTTTTTAAAAGCCTCTACATAGTTTTTGCCCACTTCCTTGGGTACACCCGATGCAGTAGTGATTACTAAAATCCGGGCATTTTTCCCGCCGCTTTCATTCAGAACCCGCGCTAAAATTCCTTCGCTTATAAAATCAAGACTAAAACGGTCTTCATTATGAAAACCTTTGTCTTCATTTCCTCCTATGGGGATAAGAGTTCCATTAATCATAAAAATATATTTAAATAGTTTGCAAAATTAACTTATATTTAATCGGTTTCAAACACAATTGAGTTGTTTGCCATTTTTTTTCACAAATTAAAATTACGACCCTATATGAGAATAAGAGAAATTAATGCGATGCGCGGTCCCAATTACTGGTCGGTCAGGCGTCACAAGTTGATTGTTATGGTCCTTGACCTGGAAGATATGGAGCAAAAACCCACCAATGCCATACCCGGATTCCGGGAGCGGCTGGAAAAAATGTTTCCCACTATGTATGAACATCGTTGCTCTGTGGGGACGGCCGGGGGATTTTTTCAGCGTGTGGATGAAGGCACGTGGATGGGTCATGTCATTGAGCATATCGCATTGGAAATCCAAACCCTTGCCGGAATGGATGTGGGTTTCGGAAGAACACGTGGGTATGGTGAAGAAGGTGTTTACAATGTGGTTTTTGCCTATATGGAAGAAAAAGTGGGCCGCTTTGCAGCGAAAGCTTCCGTAAGAATTTGTGAAGCATTGATTTCCGGGGAAGACTATGATTTGGATGCTGATATACAGGAAATGCGCGAAATCAGGGAAGCAGAGCGTTTGGGACCCAGCACCGGCTCTATCGTAGAAGAGGCCGCCAGTCGTGGGATTCCGTGGATACGGTTGAATAAATATTCGCTGTGCCAATTGGGCTACGGTGCCAACCAAAAGAAAATACAAGCCACAGTAACGAGTCAAACCAGCAGTATTGGTGTCGAACTCGCTTGTGATAAAGAAGACACCAAATTCCTTTTGGAACAAGCAGAGGTGCAGGTGCCTAAGGGCGAAATCATCCGCACAGAGGCCGGTTTGCGTGAAGCCGTTGATTATGTGGGCTATCCCTTAGTCACCAAACCCATCGACGGCAATCACGGCAGGGGAATTACCGTTGATATCAACAGTTGGGAAGAGGCACTGGAAGGCTTTAGGGCCGCCAAGGAAGTTTCACGTTCGGTTATTGTAGAGAAATTCATTACCGGTGAAGATTACCGCATACTCGTGATAAATAACAGATTGGTTGCTGCTGCAAAGAGAACCCCGGCACATGTAGTTGGAGACGGGAAATCAACACTGCAACAACTCATCGATCAAGTAAACAGTGACCCCAGACGCGGTTATGGACACGAAAAAGTGCTCACCCAAATCACTGTCAATGATTTGACCAAAAGCATCATCGCTTCGTATGGATATACACTGGATACAGTTCCCAAAGAAGGGGAACGCGTTATTTTAAAAGATACGGCAAACCTAAGTACAGGAGGTACCTCAGAGGATGTGACAGACATCGTTCACCCCGCCAATGTGTTTATGGCAGAGCGCATTTCAAAAATCATCGACCTCGATATTTGCGGGATTGATGTGATGACCACAGACATCAGCAAACCACTGGAAGAAACAGGTGGAGCCGTACTGGAGGTCAACGCCGGACCCGGCTTTAGAATGCATTTGGCTCCTTCTGAAGGGCTTCCGCGAAATGTGGCAGCCGATGTGATTGATATGTTATTCCCGCCCGGAAGCACTAGTAGAATCCCCATTGTGGCCGTAACCGGCACCAATGGAAAAACCACCACCACACGCCTCATTGCCCATATGGCAAAAATGAAAGGCTTTAAAGTGGGCTATACCACCAGTGATGGGGTGTATATTCAAAACCGGATGCTGATGAAAGGCGATTGTACCGGGCCTGCCAGTTCAGAATTTGTGTTGAAAGACCCAACAGTAAACTTTGCTGTTTTGGAATGTGCCAGAGGCGGACTGTTAAGGGCCGGTCTCGGATTTCACAACTGTGATATCGGGATTGTGACCAACGTCGCTGCCGACCATTTGGGACTGAAAGGCATTCACACCATTGAGCAGCTTGCCAAAGTTAAAGGAGTCATTCCTGAAACGGTGCACAAAGACGGCTATGCCATTTTAAATGCTGATGATGAACTCGTTTACGCTATGCGCAAAAGCGTGGAGTGTAATGTAGCGCTGTTTTCTATGGATGAAAACAATCCGCATATCAAATCCATGGCCAAGGTTGGTGGAATTTCAGCTGTTTATGAAAACGGATTTATCACCATTTGCAGGGGCGAGTGGAAAATTCGCGTTATCAAGGCAGTGAATGTCCCGTTGACGTTTGGAGGCAAAGCCACATTTATGATTCAGAATGTACTGCCTGCCGTGCTAACGGCTTATTTGAGAGGGTTTAGCATTGAAGACATCAAAGTATCTTTGGAGACCTTTATTCCTTCACCCGGCCAGACCCCGGGAAGGTTAAACCTTTTTAATTTTGAAAACTTCCAGGTGTTGCTGGATTATGCACACAATCCAGCCGGTTTGCGAGCCTTGCAGGATATGATTCAAAAAATGGATGCCACAGAGAAAATAGGTATCATTGCCGGAGTGGGTGATAGAAGAGATGAAGACACCCAGGAACTGGGAGCAGTAGCCGCCGAAATGTTTGACGAAATCATCATCAGGCAAGACAAGCACCTAAGGGGCAGAACCGAAACCGAAATCATTCAAATGCTGGACGAAGGCATTAAAAAAGCAGGATTAAACAAGAAAACAACGATTATTCCTTCAGAAAAGGAAGCCATTACCCATGCCATCAAAAATGCCAAAAAAGGCTCTTTGATCGTGATTTGCAGTGATGTGATTCCCGAAGCATTGGATTTGGTGACCAAATTCAAAGAGGAAGAATCCAATCGGTTATTCAAGTTTTCTACTGATGAGATTCCCAATCGCTAAATAGGGGCTTTTGATTAAAGACTTTTGTTCTTTTATTAATGCTCAATAATCCTAAGCGTCTAATACTGTGTTTAATCCAAAAGAATTTATGGATGTTACCTTTGAAATATAAAATGAACTTTATGGGCAGTTGATATAAAACAGCTGGATTTGGTTTTTGGACAATACGTCTGAAATTTGTGAGAAGCACATAGTTAAAGTTTTGAAAACTATGTTAAACTTTTTATTTTTTTCGATGAAACGCATACTTTTGTAAGTAGTCTCCAAAACCCAATCCAAATGAAACCTTTTGCTACTTTCAATTTAGCCCGAGCCTTTTCACTCTATTTTATTTTATGTTTTTTTGTTTTCAAATCATCAGCACAAGTTGGAATTGGAAACACTGATCCTCATGCATCCTCAATGCTTGATATAAGTTCTGATTCACAAGGAATATTAATCCCGAGAATGACAACGGCAGACCGAACAGCAATTGCTACCCCTGCAAACAGTTTGATGGTTTTTGATACAGATGAAAGGGCTTATTACTATTATGATGAGCCAAATACTATTTGGATCAGGATAAATTCTTCAAGAGATTTGAGGGATAATTTTGTTTTGGTCAAAGAGCTTGCTGATTTTCCGGCACCGGCAGGAGGTGTAATCACTTTAGACACCAATACTTTTTATGAAATAAATGGCACAATCAATCTTGGAGCAAATACCATTCATTTAAATAATGCTTATGTAGCAGGTATGGATGCCAATGAGGACAGATTGATTAGAGCCGGGGGTCCAATTTTTTCCGGAAGTACGGGAGGAAGTATCAAACAATTGACATTACTGGGAGGTGGCGGTGCTAGTTCTGCGTTTAATATTACAGGAGCAACCGGGCAAAGGCTTTTGCTTCAAAACACTATAGTTGCCAATTTCAGTAGTGTGGGTACTTTGTCTGGATTGGCCCTCTTCTTTTCCAATATCGTCCAATTTTCAAATAATACGGCCGGAATTGTGTATAACAACATTGGCACTCTTTTGTTAAGCAATCAAGCATGGTTTGGGGATAATGGAGGCAGCTTTGAAACTTTGACAGGAACTTTTGACTTGGTTCAGAAAGTAAGTGGATTCAGTACTGTCCCTGGCGGGGCTACGGGTTTTAATGTTGCTTCAAACCCCACTGTTGGGGAAGGAATTCTTTTAAGTACGTTATTTACAGGGGCAGGTACTTATGTAAACAGATACACTACAGCTTATCCCGGATTTAATTTTAATAATAATTGGGTTGTAAATGCTCCGGGGATCCCACGTGAATCTGATAATGAAGCTACCGGAAATATTTATTTTAATGGAGCTCTAGCGACTGGATTTGCCCAAAATATTCCAACCTCACTCAATGAACCTTTTAATCTAAATAGTAATACAACAACTCTTGCCCCAAATAATTTTCGCGTTACATCCCCGGCAAATAACCGTCTAACCTATCAAGGAAGAAGAACACAAACTTTTCAAGTTAATGCAACTTTAGCAGTTAGAGCAAATTCGTCCAGTACAACAAATCTTTTTTTCTCATTTTTCTTCAGGAAAAATGGAACAGAAACCTTAGTGCCAACAAATACAGTGGTTCGCACACCAGCTGGTTTTGGTGCGGGATCAGAAATCATCAGTTTATCCATATCCGGAACTGTAGAATTAGCCCCCGGAGAATACATTGAAATTTGGGGTCAACGATTAACTGGCAATGCCACAGTTTCAAGTCCACAATTAGCAATCTTTGCCGTAAATATGAATATGAAATAACAAACCCTTAATTTTTACTTAAAAATAACCACATTTCACCATAAATACTATATTTGTATAACTAAATAGGTAGTACTATGTCTAAATTTGGTGAATTGATAAGTGCCCCGGTTCCCGTGTTACTTGATTTTTATACAGAATGGAATGAGCCATCCACAGCCATGCACCCCGTATTAAGGGATGTAGCTGCAGCATTGGGTGACAAGGCCAAAGTGATTAAAATTGATGTAGATAAAAACAAAGACCTTGCCGAGGCTTTGAGAATCAAAGGGCTTCCCACATTAATGATTTATAAGGACGGAGAGATGAAATGGCGTCAAAGCGGTGAGCAGGATGCCAATACGCTCATTGGCCTTGTTAACGAATACATCTAATCGATTGCCTTAAATTCATATCCTTTTTCTGAAAAGTAACCCAATGCTTTAGGTAAGGCATACCTCAGGTTTTTTTCAGCTTTCAGGCTATCGTGAAAAATGATGATACTTCCGTTTTTTGCGTTATCAATGACATTTTTCAAACATTGTTCCGGTGAAAGTTCCCGGTCAAAATCTGCACTCAACACATCCCACATCACGATTTTATACCCTTTTTTTAAAAGTGCTTTCGCTTTAGCGGTATCCAGCTGGCCGTAAGGCGGCCTAAAAAGGGAGGGTTTATCAAAATATTTTGCTGCCCGTTCAATGTTTTCAATATAAGCTGTGATTGAAGTTTTTGAAGCATTGAGATGGTTAAAAGTATGGTTGCCCGCGCTATGGCCATGGGTTTTAATCTGTTTAAAAATATCAGGATGTTTTTCAATGTTTGCGCCTATACAAAAGAAGGTAGCCTTTGCGTTGTGTTGATGCAATTGCTGCAACACCCAAGGGGTAACCTCAGGAATTGGTCCGTCATCAAAGGTCAGATAAATGGTTTTCTGCTTACGCGAAAAGTGCCACAAGCGTTTGGGGTAAAGAAACTTAATAAAAAACGGAATCTTGACCACATATTTTTTCATCTCTCATTCCCGCGCAGGCGGGAAACCTTTAGGTTCAACTTAGTTAATCTTGTTAATAATTAGACCTAATATTAATTTCTCGTAAACCTGCCTTGCCGGCAGGTGGAATGCCCTTGATACTCATCATCTGATGGTTTGAAGTATTTGTTAATGGGCATTTCACGGCTTACTGGTTTTGGTTCAAAACCCTTTCCAGTGAGTCAATCATTCTCATAAGCGTTTCTTCATCCATAGAGTCCCAGTCCAAGGTGTCTTCAAAGTCGTCTTCCTCAAATGTTTCGTCTTCGATTTCAGAGGCATAAAAGTGCTGGAATTTCCTCAAATAAGTATTGAAGGTTTCTGCCTCAGTTTTGAGCAGCTCTTCATCGCTGCCATAAACCAAAGTGCCCACAAGGCTTCTGTAGCGCTCAATATCCATCATAATGATTTCAAAATGGCGTTGCTGAAGCGAGTATTTGAATTGGGAATAATAATCCAGCCTTTCTTGATATGTGATCACAACTTCCTTGTACAAATCAATTGCTTTTTGGTCTTGGCCAACTTCAAAGTAACCGGTTATATATGGCTCGAGTAACGTATAATAACCGTAAAATTTAACCGGCAAGTTTTCCATTACCAGGTCTAGTATATTTTCGGCTTTTTCCAGTTCACCTTCCATAATAAGCTGCTCGGCAAGGCGTGCGAGGTTACTTCTATAGCTAATAGAATTTTTTCTTGTTTCCGGGTCGTGGTAGATATCATGACTTCCTGAGTTGCCCCAATCCCAGCCCATAACGATGTCATACATTTTATCACTGTCAATCCTTCCCATATCCAATGGGTTTCTGCGGTCAACGGGGGTTTTGATGGGCACCAGTTTGTATGCCATACCGTCCAATTGAAGGTAATCTTTCATCCACAAATAATCTTCATCGCCAAAAGCCCCTCCAGTAAAATAGATGGGGCGCTCCCAGTTGTTATTGGCAATAATGTCAAGCATCAATATTCTATTTTTATAGAGGACGTCTGACGTGATGTTTACATCAATATAATCAACTATGAGGTGGGCGTCTTTTTCGGCTACAATACCATTGCGTAATACAGCTTCCCTGTCCACCGGGATCCGGATGTTTTTTGATGGAAATGTATGAAGGCTTTGCCCGCTTTGCAATTCAACAGTTAGTCTGTGGTCGTCACTTCCAACCCAGTCCATCCACCGGTTGATGGTCAAGGTGTCGTCTGTTTCAATTTGTGGGTGTTTTATGATATAATCCCTGGTTCCATAACGGTATTGCTCATGAGTGAGCTGAGAGGGAATGGGGTCACTGTCAAAAGCCGCTTTTTTCATGTCGTTGATATACCAATCGGTATTGAATAAACTGGTGTTTACAGGCCTGACATCGCGACGGTATTGCTCAACCCCTATAGCATACCAAACAGCAAAAGTATCGTTATCACCAATAGTGAAAATGATGCCATTGGGATCCACAGAATCAAGGTATTTTTTACCCATTGCAGTGGCTGTATAACGATTGGACCGGTCATGGTCGTCCCAGTTTTGGGAAGCCAGGAGAATGGGTGCTGCCAGCAGGCCAACCCCAATCACCAGTGGCACGGCAATTTTAGGTTTGATGTAGCTTTTGATGATGTCAAACAAAGCATACACCCCAAAGCCTATCCACATGGCAAACACGTAAAAAGAGCCCACCAGTGCATAGTCGCGCTCGCGGGGTTCAAACGGCCTTTCGTTGAGATAGACTTTTAATGCCAGCCCCGTAAAGAGGAAAAACACCATCAATACCCACCAGCTTTTATTGTCTTTGTTGCAATGAAAAACCAATCCCAGCAAGCCGAGAATCAGTGGAAGGAAATAATAAGTGTTTCGTCCTTTGTTGTTTTTAAAGTCGTTTGGAAGGTTGGACTGGGGGCCAAGCCTTAATTCATCGACAAATTTGATACCGCTAATCCAGTTTCCGTTAAAGATATCATTTCTTCCCTGAATGTCATTTTGCCTTCCGGCAAAGTTCCACATGAAATACCTGAAGTACATATAACCAAACTGGTATTCAGTCATATAGCGCAGGTTTTGTGCAAATGAGGGCTTTTGGATATCCAGGTATTCACTGAATTGCCTTAAAAAACTATGGTAGTCATCACTGTCAATTTCTCCGCGGTTGTAACGCTGTTTAAACATGGCTACTTCATTCATCAGAGCTTCCTGACTTCTGAATTGGCGCTTCACCTCAAAATCGATCCCCCCAACAAGGCCCAGGTAATTGGCAGCGTGCTCGTGGCTCCACATTCTTGGAAGAAATGTTTTGTGTGCATCATCATAATTAGGCCTGGCATTTTTATAATTATTCACGATCACATACTTCCCTGTTTGCTCATCCCGTTCATAATTTGGTTTATCGTCTTTGTAAGGATTGTTCCTGTCGAGATTGGCGTAAAGCTCAGTAAACTGTGCATCATAGAGCAAACTATTGTCCCCATATTGTTCCCTGCCATAATATGCCAAAAGTTCAAGTGCATCACTGGGTCGGTTTTGATTGATAGTCGTTCCGGCATTGGCCCTTATGGGTAGCATCAAGTAACAGGAAAAGCCAATAAAAATAAACAGCAAGGAAAGCGCAAGGGTGTTTAGCTTTACGAGGCCTTTTTTACGTGTATAGCTGATTGCAAAATAGAATAATGCAATCATCGCCAAGCTGGCGATAATGGTACCGGAATCAAACGGCAAACCTATGGAATTGACAAAAAACAATTCTGAAGCAGAGAAAAACCGCATGGTCATGGGTATCATGAACACATAGACAAACAAGAGAACGCCCACTGCCACAGCATTTGCTATGATAAAAGTCTTTGGGGTTATTTTTGGGTAGTTTTTAAAATAATATATCAAACAAACAGCCGGAATAACCAGTAGCCCCATAATATGGACACCAAAGGACAAACCTGCGACAAAAGCAATCAATATCAACCAGCGGTCGCCCCGGGGGGTGTTCATTTCTTTTTCCCAGCGCAAGCCCAGGTATAACAGAACGGCCATTATTAATGAGGCCATAGCATACACTTCGGCTTCAACAGCACTAAACCAGAAACTGTCAGTATAAGTAAACGCAAGGGAGCCTACAGCGGCACTTCCAAGTATTAATATTTGTTTGTTTGTGTCGAGGGGTTCATTTTTGGAAATAATTTTTTGAAGCAAAAGTGTCAACGACCAAAACATAAAAAGTATGGTAAAGGCACTGGCAAAAACAGACATCATATTGACCATTAAGGCAATTTGGGTGACATCACCGGCGAAAGTGGCAAAAACAGCGCCTATCATTTGGTAAAGGGGAGCCCCGGGAGGGTGGCCCACTTCAAGATTGGATGAAGTTGTGATAAACTGGCCCGGATCCCAGAAACTTGCGGTGGGTTCAACGGTAAGCCAATAAGTGGTCAAAGCAATTAAAAATACACACCAGCCTGAAATTAAATTCCATTTTTTAAAGTCAAATTCTTTCATCCAAAGGGGGTTTAAAGGGGCGAATTTACGTATAAAATTCTTATTTTGCCTATAGTGTTAATAAACACAATTTTGCCCTTTTTATTTTTAGGCAAGTATTTTTTTATTAAATAGTTTGTAGAAGAAAAACTTTGTTATAAATTTGCAACCGCTAAAAAGCACTGGCTCATGGTGTAACTGGCAACACGTCTGGTTTTGGTCCAGAAGAGTCTAGGTTCGAGCCCTAGTGAGCCAACAAAAGAAGTCAACTCCAAAACGGGTTGGCTTTTTTTTTTTGGAAAAGTGGGAAATGAATTGGGCGAGAAGCCTGTCCCGATGGCTATCGGGAAGCCCTAGTGAGCCAACTTAAAAAAACCGATTAGAGTTTTCTAATCGGTTTTTTTGTTTTTGTTGTAGTACTAAAAGCTAGATTTTAAACGTGATTACCGGCCTGTTTGCATGATTGACCAGGTCTTCACTCACACTGCCGTTAAAGAAATGAGACAACCCTTTCCGGCCGTGGGTGGCCATACCAATCAAGTCGGCATTGATGTGTTGTGCAAAATTAAGTACTCCTTTTTCCACAGAATTGTCGTTGTAAATATTCAAGGTGTAATTCTTGACATCCATTCCATTCAGGAATTTTTCCCGCTGCGCAAAGTCTCATGACTTTGCGCCTTCACAATTTTAATTAACCTTCCAAAATACTTTAAGCATCTCCTGATGCTATTCCTGCACTTTATAAACCTAATATTTTTCTTACATTCTTTAAAACATATACTCACAGCCAGTTACAAATCATAACCTTTTTTTATTAAATTTATGGTAAATAATTTTTCTTATGAAAGAAGGATATGTCATCAGGGATCAATCGGCCCCTCATTTTATTACCACCACTGTGGTTGACTGGATAGATGTTTTTGCACGAAGGATTTATAAAGATTGTGTTATAGATGCATTGGATTATTCAATCAAAAACAAAGGCTTGGTTGTCTTTGGCTATGTGATTATGAGTAACCACATCCACATGGTTGTGCAGTCACAAAACAATAATTTGTCAGACCTGATCAGGGATTTTAAAAAGTTTACTGCCAGAACGATATTGAAATAGATTCAAACAGCACCTGAGAGCAGACGGGAATGGATGTTGGAACGATTTAAAAAGCTACTGAGACACATTCCAGAAACAAAAATTATCAATTCTGGCAATATGGCAATCACGCTGAAGAGGTTTTTTCTTGAAGTTTTTATGGTCAAAATTGGATTATATTCATTTAAACCCTGTTAGGGCCGGAATAGTTGAACATGCCACTGACTATATTTATTCAAGTGCCTCAAACGATTCGGGGAATAAGGGGGTATTAAGTAATGTTGAAATAGCTGACAATCCAGTGATTGACGTTTTAAAGCCATCGTCATTTAATCGGTATTTACAGACATAGGTGTTGTGTCAGGAGACAGAATGTAAGTAGTTGAATTTTTAAAAAAAGTGTATTTGTGGTGGTTGCTGTGTGTGGACAAGGGTCTGGCTTTTTTGCTGAGGTAAGTGCGCTCAAAGTCGGGAGACTTTGCGCAGCGGGAGTAACAAATAAACCAAGTATAGATTAATGATAACAGATTTATGAAAAAATAAAATATTTAAAATCGTCAAGTATTGGTTTAATTCTTTTCTGTTTACTATCCTGCGATTATTTTGTTGCGGGAAGTTATCCTTATGCAGAAATTTATGAATTAAATTATCAGGAAGAAGATGTAAAAAATGCCATAGAAACTTTTAAGCAGAAATATCCTGATTATATAGTTCCTAAAGTGACTATTGATAATAAAATATTTGTTGATCTTTCTGATGAGCAAACTAAAAATCCTGCACATTGGTATAAATTTTACTTTTATTATACAGAAGAAAATCAAATAATATATACTTGGACACGATCTTTTGAAAAGGGAAAAACTAAATTTGCTTTTGTTAGTGTTAACGATGGGCTTAAACTTGTTAATTGGAGAGATATTAACCATGATTTTAATCGATCTGAAAACAAAGAACAAAAGAGAAAGTTTGAAGAACGAATCTTAAAGAAGATTGAAGAAATCCTTAGAAAGGGCTCAAATTGAAAATAAGAAAAACCCGCTCCTGTAGCGGTAAAAAACAGGGGGTGCCAATACAAGTTCGGCGGCAAGGAGCTGCAAAGCGAGTTTGGTATGGAGATGTATAAGCAATTTATGAAAGTGGATAGTATAAATTCTTGAAAGTACAGATAAAAACCATATAACCTCCCTCCTGTGCCATATTCACGACCCTGAAAACTTAATAAGGTTGGTGAGATCGCCTTTGTCAGCTTCACGCAATGCCTTGATATATTCATCACGGACTTTGCTTTGATATATCAAGTCCCTATGTCCCCACGAAAAAATAGGTTTCTTGAAAATATGCTTCATCATAATATCTGCCATCAGTCGGGAATGCCGTCCATTCCCATTAGGGAACACGTGAATGGATACTATTTCATGTTTAAACCGGATGGCTATTTCTTCTTCAGGGAACGTTTTGTTCTCAATCCAATAGCGACAATTTTCAATAAGCTGTCTTAAAAGAGAAGGGATTTGAAATTTATCCACCCCAAGGTTTTTGTTGCTTTTTCTTATTTTTCCTGCCCATTCCCATACATCGTCCAGCATCCGTTTATGAACTTCAAAGGTGAATTTTTCAGAGAGGATATCCTCTTTCTTGAAATTACGCCGAAGCAAATAATATTCAATGGCCTTTTCAATATTCAACTGCTCAAATTCATCAAGTTCTTCCCGTGTTGTTATGGTAGCAATAAGCAACCCTTCTTTCTCGTCCTCATCTAACGGTGTTTGTTTGTTATTGTAATTTAAATCTAATCCCATAAGTGTCGCGGCATTTCATAAACCAATTGTTTTGCCTTGTCTTCAACTGCTTTTTTAAGGCGTTTGTCAGTATTCTTCTGGTCTTCCAATGCCATCGTGTTGGAAGTTGTTTTGACAATTTCCAAAGCAAGCTCCCTGGCTCTGTTTTCAATCATTTTTTCAAGCGAACTGTCGACAGGAACAAAACCATATACGAGTTTCATGTTCAAAGCACGGCCTGCTTCTTCCAAACTTTTAAGAGTAATGCTTTTTTCTTTTTCCCGTTTCTCTATACTTTTTGTTGCATTATTGCTTTTTCCCAATCGTTTTCCAAACTGTCGGTATGACATTTTAAGTGCTGTCCGCACAGTATTGATCCATCCTTCTTCCGGGGCGGGATTATGTAGTAAAGGAGTAAACTTCTGAAGTTTTGCATCCAAATGCTCAATGACTAATTTTTGTTTTGGATCTTTCATTTTTAAAGGTTTAAGATTTTTTTTTCATACGGATATAGTGTAACATTTTTATAAAATATTACCACTATAATGGTAAATTATCTAATCAAATATACCACTATAATGGTAAAAAACAAATATATTTTGTTTTTAAAATTGTCCTTTTAATATAAAAACATACCACTATAGTGGTGAAGTCAATTTAAAAAACCACCATTATAATGGTGTGAATATTGCCTATGCAGCAATGTGTCAAATGTGTTGTTGCGATAATTTTAAATAGTTAATAGCATACAACCGTGAAAAATTATCTCCCACGCGATGCAATACCGATAGCTGTCGGGAAACGGGAAGCCCTACTGAACGAACAAAAAAACCGATTAGAGTTTTCTAATCGGTTATTTTGTTTTTGTTGTAGTACTAAAAGCTAGATTTTAAACGTGATTACCGGCCTGTTTGCATGATTGACCAGGTCTTCACTCACACTGCCGTTAAAGAAATGAGACAACCCTTTCCGGCCGTGGGTGGCCATACCAATCAAGTCGGCATTGATGTGTTGTGCAAAATTAAGTACTCCTTTTTCCACAGAATTGTCGTTGTAAATATTCAAGGTGTAATTCTTGACATCCATTCCATTCAGGAATTTTTCCATCACCCGGTTAGCTTCATCGGTGGTCAAAAAGTTGGTGGCCGTATTGATAAAAACCAAATGGATTTTAGCTTTTACTGATTCAGCAAATTTGACGGCTTCTTGAAACGGCTTTTTACATTCTGAAGAAAAATCTGATGCAAACACAAAGTTTTTCACAGCAAACTTTTCGTTTTCATTTTTAATGACCAAAACCGGGATTGTGGAAGTTCTCACCACTTTTTCGGTATTGCTTCCAATAAACATTTCTTTAAAGCCACTGGCGCCGTGAGAGCCCATAATGATGAGGTCAACTTTGTTTTTCTCACCAACTTCAGTGATGCCTTCAAAGGTATTTTGGAACAACACGGTTTCATATACTTTAATGCCTTTTAAATAATCAGAGCTTAAAACTTCTTCAAACCTTTTATGGGCAAGCTTCATGAAAAACAATGATTCAGGCAGACTGCTGCCGCCGGTATTGGCCTGATCTACCAGTCCGAGTGGCAACTCAAGCATGTGAAGTAAATAGATTTCGCTTTTGTGTTTTTTGGCAAGTTGTGCTGCTACTTTAAGGGCGTTTTCAGCTTGCTTTGAAAAGTCAGTGGGAACAAGGATTTTTTTCATTGATTGGGTTGATTTGAGTGTACAAAAATTTTAAGTTAAAGTACAAAAAAAAATCTACTTCCTTCCCTTTTTTTAAATGAGAATTAATTCATATATTTGCGCCATTGAAAAACAAGGTGTTAGGTGAGGGGACGGTAAGTCCCCTCTTTTTATAGAATTATATGCTGAAAGAAAAAGTTGAGGGCCTTCTTGCAAAAGCACTCGAAGAAAACCAAAAGTTGTTTCTGATTGACCTTCAAATTGACTCAAGCAACAGTATCAAGGTGATTATTGACGGAGATGAAGGCGTTAGCGTGAGTGACTGTGTTTTTGTGAGCCGCGCCATAGAGCACAACATAGACAGGGATGAACTTGACTTCTCCCTTGAAGTGGCCTCTGCCGGAGCTACATCACCTCTGGTAATGCCCAGGCAGTATTTTAAAAACATTGGGAAAACACTAGAAGTAAAGATCATAGATGGTCAAACACTGGAGGGTGAGCTAACCGAGGTTACAGACACAGGCATTCAATTAATCTGGAAATCCAGGGAACCCAAGCCTGTTGGAAAAGGAAAAATAACGGTTGATAAATCGGCAAACATCGATTTTGACAACATAAAAGAAAGTAGAGTAAAAATAATATTTAACTAAAAAATGATATGGAAAATATCGCATTAATTGAATCTTTTTCAGAATTTAAGGATGACAAATTTATCGACAGGGTCACCCTTATGGCCATACTTGAAGACGTATTTAGAGCCACTTTGAAAAAGAAATTTGGCGACGATGACAATTTTGACATCATCATTAACCCAGACAAAGGGGATTTGGAAATATGGAGAAACAGGGTAGTAGTGGCCGACGGTGAAGTAGAAAACCCAAATCATGAAATTTCCTTAAGCGATGCCAGAAAAATAGAGCCCGATTTTGAAGTGGGTGAAGATGTGCCGGAAGAAGTAAAATTGGTTGACTTGGGCAGAAGGGCAATCCTTGCTTTGCGCCAAAACCTGATTTCAAAAATACACGAACACGACAATACCAATATCTACAAGCAGTTTAAGGATTTAGAAGGCGATATGTACACAGCAGAGGTGCACCACATTCGCCATAAAGCAGTAATTTTGCTTGATGATGAAGGAAATGAAATCATCCTTCCGAAAGAAAAACAAATCCCATCAGACTTTTTCAGAAAAGGGGACAATGTAAGGGGAATTATTGAAAGTGTGGAGCTTAAAGGAAACAAGCCCACCATCATTATGTCAAGAACCAGCAACAAATTTCTTGAAAAGTTATTTGAGCAGGAAATCCCTGAAGTTTTTGACGGATTGATTACCGTTAAAAAAGTAGTGAGGATACCGGGTGAAAAGGCTAAAGTTGCTGTAGATTCCTATGATGACAGAATAGACCCCGTGGGGGCCTGTGTGGGCATGAAAGGGTCAAGAATCCACGGAATTGTAAGGGAGCTTGGCAATGAAAACATTGATGTGATTAACTATACAACCAATACAAACCTTTTTATCTCCCGTGCTTTAAGCCCGGCAAAAATAACCTCCATTTCCATCAACG
Source organism: uncultured Flavobacteriaceae bacterium (assembly GCA_964469175.1). Classification (GTDB taxonomy): domain Bacteria; phylum Bacteroidota; class Bacteroidia; order Flavobacteriales; family Flavobacteriaceae; genus Planktosalinus. Next base: position 386,147 of record CAYXXY010000001.1, read on the forward strand.
AGGAAACCAAGCACGCTGAAGTCACTTTAAAGCTCGAAGAGGTTTCCAAAGCAATTGGTCGCGGTGGTCACAACATCAGGCTTGCGGGACAACTGACCGGTTATGAAATCGATGTGATCAGGGAAGGGGTTGAAGAAGAAGAAGACGTTGAATTGAGCGAGTTTTCAGATGAAATAGAATCTTGGATTATTGAAGAGTTTTCAAGAATTGGGCTTGACACCGCCAAACAAATCCTAGAAAACGACATCGAAGATTTAGTAAAAAGAACAGACCTTGAAGAAGAAACAATCAGGGAGGTGATCAACATATTAAAACAAGAATTTGAATAAAAATCAATTCTTAACATAGAAAAAACAAGGAAAACACTTTATGGGTGAAGTAAACACAATGAGGCTAAGCAAAGTATTACGCGAATTCAACATCTCGATGGATCGTGCCATGGACTATCTAAAAACCAAAGGCCACGAGATTGAGGCGCGCCCCACTACCAAGATTTCTGAGGAAATCTATCAGATTCTGTCTGAAGAATTTCAAACAGACAAATCAAAAAAGGTAGCCTCAAAAGAAGTTAGCGAAGAAATCAAAAAGGAAAAGGAAGAACTGCGCGTAGCCAGGGAAAAGGAGTTTGAAGAAAAGCAAAAACAATCTGATGCCAGAGAGCGGGAAGTTGTAAAAGCGCAAACCAAGCTAGAAGGTCCAAAAACTGTTGGAAAGATTGATTTGGACACCAAAAAGCCCGAACCCAAAAAAGAAGAACCCAAAGTTGAAGAAAAACCAAAACCTGAAGCAGCCGAAGAAGTTGTAAAGGAAGCCCCTAAGAAAGAGGTTGCAGAAGAAAAAGAAAAACCTCAACCCAAAAAGGAAGTTGAAAAAGAGGAAAAGCAGCCTGAAGAAACCAAGGAGGAGTCAAAAATTCAAACCACCCAGTACAAAAAACTGGATGGACCAAACTTTACCGGGCAAACCATAGACCTAGAACAGTTCAAGAAAGCAAAGAAAAAACCTGAAGCTGACAAGAAACCTGCAGCAGGTGCACCAAAAGACAACCGTGGCAAACGAAAAAGAATAAGTAAAGATCCCATAAAAGGTGCAGTATCCCAAGGAGGCCCTTCAAAAGGTAAACCTGTAAAAGGAAAGGGAAGACATTCAACAATAAAAGAAGAACCCAGTGAGGAAGATGTGCAAAAGCAAATCAAGGAAACCCTTGAAAAGCTTCAGGGCAAATCTTCAAAAGGAAGGGCTGCAAAATACAGACGGGACAAAAGGGATACCCACCGTCAAAAAACCGAAGATGAACTAGCCAATCAGGACGCACAAAGTAAAGTACTTCAGGTAACAGAGTTTGTTACTGTAAACGAACTTTCCACATTGATGAATGTTCCTGTGACAAATATTATTTCAGCCTGTATGACCCTTGGTTTAATGGTGACCATGAACCAAAGACTCGATGCAGAAACTTTATCAATAGTTGCTGATGAATTTGGGTTTGAAGTCAAATTTGTCACAGCCGATTCAGATGATTCAGTTGTTCAGGTTGAAGAAGACCCGGATACTCTGGAGCCACGCGCGCCCATAGTTACAGTGATGGGACACGTAGATCACGGTAAAACATCTTTACTGGATCACATTCGTCAGGAAAATGTAATAGCCGGTGAATCAGGAGGGATTACCCAACACATTGGTGCTTATGCCGTACAACTTGAAAACGGCCAAAAAATAACATTTCTTGATACCCCGGGTCACGAAGCGTTTACCGCAATGCGTGCCAGAGGAGCTAAAGTAACTGACCTTGCAATTATTGTCGTTGCCGCAGATGATGATGTAATGCCGCAAACCAAAGAAGCCATTTCCCATGCTCAGGCAGCAGGGGTTCCCATTGTGTTTGCCATCAACAAAATTGACAGGCCGGAAGCAAATCCAGAAAAAATCAAAGAAAAACTAGCAGGTATGAATCTCCTTGTTGAAGACTGGGGTGGAAAAATCCAGTCACACGACATTTCTGCTAAAACAGGACAAGGAGTCAATGAATTGCTTGAAAAAGTATTGCTTGAAGCAGAATTACTTGAATTAACTGCAAACCCAAACAAACCTGCTGTAGGAACCGTTGTAGAAGCATTTCTTGACAAAGGAAGAGGTTATGTTTCGACAATTTTGGTGCAATCAGGCACCTTGAAAATTGGCGACTATGTTCTTGCCGGACAACATAGCGGAAAAGTTAAGGCCATGCACGATGAAAGAGGGCACAATATCAAAACTGCCGGTCCTGCAACCCCGGTATCCATTTTGGGTCTGGATGGTGCGCCACAAGCCGGTGATAAATTTGCCGTCTATGAAGACGAAAGGGAAGCCAAAACAATTGCAACCAAACGCACACAACTTCAGAGAGAGCAATCTGTTAGAACACAACGCCACATTACACTCGATGAAATCGGAAGGCGAATTGCACTTGGAGACTTCAAAGAACTTAACATCATACTTAAGGCAGACGTTGACGGTTCAGTTGAGGCATTGACAGACTCATTCCAGAAGTTGTCCTCAGAAGAAATACAAATCAATATCATCCACAGGGCAGTAGGACCCATTACTGAAAGTGATGTGTTGTTGGCTTCTGCATCAGATGCGATTATTATTGGATTTAACGTTAGACCAATGGGTAACGCACGTCAAATTGCCGATAAGGAAGAAATCGATATCAGGCTATATTCCATCATCTATGATGCCATCAATGACCTGAAAGATGCTATGGAAGGTATGCTTTCACCTGTATTCAGGGAAGAAATTACCGGAACGGCAGAAGTCAGGGAGACTTTCAAAATTTCAAAAATTGGTACTATCGCAGGATGTATGGTAACCAGCGGAAAAATCATCAGAAACACAGGCATTCGTTTGATTCGCGAAGGTGTTGTTATTCACACCGGAACTTTATCATCGCTAAAACGATTTAAAGACGATGTAAAAGAAGTTTCTAAAGGATATGATTGCGGTATTCAGGTGACAAATTACAATGACCTGGTTGAGGGAGATATCATAGAAGGATTCCAGGAAGTTGAAGTCAAGAAAAAACTGAAGTAACAAAAAAAGATTTCCATAAAAAAGCTGCCCATTTTGGGCAGCTTTTTTGTTTTAAAGACCTGTATTATTTTTCTATCAATTTCCAAAAAAGTGCAGAAAGAACTCCGCCAACTATAGGAGCCACAATAAACAGCCACAATTGGGAAAATGCTTCTCCACCTGCAAAAATTGCGGGTCCAAAACTACGTGCAGGATTTACAGAAGTCCCGGTAATGGGTATGGCTACCAGATGAATCAGCACAAGGCTTAAGCCAATTGCTAAACCTGCCATAGTAGTGTTACCCCATTTTGAAGTGGTCGCAAAAATAACAAACAGAAACAGAAAAGTTAAAACCATTTCTGTTATAAAGGCAGAAGTCATGTTAAACTTATTTTGGTATTCTTCTCCCCATCCATTTGAGCCCAGGGCATATTCGCCCATTGTAAATCCGCTCATTCCTTCTAAAATTTGCATTAAAACAAATGCTGCAAGAGTTGCTCCAATGAGCTGAGCAACAATGTAGCCGAGAGCTTCTTTAAACTCAATTTTTCCTGCTACAAGCATTGAAATTGTTACGGCAGGGTTGATGTGGCATCCTGAAATCCCGCCAATTGAATAAGCCATTACCACTACAGCTAGTCCAAATGCCAATGAAATTCCAAGAAGGCCAATGCCTGATAGTCCGGCAAGTGTGTCCACTCCGGCAACTGCCGCAGCTCCACAACCAAAAAGAACGAGTGAAAAAGTTCCAACAAGTTCAACAATAAATTTTGTTGAGGTTTTAATTTCCATTTTTTTTATAATTGGTTAGTTGATTAAATGTAGTAAAAAAAGTATACTCAACACTTTAAAATTGCAAAAAGAGTATAATAATGATGAATGTTTGGCAAAAAAATTAAAAAGCAATAAGTAATTTAGAGTCATATCTATTGAATTCTATATGTGGGTTTGTGATGTGTTTTCAATTTATTAGAACAATGGATAATTATGAAAAACTTATTTGCAACAATTTTGTAACAGTTGAATTATTTTTGCGTCTCTAAGGAAAATAATTTCATGAAATTTTATCTATTCCTGTTTTCACTTTTCGGCCTTTTGCTTTTTAGCTTAAATATACAAAGTCAGGTTAACGACACCATTCAAAGAAAAACGATCACAATTTCTAAAATCTCTGAAGCACCTCGTATTGATGGAATTCTTGATGATGAAGCATGGAGGAATGCCCCCGTAGCCGATGGTTTTGTTGAAAGGCTACCCGTAAACGGCCGACCAATACCTGATAGCTTAAAAACCGAAGTTAAAATTGTTTATGATGATTTGGGAATTTATTTTGGGGCAACCATGTATGACCCAAACCCGGATTTAATACCCAGGGAATTAACTGAACGGGACCAGATTGGCAATCAGGACTTCTTCTTTATTTTACTAAACGGGTACAATGACCGCCAACAAAGCTTGCAGTTTATAGTTACATCAGCAGGTGTGCAATATGATGCAAAAATGACAAACGAAAGTGAAGACAATTCCTGGAATGCTGTTTGGTACAGTGCCGTGAAAATAAATGAAGATAGCTGGGTCGCAGAAATTTTTATTCCCTATTCAGAATTGAGGTTTCCCGAAAAAGATGTGCAGGTGTGGGGGTTGAATATGGAAAGGGAATTCAGAAGGGAACGCACCCGTTACAGCTGGAGTCACATTGATAATACCAAAGGTAGTTTTTCCATTTATGACGGCGAAATTTACGGCATTCAAAACATCAAAACACCGGTAAGGCTCTCTTTGCAGCCATATCTTTCCACTTATGTAAATAGTTTTGATGGTCAATCTGAAGTAGTATTCAACGGTGGTATGGATTTAAAATATGGAATCAACGATGCCTTTACTCTCGATATGGTATTAATCCCCGATTTTGGACAAACAAAGTTTGATGAAACTGTATTGAATCTTTCTGCCTTTGAAGTGCAATATGCAGAGCAGAGGCCATTTTTTACCGAAGGCACAGAATTGTTCTCAAAAGGAGGGTTGTTTTATTCAAGAAGGGTGGGAGGTTCACCCACCAGGTTTCCTGTCTTGGGGGAAAATGAAGAAATTAAGTCTTACCCCACAAGAATCGACTTGTTGAATGCAGCAAAAATTTCGGGGCGTACATCCGGAGGTCTTGGTATCGGGTTTTTTAATGCCATAACAAAAAACACGTATGCTACCATAGAAAATACCGAGACAGCACTCACCAGAAGGGAAATAGTGGAACCCCTTGCCAATTACAATGTATTGGTTTTGGACCAGCGCTTTGGCGAAAATAATTCGGCTTCTTTGATTAATACAAATGTAATAAGGGAGGGAAGTTTTAGGGATGCCAATGCAACTGCACTCCTGCTGGATCTTACAAATAAAAGTAACACTTACCGCTACCGTTTTAATCAAAAGGGAAGCTGGGTTATGACAGACAGCACCAAGTTTGGAATGGAAGGGCTCGCACAAGTTTCAAACATCAGCGGCCAACACCGCTTTACCGGGATGATAAATTACAGGACAAAAGACTATGATATTAATGATTTGGGCTTCTCTTCCAATACCAACTTCATTTATTATTATGGCTACTATGGTTACAGGCTTTTACAGCCCAAAGGGGCATTCAACAATATAAACCTGAATGTTAATCTAAACTTTAACAGAAGACTGGAGCCGGACTTGTATTACCGTTATAGTTTCAACATCAATTCAAATTTTACCACTAGGGACTTTTTTGGTTTTGGGGGAGGCTTTGATTTTGCACCTTTTGGCACCAACGATATTTATGAACCCCGCACAGAAGGTAGGCACGTAAAACTTCCTGCCTATTATAATCCGTGGGTATGGATTTCAACTGACTACAGAAAGCGTTTTGCTGTTGATCTCGATCTTGAAATTATTTCCTATGATGAAAGAAACCGTGACATCAAAAGCATTGGATTTTCACCCAGATTTCGTTTTTCAGATAAGTGGAAAGCATTTGCAAGGGCGAGGGTTAATTACTCTTCAAATGAACAGGGTTTTGTAGGCAGGCAGGACGGTGATATTATTTTTGGTCAACGGGATCGCAATACCATCATAACATCGCTGGAATCGCAGTATATTTTTAACAATACAATGGCCGCAAGCCTTTCTTTCAGGCATTATTTTTCTGAAGTAGGATACCATCAGTTTTACACGCTTGAAAACAATGGCGACCTCACTTCAAATCCTGCTTATGAGAATCCGCATGACACAACTTACAATAGTTGGAATATAGATTTGCGCTATACCTGGTGGTTTGCACCCGGGAGTCAGCTCACATTTTTATACCGCAATTCAATCGATAGTTTTTTCAGGGAATCAAGGTTAAATTTCTCAAATAATTTTGAAAACCTGTTTGACCAGCCACAATTGCATAGTTTTTCAGTGAGAATCAGCTATTTTCTTGACTATAACAGGATGAAAACCTGGTTTCAGAATAGCCCCGAGGATAACCGTATTGGGAGTTTGATTCCGCAGAAAATGAATTTAGGTGCGGTGCAGTTTTAGGCTTTAGGCAGGAGGTATTAGGTGGGAGGTTTTTCAGTTTAATCTCCAAATGTTTTCCCCGTTTTCCTTGCCATTTTCCTTTTTTGGAATGAATTTTGGCTTTTGGAATTTGGTGCTTGAAGCTTGTTTTTAGCGCTTAATTCCGCCGCTCCGGCCTTAAAACAAAAGCATTTGGAAAGGATTTTTGAATTTCAAGTAATGCCCGGTCTGCCTCCAGACGGGTCAGGAAGTTGCCTACCCAAACTTTATAATTTGGGGTTTCATATTCTATAGTGGCAGACCAGCTTGAAAGTGAGCGGTTGTATTCCCTTATTGTATTATTGGCTTCTTTTAATTCGCCGTTGTATAGCTGAATGGTAAAACCATCGGTAAGTTTGTTATCTTTGGACAGCTTGGTTTTTAGCCTGACCAATTCGGTTACTTTTTCATCTTCCTGTATGTTTACCACACCCTGTTGAGCCTGAACACTATCCAGTTGAAAAACAAGAAATAAAAGGCAAAAAAGTCTAAACTTGATCATAGTTGGAGATGCTAAAAATTAATTTTTTCTGCAAAACTAGAATATTATAACTTAAAATGGACTTAAAATATTATTTAGAATTAATATAAATTATTAGTTAACGTTTGGTTTCAATTCCTAAAATGGACTTAAAATATTACTTTTGTCCAGTTATTTTGAGGGAAGTGAGCCTAACTTATTTTTTATGAGCAGTTAAGGTTTTTTCCATCCAATTTTTGCACGATAATACATTACAAAGTATGAAAAAGGTGAAACGCCCAAGTTTGTTGTTTAAATTATCTCCCTTTCTGTTAACACTGCTGTTGTTAACTTTTCCAAACACCCTCATTGCTCAGGATGAACCTCAAGAGGAGACAGTAGAAGCTGCTGTTGATCTTGGTGGAGACCCGGTTGCTGGCCGTCAATTGTTCAACAGCAATTGTGCTGCCTGTCACCAACTTGACCGCAGAGGCGTCGGGCCGGCTTTAAGAGGCATGTCAGAAAGGTATGAAAAGGAGTGGCTGTACAGCTGGATTAGAAACAGCCAGGCTATGGTACAGGCCGGAGACCCAATTGCAGTAAGGCTTTTTAATGAATGGAACCAGTCTGTCATGCAGCCTTTTCCACACCTCTCTGATGAAGATTTAGACAATATTGTTGCTTATACCAACCAGCCTAGAGAAATTGTAGCTCCACCAGGTCCTGATGGAGGCCCCGGGGTTGCAAGTTCAGACAGCGGCATCTCAAACAACCTTGTGCTTGGAATCCTTGTTGTGGTAATGTTGATGCTTGTTATTATGTTGTTGCTGGTCAACAATGTATTGAAGAAAATCGCTGCCGCAAACAATGTGGTATATCCTGAAAAGGAAAAATCCACCCCGCTTTGGAAAGCATTTATTAAGAACCAATTCCTCGTACTGGTATCGGTTGTTCTCCTGATGCTTGGAGGGGCTTATTATGCTTATGGGTTCTTTATGCAAATTGGTATCGACCAGGGTTATGCGCCCATTCAGCCCATTCACTTCTCACATAAAATACACGCAGGAGACAACCAGATAGATTGTAACTACTGCCACTCTTCCGCAAGAAAAAGCAAGACTTCAGGCATACCATCACTCAATGTATGTATGAGTTGCCACGAAAATATTTATGAATACACCGGTGAAATAGACCTGGCAATGGGTTATACCAAAGAATTCTATGATGGAGAGATCCAAAAGCTTTACGATGCCGTAGGCTGGGATCCTGAAGAGAGAACCTATTCTGGTGAAGAGCAGCCTGTAAAATGGGTGCGCATCCACAACCTGCCTGATTTGGCTTACTTCAACCACGCTCAACACGTTACCGTTGCCGGAATTGATTGTCAAACCTGTCATGGTCCGGTTGAAGAAATGGAAATACTCTATCAATATTCACCCTTGACCATGGGCTGGTGTATCGACTGTCACCGCACAACAACCGTTGATTTGAAGAGCAATGAGTACTATGAGAAAATCCACGCTGAACTTTCCAAAAAGTATGGTGTAGAACGATTGACAGCTGCCCAGATGGGAGCGCTTGAATGTGGTAAATGCCACTATTAATATTTTAATCAAAAAGATAAATACCAATCCAAAATATGGCTTCAAGCAAGAAATACTGGAAAAGTGTTGAAGAACTAAACGAAAATAGTTCGATTGTTGAGACGCTAAGACAGAACGAGTTTGTTCAGGAAATACCCACCGATGAGTTTCTTGGAGACAAAGAAACCCTGGAGGCTACTTCCACCACTCGTCGCGACTTCCTTAAATATGTCGGTTTTACCACTGCTGCCGCTACTATGGCTGCCTGTGAAGGACCGGTAATCAAATCCATTCCTTATGTGGTGCATCCTGATGAAATTGTGCCCGGAATGGCCAATTACTATGCAACAACCATTGCAGACGGATTTGACTTTGCATCCATTTTGGTGAAAACCAGGGAAGGAAGACCGATTAAAGTTGAAAACAATACCCTTGCAACCAGCAAAGGCGGGGCAAATGCCAGAGTGCAAGGTTCTGTATTATCCCTTTATGACAAATTCAGGTTACAGGGGCCACTTATCGATGGTGAGTCTGTAGATTGGGATTATTTTAACCCGCTAATTGCAACAAGACTTGACAATTTGGCTTCTAGCGGAAGTCAGGTAGTATTGCTTACGCAAACTTTTGCAAGCCCCTCGACATCAAAACTTATAAAAGAACTTACAGCTAAATATTCAAACATTCGCCACGTCATTTATGACACGGTTTCTTCTTCTGAAGCATTGGATGCTTTCCAGATGAAATTTGGTGAAAGAGGCCTTGCAGATTATGATTTCGCTAAAGCGGAAGTCATTGTTTCTGTTGGAGCCGATTTTCTTGGTGACTGGCAAGGCGGTGGTTATGATGCCGGTTATGCCAAAGGACGTGTGCCCAAAGACGGTAAAATGTCACGCCACATCCAGTTTGAATCACTAATGACTTTATCAGGTGCAAATGCAGACAAGCGTGTGCCTGTTACCCCGGCCCAGCAAAAAGAAGTGATGAAAGCACTTGCCGGAAAGAGTGCCAACCTTCCTGACAATGTGAAGGAGGCAGTTGACAACGCAAGAAGACAACTTCAAAGAGCCGGCTCAAAAGCTGTGGTAGTTTGTGGATTGATGGATGTTGAGGCCCAATCCATGGCGATTGAAATTAACCAAAGCATGGGCAGCGAGGTTATGGACACCGCTCAACCCCGACTGATTAGACAAGGAAATACCCAGGAAGTACTCAATACAATTCAAGGCGTAAAATCAGGTGCAATCAAAGGATTGATTACCGTGGGCGTTGACCCGTTGTATTCATTCCCGGATGCCGATGGTTTTGCTGAGGCTTATCAAAACCTTGAACTTACCCTGGCTTTTGCTATGCGTGAGGATGCAACTGCTTCCCAGGCGCAGTTTGTAGCGGCTACACCACACTATTTGGAGTCTTGGGGCGATGTTCAAATCAAAAAAGGACATTTTGCACTTTCGCAACCCACAATCAGGCCCTTGTTCAACACGATGCAATTCCAGGACTGTGTACTGACGTGGTTGGGTGAAGAAAAATCATATTATGAATACATCAGGGAATCAGTAACTCCGATGCTAAGCGGAAAATCCTGGAACGAAGCCCTCCATGACGGGGTGTTTGAAAGTTCGGCCTCAATAGCAGCCGAAACTTCTGCAACTTTGGTTGCGGCATCTTCAGAAGGAGGATTGATTGAAATTTCAGGAGCTGATGACAGTTTCGACCTGATTTTCTATACCAAAGCCGGTATGGGTGATGGGCAGAATGCCAACAACCCCTGGCTTCAGGAATTCCCTGACCCATTAACCAGAACTACCTGGGACAATTACATGACTATTTCTGCTGCAGATGCAGAAGACTTAGGCCTTATTAACCGCCATGTAGCAACCGGAGCACTAAACGGAAGTTATGTCAACATCACTGCAAATGGTGTAACCCTTGAAAAAGTACCCGTGTTGATTCAGCCCGGACAGGCAAGAGGTACTGTGGGCTTGGCGTTGGGTTATGGTAAAACACACAACATTCAAAAAGAAATGCAAGTGGGTGTAAATGCCTATGCGCTATATAATAATTTCAAAGGTGTTCAACGCGTGTCGCTTGAAAAAGTGACCGGTGAGCATGAGTTTGCCTGTGTACAGTTGCACAACACCATGATGGGTAGAGGTGACATCATCAGGGAAACCACACTTGAGGTTTTCAATACCGTTGATCACGCCAAGTGGAACCCCATTCCGGTTGTTTCACTGAACCACATCGACACTCCGGTGGATTCGCCTGAAGTGGACCTTTGGCAAAACTTTGACCGTTCTATTGGGCACCATTTCAAATTGTCAATCGACCTGAACGCTTGTACCGGTTGTGGTGCCTGTGTGGTGGCTTGTCATGCTGAAAACAACGTTCCCGTTGTAGGTAAAACCGAAATGAGAAGAAGCCGCGATATGCACTGGTTGCGTATTGATAGATACTATTCTTCTGAAGAAACCATCAATGAGGATATCGCTAAGAAAAACGCCATTTCCGGTCTAGGTCAGTCATTGACTCAGTTTGGTGAACTTGAAAATCCTGCTGAAAACCCACAGGTTGCTTTCCAGCCTGTAATGTGTCAGCACTGTAACCATGCTCCTTGTGAAACTGTATGTCCTGTGGCAGCAACTTCACACGGTCGTCAGGGTCAAAACCAGATGGCTTACAACCGTTGTGTGGGTACCAGATATTGTGCAAACAACTGTCCTTACAAAGTGCGTCGTTTTAACTGGTTCTTGTATAGCCAAAATGACGAGTTTGACTACCATATGAACAATGACCTTGGAAGAATGGTTGTCAATCCTGATGTTACTGTTCGTTCAAGAGGGGTCATGGAAAAATGTTCTATGTGTATCCAAAAAACACAAATGACCATTTTGGAAGCCAAGAAAGACGGAAGGGCAATCAAGGACGGTGAATTCCAAACTGCCTGTTCAATGGCCTGTGATAAAGGTGCTATGGTATTTGGGGATGTGAATGATGAGGAATCAATGATTGCAGAAAAATTCAATGATAAACGCAGATACCACCTGATTGAATATTTAGGTACAAAACCCAACGTGATGTATCAGGTGAAAGTTAGAAATACAGAAGAAGTATAATTTAGAAACATTTATAAAAGGATATGTCTCATTACGAAGCACCTATTAGAAGGCCATTAGTTTTAGGGGAAAAAACCTATCACGATGTTACAGTTGATGTGGCAAAGCCTGTTGAAGGCAGAGCCAATAAATCATGGTGGATAGTTTTTTCTATCTCTTTAGTCGCATTCCTTTGGGGAGTGGGCTGTATCGTTTATACCATAACCACCGGTATTGGTGTATGGGGTCTGAACAAGACCGTGGGCTGGGCCTGGGATATTACAAACTTTGTTTGGTGGGTAGGTATCGGTCACGCTGGAACACTGATTTCAGCGGTACTCTTGCTATTCCGACAAAAATGGAGAATGGCGATTAACCGTTCAGCAGAAGCGATGACCATCTTCTCGGTAATGCAGGCCGGATTGTTCCCGTTAATACACATGGGGCGCCCTTGGTTGGCTTATTGGGTGGTACCCATCCCAAACCAGTTTGGTTCGCTGTGGGTGAACTTTAACTCACCACTGCTTTGGGACGTATTTGCAATTTCTACTTATCTTTCGGTATCACTCGTTTTCTGGTGGACAGGGTTACTGCCTGATTTTGCAATGATCAGGGATCGTGCAATTACACCGTTTACCAAAAAAATATACAGCATCGTTTCATTTGGTTGGAGCGGGCGCGCCAAAGACTGGCAGCGTTTTGAAGAAGTATCGCTGGTGCTTGCCGGTTTGGCAACTCCACTTGTACTTTCTGTACACACCATTGTATCCTTTGACTTTGCTACATCGGTAATACCGGGATGGCACACTACCATCTTCCCGCCCTACTTTGTTGCGGGGGCGATTTTCTCCGGATTTGCAATGGTAAACACCCTCCTTATTATCATGAGGAAGGTTTCCAACCTGGAAGACTACATTACCATACAACACATCGAATTGATGAACATCGTTATTATGATAACAGGTTCAATCGTGGGTGTGGCTTACATTACTGAATTGTTTATGGCCTGGTACTCAGGTGTGGAATATGAGCAATATGCATTCCTCAACAGGGCAACCGGACCTTACTGGTGGGCATATTGGGCTATGATGACCTGTAACGTGTTTTCGCCACAGTTGATGTGGTTCCCTAAATTAAGGAGAAGTATTATGTTCTCGTTTATCATCTCGATTGTTGTAAACATCGGTATGTGGTTTGAGCGTTTTGTAATTATCGTTACTTCGCTGCACAGAGATTTCGTGCCTTCATCTTGGACGATGTTCTCACCCACCTTTGTGGATATCGGGATTTTTATCGGAACCATTGGATTCTTCTTTGTATTGTTCCTGCTTTACGCAAGAAGTTTCCCGGTAATCGCTCAGGCAGAGGTGAAGTCAATTCTGAAATCTTCAGGGGCAACCTATAAAAACTTAAGGGCAAAACACGGTGATGATGTAGATCATTCCATCGTTATTGTTAAAGATAAAACTAAAAACCAAGAATAGCCATGGCATCAAAAGTTATTCACGCTTTCTATACCGATGATGATGTTTTAATGCAAGCAGTTAAAGACGTTAGACAGGCACATTATCATATTGGAGAAGTTTATACACCCTTTCCGGTACACGGTCTTGACAAAGCCATGGGGCTGGCACCAACCCGATTGGCCATAACGTCATTTATGTATGGCATTGTTGGACTTGCAATATCAATTGTATTGATGAATTACATTATGATTGAAGACTGGCCACAGGACATTGGAGGTAAACCCAGCTTTACTTTTATTCAAAATATGCCGGCTTTTGTGCCCATTATGTTTGAACTTACCGTGTTTTTTGCAGCTCACTTAATGGTAATCACATTTTACCTGAGAAGTAAATTATGGCCTTTTAAGCAAGCAGAAAACCCTGATGTAAGAACAACAGACGACCATTTCCTAATGGAAATCGATGTAGAACACCACAGTATTGAAGAGCTTTCAAAGTTTTTGGTAAATACCGGTGCAGTAGAAGTTAATTTAGTTGACAAGCAAGAATAATTCCTATGAAGAACATAGCATATATATTCGTTTTATCAGTCGTATTGAGTTTGACATCCTGTTCAGACAACAGGACACCTAACTACCATTTCATGCCTGACATGTATTATGAAGTGGGTTATGGACCTTACAGTGAGGGAGACATTTTTCAACATGGCCAGTCAGCAAGGCTACCGGTTGAAGGTACTGTTCCCAGAGGATATGTGCCATATGAGTATGACAATACACTTGAAGGATTAAATCAAGCAAGGGTTGAATTGAAAAACCCGCTTCCTATAACTCAAGAAAACCTTGATAAAGGAAAGGAGTTGTTTGGCTATTTTTGTGCAGTATGTCATGGTGACAAAGGTGATGGACAAGGAATTTTAACTCAAAGGGAAAAGTTTTTGGGCATACCCAGTTATGCTGATCCGGGAAGGAATATCACCGAAGGAAGCATCTATCACGTGCAAATGTATGGTATTAATGCAATGGGTGACTTTGTAGCTCAAACCACTCCTGATGAGCGCTGGCAAATCGCAATGCATGTGTTGAACCTGAAAGCCGAGCTTGAAGGCACTGCCAAATTGCAACCGGTTTCCAGTGAAGCAAATCAGCCTTTAGAAGCAGAAAATCAAGCTTCAGAAGAAGCAGAAACAGTAAACGATCAAACAGAAGACTAACAGTAGATTTAAAGAGACAGTTAAAGATATGTACACGCTACCTAAAAAACTTAAACTTTTTGCAATCATTTTTATGGTCGTTGGGGCCTTGGGTATGATTGCCGGTTTTCTAAACGCACCAGGCTCGAAGGAAGATGTAAGGGAAATGCTTGCTCAACAAGATGCTCATCACGGTCATGCCGAAGAAGTTCAGCACGATGAAGAGCATGTGTACCACCTGTTCCACCAATTACAAAACAGGCCCTGGTCTGCTGTTTATGTGGCTGCCTTTTTCTTTTTTATGATAGCCCTTGGTGTACTGGCTTTTTATGCGATACAGCACGCAGCACAGGCAGGATGGTCTCCGGTTCTTTTTAGGGTGATGGAAGGCATCACCGGTTATTTGCTACCGGGTTCAATAATCATGTTCTTATTATTGGTGCTTTCTGTATTGGGCATTAACCACATTTTCCATTGGATGGATGCTGCATTGTTTGACCCTGAAAGTGAAAAATTTGATTTAATTGTTTCCAATAAAGCCGCTTGGCTCAACACTCCCGGATTTTTAATAAGAGCAGCCATCTATCTAATTGGCTGGAACCTTTACAGGCACTACTCAAGAAAATACACACTCAAACAAGACGAAGAAGGTGGAACCTACTGGTTCAAAAAGAACTTTAAGATTTCTGCAGGATTCCTTGTGTTCTTTATCGTTACCGAGTCTATGATGTCCTGGGATTGGATTATGACTTTTGACCCTCACTGGTTCAGCACACTGTTTGGCTGGTATGTGTTTTCAGGTATGATTGTTTCAGGTATTACTGTAATTGCAATGGTTACCGTATATCTAAAATCACAAGGGTATCTGGAATATGTAAACAACAGTCATATTCACGATTTGGCTAAATTTATGTTTGGATTCAGCATCTTCTGGACTTACCTTTGGTTTTCACAATTTATGTTGATTTGGTATGCAAACATACCCGAAGAGGTGACTTATTTTGTTTCGAGAATTCAGGATTACAATCTGTTGTTCTTTGGAATGCTGGTGTTGAATTTTGTTTTCCCATTACTGCTATTAATAAACAGTGACTTTAAAAGAATCAACTGGTTAGTGATTGGAACAGGAATAATTATCCTTATTGGACACTACATAGATGTGTTTGTAATGGTAATGCCGGGAACCGTTGGCCAATCCTGGTTCATTGGTTTGCCTGAAATAGGAGCCTTGTTGTTCTTCTTTGGCTTGTTTGTGCTGGTGGTTTTCAACTCACTCGCAAAAGCACCCTTGTTGGCAAAAGGAAGCCCGTTTATTGAAGAAAGTAAACATTTTCATTATTAATTAAGAACTGTAAAGAACCAATATAAAAATGACAGGATTTTTAGTTATAGCCGTTTTAGTTCTCTTTGCTGTAGCGGTATGGCAAATGAACAAAATATTCCAGTTGTCACAAGTCGGCAAAAGTGATGATAGTCAAATAGCAAATGATAAAGACAATAGCTTCAACGGAAAGCTGATGCTTTACTTCCTTGTTTTTTTCTATGTTTTCCTAGTATATGGATTTTGGCAATGGTCAAAAGTTTTGTTGCCGGAAGCAGCTTCAGAACACGGTAAAGATGTTGACCTGCTGATGCTCATTTCTATGGTCATCATTATGTTTGTTCTAGTGGTAACCCAGTTTTTACTTCACTATTTTGCATTTAAATACCGCGGAAAACAAGGACAACGTGCTGTTTTCTTTGCAGACAATGACAAACTTGAATTTATCTGGACCATCATCCCGGTGATTGTACTTGCTGGATTAATTATTTATGGCTTGTTCACCTGGACTGACATTATGAACATCAATGAAGACGATGAAGACGCATTGGTAGTAGAATTGTATGCAAAACAATTTGCCTGGGAGGCCCGTTATGCCGGTGAGGACAATACTTTGGGTGATGCCAACGTAAGATTTATAGAAGGCATGAACACTGTGGGGATTGACCCTTCAGACCCTGATGGCCAAGATGACATCATCACAAGGGAATTGCGTTTGCCTGTGGGTAGAAAAGTGATTTTCAAAATGCGTTCTCAGGATGTATTGCACTCTGCTTATATGCCTCATTTCAGGGCTCAAATGAATACTGTTCCCGGTATGATTACACAGTTTGCATTCACACCAACCATTACCACTGCTGAAATGCGTATGAATCCCGACGTTATCGCAAAAGTTGAAAACATCAATAACATCAGGAATGAAAGAAATATAGCGCTAGCCGCCCAGGGAGAAGAATTGCTTGACCCTTATGAGTTTGATTACCTGTTGTTGTGTAACAAAATTTGCGGGGCTTCCCATTACAATATGCAAATGAAAATTATTGTGGAGTCTGAAGAAGATTTTGAAGCCTGGCTCGCCGAACAAAGAACCTTTGCACAAACCATGAATCCTTAATTAAGATCAAGATTTAAGATATGTCAACAGAAGCACACAATCATTCAGCTGGTCACGATGACCACGGACATCATCATCATAAAGATACGTTTATAACAAAGTACATATTCAGTATCGACCATAAAATGATTTCCAAGCAATACCTCATTACGGGTTTGTTTATGGGTATCATTGGTATTGCTATGTCAATACTGTTTCGTTTGCAATTGGCCTGGCCTGACAAACAATTTACCGCTTATGAGATCTTCTTGGGAAAATGGGGTGCAGACGGTATAATGGATCCCAACGTTTACCTGGCTTTGGTAACCATCCACGGAACCATTATGGTGTTCTTTGTCCTCACCGCAGGATTGAGCGGAACCTTCAGTAACCTTTTAATCCCGCTGCAAATTGGCGCAAGGGATATGGCTTCCGGATTCCTGAATATGGTTTCATACTGGTTGTTTTTCCTTTCCAGTGTAATTATGATTATGTCATTGTTTGTTGAAGCAGGACCCGCAGCAGCAGGGTGGACAATTTACCCGCCGCTGAGTGCCTTGCCACAGTCTATGCCCGGCTCCGGTGCAGGTATGACCCTTTGGCTGGTTTCTATGGCTATATTTATCGCTTCATCATTACTTGGTTCCTTGAACTATATCGTTACTGTTATCAACCTGAGAACAAAAGGAATGTCTATGACCAGGCTTCCTTTGACCATCTGGGCGTTTTTTGTAACAGCTATTATTGGTGTGGTTTCGTTTCCGGTTCTATTTTCGGCTGCTTTAATGTTGATTATGGACAGAAGCTTTGGAACATCCTTTTTCCTTTCCGATATATTTATTGCGGGAGAAATTCTGCACCACCAGGGAGGGTCACCAATACTTTTTCAACACCTGTTCTGGTTCTTAGGTCACCCTGAAGTATATATTGTAATTCTTCCGGCATTGGGAATCACATCTGAAATTATTGCTACAAATTCACGAAAACCTATTTTTGGTTATCGGGCGATGGTGGCATCCATTTTGGCCATTGCATTCCTTTCAACCATTGTTTGGGGACACCACATGTTTGTTACGGGTATGAACCCGTTCCTGGGCTCGGTATTTACCTTTACGACACTATTGATTGCGATTCCTTCAGCTGTAAAAGCATTTAACTACATCACCACACTCTGGAAAGGAAACCTCCAGTTTAACCCGGCGATGCTGTTTTCTATAGGGCTGGTGTCCACCTTTATCTCGGGTGGATTAACCGGAATTATTTTAGGGGATAGCGCGCTTGATATTAACGTTCACGACACCTACTTTGTGGTGGCTCACTTCCACCTTGTAATGGGTATTTCAGCACTTTACGGGCTATTTGCTGGAGTGTACCACTGGTTCCCCAGGATGTTTGGACGTATGATGAACAAAAACCTGGGCTACATCCACTTCTGGGTAACTGCAATTGGTGCTTATGGAATTTTCTTCCCCATGCACTTTGTCGGAATGGCAGGATTGCCACGAAGGTATTATACAAACACGGCTTTCCCATATTTTGATGACCTTGCCAATATCAATGTTGTGATAACAATTTTTGCTATCATCACGGCAGCGGTTCAGCTTGTGTTCTTGTATAACTTTTTCTCATCTATCTTTTATGGAAAAAGAGCGCCACAAAACCCTTGGAACTCTACCACGCTGGAATGGACAGCGCCTGTAAAGCATATCCACGGAAACTGGCCGGGGGCAATCCCACACGTTTACCGCTGGTCTTATGACTACAGCAAGCTGAACAAAAAAGGTGATGACTATGTCATTCCGGGACAGGATTTTGTTCCGCAAAATGTCCCGCTTCAGGAAGATGAAGAAGAACTGAATCATTAAGTTTTATGCCAACCAAAACTATAAAGCCCTCTTTAATTTTAAAAGAGGGTTTTTTTGTTACCAAATTCTTCACTACACATTATCATATAGTTATATTGATATTTTGCATAGTGCTGAAATGTTTTTATCGTTTACATTTGCCCCGAAAGAGATTTCATATTCAAATTTATTTAGTTAGCAAAAAAAGCCACGTATGGGGATTCGTGGCTTTTTTATTTGAAAAAAATCGGCACTTCATTCTAGATGCATTTTTCCTATCTTTGTCTTTATGAATGAGCATTTAGACCCCACAGGTGAAAGTTTCACTCCTGAAGAACTCGATATTGAGCGCAAGTTACGCCCGCTTTCTTTTGACGATTTTACCGGGCAGGATCAGGTACTGGAGAACCTTAAAATCTTTGTGGAAGCTGCCAATTTAAGAGGTGAAGCACTTGATCACACCCTGTTTCACGGCCCTCCCGGTTTGGGAAAAACCACCCTGGCGCATATTCTGGCCAACGAACTCAATGTGGGAATTAAAATCACTTCAGGCCCCGTGCTGGACAAACCCGGTGACCTGGCCGGACTGCTCACCAACCTGGATGAAAGGGATGTTTTGTTTATTGACGAAATCCACCGTTTGAGTCCGGTGGTGGAGGAATACCTCTATTCTGCTATGGAAGATTACAGGATTGATATTATGATTGAAACTGGCCCCAATGCCCGAACAGTGCAAATCAATCTCAATCCGTTTACTTTGGTGGGTGCCACGACGCGCTCAGGATTATTGACCGCCCCCATGCGCGCCCGTTTTGGAATTGCATCCCGGCTGCAATACTACAATACAGAACTCTTAACCACCATAGTGCAGCGCAGTTCAGAAATCCTCAAAGTAAAAATCAGTATGGAAGCCGCCATCGAAATCGCCGGGCGAAGCCGTGGTACCCCGCGCATCGCCAATGCGCTCCTTCGCCGTGTTAGAGACTTTGCGCAAATAAAAGGTAACGGCGCCATTGACATCAAAATCGCAAAATATGCCTTGGAAGCACTCAATGTGGATGCTTTTGGTCTTGACGAAATGGACAACAAAATACTTAGTACCATCATTGATAAATTTAAAGGCGGGCCGGTAGGAATCACCACTTTGGCAACAGCCGTTAGCGAAAGCGCAGAAACGATCGAGGAAGTCTATGAACCCTTCCTTATCCAACAAGGATTTATCATGCGCACACCCCGAGGCCGTGAAGTCACCGAAGCAGCATACAAACACTTAGGTAAACTAAAAGGACCCACACAAGGAGGACTCTTTTAATTGAAAATACAAATTAATGCCGGGTTTATACGATTCCTTAGCGTCTTTGCGCCTTTGCGAGCAATTATAAAACAATCAATTTGCCATCCAAATCCAAACATACCCAACTCATAAAATCCGAAGCCAAACGCCTTGGCTTTTTATCCTGTGGCATCAGCCAAGCCGGTTTTCTGGAAGAAGAAGCACCTCGTTTAGAGGCCTGGCTCAATAAAAACATGCACGGCGAAATGCAGTATATGGAAAACCACTTTGACAAACGCCTCAACCCCACCATACTCGTGCCCGGCGCCAAAAGTGTCATTTCGTTATTGCTCAATTACTACCCAAAGGAAACCCAAACCGAAGGCACTTATAAAATCTCAAAATATGCCTATGGCACCGACTACCACTTTGTCATCAAAGACAAACTGAAGCAATTGTTGCAATTCATAGAAGAGGAAATAGGCGAAGTGGACGGCAGGGCATTTGTGGACTCGGCGCCGGTGTTGGACAAAGCCTGGGCTGCCAAAAGCGGGCTCGGGTGGATGGGCAAACACAGCAACCTGCTTACCCGGCAAGTGGGCTCGTTTTACTTTATTGCAGAACTCATCCTTGACCTGGAGCTGGAATATGACTACCCTGTAACAGACCATTGCGGTACCTGCACCGCCTGTATCGATGCCTGCCCCACCCAAGCCATCGTTGAACCTTATGTGGTTGACGGCAGCAAATGCATCTCTTACTTTACCATCGAGTTGAAAAATGAAATCCCCAATGGGGTCAAAGGCCAAATGAACGATTGGGTCTTTGGCTGTGACGTCTGTCAGGATGTATGCCCCTGGAACCGCTTTTCAAAACCGCACAACGAACCCCTGTTCAACCCCAAACCCGAACTGCTTTCTATGACCAAAAATGACTGGGAAGAAATCACCCGTGAAGTGTTTCAAAAAGTATTTCAAAAGTCACCCGTAAAACGCACCAAGTTTGAAGGCTTACTACGGAATATTGCCTTTTTGAAAGAATGAGGGATTAATGCTGATTTTTTTCTTTGCTTGTCTGCTATTAATTTGAGTTAAAATGACGCACAACGGTGTTTGTGTAACAGCAGTTGCGTGATTTAAGAACTAAGATACTTAAAAACCCGAACGTTTACGCTTGCGAGGCTTTCTGAAAGGAAAATCAGAAGCAATGCTTGTTAAACGGTGTTGAACTAAACCTAAAGGTAGCTTCAAGCAACCCTCGCTGCCATTCACTAC
>CAYXXY010000002.1:0-234572 GCA_964469175.1 uncultured Flavobacteriaceae bacterium
ATAATAACTACTATTATCATAAAAATCATTCCAAAAACCCACGGATTTTTCCTCATTTTTTTAATTATTATTTGGTAAATTAATTCTTACAAAACCGCCATGCTGAACATCTAGCTTGACTTAGATAGAAGTTTTTCACTTGTGTTTTTTGTTCAAAAACCTTAAGATGATATCCTTGAACTGTTCCATATTGTTCGTATGCTTCTTTCCGATGTCTTGAGACCCTGTTTTACATATTCCTGTATGTTGAGTTCGAACATGATGGTTATTGGTAGTATTGAATTACGTTTTCCAACTCTCTTGATGGTAGGCACCCCCATTTTGAAGCACAGCTCCTACCTGCTTGATAGTCACTCCAGCACCCATTCTCACTACCAAATAAATGATTCCATTTTCTTCCTTTTCTTCACTTGGGCATCTTTACTTTTAAGCTTCTTTTCAATTGTTTTTAAAAACTTAAAATACATAATAAATTTTTGAAATAAGAACTATACTATGCCCTTATTTAGTTAGACCCGTACATATATCTCATCCATTCATAGAAATCCATTTTAAGCGGCTCTTGTTTAGACTGTAAGCCCCCTTTAAATCTTGGACTAAGTGTAGATTTTGTGCCAAGATGTCGTGGCAATCCCGCTCCAACTGATGATAGCGGCAATCCCAACCTAACACCCATAAAAAATCTATAATTGTTATAGTAATTTTCTCCATGATGATCTATCCAATCATGCAAGCCTAATGGTTCAAAAAAACCTTGAATTTCTTTTTGTTGAAGAGCAACATAAAGTACGTTATTAGTTTCTACACCTAAAAAACCATTTGTCGGTTGAGATATAATATTCCTTCTAAATAAATCAGATTTAGTATAAACGTATTCAGTTTTATTATTGAATGTTATACTTGGATTTAACTTTTGAATTTTAGGCAATTTATTTTTTTCCCAATTTGCACCAACTATCATAACCATTCCTTCGGTACCGGATTCCTCATCAAAATATTTATACCCTAAATTAAATTTTTGCTCTTTAACATTTGGATTTTCAGATTCAATAATTTCAACACCCTTTAATCCATTTACTAACCTGTATAGCCAAGCACCAACGTAAGTTTTAAAACCTCCATCAGGGTCAATTCCATTTATTGGATCATTCCCCATCCCCAAATAAGTTGAGTAGTATTGCCCATAAGGATCAGGCGTCAACCACCTACCAATCCTAGCATCCCACAATCTCAATTCAAAGGCTGGCATCCCGGTCTCGGGGTCTGTTTCAGCAAATTGCCCTTGGTAGCCATAGCGGTATTGCCCTTCTATATTGCGGTTTGGCATCGGCATACCAAAGGGGTAATAATCCTTATGGGCCAACATAATAGGGGTATTGGTTGTGGTTACATCTGTTATTTTAACATCATCAAGGAAGTAGTTGTTGGTCGGCCCTTCAAGCATACTATTTGATTGTAGCCTGAACACAAGCTGTATATTTGTTGTGGCTGATGCGGTATAGTTAAAACTGTATGAGCCGTTTTCAATAGCTGTCCCCACGTTATTGGATATAGTACTTAAACTACCATCTACATAATAATCCAAGAAGTTTACAGTCTCGTCTAGGTCGGTATCAAACTGTATGTTGTAAGTATGACCTGCCGTGACAGGAAACCCTACAGAAACTGAATTTGGGCTACCGGTTACTTTTACTTTTAATCTCTCATTGACAACAGAAAGTTCTGAGGTAGTGGTTGAATTCCAGGAAGTTGAAACCAAACCACTTGAAAAATCATCATAGAATACGGGAAAAACGTGTCCATCCCTTTGTATTACAGCCCGCACGTTGCCTAAATAATCAGTAAGTTCATATTTAAATGTATTATGCTGGTCTGCTACGCCAATGCGGGACATGCCATAAATAGGGTATTCTTTAAAAACCGTTCTGCTGTCATAATGCCCATCTGGAAGTGTATAAATCGCCAATGGTGTTCCTGAAACATCCCTGATATAAAAAGTCTTTTGATTTACGTTGCCGTTGGCATATGACCTTTTTTCCACTCGTTGACCCCTGTCATTGTAATAAAAGCTCACTCCCGTACCGGCTAAATTAGTAGAATTAACAGATTTTGTTAGACCAGTTGCAAAGTAATTATATGAAACCTGATCCTGTATGTTTTCTATAAGCTGCCCAATGCTGTTGTACAAATAGTTGTTTGGGTCTTGGTCTTTAATATCCCCGTCATCATCCATATTGGGATAAGAATCATTAACGTGGTTTAATTGATTTTTACCTGAATTATAATTATAGCTCAAACGATCCATAATATTGCTCCCCGTTGTGCTTTCCTTGTTCCTGTAAAGGGTCAAAATATTTCCATTGGCGTCATAAGTAATATTATTTACCATAAAATCATCGACAGGACTTTGAGAAAAAATCCCATTTGTATTAAACGTTCCAAAAGTAGCTGCGGTAAGCCATTTATTATCGTTGTACTGATAGCTGTACCCACTTTGAATCCCTGGGTTGCTTAATCCGGTTGTCCCCCAACGCACTGCTTTTATATTTCCGTCAAAACGATCGTTTCCACTAGGTGAGGCATTGATTGCAACACCATCTCTCATATAGTCATTTTTGTGATAATCAATTATCATCCCAAATGCGTCATTTTGATCATTTCCGGGGTCATAAGAGTCAGTCAGTCCAGGGTGGTTAATCGCCTTTAAACTTCCTCCCAGGGTATAAACATAGTCAATACCCTGTAAGCCTTCCGCAAGCAAAGTACGTTTTAATTCACCCGATTTATAATAATCGTAGGTGGCATGTTCAGTAAAATGGATATTATCATATGATGTTTCAACTTTTTTCAACTTGCCACCATTGTTATAAGTATATTTATGTACAAATCGCTCAGAAACATCATCTTTCTGATAATATACCTTATGAACCTGCCCTTTGGCATCATATTCATAATCTATTGTTTTGGCACCCAGTCCGTTAATGAATTGCACCACCCATTCCACCCTGCCATAGATGTCATAACTATACCAAGTTGTTGTGGTTTCAGGGTTTCTGGTTAAGGTTTTAGACACATTGCCTGCTACAAAACGCTGTATCCTTGCTTCAGTATCAAATCCTCCTCCCGGTATTGAAGGGTATAAAACATAATGTAAACCCTGGGTATCGGGTATATCATATATAGTGAAAACTTGTTCCTTACAGGTTTCAGGGTCAACCACAAAATCATTAGGGGGCACAACAGGTGTAGAGGCAAAAGCATCCAGTTGTTTTATAATTATATTGCTGACTGTTGCACCTTCTGTATACAAGGCACCATGTATAATTAAAGAGGGATATGATTGTTCGGCCTTACCCCAAGGGACCATTTCGGAGATGACTTCATTATTTTTTAAAAAAAATAGGGTTTCCTCTATCCGTTTTAAAGAAAAAACATCGCTCTCATCATACTCGGAAATGTTTCTGTCAACTATGCGTCCACTTTCATAGATTGAGACCTGATTGTTAATAAAATACAAACCATACTCAACAGATTCATAGTGATTGTCAGTATAGCTTTCAGATAAGCCCACGATACCTTCCATATCTTGAGAAAATTGAAAGGTAACTTCAAAGTTATGTGCCCCGGTATTTTCTATAGATGAAAACCCGGATTCTTCCCAGCTTGTTTGCTCTATTTTATTTATAAAGCCGCTTTGAGAAGTTAACCCCACATCAGTTGAAAAATTAGGGGAAATGGTTGATATTGACAAAAAATAAGGGTTTACACTAGTGCTTACCCCACTTTCAATGGGCCGTCCTCTATTATCATAATTTGTATAGGAAAACTCACCGTTGGTAAGTTGTTCTGTATTTCTTGAAAACCGTATTTGCCCATCATTTCTATACACAAATGAAGCAAATCCCTCATCAGGTCTTGAGGTGTTAATAAGTTGCCCCAAAACATTGTAATGGTATGTGGTAGCCATACCGTGTGTGAGGGTGCCCACTGCCAGATTAAAAGCAGCAGTGTTAAAACCTAAAGGCTGTGTTGATTTTGTGAGTTTACCAGTTTTATCATAATAGTTCAAAGCAAAATCGTAGTAATTGACAGGGTATCGTATGCCTTTAGCTCCGGATTCGGAATTGATTATTCCATTCGTAGTTATATAGGTTTTATTGTTGCTGTTTGTATTGTGCTCAATTCTGTACACATTACCGCCTGCTACCTGAGAAGTATTTACTGTTTGCCCGGTTCTAAGATTCCATACAGTATATCCCGAAGTACCTCCTATAAACTCAATCTGGTTATTGGTAATTCCCTTTGGAATATGTACATCCACAAATTTTTGCCACCCAATAGTTGATACAACTTCATAGTTAATTGCCCCTCCTGAACGAGCCGTTGCAAGTATTTTTCCTTCGGCATCACTGAACATAACAACCTCATTGCCATGTGGGTCTATACTCACAGATTTAAAACTTTTCAAGACAACTTCTTTTCCTAAGCCAGTAAGCGGCCCTTCAAAATAGTTCTGCCCAAAAGCATAGTACATTTCCTGAGCCGCTGGCATGGTATATGAAAAGCCCGTTTTCCATTCATTGTCTATTTTATTTCCTCCAATTGTTGCTACGACATTACCGGGGTTTAACCTGTCATAGACCGTTCTTACATATGGCCTGTCAGTAGTAGCTTGATAGAGTTCATTTGAGTTATCGTTGCTATAGTAACGCCTTAAGCTAGAATGGCTTTGATTAACTATTGTATTAAGTAATGTATAATCTGCATCATTCTGGACATAGGAGTTATAGTTTTCAAAAATAAAAGGGTTAATTGAAAAACCTGAACAAGAAGGAGCACCAAGGGTGTGTATAGCAGGTCTTCCGTGCCTATCATAAATAGTTTGAGTTCCCCAAACTCTGTTAGTCTCTTTATCCCAAGTATAATTAAGCTTTGGTCTTCCAATACCATCATAGTAGGAACCCGATTTTGAAACCATTTCCCCCAAAGGATCAAAAATTTCGCTATAGATATAATTGGCATTTGAATCAAAATTTTCAATATCTGGAAATGGAGGCTCAGGAAAAGCATTAAGAACTTCTGAAGGTGCCTGTAGTGCTATCTCATAGGGGATACTTAAAGGTGTAGCCGTGCTGATTACATAGGGTTCATTGTAGTTTTCATGATCATAATAATGAGCAGGATTCTCTAAATAAATAGCATCTTTAAAATGTTCAGAAATAGGACCGTTAAAAACACCTCCATCACCGTTGTAAATATATCCGCAAAAATTTTCTTGACAGTCTGTAGTAGTTGTTTGTGAATTAATATAAGAAGCTTTATCTATCAGAAAGCTATTTTGGTTATATAATTCTATACTTGCCCGTGCATTCCATAATATAAAATTGTTTTGCATTATGATATTACTTTCTTGCCCTGCAGCTTCGGGAAATAACTCTATAAACTTTCCTTTACCATATGCATTATATCCAAAAGGATTAATATTAGGCTCAATTCTGCCACCATAAGCAACAATAAAGACTTCCCCGGAAGGGATAATTGTCCCGGCAGGAAAATAGAATTGTGTGTGATGGTCACTTATTCTCCAACCCGTCAAATCAATATCAATAGTCGATGAGTTGAAAAGCTCAACAAATTCACCTAAGTGATGATAATTAGTTTCAATCCTTTCACTATACCGCGTGTCAAAATATACTTCTGTAATGATAACAGAGCCACCACCTCTCACCGGAGGTATATATTCTTCATAGGCCCAGCAGTTTTGAGCATTTACTGCTGAAAAATACAACTGAAAAGCGCATAACAATAAAAAAGCTGTTTTTTTATAATTCATCCCTTCCTCTTTTATATTCTATTTAGAGCAAATCTATCTTGCGGATTGTTCGCTAGCAGTTTTTGCAAAATTTGGTTTTTCTGAAAACTATCCCCTAAACTTGAGTAAACCTCATACAACAAATAATACAACCTCAAGTTAGCATTGAAAGCTTGGTCTCGTTTTTTTGATGCTAATTCCTTGATAGTTTCAAACCCATTTACCTCATCTACAGGAATTATATTAAGACCTAAGGAAAGAATGTTTTTAGCTTGTTCATACTCTACATTCTCATAAAATATTTTAGCATATCTGTACAACAAATTATTGATACATCCCTCAGAAAGTGTAGTGACATCTCCAATTGTATTTTCTATAGTAGTTTTTGCAATGTTATAGTTCCCTCTTAATGTATAACATTCTGCAAGCTTGTCAACTGCCCTAATAAGTAAATGATCAGTAAGGAGCGGCCAGTTCTGCAATATGTTTTCACCTAGGGAAATCGATTCATCCACCAATACATTGTTTTGAGTCTGTTTTTTAAACTTAAGAGTTAAGGCACTCATTAAGCCCAAATGTGAATGGTAGGTTTGTTTAAGGGTGTGATGATCTCTTTGTAAATCAATAAGGCTATCAAAATTATTAGTCTTTATATAGGCTTTTTTTAAGAAATTAAGGATTACAGTATCATTTTCATCAATCTCATATATCATATTGGCATAGTCTATGGATTCTGTATGATTCTCTTCATCTCTGCATTTTTTTGCCAAAAGGTTGAGAATTACTTTTTTCTCCCTAATAATATTTTTAGTTCTTGTGTCAATTTCATTCTGAAAATACAGGGGATAACGTTCCATTTCATCGATTTGCTGTAGCCTTTCTTGAAGTTCCTCCTTGGTAAAATTTAAATACCTTGCCTTATGAGCCCTCCTTCTATTCATTCTGGCCTCTTTTTCAATAGCATTTGTTTTATAGTCTATTTCAGTGGCATTGATGTCAATTTTATGGTTCACTTTGTCTAAACCCACTGTTAAAAACGTTTTTTCAGGAGCAATTGATAATGCCTCTTCATAAAGGGCTTTTGCATCAAGTAAAAGTGATTCACTATCTATTTGATGTCTATATTCATCTGCTACTTTTTTGTTGCCCAGTTCTAATCTCATAATGGAACGTGCTGCCCTATCATAAAAATCAACATTTTCAGGGTTTGCTATAAGACCATTTTTGTAAAGCTCTATTATAGCTAAACTGAAGCCTTGCGCACCATAAACATTTTGTAAACCATCATAAAGACGAATATCGGCAGGAGCTAATGAAATACTGTCTAAATATAAATCTTCAGCTTCAGTATAATTTTTTTGATAAAACTGTTCCTTGGCTAGTGCTGCTAGTGCACTGGCAGAAGAGTAATTGGTTTTCTGATAAGTCTTAAGGTCTGTGATAAAAGACAATGCTTTTAATTGATGGATGGGTAGCAGTGTCCCCACGATACCCCAGACAGAAAGTTTGAGGAAATCATATCTAGTTAATGACATTCTTTCTTTTATTAAAGAAAAAAAGAGAGGAAAAGGGCTGATTGAATTTACAAGCCGTTCGATACACTACTACATGTGCATATTTGTCTATATTACTTTTCCTCCTTTCTTTCACAAAGTTAAATATTTTTTTAAAAGTCAAATAAATTTATTAATTATTTTTATAGTTATAAAAGTTTTTTGTTGAAATTTTAAAACCTCCCAAATTATTCGGAGAATCTATTATTTCAGAATAAGTATTTATCAAACGTCCAACAGCATCATATTCAAACTTGGTGCCTAAGTTATTGCTGTCCAAAATATAGGATAGCTCATCATAGTCATTATACACATAGGTAATTATGGATGAAGCAATAGGGTGAATCCTAAAATCATCAAAGTAGATAGTCCCGTCAATTGAAGTTAAATAAACCTCTTCTGCACCCGTTGTCAATTCAATATAATGATTAAGCTGTACCCAATCACCGGCATGTACTTTTTCTCCATTAAAATTTAGTGGCGATGAACCATTATGTTTAATACGTGAATTTAGCGCATTGTCTTTGTGAGCCCAAACAGAGATCTTATAGAGGCCTGCACTATGTTCATTGGCTTTCATTGAGACTTTAAAAGCCTGACCTGATGTGATAATTTTAATTGAATAGTTTCCGGTATGCGCTTTTTCAGAGCTTTGTACACCTGTAGTTGTAACCTCAGGGTCAAGATATTTAATCCCTCCAAACATTTGTAGGTGTTCGGCTCCACTGGAGAACATTTCAGTATAGGAGGCGTTTCCGGAAACCATTGTTTTGGTATTGTCAAAATTCATTTTTGAAGCTGCAAAGTTTCCATTGATATCTTTTAATTCCAATGGATTGGAAAATCGATTGTATCTTGTTACTTCAGATAGTTGTTTCCATTGGCTAGGCTGCGATGGTGCATTTATGGACCAGTTAAAGCCATCGTGATTTGCAACGTTATAATTCAAATAAATTCCATTTGTATTTACTTCACCATTCCAAATAAATGTTTTGTGTTTTCTCCATATTTTTTGATGATTTGGAGGGGTGCTTTCAATCCCACTGATACCCCGATAATTCCATTGGTTACTCCAGGTTTGAATTCCAACACTCACGGGCTTCCAGCTACCATTGTCTTCAATAAATGTATAATTTGCCGCAACTTGTGATAGCATGTTTTTATTGGATGAATTATCTGCAATTGCTGACATAGAAAAGTTGTCTTGGCTATAATTATTGACAGTATATGCAGGAATAATTTTAGATTTAAATCTTTGACCTTTACTATCATTAATAGAAGACTCAAGAGGTTGACCGGTTAAAAAATCAAAATCATCTATAATAAAATCAACAATATGACCAGATTGAATAGTTCTGGTTTTTTCTAGCACACTTGGGTATCTTTTTTTACTTGCAGACATTAAATAATATTCTAAACCATAATGTGTAACGTTATAACTGGATCCAAAAGTTAAAAAGCCAGGATCATAATCAGCATAGTAAGCATCAACTCGTTTAATACTTGAAAAAGTTTCTTGCTCTAAACCTTGCTTTTTTATTTCAAAATCACTCTCATTTCTGTAGAAGTTAATTCTATGTGACAATAATTGATCTTCAGCGTTGAATGATTTTTTTTGAAGGAGACGGCCAAATGCCGCAGTATTATCCTTTATATTGTAATTTGAGCTTTTTACAGTATAGGTTTTCCCTCTTTTAATGACATTACCTATTACAGATGGATAAGTCGGATTGTTTGGAGGATTAGCGTTTCCACTTCTTCCATAATCAATAAATCTTCTCAAATCTGAAAATCCATCTTGGGGAATATCAAAAATATATTCATTGAAATTAAGAATCTGATTTGAAGAAGATAAATTTTTCTCAATGACTCTTCTATAAAAGACTTGAGGGCTAATTCCAAAAACATCATCTTCATAGTTTAAAAAAGATAGGGTGGCGTTTGGAATATCCTCAGGTCTTTTTGAAGAAATTCCGTCATAATATTCATATTTTATTTTAGTTCCATTGTTTAAGCTAATACTTTTTGTTCTTATCCCGCCTTCAGTATATATTGTTGGGGAAGAAGAGTTATCTCTTAAAGAATAGTAGCTATGAGATTCATATTCAACAGTCATTTTTACTCCTAAAGGGTTCTCAATAGATTTTAAACTAAAGATTTGTGGATTATAACTATGGTAACCCCATCTTAAATCTCTATCAGCTGAACTTGAACCACCAGTATTATAATACGTGAATTTATAATCTGGTATCAAATTAACATTTGAACGTCCTCTCGAACCAACACTAATGAGGTTTAGTTTATTTGAAATTGAAGGCATATAATTAAACTGGATGACTTTTAGCGATTTATTCATTAAGTCGGAATAATCTATAATATCATCTACTTCCAATATATTGTTGTAAAATTCGGCATCCCATGTAGTGTCATGTATAGTGTTTGAAACAGTTCCCAAATACTGTCCTAAAACATTCCACCTCTCAAAACTCTCGTGAAAATAAAAATCTCCACCAATAGTTGACACCTTATTTACAGAATTTGAATAGTAATTATCGTCTTCATTCTTTATAAGAACAATTTTATCTAATTTAAAGTTATTTTGCGGTTTAACGTTGTAAAAACTTTTAAATGTCCCAACACTAATTTTTGCTTGGTAATCTTCAAATGACATTTCCTTACGCACATTAGTATAAATTTTAGGGTCTGTTCGACTTATACCTTCTGAAAATGAAATTCCCTTAGCATCATCCCTTAAGCTTTTTAAAAATAATGCAGAGTGTGTTCTTGTTTTAATTTTATTTAAATAATAGACTTCTTTAACACCCCTGCTTTTTGAAATATAACTTATTTCATCACATGCAGATGGATTGTTTATAGGGTCATCACAGTCTTCAAAAGCTATGGATTCCCGTGGAGTTGTTTCCCATCCAAAACCATCCGACCATTTACCATACTCAAACCTTACCCAATATCCAAAATCACCTTCGTCTGGAATATTATTCTGGTTCATATCTATAAAATCAGGCCCGGTAATTGCAGTTAAAAGCCAGTGAGTTGCATAGTTTGAAAAATTTCTATGCTCATTAAATTTATTCGTAGGGTTTGATTCTTTTTCTGTTCTAGAGATAAGTTCTTTTTGATATACTGGAATTGAATAGTGATATGTTTTTCCATCTATTGCTGTCACTCTAAATCCAATAATTGCATAATCTGTTTCTGCTGTTTTACTATAAATATCCCCATAATCTAAAATAATATTATTATTGGTTGCGTAAAGAAAGTTTAGTGAACTTCCTTGGTTGATAATGTCTTCTTTTGTGAATGATTTGATATAACTCCCTGTGCGTTTCTTACGTCCATTTATATTGCCGAGTCCGTTCCCTTCAGGTATAGAATGCTCTAAAGATGTATATAAACTATTTAATGTAATTGAATTTGTAGTTGATAAATTGCTTAAATCCCAATTAGGGATAGATGTGGGCACTGAAGAACTATTTGCTTTTGTCAATTCCAAATATGAAGAGAATTCATTATTGAAATAAAAATAAGGTTTGTTAGTACTAGAACTTCTCTCCCAAGGACTTGTCCTTCTTTTATAGAGAAACTCATCCAAATCATTAGTATCAATAACTTTATTGACATTTCTTCTTTTCCCTATAGGAAGTTGAATGTTTTCAAAATATTTTAGTGAAAATACACCTGACAAGCCTTGACTATTCACAGAATAATTATCAAAAGCAGGGTAATTTATTTCTATAAAATGGTCATCGGAGTCTACCAAGTGTGAGTAAACAGGAGCACCATCTGGTCCTAATTCAAAAGGGTTAGTTGGTTGTACAATAACATCGGTAGTGTGAAAGTTACCAAACTTATCATTGAAGTCAGGGTTAGTATATTCATTAAATTGATGGTTAAACGCACTACTCCCAACAGAAAAATTCGTTTCATTTGAGAAAATCCATTGTTTAACCTTGGAAGAAGATAAGGTTAAAATGAACCCTGTATTCCATATTGGTATTGCGGCTATCCAACCATCTAATGTAGAACTAACTGCATTATTCAAATAACCACCGCCAAATGAATTAACAGGACCAATACCCACACTTGAAGATGAGCTAGCTCCTTTTGAAGATAAACTAAAACCTGTACTAGAATTGACTAGTCCAATTGAAGTATTTGAAGCAAAATTAAATGTTAAACCACCTGATTTGAAATTATACTCTAAATCATAACTAATCGCGCTACTGGATGAGCTAGCTGCACCACTTTCATCTTGAAATACATAACTGCCATTAACAATTTTTAAGCCCAACCCAGATTTATCACTATATGACAAAATACCAGAACTCATACCAAAACCACTAGATTCACTATACGAGACACTAGCTAAACCATAACTAACACTTCCACCAAAACCTTTGTGTGTACTATATGATAGAGATGCTCCTAAGCTTTGACTAGCATAGGATATGGATGCTGTGAAATCTTTATATTCATCAATAAGATTATAATATACATCTTGTATTTTAAAATTGTGATGATCGTCAGGCACACCAATTAGGTTCCTATTTATAGCTCCAGAGTTTAAATTCCAACCTAAACCTACCCAAGAAGCATCTTGATCCATAGCAATTCCAGAATGATAGAATATAGATATTGGATACCCACCTTCAGGGCTTGGGACATTCAGCAACGGCAAAACATATGTAAAACTTCCCGTCATTAGGTTGACCATATCTGTAGCATCAACTGGCTCAAATGAGCTGGCTTCAGGTGTTGCTGGTCTCTGTCCAAAAGTAAAATGGATTGTGCTTATTAAAAATAAAAAAGGCAGTAAAAATTTTCTTTTAATTAACATTTTTAATAAATCATTAGGCATAACCAATAAAGTTTATACGTTGTTTAAGTACTTGGTTTAAATTTTATTTTAGGTTCATCATTTAAGAGACTTAATAAAAATTTAAACCTTAATTCTCCTGTTGATAATCCAAAATCTTGAATAATAAAATGAAAAAAATCACCAGATAATGCTTTATCTTCTCTTGGAAATACTGCCATCATAGAAGTGGCATTACTCATCCCATATAACCTTGGATAGATATAATCTACCATTTGTAAAGTGTCTTTTTTTGAACTTAACAAATACATAGTTCCCTCCATTCCAAAAGCCAACCGGTTTACCAGTTGCCCAAATTCATTCCTATCTTTTGGAAGAACACTTAACAATTCTTGATTACTATGCGAAAAACTTAAATTAAAATAGAGGTGCTTATTATATTTGTTTCTTAGTTCTTCAATTTTTCCTACTGTTATAGTGTCACCAAGCTCTTGGAAGACTAATAAATCTGTTGGCCTGTACATTACGGAGATATCTATTCCATGTATGGTATTTTTATGCAAATAACCATTTTCTTCATTTTGCAGATAGGTGAGCAATTCTTCTTGAGTTCCAAATGTTTTTTGATTACAAGAAATAGTTGAAAAAAATAAAAAAAAAATGAATGTATACCTCATATTTGATTACTCGCCTTTATATTCCTTGTTTAAACCCTCCAATATTATTTCAGTTAAATCAGATGAGTCGTCAGCATACATAATACTTCCTCCGCCTGTTGCTCCAAAAATTATTTTATAGCTGTTTTTTTTGCCAAATTCTTTGACAAAATTATTTATATCATTCACAACTGTTTGTGTTGCTTTTTGATCTTCTTCCTGTATTTGTTGTTGGATTGCGTGCTGATAGTTGTTTATCTGCTGTTGTTTGTTTGACAAAATCTCTTGTTTTAACTCCAACTCTTTTGGGGTCATTGAGGAGCGCTCTTTCTCATAATTCATTATTTCTTGCTGCCAATTACTTATAAGGCTGTCAACATTTGACTGGAGTAACTTAGCCTTTTCTTCAAATTTTGCTTTTTCAATTTTTGTCCGGTCATAACCGTCAATTAGTTTGTTTACATCTACATATACCAGTTCTGAAGATTTTGTACTGTAAAAAGTGAGGATACTTAAAAGAATGGCTAGTATAGAAATTGAAAGGGTAATTTTATTCATTATAAATTATTCTTTGAAATGTTCTTTATTAAATTAAAATTTATTGATAAATACATGCTACTGCAATTTTAACATATTTTTTTAAATTAGAGTGTAATTATCTAAAAAAAAGTCATTTTTATATTTCCTGTTGTCTTAATAATTAACTTTGGTTAAGTTAAACGTCAAATTCTTGAAATGTTTCTAACCTTATTTTTTAAAACCCATTTAAAAATCATTAAAATAATCATTTCTTGTTTTCAGTTACTTATTTGAATTAATTATTTGCAAAATTATATTCCTTTTTACTCAAAATATTACCATCCTTATCTTTAGTCATCAATAATCTGCCAAAGGAGTCATAAACATAAAATACCTCCTGTTTTCTATTATCTACTGCATTCACAACTCTATCTTGAGCATCATAAAACTTTAATGATATCATAGCATTTGGCAGTCTATCATACAGTTTAAATAATTCTATTTTTAGTTGAGAATTTGATAAATTTTGAAGGGTTGGGTAATTAATATCGAGCTCAGATAAAACTTCAGAATAGGTTGCATTCTCGATCTTTGCTACAGGGTTTCGATGATTGTTGCTGAACAAAATCGTTGAATACAAACTATTGCCATTATTTACTTCCAAGACATTTCCATTAGAATCTATTTGCGAAATTTGGTTTATTAATCTAAAAGAGGTGCTATAAGATTTTACTAAATTTTCTTTTGGATATACTGCATTTGAAGTAGATAGTACATCCCAGATTGTTCTTTGAGTTGATACGACAGTTCCGTTAATCTTTTTAGAAATTTCGTAAGGTGCCGTTATAATATTGTTATTTAATAAATTAGGGTATGTTTGATATGCATAACTGTATAATACTTCTTCAGAATGACCACTACTATTAGTGGTAACTTGATTGGTTAACAACCCTAGATTATTATAGGTTAATACTTTTGTGTTAACGATTTCTGTATTGTTTTCAAATAATTCTTTTGAAGTAGAATTCATCAATTTTAGATAATATGAAGGTGACACATGGTACTGACCGTTATAATATGAATTTGTAAGAAACAATTGCCAGTTGTTAATGGTAACAGATTTTAAATTGTTCTGAGAATCATAAGTCTCTTGTTTTTTAAGAGCTCCAGCCATACGAATGTCTTCAATACCAGTGTCATAATAACTTTTAATATAGCCAATATTTCCTGAGCCAGTGCCTTTATTTTTAGTTATAACTTCACCAAATAGCGTTGTACTATTATCTGGTGTAGAATTTGGATTTGAATATGTGTATTCAATCTCTCTTAGATCACCTTCATTATTGTCAACAATTATTTTTCCAACAACATGACTATATACGTATTGATTTATACTACCATGGTAATCAATGAGCCTGTATAAATATGACCAGAAATTAGTATCCCATAAATTATTCCTCATCCATAAGGATTTTCCGGACATAACAGGATTAAATCCTCCAAAACTTCCCCCTATCACACCTCCTAAGTAGTACCGGTTACTTAAAAAAGAACTTTGAATAGCACCTGATTCATGATTTTTATAGAAAAGTCTAGATCCATATAAGGTGTTATTTTGATTTAGCAAACTCACAAGAACATGATTTCTATGATTGGAATAAACAAAAAAAGATTCTCTATTTGGCTCAACAAATGAATGGGAAATTAACTGACCATTACCATTAGGATGTAACGTGTAAACATTGTTTCCAACAACTGCAAAATCTGAAGTTAAACCAGCTAATTGACCTGAATGATGATTCAAATTAAAATTTGCCAAATCAAAATGTGACCAACTATTTGTATTTGGATTATACTTTTTATAATAGAACCTTTTTTGACAACTTTGACAATCTGAATCATGAGTTAAAACAATATCTACTCCCAGGGTGGTCGAGTATGAAGTATTTGTTGGGACATTATCTCGTATGTTTTTAACTGACCAAGTATTTCCATTAAATCGAGCTGATAAATAAGGTCTCTTTACTCCCGCCCACGGATGAGTTAATGTAAACATACTACTCATTACAGGCAGTAAAGGATAACTATCATCATGAGCCCCTATTACATCATAAGCATTTGTAAGATTATAATTTTCATCCCATCTTAAAAAATATTCAGGATTATTGGCAGCGACAAACGCACTTAAAGAATTATCAGGATAAAAATAACTAGGACCTTGAACCCTATTGATTGTGCCATATAAAAATGATATCCAAGACTTACTGACCCATTTTTTTTCAATATCCAAATAATGGATGTAATAATAATTTTTTTGATTTGAAGTTGATCCGGTCACAAAATCACCTAATCCGTCTCTGTTTAAAGAGATAATAAAATTATTTGTAGCTCCGTAATGATATTTACCGGCCCCCTGATCAATCATTTTATAACGCCATCCTTCTCCATCCCAAAAATAGTTATATAATTTACCTGTGTTGTCTGTTCCAATACTTACAAATTCATTTCCGGATAAAAAACTTGGGTTTCCAGATCCAATATTTACACTATGAGTATAAGTGTCCCATGTTTTACCATCCCTTTTTAAATGAAATAAATAAAGTTTAGCGTTACTATTTTCATAGCTTAGCACACCATAAAAATCATCACTAAACACAGAATGTAAATTTTCAGGGTTATCATTTTGATCCATCTTAAATAATTCATTGTTAAAATTATAAGAGTTTTGCTCAATAAAAGATTGTCCTGTCCATACATATCTTTTTAATATAAGTCGTCTTTTATTTCCACTATAAAGTTGTACAGACTTATATAATTTTAATGCATAGTTATCACTTGCATAGGCACCCATAAATTCATAACCTTGTATACCACTCGTCGTAGTAGAACCATTATAAAAGAGTTGTTTGTTTTCATATTGGTAAGTTACTGATCCTCCTGACGGATAAATTACCTTTTTTAAACCACCCTTAAAAGTTCCTGTAGTGAAATATTCAAATTCTTGGGATGGCATTGCCTCTAGCTGGGCATTCTTTTGAGTAATTTTAGTTAATAACCTTTTCCTGTCATTTGGGTTTATAATAATTTCGTAATTTAAATCATATCGATAGATAAATGCATTTGAACGATCAAAAATTTCAACATTATTTAAATACTTTGTTTCATATTGTTCTTGGTAAGCGTCATGTTGACTTACTTCTGTATAGGGTTCATGATACTCTTGAACGTTTTTATTGCCATAATTAAATACAATTTTACCGCCACGTGAGGAATTTATTTCTTTTAAATAGGCTGCTTCCGTGTGCAAATAAATTGTTTGATTGACATTGTTTTTACCTTCAACCAATTCATAAATAAAGCCAATACTATTATTTGACCATTGATCTTGAATTGTACTTAAACGCCATTCAATAGCTACACTTCCGTTTGGTAATTGATTGGTGCTACCTATCCAGTTCCCCCAAGTTGATAAATAGGATTTATCTGAATAGGAATAGATCATCCCATTTTCATCAACAACTTTCCATTCGTTTGTCGATGAGTTGTATGTAATTTGTATCGGTCGATATACTTCGGTTTTGAAATACCACAATGTTCCTTGCTTACCAATATTTAAAAGTTTTGTGGAAGAAACACCGTCAAAAAGATAAAAAGTATCATCCTCACGTGTTTTTGTGTTTTTGTGGTCAGCAATAATGCGTGGTGTTGAAAAGGACCATCCTGATCCCAATATACCTGAAGGACTGTATTTAGGCAATTTTTTAATCTGTTCGAAACCGGATTCCCCATTATATCCAAATGAAACACTAAAATTTGCGCTTCCTGAAGAAATAGAAGCAATAGGAACATTAAATGCAACCTTCCCTGTAACTTGGTTAACAGAATTTTCCATATGCCCTTCTATACTTTGGCCGGAATTAAACGAGGAGCTTTTTGGTGTTGTTATATCTGACCCAATTCCTTGACTGAATATAATCAAAGAACAAAAACTAGCTGAAATTGACAATAATATATGACGCATGTTTATAATTTTTATTTATTTTATCTATAAAAAACATAATTTAATTTTACATCAGGTAAACTTGGGGGGTCGTTCCTGTAGGAAATCTCAATTTCAAGTGTATTAGCTGTTAAAGTAAGTACTCTTGATGATGTATAATTTACCAATACAATTTCAGTAATATGCTCTCCCGGGTCAATTATCTCAAAAGTATCCCTTGTGAGTATTAAATTATAGCCGAATACTGTGAAGTTTCCTGTGGTTTGTGAAGTAGAATACTCGTTGTTTTCACAATCTTCATTTCCAGACCGCAACCAGGTATAACTGCCGTTGGGATTAAAAGTCAAAATATTTTGATTCTCACATCTTTCAACCTCAAACCAATCCCCATAAAGAAGACTTTTATCCAGACCATCGTCTGAACTGCATGAAAAAACAAAAAGCGATAAGATGAATAAGGAGCTGTATTTTATTTTTGGAGGTAAATTCATTTATTAAATTTTATATGATTGTTTAAAATTGAAAAGCCAATGAAACCCCGTTTCCTGTCAACCCAAATGTAAAGGTATGGCCTGTCGTTGCTTTTTCAGAAGTTGGGAGTCCTGCATTATAAAGTTCGACAGCTTTTTTACTGTGCTTATTGGTAGCGGTTAAAAAAGGGATGGAAAGGGCCATTATGCCAGCACCTGCAATCGCTATTACCCACTGTGGATCCCCACCTCCAAGTGAAGTACCAATGGGATAACCCACTAAACCTGCTCCGGTGAAAGCAAAGATTTGAGAAAAGGTATAATTGGTTCTTGCTTTTTTCATATAATATACAGCTTCATTATTGAATCTCATTATCTTGATAAGTTCTCCCATGTTATATTTATTATCGTTTTGATAAAATTCTGGGGCGTCTAAGGGTTTTTTTACCAATTCCATTTGTTGAGCATAAATACCGGAAGTGCTTAAAATTAATACTGCATTCAAGAGGAGTTTAAAATTTTTCATTTAATGATTATTTTAGTTTTTATTAATCTTCTGTTACCAAATCTCCTGTTCCACTTCACAAATTAGTTTCTGAACTAAAACCTGTATTTCCATCATCCCATACCGCTAAAATAGACCTATGCTCTTCCAAACTAATTTTCCCAAAGTCATTGTATTATCACCAATCAGGTTTGAAATCTAAAACATTTTCAGGTAATTCCTGCCGGACATAAATATTTTTAAACCCTCCTCCTCTCGCTGTTTTTTGTACAAAAGAAACCAAGGTGTCTTCTGTGTATCTAACTATTATTTCTATCGATAAAAAATTTCCTGTTGGATAATTTTTTAAAAACTCTAAGTATAATACCCCATCTTTATATTCATAATAACCCATTACTGCTTTAGAAGGATCATAATCAATTTGTTTTGTTGGTGAATTATAATCATAAAAACCTCCCACTTTACCATTAGTATAAAATACTAAGCCAGAATTTATCTCTACATTCTTTCTAATAGGACCATTATTATTTGTATTATTTATTGAATCTTCTATATATATTGTTTTATAAAAAGCTGTTGTATCTATTAGATTATAAACTTTGCTATTTTGATTTGGGTTAAGGGTAAATTTATAAGATGATATCCTTTTTAAACCATATTTATTATTACTAACAATACAGCTCATTAAAGATATAAAAGAAAGTAGGATGATTATTTTTCTTACCATGATGTAAATATATTAGGTGTCTTATACTGAAAATAAGATTTCCAATCCCAGGATTGATTTTCAAACATTCGTTGTCTTTTATCAAACGGACCTATTTTAAGATTGTGAACAGCATGATTTTGTAAGGCGTGTCTAACTTTTTCGCTATTCACTCCAACTCTATACCCTTTATATCCAACTGTTAATGCCCCTAATCTATATTTTTCACCTGTTTCATGAACAGCACCTCTAGGTAAGTTTCTTCCAAATGAGTCTTGACAATCAGAACAATCAAACCCCTTATAACCCCCAACCAAATTTTCATTTTCATAATCTAAATCCCTAAAGCCAGTAAATAAATTAAACCCTACAGAATAATCCCCATAAGATAAATTAAGTGCTGCAGTCCTATAACTATCCCCACCGTCTCCTAAACCAAATAAAGAGCCATCATTTTCATACATCAAACTAAAATCTCCACTTCTAAACCCAATTACTCCAGTTCTTTGATTAAGTTCACTCATACCTCCTGTTCCACTCCACAAATTAGTTCCTGCACTAAAACCTGTTCTACCATCATCAAAACCTGCCATCAATGATTGTCTAAACTCCGTGCCATTTACCCCTAAACCATTATAACTACTGTATGACATAACCCCCACACCGCCTGATAAGTTAAAATTACCACTACGGTAATTAAAACCAAGGTTGGCTCCAAATCCTGAAGAATCACTTCCAAAAGCAAAGGCTGGTGAAAGGTTAAAAGACAAATTACTTCCGGCTGAAATATTTATAGAACCATAACCAAATGTAAAAGTGTCATAAGCTGACGCAACTACCGCATTTACACCCCCAATTGCGCCGGTGATTCCACCCTTTGCCATACTCAAACTAATATTCCCCCAATTACCGTGAAAACTGTTGCCATTCATTTGATTTTGTATCATTCCTTGCATCATTCCAAGATATATTCCGGCTATAATAAAAGCCCATTCCCCATCAGGATCAACCGCAATTACCGGGTTGTTAAATGCATACAAATAAGGGGAAGCAAACTGGTTTTGAGGGTCTGTATTGAACCACCGGCCTATAGCGGCATCATAATTCCTTGCCCCAAAATCATACCACTGCAACCCAAGTTCTTCCTGTAATTGCTTCCCTCCAAACTTATACTGCTGTGCGATGGCATTACCGGCACTTGTTACAGCGGTATTATACCCTTTGTGTTTCAGCCCAAAAGGGTAGTAATTATTTTCCTCAATAATCTCTGTATTGGGGTCAATAGACCCGTTTAAATCCAGATCTGAATAGGATAAACGCACATTACCCAAATGATCCTTATATTGGAATACATAACTGTAGCTGGAATAAGTTATTATACCGGGACCGGCGTCAAACCCTTTTACAGTCTTATCTGTATTTGATACTGGAACGGTATAGCCCTCAGGATGGCTAAAAAACTGCAGTTCATTTTCATCAGTCCCTATTTTTTGATAAATAAAATTGCCGTCGTATTGTGTAACAATACCGTTTGGGTTCACTCCCGTTGGCGTAAATGTTTTGGAAAGTTTCACACCGGTGGCATCATATACATAAGAAATGTAACCACCTTGTTGTCCCTCATCCATAATAGTAACTGTAACAGGTAAATCCAAATGGTTGTATGTTATATTAACAATATTTTTACCACTATCTGATGTCAGGTTACCGTTTACGTCATAGGTGTATTCGGCCATTGTATATGGATATCCCGGTACAGGCTTGCCATTAAACCCATTTTCATTATTGCTGTAATCAGATACTGAAATCAGTTGGTTGCCATCATATGTATATAATAATTCGTCCCAAGGTATAGAAAAGGGCACACCCTCTTGAAAACCATCCCTTGATAAATAGGTTATGTTTCCATTTAAATCATAACCAACATTATTTAATGAGTGAAAATCCTCGGTATTCAAATCATTTCCTTTCCTGCTATAGGCCGCTTTTAACCTGTTCAGGCCATCATATTTATATGCATAGGAGCGTTTTTGAGAATCACTGTTTTCTGTTTTCCAGATAACTTGTGAAATATTGCCGTTATATAAAGGTGTTGCCATATTAAGCCCTCCGGCATTTCCTTGGATGGGCTTATTGTAGTTCAAATGGTAACCAAATAACGGAGGGTTTCTCATAGGGTTTCCTGACACATCATTCATGGAAACTAGCCAACCTCTTGCATTGTATTTGTAGGTAATATTTTGAAGCTTTTTATTTATACTGGGGCCGTATAAGAACACATTTTCAAT
The DNA here is from genome assembly GCA_964469175.1 of uncultured Flavobacteriaceae bacterium. Classification (GTDB taxonomy): domain Bacteria; phylum Bacteroidota; class Bacteroidia; order Flavobacteriales; family Flavobacteriaceae; genus Planktosalinus. Next base: position 21,347 of record CAYXXY010000002.1, read on the forward strand.
ACTTCCCCCGGACCCTGAAAAAGCAACTTTGCCGGTCAAAGATTCATCATTTCCAACATAAGTCACAGTTGAAATGATACTTCCGTTTCTTAAATATTTAACCTGATTTCCAACACGTTCTACTTTGTAGATTTGTCCCGGCGAATAAGTATATGTTGTGCTTTGAACAGTTCCACTGTTAATTATATTAACCCTGTAAGTATCGGTTGCACTAATATATTGAAGGTAAAATCCATAATCAAGATACTCATTGGTACTATTGCTGTTTTGAGGTTTTAACAAACCAACCCTCACATGATTATTAACACCCAAGAGCTTAAACGATATGCCCCCATCTTCAACTATGGCACCTTTGGTTTTTAATCGTGAAGGCCAGAACCAGTCATTGGAGGCATGAGAAATGGTGCCATCAAAAGTTACATCCATATTTACGATATCTGTATAACCATCCAAAACAGTTTCACCACCCACATCTTTTCTTTGGAGTTGCCCAAGTTCATCATAGAAATTCTCCTTAATAAGTTGAACTGGCTCATTGTCGATTTTTTGCTTGTGCGATTTTAACCTCCCTACGTGGTCATAATGAAAATAATCCCTGGTGTTGATTGAAGGTTTTCCCGTTTTTAAATGGCTGGCATATGTTTCTTCAATTTTACCGGTATAATCCAACTTTAACCTTGTAATATCCCTAGAAGCTAAGTATTCATTTTTTGAGTCAATATAAATCACCCTGCCTTTATCATCATAAGTGCTGAGTGTGGTTATCCATTGGTTGGTGTTCAAAACCCTTACTTTACTTACAGTGGGCAGTCCTTGCGTATTTAAAGTCCTGTTGACCCCAAAGGTGGAAGCAGGCAGTGAAAGCCCTGAATGATCAACATAAGTGTCATAATAATTAACAGTTAGGATTTCAAGATTTGAGATAGGAAACGCCTGATTTGAATAATAAAGAGTCGTGCCGTTGATAGTTACCGGTGAAGTCACACGGTTTTCAAAAATAGTACTTTGACCATCAAGAGTTGACTGCAATGCTTCCCTTGAACTGCTTGAATTTAAAATACCTGTATAAGTAGTCCTGCCAAAAACATCATATTTGGTAAATAACCATTTATTTTGGCTTTTAAGTTTTGCGTCCTGGCTTAAAACGGGTCTGTCTAACTTATCATATACCATAGACTCCCAGCCCCTGCCGGGCGTTTTTTGCTCTATAAGCCGATTGTAGTTGTCATATTTGTATTGAAATGCATATTTATCTATATCTTCCAACCCTATGGCAACGGACAGATCAATTAAAAAATCAAACGTTAGCCATTTAATAACCTGATTTGAAATTCTTTCTATTACTAAATTACCATTCTCAATTTTCGCATTACCTACATGTATTGAAGAATTATTAGGTGTTATACCTATAACCGGACCCAAAGACATATCCGGTAAAGCTGGATTGGGATTTATGTTTTTTGATGTGATTAAATTTAAGACTCCCTGAGCGTTAGGATCGTTAACACCAATGTGAACCATGTTTAGAATGTTGTCAGAAATAATGATTCTAACTGAACCGGGAATATTACTGCCGTTTTCAAAAAAATCCAATGCATTCCAGGTTTGTGCATAATTATCATAAGTAACTCCTATAGAATCACTGACCTGCTGTGGTGTTAATTTATATATAAGTCTCCCAAAATCATCATAAACAAAATAGGTGGAAAGCTTTTTTATTTGCCCTTGTTCTTGAACATAACTATTTGTTAAAAGGGTTTTGCCGTTTTTGTCAGAAAAGGTTTCTGTGGTGTTTAATAATCCCCCGGACCAGTTTTCATCTTTATGGATGGATTTAAATAAGGAGTTTTGAAGATAAAACCCATCATTGATTAATAATGGTTCATTACTTTGATTGTATGAAACAAGGTATTTTTTTACTTCAAAAGCGACATTAGTTTCAAATTCATATTTTTTGGTGTGCACACCACCATTAACCAACCGCCAGTCATACCCCGGTGCAGCCACTTCTTTTACCCGGTTAAGAGGAGAGTCCTCAAACAATTTTTCAGAATAAGGATTGTCCCAGCTAGAATTTGCAGCGTTAAAATCTTGAGGGAACTTATTCCTGTAAAAACCTTTCAACTCAGTTTCGATATCTCCGGTATAGTAGTTATCCCCATTGCCCGAGACTACTAATGGCATGTAATTTTTTACTGTCCTTCCAAACTGGTCAAAGTGAATAGGGGTTATTATATCTTGCCTGTTGCCTCCGGCTTGTAAGGATATTTTTTGTTTAGGGCGGTTTAAACCGTCATAATAAGTGATTGTCTCCTGCTTCTCGTCAAGGGTCACATTGCCATCAGTTGTGGCTACTTGATATGAGATGGTTTTGACATAGTTTTCAGTTGCAGTTTGGGAGTAGGTAATTGCTTGAAGAAACAACAAGAAAAGTAATAGTATCCTTTTCATAAATGATATAATGTTTTGGTCAGATATAGATAGATTGAAAATAGTCACTAAAATTTACGCTCACAAAGAAAGGTAAATTCTTAAAATATTCATAAATTTGTCCCAATAAATTTTAAGTTTTTTGAATGAAAAAAATAAAAGCATTTACACTTAACGAGATGTTAATGGTTTTAGCTATAATTGGAATTCTTCTTTTATTAGCTCTTCCCGCATTTATGCCCTTGATTTCTCAAACCAAAGCTCAAGAAGCTAAAATCCAGTTAAAATATATTTCAAACCTTCAAACCCAACACAGGTATATCTATTCAAAATATTCAATGGATTTCAATGAGATTAATTTTGAAGCTCCCTTAACTATTGATAAGGGTGGCACAGCAAATTATAGGTATGAAATTATAAAAGCTGATGTAAACACCTTTAAAGTTAGGGCAGAAGCTGTTGTTGATTTTAACGGAAATGGCATATACAATGTCTGGGAAATTGACGAAAATGGCAACCCAATTGAAATCGTCAAGGATTGATGGTTTTAGTTTTAAAACTTTTGCTCTTGGCTGTGCTTTCATTTATCGCTTATCAGGACTTTAAAGAGCGTATGGTATTTTTGTTTTTATTTCCTTGCTTTGCCATTTTAGGAGGGTATTTATATTTTGACACCACTTTCACCTTGGTGTTTTTTTATAATGTTCTGATAAACTTGTTTTTTATAGCAATTGTTTTATTGTTTTGCTTCCTGTATTCAAAAATTGTCCTCAAAAAGAAATTTACTAAAGAGGTGATGGGTCTTGGTGATATACTGTTTTTTGTTGGGTTTGCTATTTCTTTCCCGGTTATTAGTTTTCTAACTTTATTTGTCTTTTCAATCATATTTACAACCATTATTTACTTTTTATCAAATAAGATTTTTGATAATCGTTTTAAAAATGTCCCCCTTGCAGGTTGCATGGCTGTGTTTTTAATAAGTGTTTATTTATTAAATTGGTCAGGCTTTTATAATGCTCTTTATACTATTTAAATGTCAAAATATATTATACCTGTTGTTCTGAAACAATTGATTACGCCTGACTTGGCTTTTCATTACAGGATAATACCTGTGGAAAAAACAGGGGATAAAATTGTTTTCAAAACAGATTCAAATGATTTAGAAGTACTTTATGCAGAATTAGCTGTTGTCCTCAATTTTAAAGTTCAATTGGTAATAGAATCAAAAACTGATATTGACTCCTATCTTACATACAATTACAGACAATCAAAAAATGAAAATATCACCTTAAGTGCTGATAATTTTCTTGAACAATTATTAAAAACCGCGAGGGATTTTAATAGCAGTGATATTCATTTGGAACCCTATGAAAAGCATTGCAGGGTTCGTCTTCGATTGGATGGAAAACTTAAAGAACAATTTCAAATATCCCTTTCTGAATACCCTCAATTAATAAATCAAATAAAAATAAAAGCCGGCCTGGACATATCCCAAAAAAGGATGTCCCAGGATGGTAGGATAAACGTAAAAACTAATATAGAAGACTTTGACATAAGGGTTTCAACGATGCCAACATTGTATAATGAAAAAATTGTATTGCGTATTTTAAATAGGGATGCACAAACTGTAGAATTGGAGGAACTTGGCTTTAAAGAAAAAGAATTAAAATTGTTTCTTGAAGGTGTCAAAAGGCCTCATGGTATTATTTTGATTTCCGGTCCAACAGGTTCCGGAAAAACGACAACTTTGTATGGAACACTCAAATTACTCAACAAAGAAGAAACCAATATTCTTACTATTGAAGATCCAATTGAATACACACTGGACGGAATCAATCAGGTCCAACTAAAGGAAGATATTGGTTTTGATTTTCCAACTGCATTACGCACTTTCCTGAGACAAGATCCTGATATTATTATGGTAGGGGAAATAAGGGATGAAAAAACGGCTAATATGGCGATCAAAGCTGCACTTACGGGGCATTTGGTGTTGTCCACAATTCATACAAATTCAGCTTGGGCAACAATTTCCAGATTAATAGATATGGGGGTGCCACCATACCTGCTTGCAAATACATTAAATATGAGCGTGGCTCAGCGTTTAGTGCGTAAATTGTGTAATCATTGCAAAAGAAAAGTAAAATCAACAAAAGAAATATTCCCTGAGTCCTTTGTTGATTTCTCAAAAATCACTCACCATTATGAGGCTGTTGGTTGCAATCATTGCTATTTTACAGGTTATGACGGCAGGAAAGCTGTTTATGAAATAATACCTGTAACAAGGGAATTAGAAAAAGCAATAAAACTTAATGAATTGGAAATAGATGAGTATATTGCGAGAAATAAATTGAATACATTAAAGAGCAATGCTGTTCAAATGATTATTATGGGAGAAACCTCTATTGATGAGGCTTATTCATTGTTAACCAACTGACGAATGACAAAAAAATATTTATTTAGTGCTATTCTATTCTTTAGCATTTTAGGAACCTGCTATTCACAAGAGGATTCCAGATTTAATTCTATAAAAAATCAACTTGAAGTCCTGAAAATAAATGTTGCCGGGCTGGAAGAAACAATTAATATAAATATAACACAAACTACCTTATCAAATTTTTTGCTTGCTATTTCAAAAGTTCACGGTATTAATATTAATGTGTCACCCGACTTGAACTCTATAAATATTGTAAATAATTTCAGCAACGTCTCCGTCGAAAACATACTCCTTTTTTTGGTTAAGGAGTACAATTTGGATATTGAATTTATTGGAAATATTCTATCGGTAAAAAGGTTTATTCCTGTTCCAAAACCAGAAAAAGAAAAAGAAATTCTAGCTTACTTCTCCCCTGAAACGGGGAATTTAAGTCTCGACTTAAAAAATGACAGGCTTGATAAAGTCTTTAGGAAAATTATGGACATATCAGGAAAGAATCTTTTATATACACCTGAAATTGAGTCACAACCACTATCCATTTATATCAATGATGTTCCTTTTGATATTGCTTTAAAGAAATTAGCAGAATCAAATAATTTAATACAAACCAAATCCAGGGATGGCTTTTTTATTTTTGAAAACATGTTGTCTACACCAACGCCCTCAAATATTGAATCTGCTTCATCAAGACCGGTTCGTTCGCGAAGAACAAATTTTTACTATAAAATTGAGGACACACTTCAAAAAAGAGTCACTGTAGATTTTCAAAATACCCCTATTGCAGATGTGATTTACGCAATAGGTGAAGATTTAAAAATAGACATATTTACTGCCTCTCCACTTAATGATGCGGGTGTAGCTACTGTTAAAGCCGAAAATATCAATTTTGATTTGCTCCTCAATTATCTTTTTGAGAGTGCTGTTCAAAGTTCAAGAACAGGAAATGAAAATACTTCCTCAGCCGGTGGAGGCTCTAAATTTACCTACAAAAAGGAAGGGAATAAATATTATTTTGGCACAGAAAACCAATTAAGTTTAAAACAATTTGAATTAGTAACAATGAATTTCAGGTCTGTTCAAATGTTATCAAACCCGGCGGGTAATGGTCAAAGAAGGCAAAACAGGAATAACTTTGCCCAGGGTACAACTAATTTTTACAGTTCAAGTAGTTTTGATCAAAATCAAAACATTAGAGGTGGTAGCACTCCTTTTAACACTCCAAACATGCAAACGGGTGAGAACACGCAAATTTCATCAATTCAAAGTATCCTGCCGGAAGACATTAAAGCTGGGTTGGATATCAAAATAGACCCAGAACTCAACAGCTTTATTGTTAGTGGTCCTGGAATAAATGTAGAGCGATTTAAAAATTTTATTGCTAGTATTGATAAGCCGGTTCCTGTAATTTTAATAGAGGTAATGATCTTAGAAGTAAATCGAAGTGCCATTATTGAAACAGGTGTATCTTTTGGGTTGGGGAAGGAGCCTTCGCAAACGGTTGGGTCTGTTTTTCCTTCGACAGATATTCGTATAGGGGCTGATAAAGTAAATAGGATAATTGGTAACTTTAGCGGTTTTGGTTCTCTAAATTTAGGTAGTGTTTTGCCTGAATTTTATCTTGACATTAAGGCCATGGAGTCAAATGGATTCATAAGGGTTTTGTCAACACCTAAGTTAAGCACCCTTAATGGTCATAAAGCATATTTATCAAGCGGGCAAACAACTTATTATGCGGTGACAAGTCAAAGCTTTTTTGGCTCCCAAATCCCTCAAACATCAGAAATTAGAAATTATGTTCCCATTGATGCAGAACTTGCAATTGAAATTTTACCCTTCGTTTCTGGTGATGGCGAAATTACATTGGATATTAGGGTAATTCAATCTGCATTTACAGGCGAAAGAATAGATGAAGATGCACCACCGGGTATGAATAGCAGGGAGTTTTCATCAATTATCAGAATGCGTAATCAAGATGTTGCTATTTTAGGTGGGATTGAAGAAGTTAGAAAAGATGATTCAGGTTCCGGTGTTCCATTGCTGGCACGTGTACCCTTAATTAAATGGCTCTTCAGTAAAAAAAGAAGGGAAGATTCAAAAAGGACATTAAATATTCTAATTAAACCTACTGTCATTTATTAATGCTTTCAAAACTGATTTCATATTGGCAATTTGGTAGTACCTATTTTAGCGTCGAAGTTACAAATTCAGGTAAAAATGAAATGGTCTTTATTGCTCGTGCCAAAAAAAGAAATCAAGAATTTACAGGGTTTGAATATGTTGAGAAATCTTCATTAAAAGAAATTTCTAATGAATTGGGAAAAAACCAACACATTTTCCTGACTATCAATACAGATAAAGTTTTAATTAAACAAATTCAAGATAGGGGGAATGTTAATAGCATACTTTCCAAAGCATTCCCGGGTTTAAACTATTCAGAATTTTATTATAATATTTTAACAACAGATAAAAATTCATTTGTGTCAGTATGTCGCAAAGATTATATCCATGATTTAATTGACACACTTAAAAAAGAAAAAATAGATGTAATCGGTTTTGAGTTGGGCTTTGTAACTCTATCTAACTTGATAACTTCTATAGACGAAAATAGTATTGAAACGGAGAAATTCCAATTCACTATTGAGAATGAACAAATTTCCAAATTTGAACAAAAGACAAAGGATTCTAGTACTTTATATAGTATAGACAAAGTTGAGGTACCTTCAAAGTTTATAATTGCACTATCCGGATTGATAAATTATGTTTCACAGACAAATCATTTGGTGTCAAATTATAACGAAACAAATAATTTATTAAAACAAGATCATTCTCAAAAAAACTTTTTTAGAAAAGGAACTGTTATAATCCTTGGGGTTTTATTAGTATCATTATTGATAAATGCTATTGTTTTTAGTAGCAACTTTAAAAAACAACAGACGCTAAACGAAGAATTCCAATTAATTAACAACCAGCAAGAACTTTTTCTTCTAAGGAAAAATGAATTAGAATCAAAAGAGCGCCTTGTTGATAATATATTGAATAAAGAAAACTCTAAAAGCTCTTTCTATATAAACAGGATTATATCAGTAAAACCAAATACAATAATTTTTAATTTAATAGAGTATCAACCATTAGAAAAGGCAATTCATCCTGATAGAATAATTGAATATAACACGAATCAAATAATTATTAGAGGTGTCTCTACATCCAAAGTAGATTTTACTGCTTGGATTGAATCCTTGGAAAGTGAAAAATGGATTGGAAGTGCATTAGTTAATAATTATGCTCAATCATCTCAAAACTTCTCAACTTTTCAACTTAGATTAATACTTGATCAGAATGGCTCAAAAAAATAAAAATATTCTGCTAATTCTCGGGTTTATAGTAATGCTTATTGTAGCTTACCACTTAGCTTTTTCAAAAACAATTGCTATTAAAAAAGAAATAAAAGTCATGGAACTGCAGATCTTAAAAGCAAACGATCTTAATAGTAATATTTCAAATTTATACAATAGGGAAAAATACATTGATTCAATTATTATAAACAACAACATTAAAAACTCATCTACTCAGAATAACCTGTTAGGATTTTTAAATGAGTCATCAGAAAAAAGTAATTTTACCATTAAAAACTTTAATGAACCTCACGTTTTCATTCATGATAACTTTAAAAAAACATCTTTTCTATTTTCAATTCAGGGATATTTTAACGAAATTGAAGAAGTAGTATTTAACCTTGAACAGAATTACAATTTTGGTAAAATAGTCCACTTAAAATATGAGAAAAAGAGGAATCATCGATTGGCTAAAGATTATTTGGAGTGCTTTATTGTATTAGAAAGCATTAACTCCAATTAACATCTTTTAAAATTCTTATGAAATTTTCTTTCTCTACAATTCAATTCCAGAACTTGTTGATCAATTAGCTCAATGCTTTTACACTGTTAAGGTATCTTAGTACCCATAAGGAGGGGTCCAATATAGAAAATTATATATGGTAACTATAGTAAAAAAAGTACCCCGTGGGAGGTTATCTGTAAATAATTAGGGATTCCTAACTGAACCCTTATCTACCCCTCAACAGCATCCCCATTCCCGGCATCAAGCTTCTTTAAAATCGCCTGTACATCCTCCTCAGTAGTGGTCAGTTTCTTTTTACAAATAGCAATCAATTCAGAAGCACGCTTCACTTTTAAGGAAAGCTCATCAACACTAATCTCTCCGTCTTCTATAGCGCTGACAATATCAACAAGCTCTTCAAAAGCCTCAGTATAACTAATTGGTTCACTCATTATTATAATTATTTTAAATGCATGGTTCAAAAATTTTAATCAAAATCCAAAACTAGACCCCCCTCTCCTCGGGAGAGGGGCAGGGGGTGAGGAATTCTCGCAAAGGCGGGAACTTCATTAATTATTACCTACTACCTTTTGACTTAACTTCGCTATTTATAACCCCATCAATAACCCGACTCTCAATAATATCACCCGCCTTGACATCAGCGATACCCTTGACGGCCTTCCCATTTAAAAACGTAATACTATACCCGCGTTTCAATACATTATCAGGATGCAAGTTGTTGAGGCCACGCTCAAAATTAATTAAATTTTGACTAGTCTCCTTCAAAAATAAACGACTACCGACCTGAAACTGAGATTGAACCATAAGCAAGGATTGCAGCTCGTTTTTAAACATTAGGCTGCTTCCCCTTAAAACAGCAGTATTAAACTCCTGCAATGTCCGCTCTTCGTTCCTGATGAAATAAATACTATGCTGTTGCAACCGCAGACTGTTATTGCGTAGATAATGCTTGTGATTACTGACTAAATTTCTGGTGCCGGCTCGAAACATTCGCACAGCATTTTCAAAATCCCGGTAAGCATCTCTAAGTATCCGCTTTGACAAATCAAACACCTTTCGCTCACAATCTTTTAATGGCACAGAAAAATTATGAAACTTCTGAATTAAAAACTCGGCCAACTTAGTAGGGGTAATGGCATTGTAAAATGAAACCATTTCAGAAACAGTTTCATTGGCAGTATGCCCAATTCCGGTAATCACCGGCAAAGGAAACTCTGCAATAGCTTTCGACAATTCATAATGATTAAAACTCGACAACCCAATTTCACCTCCACCACCACGTATAATGGCAACTGCATCAAAATGTATCAACACTTTTTTAATCCGCTCCAGCTGGCCAACAATACCGCTAACGGCCTTGTCGCCCTGCAAGATTGAGGGAAACAAATAACAGAAAAAAGCATAGTTCCAGGAGTTCCCGTTCAAAACACTCATAAAATCCTCATACCCTTTACTGGTCTCGACAGAAATAATAGCGATACGCTGAGGCAATTTAGCCAGCTTAAGGCTTTTGTTTTGATCATAAACTCCATCCTTTTTAAGTCGGGTTATAGTTTCCTGCTTTTCCTTTTCCAAATCCCCCAAAGTATAACTGGGGTCAATATCAAGTATGTTGAGTGATAAGCCGTGTACAGAATGATAAGTGATACGCGCCAAAAACAATATCTTGATCCCATCCTTCAAAGGCTCTTTAAGCAAATCCAGAAACCGCTTATTAATATTAACATAATCCGAAGCCCACAAATTAGCGCTTAACTGCGATATCACCTTCCCATCTCGCTTCTCCACTAAATCCGGATAACAATGCCCTGACTGCTTATAAGGATTCAACCTAATCATCTCTGCAGTAACCCAAAAAGTACTTTGATAACGCTGAGCAATCGTCTTTTCGATACTCTTTGTTACTTCCAGCAAAGTAAACACCCGTTTGTCACCAATGGTTTTCAACATCTCAAAAATATAAAAAGTATAGGCGTAAAATATTACGCCTCATTTCCTTAGAAGTTATAAACTTACAAAATATCTCTATGTAAAGGCGCAATATTTTGCGCCTCATTTTGTTGAAATCAAGCTCATCTATATATTTTAAAGCTTCTATACCTTTTTTTACAAGTCCTTTAAATGCTTAAGCAACACTTGGTGAAAAATAAGCAACATAAAAATCATTCTAAAGGCTTTTAATCATATATATACCATTATTCTCCATAGTATCTTCATCAATACGATATCCCATCTTTAACCAGAAACCCAAGGAATCATTTGGCGCACACAATAGAGTTATAGAACTAGCCCTTTGTTTTAAACAATAATCATTAAAATAACCCTCTAGTTTTCGGCCCATTCCACTTCCTTTATGATTCTTTTTAATTTCCAGTAGGTCTATTTTGGCATGGTCTTTATACATAGTATAGGCCAAAAAACCAACGGGTTGATAGTCATGAAGTAAAACAAACAAATTATTATTTTCCAACGCCTTTGAAACAATATTAAAATGTCCGTGAAATTCGCAGGCGCACATTAACTCCCTTATTTGTTCTAAATGGTCAGAGGAAGGATTATGCAAAATAATAAATTCCGATTTCATGAATCATTTTTCAATTTTTTATCATTAACCCCCCCCATACGAGAATCAATTTTAATAGCAATAGTTAAAACCCCCATTATTTATAATACCCAAATTAATCCTATTTGTTATTGACCAATGTCAATTTTTTCAATAATACTTGGGTATTTTCAACATCAAAATATTTGTTCTTTACAAGTTTAACTTTATAATATTCAGGCAAATAAATTCCCCATTTTGAAAAATCTAAAAGTGTTGGATTTTTCTCCAAATAGGTAGATATATGAATGTCAATGTCTGCTAATGGTAATGATAAAAATTTCCATTTGGAAATTAATTCCTGCTTAGAAATCTCGATATCAAAAGAGCTACTATTATTATCCAGTGTATTTTTAATTTCAGCAATATTTAATAGCAATTGAATAGTTCTATTAATTCGCGTTCCGGTGAATGTATAAAGCTGCAAATGTTTTTCAGAAGTTAGAAGGGGTCTTTCAGTTTGAATATCCAAAATATTGAAAATTTTAAACTCTTTACGCATCATTTCTATCTCATCATAACTTGGCTTATTAAGAAAATCATACTCAGTATTAGAATATAAAACTTCCATCATTTTCTCTCTAATCTTTTGATGAACAACGGCACCGGTCCCAAAAAACATAGGCTTCTTTCCATCTTTTGTTGGGATTACATCAATTTTTTTGGACTTAAGGTCAACATGCTTTATCTTCCATATTTTTGCAGACAGTAAGATGTTTTCGTCCTCAATAATTTGGGGTGAAAATGGTATTTCTCCAATTGTATTTCCGGCATTCACCACTTTAAAATTTTCTTCGGTCTTGAAAACGCTGTAAAACTCACGGCTATTCACAACCATCTCTCCATCAACACCAATAATAACTTCTTGTTGAATTTTCTCGAGAAAATCAATACCAATTAAATAATCAAGAATTTCTTCAATTTCTGATAAATCAATTCCTCGAAATGCAGCATTTTCTTTGAGTTGTTTTATAAGCTCCGATAATAAAATACCTGAATGTCCTTTAGTTATTGATAATGCTTGATGTACTAGAATATCGTATGGCTTGTTGTTTTTCTCCGGAGGCTCTATAAAGCTTTCTTTGTATAAAAGCCAACAAGCTATAGATTGAAGTAAACTCCATTTTGTTGTGGCATATAAAAAAAGTTTACTGCTTTCTTCATCTTTTCTTCCACTTCTTCCAACTCTTTGAATTAAGGAAGCAATACTATGTGTAGCGTCTATTTGAACAACTTCATCAACAGACCCTATGTCTATTCCCAACTCTAGGGTTGAGGTGCATGAAATACAAAAATTATCTCGCTTATTATTCTTGGCAAAGTACTCAACATATTCTCTCACATCTCTGTTAACTGAAGAATGATGCGAAAAGTAATTAGGGTGTCCTTTTACTCTTTCTGAAATTTTTTTAAGTTTTACAGCAACCTCTTCTGCTCTTCCTCTACTGTTTGGGAAAATTAAAACTTTATTATCTTTTGTTTCTATATATAAATCTTTTAAAAGCTCTAAAGGCAATTCTTCTTTCTTGTTTTCAAAAAAACGAAATACTGCATTGATTTCTTTTGCAGTCCTGTCAATAAGAACTTTCGTCTTCTCAACATTTCCGGTAAACTCTTTAACTTCTATAAATTTATTTTCTTCACTCATAGTGGCAGAAAGTCCAACAATACTATAAGGAATAGTATTTATTTGTTGAATTCTGCTTAAGATTGATTTTAATTGAATACCCCGATCAGTACCGATAAACGAATGTATTTCATCAATAACTACATATTTTAGGTTTGAAAATAACTGTTTTACATTATATGGTTTGTTCACAAACATCGCCTCCAGAGACTCAGGTGTAATTAGCACAATACCATTAGGTTGTTTGATTAATCTATTTTTCAAAGTTTTATTTGCTTCTCCATGCCATTTCGTTACAGTTACATCGAGATTTTTGCACAATTCCTCGATGCGATAAAATTGGTCATTGATTAAAGCAATTAATGGTGATATATAAAGTACTTGGACACCGTTATCGTTAAAGTTTACTTTTGAAAGTATTGGTAAAAATGCTGCTTCCGTTTTACCTGATGCAGTTCTTGAAACCAAAATATAATTTTCATCAGAACCAAGAATTTTTGTAATAGCTGCATTTTGAATTGGTCGCAATTGCTCCCACCCTTTATCACGAATATATTTTCGTATTGGTTCTGATAATAAATTAAATGACATTATAGTTCCTCTATATTATCTAATGAAAATTCATCAGGGCGTTCATCCTCAATTTCAATTTCTCCAAAAAGTTTGTTTTTATCTATATTAGGATTCTGTCTTATAATATTTAGTACATTTAAAAAGTCCCTAATAACTTCTCTAGGTGTTAAAAATTCTGAGGCACCGGGCTTATTGAATAACTCTTCCATAAATTGATGGATTTCATCATCGCTTATTTGTATACTTACTTTGTAGTTATAATCAAAAATTGCTTTTAATTTCTTAAGTAATACAAATATTTCGTTATGATCAAGTGGTAATAATTTTAAAACCGGTTGGGCAAAGTCTCTTATTTCTGCAGTTTCAAATTTATTTGTTGCAAGTCTTGTCTTAAGGGCATCATAACTAAAAAGTCCTCTTCGTTGATTTTCTAAGAACTCTTTTGTGCCGGCAAAATTGAAAAAAATATTGGAAACCTTCCCTTGAAAACAATCATTGTAAATGGTAAGTATCTTTTCATAATTTTTTTCCCTCATTGTTGATGTGGAAATTTTATAAAGGTTTACTGCTTCATCTAGATTTATCATAAATCCACTGTAACCCATATTTACAAAGAATTTGCAGAAATTTTTAAGCATGTCATAATAATTAAGATCGTTAATTATTTCTCTAACTCCTAAATCTTGTCTCGCTTCGGTTTTTGTTCGATATTCTCCTTTAAGCCATTTTAATGCATTTCGCCTTAATTGTTCGTCACTTTTAATATAACCCTCATAGTATTTCATTACAACAGTTCCAAAGTCAAAACCTCCTACATCAGTAATTTCATTTATTGTTTTCATTATATTATTTTGAATCAGGCTCAAGTATTGCTCATTCCTGATTTCTATCAATGGAGTATTATTTTCTTCAGCTGTTGTCATAATGACCTGCTCTATCCATTTCTCTAACAAGGTGGGCAAAGCTCCTCCTTCCGGCTTGGTTTGTATTGATACATTATCCATAATGGCAGAATAAAGAGCTACACTTTTTCCGTCATTTGAATATAAACGATTATTCGGTGTAAAGTCAGCACTGGTTACAACAAACTTCTGCTTTAAAGCAACAGTATTAAGTAAATGAAGCATAAATGATTTGCCGGATCCAAAATCACCAATCCAGAACTTAACCATACTATGACCATTCTTAACATCTTCTAATGCTGCTACTACGGCATTTATTTCATCTGAACGGCCCACTGTGATATGTTGAACGCCAATCTTTGGTACTACACCCCCAATTAAGGAATTAATAATTGAAGTAGCTTCTTTGGGTTTAATATTGTCTATCATTATATTGAAATTTTTTGAAAATATTCTGGGTTTATTGAGTAGTAATCGTCTTCTTCTTCAATCAATACATCATCTAAAAACTCATAACAGTTCTCATTGATACTATCAATTAATTGATTTTTAAAAACACCTTTAGATTTTGCAAAGTCTTCGATCTCGCTTTGTAATATTGATAAATTATTCTTGGAAAATAACTCTAATGTAGAAACTTGTATAGGCTTAAAAGCTAACTCTGCTATGAAAGCTGAATGATTAGTATCTTCGTTTTTTTGAGTTATTTTAATCTCAATTTCTTCATTATTAATTTCTTCTGAGATAATTGCAGTATTCTCATCTTCAAAATCGTCACGCAAATATTCATTTAGAAGATCCACTGTTCCTAAATGTTGTTGTTGAACCTCTTTTATACTTGTTTTATCAAGTTGAATTTTCTTTCGTTTAACTTCATATATTTTTGGAGCAGCTCTAAGTGCTTTTTCCAAATTTTTATCTTTTATAAGCTCACTGACAATTTTTTCAAAATCATGAAGTTGTTCATTTGTTTTAAATAGACTTTTTTGAATTGTTTTTGTAAGTTGTTTATTGTCAAAGGTGGTAGATTTTAAATCTTGATATAAGTAATGAATATATAGAGTAAGAGAGGATACCTTATCATATTTTGATATGAATTTTGACGCTTCAAAAAATATATTTTCAACTGATGGATTTCTTTTATTTAGTTTGCCAAGCTTAAGAATTGATTCAACAAATTCTTTAGATTTTCCATTATAATTTGTAGTTAGTTCTTCAAATTTTATTTTCCATCTGGTTGTGGTTTGTGAATACAGTTCAATATCTGTAGGTTCATCAGGTAAGGTAACTTTAGGTACATAAATAGGTATTATATCAGATATTTTTGAAATTATTTTAGATTCAAATTCGATTTTGGCTTCATCATTTGTGTAATAGGCGTCTGTATTTAATTTACGTTTGTGCCCATACAATTCACGAACTGCGTTTTCACAATGCTTGAAAATATAGGAGTATAATTCTTTAATGGTTGATTCTAAGGTATATTTATAATTATAGCTGCCTTTTCTATAATTGAATTGCTTTCTTACTATAATATCTGCAATAAATAAAAATTCATTATCAATAGATGTACCCTCAGATTCATAGTTAGCCTTTAACTCAGATGTTACCGCGATGAAAAGTTTGAGGACCTCTTGGAAACAAAATTCAATACTGCAAAAATTATTACTGGGGTACCAAAGATGGTTTAGAAGTGTTACCTCCTCTTCACTTAGCTTTAACTTAGTTTTATATTTGCTCCCTAATTTCCAATAGTCGTGATCAAAATTTGAATGGTAATTTGTATAAGTATATCGATCTTCGCTATTTAATAATGAAACATCTTCGCTTAAGCCATTTGATTCTATTTTCTTCCGTAAAAATGAAACACCATAAAATTTCGTTTTGGGATAACATTGCCCTAAAGTTTTTAGTTGGCTTTCTAATTTTGAAAAGTCTTTATGATTGTCATATTCATTTAATAAATCAAATAATAGAATGAAAGCATAATTTGTGTTCCCTTCTAAATCAAAATGCTTTCCGTTTAAAAAATTAATTTTAAATACGTTATAAAATTTCTTTTGTTCTAAAGATGCATTATTTAAATCAGAATATGAATAAACATATTTATGGGGCCAGTAGGGTACATCAGTACCATATTTTTCCAGATTATCACTTGACTTAATACGATATGATTGATCGGTTATATCAATGATGGAATCGTCAGTATAAACTTTTTTAGAACTTGAAGTCGTTACAGTAATCTTAATGTTTTTGATAGCATCTTGAATTATTTCGGCTTTTAATTTCTGATCTGTATCCAGTCTGTTTTTGCTATTTGAAACTTTTATTTTAGGCTGTATGGTTTGATCTGGGCTATGAGATTGGGTTCTGTCACGTGAATTTTTATTTTGGATATTATTTATAGTTACACTTGAAGCTTGTTGATTAACCTTTAAATTGTGTTTATTCACTTGGTTTGAAAGAGTTATTAAGTCAATAAAAGCTCCAATTCCAAAAAAACCAAAAGTAAAAAACCAGACTAAACCTGTTCCATACTTTCCTACATAAAATCTATGAAAACCTAAAAGACCAAAAAAACTAAATACCCATAACAAATAAGCTGTGCCAACAGATTTTATTACGGTATGTTTATAATTATTTTGAAAAAGAAATCCTATAAAAACAAATATTCCAATGATGATTACTTCAGTCATTTAATAGGCTTTTTTATATATAGTAATCAATATAATTAACCACTATTTTCATTTTTTTATTCCGCTGCTCGAAGTCTTATGACTTTGAACCATAATTTTTATTTAAACAATCACAAAATCAAAAATAAATGAGGATAAAATAGGGGAGTACCCAAATATAACAAAATCCCTTGAAACTCATTATCACGAAGGTATAATAGTTCGTTGAGGTAATTTTACGGGATTCCACATTACGACAATATTTTTTTGAACTCTTAGAATTGAGTGAAGCTACAGTAGCTTTATAATACTTTTCAGCAACAAGATAACACACTTTATTTTCAAAGTGGCACAGTGAGCAATAAAACTCCTTAAAATAATGTCTTAAGTCTTAAGTCCTGCAGTCCTAAATAAGTGAGCCCACGCGTTGTATTT
The DNA here is from genome assembly GCA_964469175.1 of uncultured Flavobacteriaceae bacterium. Taxonomy (GTDB): domain Bacteria; phylum Bacteroidota; class Bacteroidia; order Flavobacteriales; family Flavobacteriaceae; genus Planktosalinus. Next base: position 38,883 of record CAYXXY010000002.1, read on the forward strand.
GCTATTCGCAATTAGTGAGTGCCAAAAGCCTCACCCTACGGGTGTACAAGCACCCCGATCCTCGAAGTCTCATGACTTCGAAGGTTTACAGTTTTAATAAATACCTCTTACAACTTCCTGCCTTTTACAAAATCCTCTCTATCATTGAGCACCCTTCAGCTGGATAGGGTGGGAGCCAAAGCAATCTCACCAAACCCTAATATACAATTCACACAACAACAAGGTAACCAGATGACAGTTTTAATTTAAAAAACTATTTTAGATTAAAATAATCAGGGTGAAGGTAACAGCGTATAATTAAAATTACATAATTAGTGCTTTTACCAGAGATTTGTGTATTTTTATAAAGAAAAATTTAATCAAAAAACTTGTGCATTTTAAGTCGTCACTTTCGTTTTTTGTGAGACTTTGTCAATAATATTACAGAAAATTGAAAAGATTCTTAAAAGTTCTTATTGATTTAAAAATAGATCCTACAAATCTAATAATTCAGAGGTTAGGTGGCGGAAGCTTGGGAAATAACTCAGAATTGACACCAAAAGATTTCATTCGATTTTCAAAAAAAGATATAAATGATGATGATATAAGGGGATTGATAAATTCATTAACAAATGCAAAAAGGGCAATTGATTGTCAAATAGATAATGCTCTTGAAGAATTTGGAATCAAACCTGACGGTTTAAGTAAAGCTTCCGATACTCTTATCAAGCATCTTCAACTTAACAAAAAAAACCTTCCATACAAACTTAAACTAATACAATCATTGGGTTTAGCACCTGGCACCCTGACTTCTAAAGTGAGAAACTTAAGAAATAAATTAGAGCACTATTACAAAATTCCTGAAAAAGAAGAAGTTGAAGAAGCTATTGAAATTGCAGAATTATTCATTTTATCAATAGAAAGCAAAATCAAAATATTAGATGATGACTATATAATAACATCAACAAATTTCGAAAATATTAATACATTGGATAGCTTAAACAATGGCACATATAATATTCTAGATCCAGAGCATTTTTCAACTCAGATTAGAGTGAACTTCAAATCTTATTACAATAAAATTGAAATAATACCAATTAAAGAATTTAAAAAGCAAAGAAAGTTGTTATACAAATTTGATAATGAATTGTATTATTATCTTATCCGGTTAATGAATCACCTAGACGACCAAAATGATACTGAAAATGATTTAAAATTAATTTTTGAATATTGTAATCATCCTATTCCAGTTAAAAACATTAAACTAATTGAATATTATTAAAACACTATTGTCAATGTGTCCTATGAAAAGCAATTCGCTCCACGAAATTTAGTGGTTTTATGTATATACTACCAATGGCAACATTATGACGACATTTTGGCAATGTATTTGATTATTCAAATAAATCAATTACCTTAGTTAATTGACATAAGCAAATTTATGACTTCTTCTATTTCAAATATTGGTTAAGAAATTACTCAAATAATTTCAAGCAGTAAGTCTATCCGTTCGAAACTTTCCGAAGAAGAAAAAATCAATCGTTTTCTCGATGGTAAAATTAATTTTAGATTAAAACAAATGGTTTCTATAGGTTAAGCAACACTTTATAAGTATTAAGCAACATAGTTTACAAAAGTTGGAAACTAAAGAGATTAAATCTTAAGTTTATAATACAGCCATCTTGCGCCTCATTTTCTCTTGAACAATTACCGTCCATGAATTCCACTAAAAATAACATTTACTTTTCAATATTCTTCAAGAACATTCTAGGGTCGATAACTGGCAACATATATTTTCCTTTATAAATAGTTGGACTAATTTCTGTAGCCAATAAAGCCCTTGAATGGGTGTAAGCGATACCAAATAATTGTACAATTAATTCGTCAGGTAGATCAAACTTATCTTTTTCCTTATTGTAAACACTCCCTAATCCGTTGACAATATAAATAGTTCTTCCTGTATGCTCAACCAGGGTGTCTTCTTTTTTAGTATCTATCAATTGAGTGTTGATATCAATTGTAATTGTAGATTTTTCTTTATCTATAATCAAAGAGGTATTAGAGTTTATGGATAAAGCATTTGGGCTATCAAATAATTGATCTATCCTACCTGTTTCAAGATCCTTAAAAGAAAATTTCAAAGTATGAATTTGAGAAATTCTGTATGCTAAATTATAAGTAGTTGACTTTTTAGACATTTTAAAGTGCTAATTGTTGTTTGAATTTGGTAGTACTATATAAGGGGATGATTCTGCTATTAGTAGTAGGGGTGGTAGAAACCTCAGAAAAATGATCCCTTTCATAATTGCTTATCACTTGGAAATTGCGTTTAACAGCTTGCAAGTTATTAATATAGTCTTTTTTATCTTTAAGTTCAAATAGGGGGAACTTATCGACCTTTAAAGCGATTTGAACTATTTTTTCTATACTAAAGTTTATTTCTCCATCATTTAAAATTTGAGAAACTCTGCCCTTTGATATTCCAAGATGCGTTGCTAATTCGGTTTTATTAATGTTGTGCTTCTCCATATATTCTATGATGGCAGTATAGAGAAAACTGTTGATACCCTCAACCCAATAAGAAGGTTGATTTAAAATCTTTTCTTGAATATGAACTCTATTTTTCATTTTGATATTCTTTGATGATTTTAAATATTGATTTTATGTCTTTATTTTGATTGTCTTTTAACCCTCCTGTAATGATAACTCTGCCGGTTTTCTCTTCGTGAAAGAGATAAATCCGTACGATGTCTGATTTAGCCTCATAAACCTTGCAATTTAAACCATGTCCTTTAAGTTCTCTAAATTTTGTTTTTGGATACCTGTTGAGGTTAGCAGTTGCTTCAATAATTCTAAGGGCTCCAGCCAGCTTGTCAAATAAATGGCCATCCTTCTCAATTTCATCAACAAAGGGTTCAAAAAGACTCTCCCCATTTTTATATAATTCATAAACACTTATTTTTGTAGCGTTTATAATATGAGGAGACAAATTTAGGGAAAATTTCTTCAAAATGTTTAGTTATAACTAAATTATTAACAATTTATTGTGGAAGCTAAAATAATAAATTGATTTTAAATCTCATGTGAGTTGTTGTTTTCAAATTCTATTTTAATTATAGATACTTGCTTTCCCAATTAAAATTTAAGCTCCTTTTGTACAGTCGTAATATTTTACGCCTCAAATCCAGCTTAATCAGATAAGCCCCTACTTAAACATTTAATCAAATGCAATCCACTATTCCCGACCATAGCCTCATCAAAACCATAACCCATCTTCAACCAAAACCCTTTGGTCTCAATGGGTGAACACAAAAGCGTAATAAATCGAGCGTTTTGCTGTAAACTATAATCACAAAAACAAACCTCCAACTTCCGGCCAAAACCACTCCCTTTAAATCCTTTCTTTATTTCCATTAGAACTATATGGGCGTAAACATCACCAATAGTAAAAGCCAAAAACTCAATTGGCTGATCGTCTTGCAGTAAAACAACCAAGTTCTTCCTTTCAAAAGCATTATAAACTACATCATAATTACCATTATACTCACCTTCACACATCAATTTTCTTATCGACTTAATATGGTCAAATGTGGGATTTAATGAAATATCAATTTGCATATTCTTTAAAAAAAATCAGTAATTCAGTACAGGATTTAAAAATTGCTTCACAATAAACTATTTATTTCACCACTAAATTTAGCTCCTCTCTTTCTTTTTGTAAGTAAGATAATTTCAATGGATTTCTTTTAAAATTATCCAAGTGCATATCAAAATTTTGTTTAAAGGTTTCGGGTTTTGAATTATTCCTTTTTGCTAATTTCAATATTTCCAGTAAAGATGTTTTCTCATCAGTTATAATATTTACAATTCTATCCCAAGTATGAATATCTATAAGAAATACATTCTCTGGTGGTAAATGTGTGCTGTCTATTTTTTCTTTTTGATTTTTAATACCTAAATTGTAAAGATCTGTATATTGACCCCAATAGAGTTTTTTATATGTCAAAATAATACCCCAATTTTCATCCTTACCTTTAAGTATTTTGGAAACAGGTAGAAGTTGATTAAAATATGCTTTAATCAAGGAATCCTTGAGAGAATTATAGATGACATCATCTGAAGGATTAGAAGATGGATAAGGTTGCAACTCCACTGCTTTGCACTCTATGAATATATTGGATTCCTCAATGTAAAAATCTACTAGATTAGAATTTTTTGGAAGGCGCTCTTTTAGCCCTTTTTCAGTGATGTAAGCATATTTAAGTTCTTTGATGCCACACTCAATATATTTTTCAAATCGTAATCCAAACTCAGTAGTGAATTGATCATCATTTGATTTTAAATAATCATAGATATAATAATTAGCGGTATAATTAAAAATGGAACTATGAATAACTCTAATCTTACTATTAAAATATTGAAATGGGTAAAGAGTAAAAAAACTTTTTTCTAAAGATTGATACTCTTCGTTCCTTAAACCTTGTTTGAATTGCTTAATTTTTTCATTCGGATTTACAGGGTCCAGTACAAGTAATTGAAGAAACTTGATTACTTTTTCCTTTTCAGTAAATTTTGAAATCGCTCTTAAAAAATCATCCTCTAAATAACCATTAAAATAGAGTCGTGGCTTTTTTAATTTACCAATATTTATGCATAACCAAGTTAGCTGCATTATCTTCAAAAAATCTAAGATAGAAAATCCGGTTGTAGACAAAAAGGATTTATCAATATCATATTTGCTTTTTAAAGTACAATATAGTTTTAATTGAGTAGCAAACTTATCTATAGTAACATAAGTTTGTAAGTAAAACTGTTGTGAATAAAGAATATGGAACGCTCTTAAAATTTCACCTGATCCTATATAGTTCCCAATATAATCTTTATTAAGCTCTGTAATCGATTTAAAAATATTTGAAATATTTTGTTGTGTGAGAGGCTTCGAAGGGTACTTTTGTCCACCATATAAATAAGTCCATTTCATTAACAAAAAAATATACCAAAGCGGTTTACTTTTTTCGTCTTTTTTATCATCCAGAATGTTGTAACACGCTTGAAGCAAATCTTGCTTTGAATGTTCGCGTATTCTGTTCCTTATATAATTAAAGGTTATTTCCATTAGTCAAACACATTGAAACCAGTTTCTAGATTGGCTTCAAAATTTAAAACCTCTTCACCCCATATTTTCATCATTTCATCTACTTTATCTTTTGATAAGCAATCTCTAAGTTTAGGAGAAATGCACCAAAATTCAAAACGAGTAGTGATTAAATCACTAATTAATTTTAAATGATTTGGGTGTTTTATACTTTGGAATTTTATAAATAAATTTTCTGTCCAATAGCAAGGATAATCTTTGCTTATGGTAATCATTACATATGATTTATCTCCAAATGGAAAAACATTTAGAAAACTTGTAACAAAAGGATTATTAATTATATTGCCATTAGTGTCATGTGTTTTTGTTAATGAATTACTTTCATCAGCAATATTTAGAGGAGCTGAAATACAAATATCAGTTTTAGGTATTTCACAAATTTTATGAATAAAATTGTTATTTGGGTTCTCAAAATTTTTCTCAAGCTCTTTTTTAAAAAAGTATAAATTTTTAAGCCCATTTTCAAGGCCTTTTTTAAATTCATACATTAATATTAGTAATGTAATATTAAAATTGGTTTCTATCATTTTTTTCGCAACATCTAAAGCAATTTCCTTTCTTCTAATTTCTTGACATAATGCCCTATACGAAAATAAAATAATACATTTATCAGATTTTATATCAAACGGTATATTCTCAATTGGCCTAAATATTTTTGAGTCATGAACTTTACAAAAGCCTGGAAATGTGTAAACTTCGTTAATTCCAATTCTTGCTAATTCATAGTTTCCTTTGTTGGCTTTCTGGAATGGGGATACATTTGAGAATTGATACAAGTGATTTTTTTCGCTCATTTGTTTTAAAATACCATTCTTTTGCAAAGCATGAGATTTGATAGCTAATTTATTACAATCATTCACTAAGCATTTTCTTGACCTACTTTTAGAACTTTTAAATGTTGAATCCCAAATTTTAAAAAATTCTATTTCTGTCATACTTTGTAAAATTAAATCACATTTAATATAAGTAATAAATTTTTATTCCGGTTCTAATTACCTGACTGATTTCAGCTAATGCTAGCTATCCTTGCTAATAATATTAATTAGTTGTGGTTTATAATTTCTTATTAACTGTAGTTTATTCCATTTAATTTGGTCTTGAATATTTTCCATGATTGAGGGATCATTTGTTCGCTCAAGATTTTGTTGCCATGTATTTATTGACTCTATTAATCCTCTTGCTATATTTTCTTTAGTATTATCAATAGATTTCCCTTTATTTAATTTTGAAAAGTGGAGACCATAATAAACATAAATATTTTCATCCACAGTTTCTTTTGAATGAATTAATGAATCATGCAGTGATTCAAGTAGTGTTTTATCGAATAAGAACCCGTAAAAAGATTCAGCAGTTTTACATGCAGTTAAATTATTTATGTTCCAAAGTGTTCCTATGTAAGCTCTAGCTCTTACAGCTATTAAATGATTTTTGATTTCATAAGCTGACCAACATGTATTGTTGAAAATTAAAGGTGAATGACGTCCAGCTGCTAGATGCGTAAACATTCCCATATGGCTAAAAAAATAACAGGTAATTTCATGAGAGTTTTCAAGAGTTACTCTTTTTGAGCTTATTTTATTTTCTTGTACAGGAACTTCTTTAAACATTTTAGGGAAAATTGATGAGTGATAATTTTGTTCTTTAAACTCTTTTGATCTAAAAGCAAACCCATTTAATTTTCTGGGGTATATTTTTTTAGATACTTTTAAAAGGGGCTCACCATTCTCATTTACTTTACCTGGTTCAGGTGTAATACTTAATGAAAAGTAGTATTCAAAGATATGTTCATTTCCAAACTGATCTATATACTTTTCTTCAATTAGTGAACCTTTCGATTGCTCTCCATGACTACACAAATGCAGTATGTTAAATGGAAGTTCTTTAGCATAATAATCTAAATTAGTTGAAGATGCATTTTCTTTTATTAAAACATTTACATGATAGTTATTATCCTCTAATTTTTTTATTACAAAATCTGTTTCTTCTTTGGGAAAAAAACTTGGAGAAAAAACAATTGCCGAGTCGATATTAAAATTATCTTGAAAATAAATATTGTTGAAAATAAAAAAATCAGTATTTAGCTTTAATCCAACATAAGTACAAGGTATTTTGTTTTCTATTATTAATGAATAGGGTGCACCTATTGTAAAGAATGTTACAAAATCATAATTTATGAATTCAATATGGTCTATTTTATTATAAATCAATGATTTCAATTCATTAAAAGATTTCTCTTCTAATTTATTTTTGATTTCTTTTCTCCATAACTCAATTAATTCGAGAAATTTCTTTTCATGAAAATTATATGGTTTAATAAACTCAACATCAGCATTAATAGATATTGCATAGTTTGTTGCAACTACTGACTCAAAGGAGTTGTCATTTTCAATTATAATTAATCCTCCATTATTTTTTTTCTCAATATTAATATCGTTTGCATTCTCATCAATTTTTATAGCCTTATCGTCTTTTGAAGCATTTTGTAAACCCAGAAGTATTTGTTTACTAGAGCAAGTAATAGCTTCTCTATTGCTAATAGGCTGTAAGAAGAAATCAACATCCTCTAAAGAGTTAATTTCTATAATATTATATTCTTGTAAAAATGATAAATAAGATATTTGGTTTTCATCTAACCCCACAAGAATCAAATATTCACATCCTCCAATTCTATTCAAAGTGTTATATAGATTAATTCCTAGCGTTGTTGACCTTATTCTAGATATTTGATGTTCATCATTTGTATTTAAACTTTTCCCATCATTTGCTTGAGTCACTTCAGTGAATCCAAAAAGTAGGGAATAATGCTCAGAAGTATTTATGTGAGATGAAACAACAGCAGTTAATATAGTCTCATTTCTATTTGCTATACAGAAATATTTATTATCAATTTTTGGAATTGGACTTGGCATAAATAGGTTTGGATATTTTGATATTTTAAATACAACCAATCAACTTCCCTCAATAAAATTATCTCAATGCAGCTCAATTTAAATATATCTTTTAAGTTCCTCACCGCTATTCGAAGTCATATGACTTAGAACCATAACTTTTATTTAAACAACCACAAAATCAAAAAATATATGAGGATAAAATAGGGGAGTACCCAAATATAACAAAATCTGTTAAAACCCATTATAACGAAAGTAAAATAGTTTGTTGAGGTTATTTTACGAGAATCCACATTAAAGCTATATTTATCCCAAGGAGCATGTTTTTACTCACCGCTACTGCGTGATTCCATCGAGTTGGTCACAAATGGCTGAGAAAGTTAACCTCCGCATTACAAAGTTCAATAATATCCTAGCTAACAATTTCATTAAATAACTGCATCTTCCTGCAATATATAATGCCATTCTGTAAAATACTTTTATCGATGAGTTACTTTCTCACAAAAATCTGAAAACCATAACATCCTCAACAATTGCTTAAATTCATTTTGCAAAATATTTAACCAGTAATCATGATATTTGTTTTAACTTTAAATACTATTTTAGATTAAGATAACTAGTCAATGTGGCTGAATTGTGATTTATCAACAAAATATTCTCTTGGTTTTTATTTGTACATTGTTAGCAATTTGAACAAAAACCAAATCAGAAAGTGAATAACACTAAAATCAATCCTGATAAAGTATTTTCGAAAATGGGACGAGCTCTTTTGGCTGCACAAAGAGTTGAGTTTATTACTGGCAACATTTTAAATTATTTGGCTGAATTTGATGAAGACCTTCATAATTTGACTTCCGAAGAGTTTATGAAATTAGCTGGACGTTCAAAAAAGAAAAAAATAACATTAGGACATATATTTAAGTTGTTGAAACTTAATCCCGGATTAGTAATCGAACAAGAATTGAATGATTATTTAAAAAAGAGAAATCTGCTCGTCCACAATTTTTTTACTAAATTTTTGCATACAGTAAATCGAACTCAAGAGAGAAAAGCTTGTGACTTCTGCGATGATTTTATAAATCATTCAGCACGAATGGAAAGCTTTTTCAAGGGGTTTTTAAATTTTTTATTATTGCCTCCAATTCCTGAAGATGAAGAACCTTATATTGAAGAAAGTCTAATGGGCCCTGACTTTGATTATTTCATTTCGCACTTTATTAAGTATTTCCCGACCGAAGAAATTGAATAAAGCCATTTATATCTGTATATAAAACAATCCTTAAATCTATACCAGATTGAAAATTTAGTATAATATGGAAATTTTAAAAAAATCTTCAGAAATCATAAATGAGGCCTCTGAGTTTGGTATAAAGTTGATTGAATGGGATACAATGGAAAATAGAATTGGAGATGAACATTTACCACCTTTATTGTTTCTTAGAAACATTATTGAACTTACAAATTCAATTTCTATATTGGTAAATTCAGGATCAATAGAGCCCGCGAAAATAATACTTAGAAGCTTAATAGAATGCGTTTTTAGTTTAGAATATATGCTTGAAAATAATTCTAAAAATAGAGCATTATCATATTTAGTTTGGCAAATACATAAGGATATTTACTTCTTAGACAAACTAAACTTAGAATCGCAAATGGGTAAACAGTTTAAAAATGAATTAGAAAAAGATAAACTTTTAAAACAGAATAATAATAATGAATTCTTTCAAAGTCCTGGAATTAAAATACAAAAACGTATTAATGAAAAATTGCTTTCAGCTTCACACTTAAAACCTATAGTTGAAGAATATCAAAAAACTTGTTCAAAATTTAAAAACCCAAACTGGTATAGTTTATTTAATGGGCCAAAAGATATTAACCAATTAGCCAAGTATATAAAACTAAATGCATCCTATGAATTATTATTTAGAGGTTATTCTAATAATGTTCATAGTACTGATAACCTAAAAAATAAATTAATTTTAGACGAGGATGGAAGAATGTCTTTATCAGGGATTAGATCAATTTCTAATTTAAACGAGGTAACTCAAAATTCTATAAATTTTGTACTTCTTGCCTACATCAATTTTTGTAAAAATCGAATACCAAATAAATACCATTTATTTCTTAATTGGTATAATTGCTTCACTAAAAAAAGGAATGAAATAAATCCAGCTATCAGCAATAGCTGAAAACATTGCTAATTTCAGTCTTTAATTGAAATTCGCTTTTAAATGTCTCCTAACTTCGACGCTTTATAATTTAAATAAATACTTCCTGCACCTTCCTCCAGAAAATTCCCCGCTACACATTCTAAGATTTTGAGTATTAAATATTTTATATTAACCCAAAACCTTTAGGGGAGGCTACAAGAAGTCCATTGAATATATTGCTGAAAAGTGCTACTTTAGTTAAAAATAAAGGAGGTGTCGGTCAGTTTCAAGAATTAAAAAATAATACCAAGTGAAAAGAGCCAACCGCACAAATAACACATTTGGTTTTGCCGGCACACAGTCAAATGCAGAAAAACCAAAAGAGTTATTTTACCGCAAAACATATATAAATTTAAACTGAAAATGAGTGAAGAAGTAGTATCAGCTAGTGGAGAAAGAGCAGCAATGGGAGGCTATTTGCCTCAATTTGATGAGTTCGCTTGGTTTGTTTATTTGAATCTAATTAATAAAAAACTTGAATGGATACGTATAGCTGACCCTAATGCTGAAAAATTAGATGACATACAGTATTCTACTTATTCAGAAATTCATGCATACCAAGTAAAATGGACTATCGCAGATGCGAATATATCATTTGCAAATTTTACAGCGTTGTTGCCACTCATCACCTCAAGTTGGAAGAGTTTAAAAGCATCTAATCCCAACAAAAAAATAATACCTCATTTAATAACTAACAAACCTGTTACCTCCCACGACAGCTTGAAGGAAGGTGATACAAAAGTTGGTTCATTTCAAGACTTCGTATCAGAAGTTTGGTTAAAGTTAAAATCAAATCAATCGATTGATGATAAATGGAAGCCTGTTCTTGAAAAACTTATTAAGAAATCAAAACTCAAGGATTCCGAATTTAAGGAATTTATCATCTGTTTTGACTTTCAACCAAACTATAAACAAAAACAGTTTAGTGTAGGAAATATTAAATACTCTAGAGAAGATGAAGACCTTCAACAAATCAGCCGGTTTATAGTTGAAAAAGTTGCCAGTCCAAAAAGAGTAGTAGAATTTACTCGCCAAGAAATTATTAAAGAATTAGGCTGGTCTGATAGATTTAAAACAATTTTTAATCATGATTTAATAGTTGATAGACAAAGATACCAGCCGATTCAATCAACAATTGACTTATTAAATTCAAAGTTAGTAGAGCATACAAATGGATACCTGTTTTTGTTAGGTGGTCCAGGTTCTGGCAAATCTACTTTATTGAATCAATGGTCGAAAGGCCTAAAAACAAGAATAATAAGATACTATGCTTTTGATTTTGTTAATCCATCTTCACATTTAAACTTTTATGAAAGGGGAAATGCTACTTATCTTTTTTTCGATTTAGTTTTTCAATTAAAGGAAGCTGGTATATATAAAAAAGATATTCTTCCTTATAAAGACTTGTTATTTCTTAAGGATGTATTCAATGAACAATTAAGTGCAATTGGAGATGATTTTAAAAAAAATGGCCAGCCAACTATATTATTGATTGATGGTCTAGATCATGTTCCAAGGGAATACAAATCAACAACAAATAGTTTCCTTCGAGAACTTCCTTTGCCATCTTCTATCCCAGACGGGGTCTTCATAATTTTAGGTAGTCAATCTTATGAACTTGAAGACATTCAACAGGAAATTAAAACTGAATTTCAGAATGGAAATAGAACTATTCAAATCGATTCACTTAAAAAGGGGGAAGTTTACAAGTACATTGACAATCTTGATTCTTCAATTCAACTTAATGCTTCTCAAAAGTTACAAATATTTGAAAAATCACAAGGGCACCCTTTATACCTCTCTTACTTAATTCAAAAAATCAGTAACGCAGATTCTATAAATGATACAATCGAATCTTTTGAAGTTATTGATGGTAGTATTGATAATTATTATAAAAAAATATGGGAACCTATTCAAAAAGAAGATAGCCAAATTCAATTCTTAGGTTTAATTGCAAGAATTAATGGTTCAATTAATCTTCAGTTCATTCAGGAATGGGGTTTTCAACCTAGTGTCCTAAAGTCCTTTCGTGAAAAGGCTAGGTTTCTGTTTAATGAAACCGAAAGGACTTTGTCTTTCTTTCATAATTCGTTCAAGCAATTCCTTCTTCATCATACTTCCTTAAATTATTTAACCGGAGGGTTTGACCCAACAGCAAACATCAAGTATCATAATCAGCTCTCTGATTATTATGTAAAGTCAGAAGTTGAAAAATATTGGAAACAGAATCACCATCTTTTTGAAGCCCAGCAATATGATAAGTTTATATCAGTAGTTACACCAGATAGTTTTACTGAACAGCTATTAAACTTCCGACCAGCAGAAGAAATTAAGCAGGATGCAAAATTAGGTATAGAAATAGCAAGACAAAATAAGAACATTAATACTCTTGTTAGATATCTGTTCTCATTAGCAGAAATCGAAAAAAGGTTATTCAATATTGATCCAGCTTCATTTACAGAAGAACTTTTACTCTTAAATAAATACGATTTAGCAAGAGATTACCTAAGAACTGGTAATACATTGCATTGTAGCGAAACTTATGCATTCACAGCGAGTCGTTTGTTTGTTGATTTTGGACATAAATCAGAAGGAGCAACTTTATATAATTTAGCTTATCCAGAAATTATTAAAGATTCCGCAATACACATTGAGGATTCTCATAGATACGACAAGATAAGAGACTCTTTAGAAGAGTGGATTTATACTTCACCATATTTTGAAACAATTGAGAATATTTTCACAATTATTGAAAATACCCACTTCTCAGGAAGCATAAAAGAAAAAACGCTCCATGAAAAAGAATCTGATTTACTGTTAAGGTTGCTCTTGAGCCTTGGTTATAGTTTAGTTGATCAAAATAAGTGGGATGATTTTAATAAAGTCACAGAAAAAATAGATACTAAGTCTTCGAGAGGAAGAAATACTCTTTTCCAACTTATAAAATACGCTATCGAGCAATGCCTTGACTTAAAAGACAATAGTCGGGCGAATGAATATTTGTCATTGTTAACTACTCGTTTCACTAAAGAGAAGACAAAACCCGTTGGCAAAGTATTCATAGCAGATTTAATTTATAAAGTCACCAGTGACTTAGATGAAACATATAGTTGGATTAAGGAAGTTGAACAACCATCAAATGTGGGTATAGACCAGTTGGGGTATAATGATTCTTTAGACGTCTTTCTCCCATTAATCAAACTCAACAAGTTACTTAACCTATGTGGGTGCGGTGTTCCCATTACGACTGCAATTCCAGCTATTGCGAAAGGTAATGATGAAGAAGTTTTAGTGGAGTTTGAACGAATGTTATGTATTACAACTCAAATACTAGCCGAAGGAATTCTTAGAACACCGATGTCTGGTGATCTTATTAAAAGAGTATTTCCAATAGTTCGGTTTTACTACAAAGAAATATCTCCCAAAAACAGTTATTGGTATAAGCTGACACGGGTAAAAGGCCAATATTTTGATTTTTTGATTTCGGCAGTATCCGAACAGGGTTCTGAAAAATTAGAATTATTAGGTGATTATTTGATTGGTGAGTTTCAAAATTCTCCAAAATATTGGGCTACGAATGTCCAACGTAAAATCATTAAATCTCTTTTGAAAAATGGGTTTAATATCGAAAAAGCTTTAGTAAGCCTGAGGTCCCTGGAGTATTCCATGTTGGATGATCATGATATAGATGGTCGTATAACCGAATGTATAGCTCACTCTAGAGTATGGTTCATGTTAGGCGAGATGGAGGTAGGTGAAAAATGGCTCAAACAGGCAATTCAAGAATCGATTGGAGTAGGCTATAGAAAAGATTATCAATTTAGCACATGGATTGATTGGTTAAGAAAAATAAACCAAAAAGATTCATCAGGCGCTACTGAAAGAATAAAATGGTTCTTATCTCATTTAAATCATATTAAGGAAACCACAGAAGGTAGGGCTTATTGGAATGCATCTGAAGAATTATTAGAAGTCACATATGAACATAATCTTAATAATGGTCTTGAACAGACCATCTGGCAATTAGAAAATAATCTGGTCGATTTTAAAGATACTATTACCCTTTTTATCAAATACTACGTTATACGAACAAAAAGTAAGGAAGAGTTCAAAAGTATTATTCAACTATATAGTGAACTATTTTTGCTTCTTGCTGAATCTGCAGATACTTCCCTCCTTAAATCAATCTTAAAAAAAGGATATGAAATTTTAAAAGAAGATTTTTTAGTAGAACATGCTCAAACCATTATTTTCGCAATAGAAATCAAAGCTTACGAAGAAACCAGATATTACTTAATGTCTGAAATTGATGATTTTTATACATCAAAAGGGCTAAATGTTGAAGACTATTATTCAGGGTTTAATATACCTGCAAAAAATGAAAGAGATAGCTCATCAGCTTCTTCTAATACATTGGTTTTAAAGACAGATTATGAAAGGATTGATGAAAGCGAAGTGCTAGAGCGAGTTACAAATTTTGATGATTTTAAAATAATCATTCAAGAAGAAGATCAGGCAAATTCATTTTTTAATTGGTCAAAGGTTATAGAAAAAATAATTCCGAGTTTATCTGCAAGTCAAATTGAAGAAATTACCAAATTAGCAAGAATCGGTAGGAGAGAATCTGATTTTTATGCTAAACTAAGTGAGGCAGCTTTAAAGCTAGAAAACATAGAACTAGCAACTTATTTAGCAAATAAAAGTATCGGGCTATCGAGCGAATCTGGGTGGGTTAAATATTATGATGGAGGAACAAGAATCAATGCATTTAATGCACTAAAACGTATCAATCCCGCAAGCTCATATAATAAAGCATTTGAAGTATTTGCTCATGATATAGTAAGCAGTAATTATCCAAGTTCATATATTGAACATCTTGAAGACATTGTTCCACTTCTAACAGAAAATTATGTTGAAGAAGAACTTTGGCCAGAAATATTTGGTTACCTGCAAAGACTGATGTCGAATAGTAAACCTGTTAAGAAATTACCTTCCCTTCCATCTTTAGATCGACCAATCATAGAAACGTTAGTCGATTATTTGGTATATCTATCAGAGAGTCCCGTCTCGCTAATAAAGAAGAAATCGTTACTGCTCTTGGCAAATATTATAAGTCAAGATGATGAATATGCTATGTCACAATTACTGAATGGTCGTTTAGATGATTATTCATGTATGGATGTGTTAATAAAATTATCTGCGTTTAAATCTCCAAAAGTTCATTCGCTTAAATCAAAGCTAGACAGTCTAGCTATTTCAAAGGATTATCAGTTAAGAAAAAATGCGATAGACGTTCTATCATCAATAGGTGAAGAAATTCCAAACCCCGTTAACATCCAGTTACCTATCGTGTACACTTTGCATATTTCAGAAAATGGGAAACCAGATTTCAAAAAAGAAATTGACCCTCATTTTCCTGAAATTAATATTAATGACCCCCGAGATCTTATAAGACCTTTCGAATTTTTAATCAAAATTTTATCAGAGGAGTCTGGAATTGATGAATCTAATCTTACTTATAGAGCCTATTCAATCATGAAAGAAATTGGTCGAGAAGAGGAATGGACGGTTGAGTATGAAATGAAGCTAAGAAATCATTTAGAAGAAATTTACTTAAAATATTCTTACCCTAGACCAAGGGTAATTGCTGCTCGAAGAGCCATAATGCATGTCGCCAATGAATTAATAGATTCAGCAACAATTGATGACAAAAGAATTCAGAATCTTTTAATCTCTCATGATTTTGCTGTTCAGTTTTTTAATGAAGTAGCCAAACCCCATTTCATCCAGACTATTAAAGAAAGAGATTTTGGAGGAGTAGACAGTGATTGGTTACAACGAATAAGTGAATCAGAAAGGTTAAACCAATCACTATTAGACTATAATGATAACTTCAAGATAATAGCAGAATATAATCGAGTTAAAAATTTAGATTGGGGTTGTCCTACTGAAGATTACATGTATCAAATTACTGTTAATGAGGAGTTAAATGAAGATGATGATTATATTTTTGGCTCTGCATTTCATCAATTAAGCAATAACTATTATAATTTGACGTGTGGTAATCATTTTATTGTTGTAATCAGAGATCATAGATTTGACCATTTTGATTTAAAGTCTAAATGGATTGCGATTAACCCTCTTTTGGCAAGACACTTAGGATGGGAACCAGAAACAAGCAAGTTATTTGCTTGGAAAAATCCACAAGGTGAAATAATAGCTGAATCAGTTTATTGGTCAAATGGAAATAATTGCATGACACCCCGTAAAGATGGAGAAGTAGGTGAGGGATGGTTTGTTATAGTTTCTAAAGATGGATTAGAACAGATTAAATCTGTCGGAAAAAATTTGTTTCTTCAAAAGAAATTAACCAGATCAAAATATGAAGATTCTGGTCTAATAAACAATCAAGTAATCAATGTGGCAAGAATTTGAAGATGAATCCAAATACTCGCATCCATACACATTGGCAATCTATTCAATTCATATCCAATAGCCAAAGCTTATGTTTGCCCTGTTATTATGAGTCTCAAGACTCTGATAATTTATTTTTTAATACTTCTTGCACTCTCAGACTATCCCTTTAGTATTTCATAAAATTCTTGCTTTGATCTCCATTTAACAAGCTATAACTTTGAAATCAATTTGCAATAATCATGTCATTTTAATGACCATACATGAACTACACTTACAACCAAAAAAGCTCCAAACTATAAACTCCCCGGCGCACAAAACCCAGCGCCCTCATTAATTCCCGCGTAGGCGGGTACCTCATCAATTGAACTCCATTTCTAATCTCATTAACACCCCAAACTTTCAACCCATTCCGGTCTTCCTCTGTGTTTTGCACCCCTCCGCGCGCCCCACTTCTGTGGTTTTTTGCGTCACGATTTTTGCCCCTACAAATGCAGCACATTGCGTCATTGCAAAGCCGGTCATTGCGATCGTAGCGAAGCAAACTCATATTCACCACCTCGTCATTTGATTCAAAGCAAAGGAACAGCAATGCCACAAAGAGCTGCCCAGCCGCCAAAAACAAAAATCCCGCCACAAAAAACCACCCCAAGCTATATTTACATAATTGGGCGTTACAGTTCAAAAAACCCTTTAAACATTTGAAAAAAGCGGTATTTTTTGAAGCTGTAACACAATTATGTAAAATAGCCGCTCCCAGCCGCACAGCTTCGTTTTTTCATTAACAATCCATCTATCCGGAAAGTTTCTTAGATTGTGCTATCATCTCAATCACGTCTCCGAATTCCCACCCACCCAATTCAGCGGTTTCAGAAATGGGCAATGCACTTTAACACCATAAATGTGCAAAAGGCAGGTGCAAAAGAACTTCTATTAAAAATTTATCAATAAAGGAATATTTCCAATTTGATTAACAAGTAAGCACCAGCCTTTAGCACCGCTGTAAAAGAGTGCTTTTTTAAATGCCTATCAATACCTCAAAATCCTCAATTCCACAACGGCCGTCGGCACACACGCTAATAAAATTCTAATGCAATGTTCGTTTCTGCTCCCCCTCTCTCTTTAGGAGAGGGGGCCGGGGCGCGTCCGCCGAAGGCTGAGGTGAGGACCGTGTGCGCCGTCAGCCTCAAATCTCAAATAATTGAAAGTCTCGTCTTCCTTAAAATTTAAAAAAGCACCCTTTTCAAACACCATTCAGTCCTTCGTCACACCAGTCATTGCCCAATCCTCGCGTACTTGTCCGCCGAAAGTTTACTGAAGGAGGAGGCAGGAATCTCGTCATTTTTAGTTCCAAATAAAACCACAGTCCCGAGTTCCGTAAATAATAAACGTCATTGCGATCCGCCGAAGGAGGAGAAGCAACCTCGTCAATCCATTCACAATCGTCAACAAAAAACTAAAAGTTAAACTCCATAAAAATTTGGATTATTTCCAAAATACAAACTAATTTTACACCCTATGCTACTAAAAAAACTACACCAAGACCCAAACATCATCTTCTACAAGGCTGAGGTAAAAACTGCTCTGGAACTCCTCTACGTCAGCAGCGGAATCAGCGCAGGTTTCCCATCACCGGCAGACGATTTCCTCGACCTCAACATCGACCTGAACAACCACCTCATCAAAAACCCCAGCAGCACCTTTTACGGAAAAGTGAGAGGCAATTCAATGATCGATGCCGGTATCTACGATGGGGATTTACTTATCATCGACAAAAGCTTAGAGCCGCGCAACAACAAGATAGCAGTTTGTTTTATTGATGGGGAGTTTACGGTTAAACGTATCAAAATAGAAAAAGACACAGTCTGGCTCATTGCCGAAAACAAAGATTACCCACCCATAAAAGTCACCAAAGACAATGAATTTATAATTTGGGGAATTGTCATTAACTCCATAAAATACCACTAATGTACGCCCTGGTCGATTGCAACAACTTTTACGCCTCCTGCGAACGCGTATTCAACCCGGCACTCAATAACAAGCCGGTAGTCGTCCTGTCCAACAACGACGGTTGCGTCATCGCTCGCTCAAACGAAGCCAAAGCCCTCGGCATCCCAATGGGAGCCCCGGCATTCGAATACAAAAAGCTATTCGAGCAAAACAACGTAAACGTCTTCTCCTCAAACTACGCCCTCTATGGCGATATGAGCAGCAGAGTAATGAACATGCTCGCCGAGTTCACACCCGATATCGAAATCTACAGTATCGACGAAGCCTTTCTGTACTTCAATGGCTTCAACCTCTTCGACCTGCAGCAAATAGGAGAAGAGATGAGGTACAAAGTCACCAAAGGAACCGGCATACCCATTTCCATCGGATTCGCACCCACAAAAGCCCTGGCAAAAGTCGCCAACCGCATCGCTAAAAAGTTCCCGGAAAAAACAAACAGTGTCTATTCCATAGACACCGAAGAAAAACGCATCAAAGCACTCAAATGGTTAACCATAGAAGACGTCTGGGGCATCGGCCGGCAACACAGCAAACGACTCAAAAACCAAAACATTCACAACGCTCACCAATTCAGCCAACTCCCGGACCAATGGATTCGAAGAAACATGTCCGTAGTAGGCTTACGCCTAAAAAACGAACTCGAAGGAATCTCCACCCTCGGCCTTGAAACCCCGGCAAAGAAAAAAATGATAGCCACCACAAGATCATTCGAAAAAATGTACACCCAACTCCCCGACATCAAAGAACGTGTGGCCACATTCGCCATCTCCTGCGCCGAAAAACTCCGGAAACAAAACGCACACTGCAACAGCCTGATGATATTTCTTCACACCAACGGCTTCCGGAAAGACCTGCCCCAATACGGCAGAAACATCGTCATTCAAACCCCATATCCCACCAACTCAAGCATCGACCTGGCAAGGATAGCAATCGATGGACTCGAAAAAATATTCAAAAGTGGCTACCACTACAAAAAAGCAGGCGTCATCGTAATGAACATCACCCCGGACACCCAAAAACAATACACCCTCTTCACAAACGAAAACCCCAAACACCCCACCATTATGCACATCGTGGACAAATTAAACAAAGCCTACGGCAACAACAAAATCAAATTCGCCATACAATCCCTCGGCCGCCAATGGAAAATGAAACAAGAAAAACGCTCACCACGCTACAGCACAAACATCAAGGAAGTTATCATTATCAATTCATAAATCACTTAAAAAAATGTATTTTAGTTCATTATACAACCCGAGTAAAATGTATTATTCCTGTAATACATTCAGGAGGTAAGGTGATACTTTTTTATATAGCATGTTAACTATAATGCTCAAAAATGAACTTTTATAAAATGACTAATAACATTCATTACCAAATTGATAAGATTTCAGACGTGTATGAAGATTACATCTATATGTCGAATTATGAAACTTTAAAAACAGAGTATGGTATTTGTAAGTATTGTGGGACAACAGAGAAAGACAAGTTTAAATCAAGAGCCCACATTATTCCTGAATTTACTGGCAATAAAAATTGGTTTTGCTTCGATGAATGTGATGATTGCAATAATATATTTAGTGCATATGAATATAGTCTTAAGAATTTTGGAGCATTTAAAAATTCGCATTTACCAATAAAGGGTAAAAAAAGATATCCAAAATATGTTGATGGCCATCACGGTTTTACAAATCAATTTCGAGATAATAACTTATTAGTTATGAATGCAAAAAAAATGGATGACTTTTTAAAAATTGAAGAAAATAAAGTAAAGATCACATCATTAACAATGCCATTTGTTCCTTTAAATGTTTATAAATGTTTAGTTAAAATAGCGTTTTCATTAATGGAGAAAAAGGATTTTAAAAAATTCGATTCTGGTATTTCATGGTTAATGGATAAAAAAATGAAAATAGAACCAGTAATACCTCACATAATGCTTTTTAACCCAAATTTAAAACCAGTTAGAGAACCAATAGGAGTTTTATTAAAGAAAAAAAATGAAAATAACTCACCTGAATTTAGTTTTATATTTATTTGGGGGTTTTATCTTTTTCAAATATTTCCACCATTTAATATTTCAGATAAGAATTTAGATTTTTCAAATTTAAAATTACCAATCATGTCTGAATTTGTAACTAAAACAAAAGAAGGCAAATTTAATTTAGCTCATTTTAATATGAATTTACTTGAAAGAATCCAAACCTTAGAAAGCATTAGTTTCGATTTAATATAAAGTAATTCAAATGAGGTGTGCTATATATAATGCGCCCTACTGGCTTGCTAATGGATCCCGTATCCTATATGAAACAATTCCAAAAACAGTAATACTAGATCCTTAAACTGTTTCTTTTGACAAAAAGTGGTATTTTTAAATAATTATTAGGGTTGCGTGTCTCAAAATTGTAGAAAATCAATAATAAATTGCCCAGAAATATAATATATTAACGTTTAAAGCAATTTTTAAATTATATTAAATGAACTTAAAAGAACTATTAGATGTAGCTAAATCAGAATTAAAAGAAATGACAACTCTTGAGAATCCGGATTTTAGACTTGAACAAGCTGAGTTAAATGATGACGATAATAATTGGGATGTTATAGTATCTTATCTTGTTGAAAACACAAATCCGAAAGATTCACCATTATACGCAATCACAACTGCATTTAAGTATCATAGAATTTATAAAAGATTAAAAATTGATCAAAATAAAAATGTAATTGGTTTCTATATTTATGAAAAATAATGATACTAATTGATACTAACTCTTTAATCATTTTTTTAATAGGATTGATTGATCCTAAATTGATTAAAAGTCACAAACGAACATCTATTTATGAAGAACAGGATTTTAACGACTTAGTTTCCTTTATTGGTGACATCAAGAAACTTGTAGTATTACCAAACGTTTGGACTGAAGTTGACAATCTTTTAAATGATTTTAACCGTGGTCACAAAGAAAATTATATAGAAGAAATTACCAATACAATAAAATTGACATCTGAAATATATTTAACATCTGAAGTTGCTACAAAAAGTGATGGTTTTTATGATTTAGGTTTGACTGACTCTCTTCTATTAGAACATTCAAAAAATTGTGAATTATTAATAACATCTGATTCAAAATTATCTGATTATGCAATTGCAAATGGCGTTCAAGTATTTGATCTTGTGAAAAGCAGGAATGAAAGAATGAAATAAAACTTCACTCATTAGATTTGGGTTTCATCATCTACCTATTAAAGTTTAGCATCAATAAAGAACTTTTATACATACTCAATTCGGCTATTTAAACATAAAATAGTATTTTAGATACTTGTCTTTTATAAAAGTTTACAACAAAAAATGATCGACGAAATTGAAAAAAACATAAAATTTCTTAATGATGAAGTCATTTCAGATGATGATTACATTTGGAAATATCTAGATTTACATAAATTTCTTTCTTTAATCATATCTCATTCATTTCATTTAACTCGACTTGATAAATTCGAAGATAAAAGGGAAGGAATATTTCCTTTTCATTTATTATATCAAATTCATAAAAAAGAACTTGACCATCATCCAATGTTTGACAATATCCGTTCCTTTATGACTGTTGACACTTTAGGGTCTGAAATGAATAAAATACAAGATGAATTAAACAAAATACAACGCTTCAACTTTGCTAGTTGTTGGGTAATTGGAAGTAAACAAACTGAATCTGCAGCGATGTGGAATTTATACAGTGACCCAAAAAGTTTAGCAATAAGAATTAAGTACTCAGATTTTAAAAATAACATTCTTCAAAATGGTTATAAAACGACAGGTATCGAAAAGGAATTGATTTGCTCGCCTGTAAAATATTTGAATTTTCAAGATAAAAATAACATCTCAGAATATACTAATAACCTATTGGACAGTGTGTTTTTAAAAGATATTAGTTTTAAACATGAAAATGAATTTAGAATAATCGCAAGAGAAAAAGAAAGGGATATACCTGCAATTTATTACAAACCAAATATATCTAGGAGTTATATCGAAAATTTACATAATTCAACTTACAACTACCCTGGTACAAAAGTTGAATTGGAAAACTTTGAAAAATATAAATTTGAAATAGTTCATCATCCAAAATCAACAGATTGGACAAAAAAAATATATTAATGAAGTTTTAAAAAAATTTGAAATTGGTTTTGATATTTTCGATTCCAATCTTGAATTAAAATAATATCCATTGATATCTAAAACTAGTCCATAACTATGTCTATAGAAGGTGTGAGCCTGTCAGTCTTTACCAGATGAAATCGTTTGTCACTTGATATCCGCCAAAATCAATTATATTTAACTAAATCAACATTTTCACTACCTTAGCTGTAGTAGAATTGTCAAATCTAATATCTTAATTCAAACATCCATAATCATAAATCCCGTGTGCTTCCACACCTCCCAAACCAAAAAAATAACAATCCTGGAGAACAGGTTCAAAGTAACGCTCCATAAAGAATCCCTGCGTCCCTTTTTTGACAACCCGGCATTCCACCTCAACGGCTTCGCCCATCCGGATATGCTCATCATCCTGCAGGAAGAACCCTCCGTTTTAGTGCCCAGCAAGTGGGGCATAGTGCCACAAAACAAAAAAAGAGACCAGATCGAAAGCTATTACAAAGAAGCCGTCAAATTCGGTGGAGGCCTCAATGCCCAGTCAGAGAAACTGTTCAATCACTTTCTGTACAAACAAACCGCAAACACAAGACGCTGCATCATTCCCGTCACCGGGTTCTATGAACCCCACGACCACAAAGGCAAAAAATACCCCTTTTACATTTCAAGAAAAGACGAAGACATATTGGGCTTGGCAGGAATCTACACCCTCATAGAAGGCATACCCACCTTTTCAATCCTAACCAAAAAAGCATCCCCATTATTCGAAAAAATTCACAACCAAAAGAAAAGACAACCCATACTCCTGCAACAAACCAACGAACAAGAATGGCTCACAGATAACCTCAACGAACAAGATATCACAGCCATCATCAACAACACCTACCCCGAAGAAGAACTCAACCCATACACAGTAAGCAAAGACCTCTTCAGCCCAAAAATCAACAGCAACACCCCCGAAATCATCAACCGGGTAACCTATCAAGATGTAACAATTTAATTAAAGCAATTTCAAAACTCTGGAAAGACAGTAAAAAAGGGTACAACGTAAGTTTCCCTTAAAACCAATCTATTTAAAAGTAAAATCACAATGTCAGCTGACCCTTCTTAATAAGCAATGCAAAAAGATGAATCATTGTAAGCGCCCCATGTTCTTTTCTTAATTTCTTAAGCTCCTTTTCAATCATACTTACACTGTTAGGAGAAATTTCCCTTCCTTTTAAATACTGAGAAACCTCAGGATGAGTATAACCATCGGCCATTTTTTTGATGATAATTTTTTGAATCTTGTTCATGCTACTAAAATAAATATTTTTTTAATTTACGGTTTACCGTAAAATGTAAACTTTTAAAGTTTGCTATTTTGGGGGTGCTTACACATTCCAATTTTAAATATTTATTTGCAACACTTTATTATATAGGATTTTTAATGTATTGGGCTTTGGCATTAGTTACAAAATTCCCTTATTGTATCATAAGCACTATAATTTCCTAATTCTCCAGCTTTACTCAAATCTAAACAACCACCATTTTTATCGCCTAACAAATATTTAACAATACCTCTGTTATAGTATGCTGTGCTATAATTAGGTTTTAACTCAATTGCTTTATTATAATCCTGTATTGCCCCTCGATAGTCTTCTAACAAATATTTAGCAATACCTCTGTTATAGTATGCTTCAGTTAGATTAGGATTTAACTCAATTGCTTTGTTATAATCTTGTAATCCTCCTCGATGGTCACCTAAGTTACTTTTAGCAACACCTCTGTTATAGTATGCTTTGCTATCTTTAGGATTTAACTCAATTGCTTTAGTAAAATCCTGTATTGCCCCTCGATAGTCTTCTAATAAAGCTTTAACAAAACCTCTATCATAGTATATTTCGTCATCATTCGGTTTTAACTCAATTGCTTTGTTATAATCTTGTAATGCTCCTCGATGGTCACCTAATTCTTTTTTAACAACACCTCTGTTATAGTATACTTCAGTTAGATTAGGGTTTAACTCAATCGCTTTGTTATA
Source organism: uncultured Flavobacteriaceae bacterium (assembly GCA_964469175.1). Classification (GTDB taxonomy): domain Bacteria; phylum Bacteroidota; class Bacteroidia; order Flavobacteriales; family Flavobacteriaceae; genus Planktosalinus. Next base: position 63,706 of record CAYXXY010000002.1, read on the forward strand.
ATCTTGTAATCCTCCTCGATGGTCACCTAAGTTACTTTTAGAAGCACCTCTATCATTGTACGCTTCAGCATAATTAGGATTTAACTCAATTGCTTTATTATAATCCTGTATTGCCCCTCGATAGTCTTCTAACAAATATTTAGCTTTACCTCTGTTATTGTAATCTTCCGCTGTTTGTGAATATCCTACTAAGCCACATAATAGGATTAAAAAAAATATGGTAAACTTTTTCATTTGTAATGTATTATTATTTATACAGAAATAGAATTTTCCAAATAGTGATAGAACACTTATTTCTTATAATATACATATTTACGTTCTGTTATATCAATTGGAATTTCATTTTCAAATCGGATACATTTAATCCAGTTCAATTGTTCATCAAACTCATATTGATAAGTATAAATATATTTACTATCTTTACTAGAATTTGGATTGTGCCTGTAATTTAAAACCACATTTCCCTTCTCGTCATATTCATTATTAAACTGCAAATACAAACTACGGTCTGAGCGGTACTGGTTAAATTCAACCATATTTCCATTTTCATCATATTTATAAGTAAATTTATTAGATAAACTTCCGTCTGGTTTGAAACCGTTTATTTCAACTTTGTTTCCATTCTCATCATATTTAATGATTTCCTTTTCAAATAAACTTCCGTCTGTGTTGTAATTGTTACTTTCAACAACATTTCCCGTCTCATTATATTTATAAGTATAGTTTCTTATTATACTGCCATCTAAATTGTACATACTCTCTTCAATCTTATTTCCCTTCTCATCATATTTATAGTCATACTTAAAAGTATACGTATAATCTAAACTACCATCTGAATTGTAAGTATTCCATTCAATCTTATTCCTATTCTCATCATATTTGTAGGTATACTTTGAAGCTAAAGTTCCGTTTGAGTAGTACCTGTTCTCTTCAATCTTATTTCCCTTCTCATCATATTTATGTTGCCTACTACTGCCAAAATCTGTTGCTTTAATTTCCCCAAAACGCTCTTCTGCTGTGAAGTTAAACATAGTGTAGGTCTGCACTTTTCCGCGTAAATTATCTCTTGTCCAATCGTTCTCTGCTTTTTCAAAAGATTCACCACAACCTATAAAAATCATTGCAGTTATTAAAACAGCACTTAAAATTACTTTTTTCATATCACTTTGATTTTACACTTTTAAAAACGTTTTTGTGGGTTCTGTAATTGGTTCGTTTCTTCCATAGTTTTAGATATTTAATCAAATGTAAAATATTTAAGATTAAAATAAATGAGGTATCCCGTAAAATAAATTCAAAAATCTATTTAAACTTTGGTTATAAATATTTTACTAATTGTGGTATCTTTGGGTAACCCCCTTAGTTACTTGTAATTAAAATGCCTCGTTTGTTCTGCGCATAGGCTCTTTTTATGCAAAAATTTAAGCCTAATAGGAGAACAGTATTGATATATACCCGCTATAGAAGTCAATGTTCTATGTTTTATATTTTAAAGTTAATGGTGCATTTAAAAACAAAGTTGAATCAAGCAAATTTAAAAAATGAAAAATATTCTTATAATTATCGCGATTGCTTTAATATTAAGCTCGTGCGAGACAAGGGAAGGAAAAATAAACAGATCTAAAGAGACCGTTATGTCCTTTGTGACAAATTTGTCTTTTGACAACTATGACTTAATGTATAAGTCATATCCATATTTCAGAGATGTTAAGACTTATTGGAAGCTGAAAGATTTCAACATTACAAGTGCTGTTTTAAATGAAGATGTTGTGACTATTGTAGGTAAATCTGAAAATATAGAGGTGTTATTTGAAGTTAAAAAAATTAATGGGATATATATAATAACAAGATCAAAAGGGCTTTCTTCAGACTTTAACTCAAACCTTTACAAATACAGTAAAAAAATTGGCTGTATTAGTCAAAACATTTATGATGTTGAAATATCAAGAATATCGAAGGAAAATGAGTTTGAATTCAATCAACTTGTTAAAACTATTAAGGATAGAATTGAGGAGAGTGTTATTATGGAAAATCACACAATAACAAAAAGTTACGGTTGGGCAAGAGGGGATATAACATTAAAAAACTATTCAAGATTTACCATACCAGGTAGTTCATACAACTTATATGTTTATTATACAGATAGAAAAGGAAACACATTGTTCACTTCTAAACAAAGTCTGAATTTCGAGTCAATTCCTTTCGGTCAAAGCAAAACAATTAGAGTTTTTGAATCTAATAGTAGTTCATTTCAAAAAGTGGGTGTTAATTTAAAAATAATAAACACAAAATTTATAGAAGATATTATAGGTGAGTATGCAGAAGGTAGAAATTGTGTTTATGCCTATAACTTATAAAGCTTGATTGTTTGTAAGGTTTCAATTATTTGATAAAGAAACAAACTTTTATTAGTTTTAAAAGAGTCAAAACTGTATTAAAGTCAAATATTATTTTCTTTAGATATATAATTATTACAAAAAACAACCTCAAAAGACAATTATGACAACTAACTATTTTAAGCTAAAAATTGTAATAGTATGTTTTCTTTCGTTTACAATGCAAAGTTGTATCACAAAACCTAAAGAAGAGATTAGTTTAGAGAAGGAAAATGACTCTATAAGCAACAATAGTGATAGTTTACAAATACAAACATCTTCTATACCCAACTGGGCATATGACCAATATGATTACTTGAAACACGAGTTAGATTCCTTAGGTTTGAGATATAAAACAATGAGGAATGAAGACTTTTATAAATCCTTTTTTACAAAAGACTGGGTAGATTTTGAAGAAGTTGAATCATCAAGATTTTACATAAACTCCAATGACACTATTCAAACAGGCAATTTAAAATTTGAAATCCTATTTGATGATAAATTAAGTTATATGGATAAATTAGGATATTATGGCGGTATCAGGGAAATGAAAATTTTTAAAAACGGTAAGCACATTCAAACAATGCACAACATTGAAGACCCCACAGCAATAGGTATTGTAGATTTTTCAGTTGGTGATTATAATTTAGACGGTCACCCTGACATCAAAATGAGATTAAATGACAATTACTTTAAATTTCTGCTGTTCAATCCCATTTCAAAAAAATTTGAACACATAGAAAGTTGGGATTATTTAAGAACCCGTCATTTCAATACTGTAAAAAAACAACTTTTGACAAACCCTGAAGGTACTGCTGTTTATGGTGAATTTTATTTGTATCAAGTAAAAGATACCACCTTAAATAAATTAAAAACCTTTTACTACCATAAAATTAATGACTCAATAGGTAGTTTCATAACAGAAGTTGCAATACATCAGTGATAATCTTCGTCTTCTTCTCATCACCCGTTAAACTCTCAAAGCTTTCTTAGTTTTTATTATTTTTTAAGTTTTTAATATTTCTTGAATAATACATCAAATTCATAAGAGCAGTTATTATTTCCGAAAACAAATAAAAAGGAAGCAAAGGTAGGGGGCTCCCTACACCAGCCGCAAAGGGTCTGTAAAGGTCAAGCCTCCGGTTTCAAAAAAAATCTCCACCCTCGTTTTGAACTTGTTTCAAAACCTCATCCTTTTAAAGTCTCATATCTAATATCTCAAATCTCACGTCTACCAAAACCGGGTAGTATTTTTTCTGAAAACCTTGACAGCCCCGCCACGCCCCTCAGTAATACGGCTTTCTTTTTTTTTGTTTTTTCTTTTGTTTCGAAAAAAATATAGGGGCGAAGCGTAGCGAGCCATAAGCATAATTAATTTTTAAATCCTGTATTATGCTTAATTTCAAAATCAAAACCCACAGACACGAGCGGTATTACAACACCCCGCATTTCTTTATCCTAAACAAAGGAAACAACGCCGGAAAACCCTCATTTGAACCTTACAGAAACGCTTTCGTCGTTCACTGCAACAACCAACGCCAACTTCAGAAAATTTTCTGGATATGTGCTATCTTACACGCAGGTAACTTTTTCAAGCTCTACCTCAAAGGCTCTGTCATTCCGTTCATTCACATCAGCGATGTCAAAAAACTGATTAAAGAATGCATCATTAAATACGATGGCCACCATTGGGAAGAACGCTTCAAAGCACTCAAAAAACTCGAAGCTGCAGAAGAGAACCTCCGTAGGCAATCAGAAAACCTCAAGAACTACAAAATCTTGATGATGAGGTCTTATGAACCACAGTTAAACTAAAAAAAGGGCAACGGCCCTGTAAAAAATCAAAAAGCCCGGACCATAAACCCGGGCTTTTCCACCAAACCAAACAACCTACTTCCCAAACCACCGGGAAATAATCCGCAGCAACACCGAAGCAATAAAACTCGCCACAGCACCAATAAAAGCCATCACAACCGTAACCAACACATCTTCCACGGGCAAATTCGGCAACACGCCAAAAACGGTACCACCCCAAAAACTCGCCTTATGAAAAAATTGTGTCTCCATACCTAAATCCCTAAAGCCGGCTCCGGAAATTCTCCGGGTTCGTTGTTATCGTCCTCGTCCTCGTCTTTCACTACCGCCTGGCTCACCACGGTCGCCACAGTACCCGCAACAGTCACATAAGTCGCAATCGTAAACAAAGCAGTAGGAATCGCCACAGGAGCAGCTAAAATAGCACCACCTGCAGCCGTAAGCGCAATCCCAATGTTTCGCAACTTCCTGAAAAACTTGGGAGTCGGTTTTCTATAGCGTTCTTGTAAATTCATAACTCAAAATTTTAATTAACAATTCAATCGTTCACCTTCCGCAAATGTCCCGGAAGTAATGTTCAAAAACAGCGGCTCCTTCTTTAACCGGCTGCGTTCGATGAGCATCAATAAGTGGTCTAACGCTTTACGCGAAAGGATTCCCGTTCCAATACCCGTTAGGTGCGTAACCGGAGCAATACACCCCCGAAGCTCCTTCAAAGCATCATTCGCCGTATGTATCAATATCCCCGAACGCCCGGGAACCCCCTGAATCACTAAATGATGTTTAAAGCGGTCTGTAAACCAAAGCTTCAGCTCATACCGCCCATCAGGAATACACGAAACATTCCGCGCATTTTCCTTCCAGGGCAATTCAATCGTAAAACAAACAAATTGACCCTGAAAGAAAAGGGCACCATTAGTGCCCCTCTCAAACTGATTTCTGTACAATTGCAATTCCATCACAAAATGAAATTGAAATTAGACTTGATCCACACCAATCACGCTAAGGGCATTGTAAGCACCATTTTTCAACGGATACATATCACCATTCACCTCCTGGTAAAAGTTCACCCCAAGCACCTGCAACAACGGCAGGGTAGAGTTGGCAGTCACCGTAGAGATGAGGTTGATCAACGCCGTAGCCTGAGCATCCCAGGGCATAATAGCAGTCTCCTGACTGTCAGAAACAAACTCGTTGTTCTCAAAGTCAAGCTCAGCCAAACCACTCACAATTTTAAAATGAGTAGTCCCTGCAGGAGCATCAATACTCGCATTCGGAGTAAACACAGGAATCTCCACATCCAGTGTTCCCGCCACACGGTCAAGTGTGGGAGTAAAAGGAGCAAAAAGCACCGTTCCCAACTTCCCGTTGAGGTTAAACTCAAAACCATTGATCAATGACATATCGCCATCAGGAATAGTTCTCAATCCACGCTCGTTGGTTGGATCCGTTTTAATCACTCTCACAAGTGATTGTGTCAATCTGCTGGTCACTCGCTTGTCCTTCGCATTCTGCAAAAGCAACCGAATGGCCTTTCTCACCAATTTACCACCCGCTCCCGCACGCCCAAATTCAGCACCGTTCTCACGGGTTCTTTGAAACGCAGGATCGTTGTTAATTCGGTTTTTGTCAACACCACCCTTCTCACGAACCAAATGTCCGTCGGTAGTCTTGTAAAAGGTAATACCACCAATGGTACCCTTCAATCTGATAATTCCGGTCTGTCTTGCCATAACTATTCGATTTTTGATTAATAAAAACCAAAACTAATAGCACACACCACCACCCAAAGAACCCCACTTCCAACATCAACCACCTTTTCCGAAACAGACCATTTTAACCGCAAAAACCAAATCAAACCAAATTCCACCAAATACTATTTAGGTAAGAAAAAAAACCTACAAAACACACCCCATAACATTGACATAGAACCTTATAAGCCCTATATTTGAAGCATGGTAGAAGCTATGATGAAGCATAGATAAAGTATGAGAACTGCGAAAAGAATATGTATTTACCCAAAAGATATACAGCGTATCACCGGCAAGAGTGAAAGACACGCCAGGAACCTCCTATCCAAAATCAGAGAATACCTAAACAAAAAACCCCACCAATTCATCACCACAAATGAATTCGCAGAATACTACGGCCTCAATCAAAACCAAGTAGAAGAATATATAATTGATTAAAGTTCAATTCATATCATTTTGATAGTATTCATCAATTTTGTATATTTATACTTATTGAAATGATTGTCAAACTAAACCAAAATGTATTGAAATAAACGTGAGCTATTCGTGAGTCGCTAATTTTTAACAGTCATAAACACCTGTAAAACAGCATATTATGACAAAAGTTCGAATCCAGTATGACCCACATTAAGCAGAAAACCTATGCAATAGCATAGGTTTTTTATTTTTCCGTAAAACTAAAACGTTAGTTTCAAGTTTGGAGGAAGTGAAAAAATGATGCACGCTAGTGCATAGGTTTTCTATTTACATGAGGGGGTTAAGTATGGATCAACGAAGTTAATCCATCAGTTTCAAGTTTAAATTAACCTGATTTGTCCAAATATTTTTTGAACAAAAAATCAAATAGAATCTAAAACTCTTTCTAATACCATACCTCTTGAACCTTTAATCAAGATGTGGAAATCTTCAAAGTGGGCTATCTCCAGAAATACCTTTAAATCTTCAAAAGTTTCAAACTTTTTGGCTTTCTCTGTTTTGGTTTTAATAAAGTTTTTCCCCACCAGAAGTACATAATCGATATTTAGCAATTCTGTAAACTCAGCGATGTTTTGATGTTCTGTTTTAGCATCTTCTCCCAGTTCAAACATGTCGCCCAGAATAGCGACTTTATTTTTTGCATCAATCAGGTTAAAATTGTCAAGTGCTGCGTGCATACTTGTAGGGTTGGCATTGTATGCATCCATAAGAATGGTGTTGCTGCCGAGCTTAATAATTTGAGAACGGTTATTGCCCGGGGTGTAGCTTTCAATTCCTGTTTTAATGTCTTCAGGTGATACTTCAAAGTATGTTCCGATTGCGATAGCCGCTGCAAGATTTGAAAAATTGTATCTGCCAATTATATTTGTGTTGATTTCAAGGTTGTTGTACTTCAGGTTTAAAAAAGTATTTGCTTCTACAAGATCAACTTCCACCTGACTTCCGGAGTTTTTATTCCCGAAAGTAAAAGTGTTTATTCCTTTGGCTTTTTCAACTTGAATATTGTCATCAGCATTGACAAAAACTGTTTTGTCATTTTTTCTTAGATATTCATAAAGTTCTGTCTTTGCTTTAACAACCCCTTCAAGGCTACCAAAGCCCTCCAGATGTGCTTTTCCAAAGTTGGTAATATAGCCAAAATCCGGTTGTGCAATTTCGCATAAAGCGGCAATTTCACCATGATGATTGGCTCCCATTTCAACAATTCCAATTTCTGTGTTTTTGTTCATTGAAAGCAATGTGAGTGGTACACCAATGTGATTGTTGAGATTGCCTTGCGTAGCTATTGCTTTGTATTTTTGTTTTATTACAGCACAAATCAATTCTTTTGAAGTGGTTTTGCCATTGCTACCTGTTAATGCTATGATTGGGATGTTAAGGTATTTTCTATGAAATTTTGCCAGATCCTGTAATGTTTTCAAAACATTTTCCACCAAAATTGTTTTGTTATTTGGTTTGTGATAGTCTTTGTCATCAATTATTGCAAATGAAGCACCCAGCTCAATGGCTTTTTCTGCAAATAGGTTTCCGTTGAAGTTTTCTCCGGCAAGGGCAAAAAAAATAGTTCCTTTGGTTATTTTACGGGTGTCTGTATTTGCACCTGTTGATGCTAAAAACAGTTTGTGGAGTTGAGCTGTGTTCATAGAATTAAAGTTATAAAAAAAGCCCCGAAAATCAGGGCTTTTAAATAGGAATATTTTATGAATATTTAATTTCTAGCACGCTTGCCTTTTTTAGACTTTGAGCCAACACGAGACATAGCATTTCTAAATCCGATATAATCGGTAGCCATATCTTGTGGGAAGTAACGTCTTTGAGCAGGGTCTAACCAGTAGTTTCTGTCTCTCCAAGAACCTCCTTTATAAACTCTTACTTCATCATTAATTAGGGTGCTTCTGGTGTTATCTTGGTCATATTGTCTATCAAGACCTTCTTCGCCTGCCGCCACTTGATGTCTGGGTGAGTTGTACATTAGTTTGGTTGAAGAAGATTCTTCGTCCAAATCGTCAGTAAATGACTGAAAGTTTCTTGTTGAACGTCTGTCACCATCCCTGAAGTTTCTGTTATCACTGTCTGAAAATTGAGTTCTTAAATAAGTTTCATCTTCATCAACAGGTACCTGCAGAATTTCGCCGGGTAGATTTCTTGCAATAATTTGACCATTGCTTAGGGTGTCATAAACTATTGTTTCAGAAGTAATTAAAACTACTTTTCCATCTTCACCAATTGCATTTTTTGTGTAAATATTTCCTCTGAAGTAGTTGAAGTCATTAAATTCATTGTCAATTATGGGTCTGTAAACATCAGCTACCCATTCTGCAACATTTCCTGCCATATCATACAAGCCAAAATCATTTGGCTGATATGATTTTACAGGAGCTGTAATATCTGCTCCATCATCACTCCACCCGGCAATCCCGCCATAATCTCCACGACCTTGTTTGAAATTAGCCATTTGATCACCACGATTTCTTCTTTTTCCGGATCTGGTGTATTGACCATCCCAAGGATATTTCTTCTTGCCTCGGTAAACATTGTAGCTCCTTAAACTTCCTAGACCCAAGGCAGCATATTCCCATTCAGCTTCAGTGGGCAAGCGATAATCAGGAAGTAACAAACCGTCTTTAAGCTGAACAAATAGATTTGTGCTGTCTCTTTGCAGCATTCTTTCTGAAGTTCTACCCCCTTGAGTTATTTCTGTGTTCCCACCATAAGTATCAGTTGGGGAAGTTAAATAGGTTTGTGTATTGAAAGTTGTTGACGAGTTAACATCAGTTAATCTGGCTCCACGTTTGGTGAAACCTTCTTTTTCAAGGATAAGTTCGTTAACACGGTCTGTTCTCCACTTAGAAAACTCAACTGCTTGAATCCAACTCACCCCAACAACAGGGTAGTCTGCATAAGCAGGGTGTCTAAGGTAATTGTTGGTCATGGTTTCATTAAAACCAAGACGGTTTCTCCAAACCAAAGTATCTGGTAAGGCTCCGTTATAAATAAGCCTGTAATTCTCATTTTCAGGAGGAAAAACTTTTTTAGTCCAATCAAGATACTCTAGATACATCAAGTTTGTTACCTCTGTCTCATCCATGTAAAATGACTGAATATGTTGCTGTGTTGGAGTGTTGTTCCAATCGCGCATAGGGTCATCCTGAACCTTACCCATGGTGAACGTGCCACCTTCAATAAAAACAAGTCCCGGACCTGTTTCTTGCTCTCTGGCTTTTGGGTTGTATTGAAAACCACCATCTTTATCATTGAGACTCCAACCGGTAGCTCTGGAACTATTTTTATAATCTCTGGATTTGTTACAACTGAATAATATAGTGCTGAAAGCGGCCACTATTACTAAGTTTATTACTGTTGTTCTTCTCATATTCATGGTTTCATTTAAGAAAAAATTGGGTTCGCAATATAGTAATTAACGATAAATTTCCAATAATATTTTAAAATTTAAAATTGTGGTATTTATTTGACATTTGTTAGAGAGTATAAACGTAATTTTATTAAAATAGTATTCATAGAAATAATTTTTGATTTTTTAAGTTTGAACTTTAAATACTAACTACTTTTTAAAGACGTTAAGTTTGTTGATGAAAAACGCAATTCTATTCCTTTCATTGCTTTCAGTATTTCAATTGTACTCACAGTCAAGGCAAATTGTTATTGATTGGGGAGAGCCGGCATCCTTTCAAAAGGGGCAATTCTATAATGTTGAAAACACCACAAAATATGATGCCAATTTAAATTTATATAGCGATGTTTGGGTAGATAATGGATTTGCAGTTCCAAATTCTTTGGTGGTTTCAAACATAGTGTATGAAACGATTTCAATCAATACTCTAACAGAACTTGATGTACAGAAACTCCCCAATAAGATTGATTATAAGATTGTCTCAAACTATGGCAGGGATAAAATATACACCATTTTTTCAATTACTCCCATAATAAATCAAAGCGGTGTTTACAGAAGAGTAGTTTCTTTTAATTTAGACTATTCAAGAACGCAAACCCAGCAAGTTCAAAGCAAAAATTTTGGAATTTCTAATTCATTATTAGCTTCAGGGCAATGGTTCAGGTTCAAAATTGAAAAAACTGGAATTCATAGAATAGACAGAAATTTTTTAAACAGCCTGGGTATGGATGTCAATTCAATAGACCCCAGGAGAATTAAAATTTATGGCAATGGTGGAAATATGCTTCCATTGAGAAATAATTTGAATACTGATTATGATTTGGTTGAAAATTCAATTCTAGTTGTGGGTGAAGAAAATGGCTCTTTTGACCAAGGGGATTATATTCTTTTTTATGCTGAAGTGAATCAATACAATCAAGAAAGTAATACACATATCAATGTTTATGACGATAATGCCTATTATTTTATAACCGCAGAAGGGGCAAACGGTAAAAGAGTGGCTCCATATGTTGAACCCTCAGGAAACGCAACTACTAACATAACCATGTTCAATGATTATCAGTTTTTTGAAAAAGATGAAGTAAATCCCACATTGGTTGGCAGAAGGTGGTTTAGCAATCGTTTTGATATTAACAATGAACAAAGTTTTGAGTTTAACTTTCCCAATATAGTTTCCGGGTCACCTATGGAAGTCAATGTGTTTTGTATTGCAACTGCTGAGGTCATCACAACTATGTCTATTGAAGTAAACGGTCAAAATCAGAATACCCTCCAATTTGGCACAATAAACACTACCACATTGGCATCAAGCAGAAGCTATTCGGGTGTTGTAAATGCATCAAGTGAGACAGTAAATGTAACCTTAAAATATAATAATTCCGGAAACCCTCAGAGCAATGCTTTTTTAGATTATATAAGCGTAAACGCACTTAGACAATTGACAGGAGGAAACACCCAGTTGAACTTTAGATATGATGAAGCGGCTATTTTAAGTGGAATAGGTGAATATCAATTTTCCAATGCAGGGCAATACTCACAGATATGGGATGTAACACACACCGGTTCGATTACATCAATTCCTAATGAAAACAATGCTCAGAACATTAATTTTAAAGCTCAGTTAGGTGAGATAAGAAAATATGTTGCTGTTCACAACAGTGATTTTTATTCCCCAATTAGAGTAACTCCTTCAACAGTTCCCAATCAAAACCTTAAGGGAACAATTTTTAGGGATGAACAAGGCAATTTTCAGGATGTTGATTATTTGATAGTCACACCTCCAATGTTGTTGCAGCCTGCATTGAGATTGGCAAACCATCATAAAAACAGAAATGGGTTAAGGGTCAAAGTAGTGACAACCGACAAAATTTACAATGAATTCAGTCATGGAAAACAGGATATTGCGGCCATAAGAAATTTTGTAAAATACATTTATGACAATGCTTCATCGCCGGATAACAGAATTAAATATTTGAATTTGTTTGGGGATACATCAGTTGATGTCAAAAACCGACTTCAAGGCAATAATAATATGGTTCCTACCTATCATGTTGTTGATGTTGGGGCCATATCAGCGTCAAACACTTATATGTCTGATGATTTCTTTGGAATGATGGACCCTAATGAAGGAACGATGGCTTCTTCAGATAGACTGGATATAGCTGTAGGTAGGATGGTGGTTGACAATGTCTCTTTGGCCAACGATATGGTCAATAAAGTAATTGCTTATGAATCAACGGCATCTTATGGAAACTGGCGCAACAACTTTGTTCTAGTGTCAGACGATGCAGATACTTCATCTGATGCACAGTTACAGTTCAGGCTTGATTCTCTTGGGAATGCAATTTCTTTCCACAAACCATTTGTTAATGTCATAAAAATCCACAGTGATGCCTTTCAACAAGAAACCTCCTCAGGTGGTAATAGATACCCAAAAGTAAATGAAGCTATTGAAAACACTATTGATGTTGGAACTCTTGTGCTAAACTATTTTGGACATGGTGGTGAAGACGGCCTAGCCAGTGAGCGAATCGTCACTAAAGAAAGTGTACAGAATTTGAGAAACCGAAACCGTTATCCAATTGTGGTTACAGTGACCTGTGAATTTTCAAGGTTTGATAACCCGCTTAGGCCAACTGGAGGTGAGTACACCTATTGGAACAAAGAGGGAGGTGCTATTGCGCTTATTTCAACAACAAGGCAGATTGGAGTACAATTGGGAACAGATTTCAACCAAAAACTCGGTGAGCATCTTTATGCATATTTTACAGATGTTTTTGTTCCACCTGCAGAAGCTTTAAGGAGAGCAAAAAATGAAATAGGAAGCGGAAACCGTAGAGTGATTTTTTACATAGGCGACCCGGCTATGCACCTTGCATTTCCTAAAAAGGAAGTCAGGTTAACCACAGTTAATGGAATGCCTTTGGGTCCGACAAATGATACTCTCAAGGCTTTGAGTAGAATTAGATTAGGAGGTGAAGTCGTAGATCAAAATGGAAATTTAGCATCAAATTACAATGGAATACTTGAAGCCAAAGTTTTTGATAAAAGACTTCAACGTCAAACCCTGGGCAATGACGGAACAACTGATTCAGATGGCAATTTGATCATAATGCAATTTTCAACTTTGGGTGAAGGAATATTCAACGGTCAGGCTTCAATTACAAACGGCCAGTTTGAATTTGAATTTGTTGTGCCGCGCGATATTGCCATTCCGGTGGGAGAGGGCAGGGTAAGCCTTTATGCAAAAAGAACTGGAGCATTTGAAGACCAGGCAGGAGCAAATGAAACTATACTCGTTGGTGGAATTAATGAAAATGCTCCGGAAGATAACATTGGACCACAAATCAGGCTTTTCATGAATGATGAAAGTTTTGTGAGTGGCGGGGTTACAAACAATTCTCCCATACTTATTGCTAAACTTGAAGATGAAAGTGGAATTAATACAGCCAGTGGAATTGGTCACGACATCACTGCCATTCTCAACGGCGATGAAACCAATCCATACATTCTAAACAATTACTATCAGGCAGAAGTCGATGATTTTACAAAAGGTTCATTGAGCTACAGATTAAGAGACCTTGAGGAAGGGCTTCATACACTCACCCTAAAGGCCTGGGATGTGTATAACAATTCTTCCACTGCCGAAATTCAATTTGTGGTTGCAGGAAGTAACGATTTAAAAATTGAAAGGGTTTTAAACTATCCAAACCCTTTTGTGAGTTATACAGAGTTTTGGTTCAACCACAACCGTCCCTTTGAGCCTCTTGAAGTTCAAGTGCAGGTGTTTACCGTTACCGGAAAAGTTGTGTGGACAAGAAATCAAGTAGTAAATACAGACGGCTTTCTGTCAAGAGAAATCACCTGGGATGGCAGGGACGATTTTGGTGACCGTATTGGAAAAGGTGTCTATGTATATAAGTTAACAGTAAGATCTACGTTAACCAATAAGAAAGTTGAAAAATTTGAAAAACTGGTTATCCTATAAAAATTAAATATATATTTGTCCAAAATTTGAATTTATGAAGAGAATACTTATACCTATACTGCTGTGCTTGGTAGTATTAAATGTAAATGCACAAGATGAACCAAGAAGAGTAATCACAACCGCAGTTCCATTTGTTCTTATCGCAGCTGATTCACGAGCAGCAAGTATGGGTGATATGGGTGTTGCCACCTCAGTCGATGGTTTTTCACAACAGTGGAATCCTGCTAAATATGCTTTTTCCACATATAAACAGGGAATTGGTGTTACTTATACACCCTACTTAAGTTCACTGGTTAATGATATATTTCTAGGGAATGTTACATACTTCAATAGATTAAATGAAAGAAGTGCCGTCGCTGCAAGTTTCAGGTATTTTAGTTTGGGTGAAATTGAAGCAAGAGAAACCCCGGACGATTTGGGACTACTTTTGAAACCAAACGAACTCACTTTTGATGTGTCATATTCTCTTAGATTAAGTGAGCGATTTTCTATGGGTGTTGCCGGTCGCTATTTGCGTTCAGACTTGAAACTTCAGGTAGCCGATGAGGACGCAACTGCAGGAAGCTCATTTGCAGTAGATATAGCAGGATATTATCAAAGTGAGGAAATTCGTTTTAACGAGTTTGACGGAAGATGGAGAATGGGATTCAACATCTCCAATTTAGGCCCAAAAATAAAATATGATGAAGTTGGACAGGAAAACTTCCTTCCAACCAAATTAGCAATAGGCGGTGGCTTTGACTTTATTTTAGACGCCTTTAATAGAGTTGGAGTAACAGCAGAGGTTAATAAACTTCTTGTGCCGACACCTCCTGTTAGAGATGAAGATGGAAATGTGATTAGAGGTAAAGATGACGACGTTTCTTTTTTAACCGGTGTTTTTCAGTCTTTTGGCGATGCACCTGATGGTTTCAGTGAAGAGCTGAAAGAATTTACCTGGGCACTTGGTGTAGAGTATGCATATCAAGACTCATTCTTTTTAAGAACAGGCTATTTCAATGAAAGTGAAGAAAAGGGCTCAAGAAAATTCCTTGCCCTTGGTGCAGGTTTTAAATACACCTCTATCAACATAGATGTCTCCTATCTGTTTTCAACATCAAATGTGAGAAGTCCACTTGAAGGAACACTCCGTTTTGGTTTGACATTTAACTTTGGTGACAAAGACCATTATGTGGAATATTAAAAAAATATAACTCAAAAAAAATCCCGATTGCATCTGCAACTCGGGATTTTTTTTCCTTATTAAGTTCTGACTCAAAAACAATGAAAAAACTTGATTTTCATACTCAGATAACGATTTTCGATTCAAAAGAGGAACTGCCTGAAGCAATACTTTCATTGATGAAAGAGGCTGAAGCCGCAAGGGAAAAAGCCTATGCGCCTTACTCAAATTTCAGGGTTGGGGCAGCCATCTTGCTTGACAATGGAAAAATAATTACCGGCAACAATCAGGAAAATGCCGCTTATCCCTCAGGATTGTGTGCAGAGCGGGTGGCAATATACTTTGCTGGCGCACAATTTCCACAAGCCAAAATGCTTCAACTGGTAGTTACGGCACGTTCAGAAAAACAAGTGTTGAAAACACCCATTCCTCCCTGCGGCTCTTGTCGCCAGGCTATTGCCGAGTATGAAATCAAACAAAATCAACCCATAGGGATTTACTTTATGGGTGAAACCGGACAAGTTTATAAAACCGATTCGATCAAAGATTTACTTCCCTTACTTTTTGACAGCAGTAGTTTAAAATAAAATAACTAATCAAGGTTCTTAAACTTCTTCTCAGTTGAGGAGTTTTTCTGTCACTTTTAAGACATTCTGCTTTTTTTATTACTTATGAATGTAGTATTTTTGCTCTCTGTGTTTTGAGACGAAAAGAATAAAGGATTTATCTTAGAAATTTACAATGAAAAAAATCACCAAGAAAACTTACCTAAACTGGTATGAAGAAATGCTCTTCTGGCGAAAGTTTGAAGACAAATTAGCCCAGGTTTATATTCAACAAAAGGTGAGAGGATTCCTCCACTTATACAACGGTCAGGAAGCCATACTTGCTGGAGCACTTCACGTGATGGACCTTTCCAAAGACAAGATGATTACTGCATACCGCAACCACGTCCAGCCCATTGGTATGGGTGTTGACCCAAAACGTGTGATGGCTGAACTTTATGGAAAAGGCACAGGCACTTCACAAGGTCTTGGAGGTTCTATGCACATTTTCTCAAAGGAACACCGTTTTTATGGCGGTCACGGTATTGTTGGTGGTCAAATACCATTGGGAGCCGGTCTTGCCTTTGCCGATAAATATTTCGAAAGAGATGCAGTAACCCTAACATTCCTCGGTGATGGTGCAGCCCGTCAGGGTTCGCTTCATGAAACTTTTAACATGGCAATGCTCTGGAAACTTCCTGTAGTTTTTTGTGTTGAAAATAATGGTTATGCTATGGGAACATCTGTTGCCAGAACCGCAAACCATCTTGAAATCTGGAAACTTGGTTTGGGTTATGATATGCCCAGCGGTCCGGTAGACGGGATGAACCCGGTGAAAGTAGCCGAAGCCATGGATGAAGCCATAAAAAGAGCCAGAAGTGGAGGTGGGCCAACGTTCCTTGACATTAGAACTTACAGATATCGTGGGCACTCTATGAGTGATGCTCAATTATACAGAACCAAAGAAGAGGTGGAAGAATATATGAAAATTGACCCCATCACTCAGGTTTTAGACATCATCAAAGAAAAGAAATACGCCACCGATAAAGAAATAAAAGCAATCGATCAACGCGTGAAAGACCGTGTTGCTGAATGCGAAAAATTTGCAGATGAGTCACCATACCCTGAAAAGAACGTGATGTTTGACACTGTATATGCTCAAGAAGACTATCCATTTTTAGCACATAAACCTGAATAACTATGGCAGAAGTAATCAATATGCCGCGACTCAGCGACACCATGGAAGAAGGTGTGGTTGCAAAATGGCTCAAAAAAGTGGGAGACAAAGTTTCAGAAGGCGACATTTTAGCCGAAATTGAAACCGATAAAGCCACTATGGAATTTGAATCTTTCTATGAAGGAACACTTTTGCATATAGGGATTCAGGAAGGTGAAACAGCTCCTGTTGATGCTTTGCTGGCCATAATCGGTGAAAAAGGTGAAGATGTTTCAGGCCTAATCCATGGAAAAGATAAAGGTTCAGATAAAAAAGAGGAAAAAGATTCCGAAAAGGAAACTGCTGATAAAAAAGATTCAGAACCTAAAGAAGAAAAATCTACTGAAGGTAATGATTCTTCTTCAGAAATTGAAATGCCGGAAGGCGTAGAAGTAATCACTATGCCTCGCTTAAGCGATACGATGACGGAAGGTACGGTTGCCAATTGGTTAAAAAAAGAAGGCGATGCAGTTTCAGAAGGCGACATACTTGCTGAAATTGAGACTGATAAAGCCACTATGGAATTTGAATCTTTCTACAGCGGCACACTTTTAAAAATAGGGATTGAAGCAGGCGGTTCAGCGCCGGTTGACTCGGTGCTGGCAATCATTGGCCCTAGAGGAACAGATGTTTCAGGATTGCTTGAGAAGCTTAAATCCTCCCCCGGCCCCTCCAAAGGAGGGGAGCAAAAGGCTTCAAATGACAAAGATTCTCAGTCAAAAGAAACCCCAAAACCTGAAGTTAAAGAAGAATCTAAACCGGCTGCCGCTCCACAGCAAGCAGCGCAAACTTTTTCAGACCGTAGAGTCTTTGCTTCACCTTTAGCCAAGAAAATGGCCAAGGAGCGTGGTATCAATCTTTCACAGGTAAATGGAAGCGGCGAGAACGGCAGAATTGTTAAAAAAGATATTGAAAACTTCCAACCCGGTGCAGGTGCTCAAGCTTATATGCCAGTGGGTCAAGAGCAGTTTGAAGAGGTTAAAAACTCACAAATGCGTAAAACCATCGCCAAACGTTTGGGCGAGTCTAAATTCACAGCACCGCATTACTACCTTACTATCGACCTTGATATGGACAATGCCATCGCTTCACGTGAGGCTATTAATGCAATGAGCGAAAGTAAAATTTCGTTCAACGATATGGTGGTAAAAGCCAGTGCTATGGCATTGAGAAAACATCCGCAGGTCAATTCCCGCTGGAATAACGATACAACGGTAATCGCAAAGCATATTCACATAGGTGTTGCGGTAGCAGTTGATGAAGGTTTGGTAGTGCCTGTTTTGAAATTTGCAGACCAAATGAGCTTTTCGCAAATTGGAGCAAATGTGAAAGACCTGGCAGGAAAAGCACGCGATAAAAAACTAAAACCCGACGAGATGGAAGGCAGTACATTTACGGTTTCTAACCTGGGGATGTTTGGCATTCGCGAGTTTACGTCCATTATCAATCAGCCCAACTCGGCCATACTTTCGGTGGGAGCTATCGTTCAAAAGCCTGTGGTGAAAAACGGGCAGATAGCCGTGGGGAATGTGATGACCGTAACCCTAGCCTGCGACCACAGAACAGTGGACGGAGCTACCGGAGCCAAATATTTGCAGACATTAAAACAATACATTGAAAACCCGGTGACGATGTTTGTTTAACCGTTTTAAAACAAATTAATAATCCCGTTTTTTCAAGTAATTAACGGGATTTTTTTATTTTTAGGGATAATTAAAAATAAATGGATAGATTGAAAAACGAGGCACCCGCCTTCGCGGGTGTTAGGAACGTAATCATAACGGGCACAAGCAGAGGCATTGGTTTTGAACTCGCCAAACAATTTGCTGCAGAAGGGCATAATGTGCTGGCGCTTTCACGTAATGACGAGCCTTGCAAAAACCTACAGCTAAAAAATGTCACTTCGTTGTCTTGTGACCTTTCAAATCAGCTGCAAATTGAAGAAGCCGTTTCTTTCGTTAAAAATAACTGGACACATGTTGATATTTTAATCAATAACTCGGGTTTACTCATAAACAAACCCTTTCAGGAGTTATCCTCCGAAGATTTTTTAAAGGTATATCAAGTCAATGTTTTTAGTGTGGCAGAAATGACCAAAGCGATGCTTCCGTTTATGAAAAAAGACGGTCACGTAGTCAACATCAGCAGTATGGGTGGCATTCAGGGAAGTATGAAATTTCCCGGATTGGCAGCCTATAGCTCTGCCAAAGGAGCAGTCATTACACTTACCGAACTCCTCGCCGAAGAATACAAAGAAACCGGTCCTGCTTTTAACGTGCTGGCTTTGGGAGCCGTACAAACCGAAATGCTGGAAGAAGCTTTTCCCGGTTTCCGGGCACCGCTTACCGCAAAAGAAATGGCAGTATATATCATGAACTTTGCCCTTACGGGAAATAAATTTTACAACGGAAAAATTTTGCAGGTTTCAAGTTCAACTCCCTGATATGAAAGATATCCTCGCCAACTACATCCCTGAACAAGCTGTTGATCCCACTTTTGAGCTTATCAAGAAAAACAACATTTATCTTCAAATAGTAAATCAAAGGGTAACCCGCCATGGTGATTATAGAAAATTACCCAACGGGCAGCATAAAATCACCGTAAATGCTTCTTCAAACAAATACCGTTTTTTTATTACCCTCATTCATGAAATTGCCCATCTGGAAGCTTTTGAAACCTTTGGAAGACACATAAAACCACACGGACAAGAATGGAAACATACCTTTCAAAAAATGATGCTCCCGTTTTTGCATCCGGCTATTTTCCCCGGTCAATTGCTGCCGCTTCTCGCCAGGCATTTTAAAAACCCGAAGGCGAGTAGCGATACCGATGCCAAGCTGGCACTGGCACTTAAATTTTATGACCCCGCCAACGATAAAAACTTTATCTTTGAACTGCCTGAAGGAGCCCTTTTTAAAATCTATAACGGCCGGGTTTTTAAAAAAGGAGCAAAACGCGTAAAACGCATTGAAGGATTGGAACTGTCAACAGGAAAAATGTATCTTTTTAACCCCAATGCAGAAGTAAGCCCCCTAACCCCCGAAGGGGAATAGAGCCTTCTTAATTAGAAAATTTAGTCAAAAAATGAAAAATAATTTCAGCAATGATAAACAGCAAGTACCCCCTTCGGGGGGATTTAGGGGGGCTTTCGCTTTACTCCTAGCCGGAGGCATCGGCTCCCGGTTTTGGCCGGTAAGCACAGAAGAGTTTCCCAAGCAGTTTCACGATTTGCTGGGAGCCGGGCAGACATTGCTTCAAAAAACTTTCAGTAGAATCAATAAAATCATTCCCGCAGAAAACATCCTGATTCTTACCAACAGCCGATACAAATCGTTGGTACTGGAACAGCTTCCGCAGCTGAGTGAAAACCAGTTGGTACTTGAGCCTGCAATGCGCAACACAGCACCCTGTATTTTACTTTCGGCTTTAAAAATTCAGAAGCAAAACCCCGATGCCCTGATGCTGATAGCCCCCAGCGACCACTGGATTGAAGATGAAACCGCTTTTAGGAAAAATATTGAGACTGCCTTTGAAAACTGCCAAAACAACGATGCCTTGATGACTTTGGGAATTCAACCCACATTTCCCAATACAGGTTATGGCTATATAGAATATGATAAAAACACACTATCAGAAATAAAAAAAGTAAAACAGTTTCGGGAAAAACCCGATTATGAAACCGCAAAAACATTTTTAAGTCAAGGCAACTTTTTATGGAATGCCGGTATTTTTATCTGGAGCGTAAAAAGCATTACTTCCGCTTTTAGAAGTTATTTACCCAATATGTATGAACTTTTTGAAAAAGGAATACCACTTTTGAATACACCTGGAGAAGAAAGTTTTATAGAAAATAATTATGCCGCTGCTGAAAACATTTCAATAGATTACGGTATTTTGGAAAAGGCATCCAATGTTTTTACACTTCCTGCAGTTTTTGACTGGAATGACTTGGGTACCTGGGGCTCGTTGTATGAAAAACTGCCCAAAGATGAACAAAAGAATGCGGTGGTAAGAGCAAAAACGCTCTTAATTGATTCCCATAATAACATCATTCAAACCGAAACCGGTAAAAAAGTAGTGGTA
This sequence comes from uncultured Flavobacteriaceae bacterium, assembly GCA_964469175.1. GTDB lineage: Bacteria > Bacteroidota > Bacteroidia > Flavobacteriales > Flavobacteriaceae > Planktosalinus. The sequence goes on from CAYXXY010000002.1 coordinate 84,530, forward strand.
TGCGACTTGTCTGATTATATAATAGTTGATCATCAAAATACACTCTTGATTTTTCCAAAAAAAAGGGAACAGGATATTAAACAGGTTTCAACTGTGATTAAATAAAAGTTAACTTAATTTATTAACTTGCAACTTTAAAATTATTATATGTTTTTAGCACCCGGACTTGACTTGTCTTTACCCCTAAAAGATCCTATTTTACTCTTCTCGTTGTTGTTATTTATAATTTTGTTTGCGCCTATTCTGCTTAATAAAATTAAAATCCCACACCTTATTGGGTTGATTATAGCCGGTGCTATCATAGGACCTAACGGATTGAATTTAATGCTTCGTGACAGTAGTATTATTCTGTTCGGAACGGTGGGTCTGCTATATATAATGTTTCTCGCTGGTTTGGAAATAGACATGGGCGATTTTAAAAAAAATAGCGGTAAAAGCCTCTATTTTGGAATGCTCACATTTTTAATACCAATGAGTATTGGTACAGCAGCAGGCTATTATGTGTTGCAATATCCATTGCCCACCTCCATACTTTTGGCAAGTATGTTTGCGTCTCACACATTACTGGCTTATCCTCTTGTAAGTAAACTGGGGATTGCTAAAAACAAAGCTGTTAACATTGCCGTTGGCGGTACGGTTATTACAGATACACTCGCGCTTTTGGTACTCGCTGTAATTGTGGGCATGTCGGTTGGTGAAATAACCGACGCTTTTTGGTGGAGACTCTCCATTTCAGTAATAGTTTTTGGTGCTTTTGTAATGATTGTTTTCCCGATTATCGGCCGATGGTTTTTCAAAAAGTATGAAGACAGTGTTTCTCAATACATTTTTGTATTGGCAATGGTTTATTTAGGCTCTTTTCTTGCTGAGGTGGCCGGTGTTGAGGCGATTATTGGTGCTTTCTTGGCAGGTCTGGCTTTAAACCGATTGATTCCGCATACTTCTCCTTTGATGAACCGCATTGAATTTGTGGGTAATGCATTGTTTATTCCGTTTTTCCTTATTGGAGTGGGAATGTTAATTGATTTTACAGCCTTTTTCAAAGATTTGGAAACCATTAAAGTAGCTGCAGTTATGACCATAATTGCGCTCTCAACAAAATATATGGCTGCATGGCTCACTCAAAAGACATTTCGCTTTTCAGCAGACCAGCGCCGTTTGATTTTTGGCTTGAGTGCTGCTCAGGCAGCAGCTACACTGGCCGCAGTTTTAGTGGGCTATAATATTATTTTAAATCAGGATGAGATAGCTGCTGCACTTGCAATGGGACAAGAAATTGAGCCGGTCAGACTTCTTAGTGAAAGCATCCTTAACGGTACTATTTTAATGATTTTAGTAACCTGTACAGTCGCTTCGTTTGTGGCTCAAAAAGGTGCTAAAAACATCGCTATGAGTGATACATCTAACGAAGAGGATGATGCAGATGACGATGAAAGAATCTTAATTCCGGTTTCAAATCAGGAAATCATTGTTGAACTGATGAATCTTTGTGTTACCGTAAAATCAAAAAAGAACAAAAAAGGTCTTTTCGCATTAAACGTGATAAACAACAAAGATGTTGATCAGGATGCCGAGAAAAAGGCTAAAAAAATATTAGAACTTGCTTCTGTTTCAGCTTCTGCTACAGATAATAGTGTTCAAGAACTTTTACGTTATGACCTGAATGTTGTAAACGGAATAAACAGCATTGTAAAAGAACACAGAATAACCGATTTGATTATAGGGATGCACAAATCGCTGGATGTAAATGATAAAATTTTAGGGAAGAAAACCGAGCGACTGATTGAAACATCTAATTTAACCACGCTTATTTACAGACCTGTTCAGCCATTGAGTACCATTAAAAGGCACCTGATAATTATTCCGGAACACGCCGAAAAGGAAGTTGGTTTTCATTTTTGGCTGTTGAAAATTTGGAACCTTGCCCGAAATACAGGCAGTACGATTGTGTTTTATGGAAGTAAACAAACTTTACGTGAAATTCAACTCATTCAGAAAAGACATCCCATACAGGCAAAATTTGTTGAATTTTCAGACTGGGAAGGTATTTTGACATTGAGTAAGGAAATAAAAATAGACGACAATGTGGTTTTTGTTTTAAGTAGAAAAAAGCATATTTCTTATAATCCTGTTATGGATAAAATTTCAACTTACATCAATAAGTATTTTACGGCAAACAATACAGCTATCATCTATCCAAAGCAAAATCCGGTGAATGATAAAGAGCAGGTAAATTATAAAAACCCATCGGTACACAACCCGCTTCAGGAAAATCTGGAAAGGCTGGACGATATTGGAAAATCACTTGGAAATATTTTTAAAAAAAATAAATCAGAATAAAAAAACCGATTATGGATAAGAGGGATAAGGCAAATATTGACAAACTCTTTAAAGAAACCAAAACCAAAGAAGAAATCATTGAAGAGTCTAAGGTGTTTCTTTTTGATTATCTCAATTTCAGAAAGAATATAGACAAAGAGCAAACCATTGAGCACGTAAAAAATGAAATTTCATTTAAGGGCCATAAAGCGTGGATTTTGGTATTTTCAATTGTTGTGGCTTCTATCGGTTTGAATATTGGCAACATGGCTGTTGTTATTGGTGCAATGTTAATTATGCCACTAATGGGTCCCATTGTAGGAATCGGTCTATCAGTTGCTATTAATGATATTGACACTTTTAAAAAGTCTGTAATCAACTTTTTGATGATTTTAGGCATAGGAATCATTACCGCATTTCTGTATTTTTTAGTATCACCTTTAACCAAATTAACTCCTGAACTTCAGGCAAATACCTACCCCACAATATTAAATGTGCTGGTGGCTATTTTTGGTGGTTTGGCATTAATTATTTCAAAAACGCAAAAGTTTAAAATTCCAAGTGTTATCTATGGAGTTGCTATAGCAACCGCACTTATGCCACCCTTATGTACTGCAGGATATGGATTGGCAGTTGGAAATTTCGAGTTTTTTTTAGGGGCTTTTTATCTTTTTGTAATCAATTCCACCTTCATAGCACTTTCTGCTTTTGTAACTGTTAAACTATTGGGTTTTCCGCTGGTAAAGTATGCCAATTCAAAATATAGAAAACGTGTGGCACAAATAGCAACAACCATTGCCATTGTAGTGATGGTTCCCAGTGCATTATTGTTTTGGAAATTGTTGAGTAAAGAAATTATGACCGGTAGCGTAGAAACATTTGTGGTTGAAAATGTGTATTACCCCGAAACTTTTTTGTATAAATATGATTATGAGTTTGATTCAAAAACTCTTGATATTTATTTGGGAGGCGAAATTGTTCCCGAAAGTGTTATCAACACCTGGCGCGCAAAACTGCTCAATAGTAATCGATTGAGCGACATAACTTTAAATGTTAAACAATCTAAAGACGATACTGAGTTTACTTCTACAAACTTTGTTACGCTTTCTGATATGTTTTCAAGAAATCTGGAAACTCTCGAGTCAAGAGAAAACAGAATTAGAACGCTCGAGCAGCAAATAAGCAATCTTACCACCGGGGACATTCCATTTGAAACACTTATCGAAGAAATTAAAATCAATTATGGTGAGTTGAGATCTATCTCATTTTCAAACACACTGGTCTCTGATTTTGATAAAATTGATACCATCCCCGTTTTTACAGTAAACTGGAAAGACAATGTTTCACGACCGGTTAGGGATAGAAATAACGAAAAACTTAAAAACTGGCTGGCCTTTAAACTGGGTAAAGAAAATATTGAAATAAGAGAGGAGTAGCGGCTAACCGTTTTCCTTGATTTGTGCCTCGCGAATTTTTTTAAACAGGTCTGACGAATACACAAAATCGGTGACGGCTTCATTGTCGGTTTTAAAAATTTTGGTTTTATCACCTTCCCACATGAGTTTTCCGTTTTTGAGGAAAATAATGGTTTCGCCAATTTCCATTACCGAGTTCATATCGTGGGTATTCACAACGGTGGTAATGTCATATTCGTGGGTGATTTCCATAATCAAATTATCGATAACCGTGGCCGTTCTGGGGTCTAAGCCGGAATTGGGCTCGTCACAAAACAAGTATTTAGGATTATTAACGATGGCCCGAGCAATGGCTACCCGTTTCTGCATACCGCCCGAAATTTCAGAAGGCAGCTTTTTGTTTACATTTTCAAGATTTACGCGTTTCAAAACCTCATTGACCCTGTCGAGCATTTCTTCCTTGGTTTTTTTGCTGAACATTTGAAGCGGAAACATCACGTTTTCTTCAATATTCATAGAGTCAAAAAGTGCTCCCCCTTGAAAAAGCATACCCATTTGTTGACGCAGTTCGCTTTTTTCGTCTTTATCCATATCCTGAATGGCCTTGTTTCCATAAATGATTTTTCCTTCTTCGGGTACAAACAATCCCAATAGACATTTCATGAAAACAGTTTTACCGCTACCACTCTGACCGATGATAATATTGGTTTTTCCCTTTTGGAACGTGGTGGAAATTCCTTTTAAAACTTCCTCATCACCAAAGCGTTTATGTAAATTTTCAACTTTAATCATTAGCTCAACAACATTTGGGTGATTATAAAATTAGCCAAAATAATAAGCACACTCGTCCAAACAAATGAATTGGTACTTGCTTTTCCAACTTCAAGCGCGCCACCTTTCATATAATAGCCTTGCCACGAGGGTACAGTTGCCAGAATGAGTGCAAAAACAAAAGTTTTAATAAAAGCATATGTCATATGAAACGGAACAAATCCTTCCTGAAGTCCAATAGCAAAATCTTGAGCTGAAGCAAACCCGCCTTGAACAGCGGCAATCCATCCGCCCACAATGCCAAAGGCCATGGAAATAATAATGATAAACGGATAAAACAACAACGCAATAATCTTTGGAAAAACAAGGTAATTGAGCGGGTTGATTCCCATAACCTCCAACGCATCAATTTGTTCAGTCACCCGCATCGAGCCAATACTTGACGTGATAAATGAACCCACCTTTCCGGCCATAATAATCGAAATAAAAGTGGGGGCAAATTCAAGAATAACTGATTGGCGGGTTGCAAAACCTATTAAACTTTTAGGTACTAAAGGGTTATCCATATTCAAAGCAGTTTGAATAGCAATAACACTACCGACAAAAAATGATATAAAAATAACAATGCCCAACGAGCTGACGATCAAATCATTGACCTCTTTGAAAATCAGGTTTCTCAAAACCGAAGTTTTTGTTGGTCTGATAAAGACCTGCCTGAGCATTATAAAATAGGAGCCAATATCTTTAAGGTATCTCATAGTCTTTTCGCTTTAAGCGAAACCTTTTATTTTATGGAAATGAAACCCGAAATTACACTTTAATTTTTTCAATTGCTAAAGTAACAAAAATTATCGGTCAGGATTTAACTATTAAGTAAACTTTAGTTCAATTTAGGATTGTATTTTTGTGGGAGAAACTATTTAGAATGAACAGATATATTTTTTTATTGATTGCCGCTTTTGGTTTTTCAATTTCAGGTTACACCCAAAAAAATTCTTCAAACACCTTAGAACATCAAACATTGAACCAGCCCAAACTGGTCGTGGGAATTGTCGTTGACCAAATGCGGTTTGACTACCTCACCCGTTATTACCACCGCTATGGTGAGGGTGGATTCAAACGGTTGATGAATGAAGGGTTTCATTTTAAAAACAACCATTTCAATTACATTCCCACTTTTACCGGCCCGGGGCATGCTTCGGTTTATACAGGCACCTATCCTGCCGTGCACGGGGTGGTTGCAAACGACTGGTATGATAAAGAAATTAAAGCAAGTGTTTATTGCGTTCAGGATGATGAAGTCAATTCTATTGGGACAACCCACAATGCCGGAAAAATGTCGCCACACCGAATGAAAACCACTTCCATTACAGATCAATTGCGGCTACATACACAACAACAGGCAAAAGTTATAGGCATTTCCTTAAAAGACCGCGGCTCGATACTGCCTGCAGGTCACACCGGGACGGCATACTGGTTTCACGGAAAAGATGAAGGGCGGTGGATTAGCAGCAGTTATTATATGAGCGAATTGCCACAATGGGTGAAGAATTTTAATAATTCTGGAAAATCACAGCATTATTTAAATCAGGTTTGGACACCGATGTATCCCATAGAAACCTACACTGCCAGTGGACCTGACAACAATCCCTTTGAAGAAGTGTTTAAAGGTAAGGAAACCCCGACATTTCCTTACAACCTAAAAGAACTTTCAAAAGTAAACGGCGGGTATGATTTTATCATGGAAACCGTTTTTGGCAACAGCATCACTACAGACTTTGCCCTAGCAGCTGTAAAAGGAGAAAACCTGGGTAAAAACAATACCACCGACTTTTTGGCTATCAGCTATTCAAGCCCTGATTATATCGGGCACACTTTTGGTCCAAATTCTGTTGAGGTTGAAGACAATTACTTACAATTGGATAAAGAACTGGAACGTTTTTTCAATTACCTCGATAAAGAAATCGGGCAAGGGGAGTATCTTGTTTTTCTCACTTCAGATCATGGGGTAACTCATATTCCGGGGTATTTGCAATCATTGAACATTCCTGCAGGATATTTTAATCGTTCAGAATTTCGCGATGACTTAAAAGCATTTTCTATGGCAACCTTTAAGGTGGATGTTATTGAAAGCGACCAAAGCAATCAGGTTTTTTTGAATAAAGAGGTGATGAGAAACGCCAAACTCGACCCGAACACTGTACAGCAAACTCTGGCTGATTTTTTAATCAGTTATCCCAAAATCGACAGGGTGTTTACCAGAAATCAATTGGAAAGTGGTTCTTTCAATCGTGATTTGGGTTATCTGGTTCAAAACGGCTTTAATCAGAAACGCAGTGGCGACTTGGTATATGTGCTTCAAACCTCGGTATTGTCCACCTGGTATGAGCGGGGAGGAACCTCACACGGCAGCGGGTTCACTTATGATACCCACGTTCCCCTAATTTTTTATGGTCATGGTATCAAAAAGGGCCATACCTATCAAAAATATGAAATTACGGACATTGCCCCCACGCTTTCGGCTTTACTTGGTATTGCACGTCCCAATGGCGCAACGGGTAGGGTGCTGACTGAGTTGTTTGAGTGATTTGAAGTGCTATACAATAAAAATTTTATTTATATTGTGGGTTCAAACATCCATAATTATTCAATTGAAACGTTACCTAACCCTTATATTACTTGCAGTTTTCTCTGTTTCTATAGCACAAAACATTGAGGAAAACTTACTACTCTATTATCCCTTTGACGGTAATGCTGAAGATGCAAGCGGTAATGAATATCACGCTGATGAATATCAAGTGGTTTATGTAACAGACAGGCATGGCAATCCGGAATCTGCAATCTACTTTAACGGTGTTGATAGTTATATTAATTTTCCAAACCTACAGGAATTAAAACCTGATTTGCCGGTGTCGTTTTCTTTTTGGGTAAGATATGACAGTAATAGCTATTTAGACAGAGAGTTGTTTAATACCTCATTTGAAGAGGACTTGAGCAGTGGAGTTTTTTTTAATTCTCAACAATCTACCGGAAGATATTCTATAAGTTTTGGAGATGGTTCAGCAAATTATACAGCAAATACCAGAAGAACATACACCACTAATATGTCTATTGAATCTGGTCAGTGGACTAATATTGTAGCTGTTGTTGAAACGGCTGCCAACATGAAAATTTATGTAAACTGTAGGGATTTTGGAGGTTCATTTTCAGGCACTGGGGGGTCACTATATTACTCTAATAATCCAGGATCTTTGGGCAGACACGACAGGGAGTTAAATGCACCGGCAAATTATTTTATGGGCGCATTGGACGATTTCAGATATTGGGATAGAGCCCTTTCAAGCTTAGAAATTGAAACAGTTTGTGGTTCAAATTTGAATTTGAGTGATTTTGATTTAGAGTCCTCAATAAATGTCTATCCAAATCCAGCTAATGATTTTTTTGAGATATTTAGTCCGGTTGCGTTTAATAAAACATTAGTATACGATTTAAGAGGCAAATTAATGTTTTCAAATGAATATCGTAAAAAACAAGACATAACAGGGTTAAAATCCGGTGTTTATATAATAAGTCTAATAAGTGACGAATTTGTGATTCAAAAAAAATTGATAGTCAAATAAATCAGAAAATCTTCTTTTTAATTCCTTTCCATCTTAGGTTTCTGATAAATTTACCCTCTTCATTAGTTACTAAATGCTGTTCTTGATTTCGTATAGCTTCTCTATAACCTTTCAAATAATCAAATAGAAGAGTTATTTTTTTTCTACTCAAAGATATTTTTAAAGCTGTTATAAAAGTCAAAATATATCCATACCGAAGTTTGTAAAGGGTTTCACCTTGTTTAAATCGGGCTGATGAGTCATAATTAAGCCCTGTTGGCTTCAAATGCATCACTTCAAGCTGTTTTGAAATAATTACATTCCAGTTATGAAATTTTGCCAGCAATACATCAGCAGTATCCCAACCAATAGATGCCTTCAAGCCGCCTATGCTTTCAAAACATGCCTTTCTATAGGCCTTAATTGGGCCTCTTAAATGGTCTTTATTGGCAATATTTTCATAGATCCACTTTCCGTTTTTTTCAATAAACAGTAATCCCCCCGCCATCCCGCACTTTGGGTTTGCCTTAAAGATTTGGGCAACTTTTTCCAGATAGTTTTCAGGAAAAATCAAATCGGCATCAAACTTACAGATGATGTCATAGTCGTCATCCAGGGTTTCAAAACCTTTATAAAACGCATTGATGACTTTACTGCCGGGCAGGTGTTTGTCTGTGGATCGGGTTTTTATTAATTTAATAAATTGATGCTTTTCAGCAAATGCAGAAACCACTTTCGCTGTAGCGTCTGTAGAATGGTCATCCACCACCACAAGTTGCTTCGGTAGCAGTGTCTGACAAGCTAAAGACAATAAAGTCTTTTCAATGTATTCGGCTTCATTGTGTGCCGGAATGACAATGTAGAAATTCATTATGGTTGTTGTTTTCTTTCGGCATAGACCAAATAATAACGCGGTGTGAATCGTCTTAGAATAGGCCTGAAGCCAATTTTATTCACAGGGTTGGTGAATTTCATACTGCGTTTAATTTTCCAACCGGCCTTTTCAAGTAACCAGTCAAATTGCCAGTCTTCAAATTCGTGATAATGTCGATCCCTGGCGTCGGTCTTGCTTTTATATGCCGAAGCAAACCAAAGCTTTAAAGGTACCGATGCCACAAGTTTATCGGCTTTGATTTCTTTTAGAATGTTGTATGGGGCGATGAGGTGTTCAAAAATTTCAAAAGCGGTGACCACTTCGGCAGTTGACTGTTGAACTGAAGAAAAATCCTCGTCGAGGTCTTCTCCTTGGGTGTTTTCAACCAGGTAACCGTTATGAATCATGATTTCTGAGAAAGGGTTCTCAACACCCAAATCCAAAATTTTAGAATTTGACGCAATGTTTTCCTTTAAAAAATCAAGAGTGATTTTGTAGCGCTTTTTAGGATATTTCCCTTCGTACATGATTAAAATTTATACACCACGGCATTGATATTCATCCCGGCACCCACACTGGCAAAAATGACATGGTCACCCTTTTCAACTTTATGGTTTTCCATTTTGTTGTTGTAAACCAGATCAAGTAAAGTGGGGATGGTAGCAACGCTGCTGTTTCCCAGTTCGCCAATACTCATAGGCATAATACCCTCAGGCATTTCCATATCAAAGAGTTTGTAGAATCGTTGGCAAATGGCTTCATCCATTTTTTCATTGGCCTGATGGATGAATATTTTTTTAATGTCTTTGATGTCAACCCCACTTTTATCCAGACAACTTTTCATCGCCAGGGGTACATTGGTCAAAGCAAAATTATAGACTTTACGACCATACATTTTGATGTAGCGGGTGTTGTCTTTTTCTTCTTTTTTATTGCTGGTATCAAAATATATGAAATGGGCTTCGTCTTTGGTGTAGGTGACGGTTTCATAAGCCAAAATACCGCCTTCTTCATCAACGGTCTGAAGGATTACAGCTCCTGCACCGTCACTATAAATCATGGAGTCCCTGTCGTGAGCATCAATCACTCGTGATAAAGTTTCTGAACCAATCACCAGACAGGTTTTTGCCATTCCGGCCTGAATAAATGCATTGGAGTGAATCACACTTTCCAGCCAACCCGGGCAACCAAACAGCATATCATAGGCCACACAACGCGGGTTTTCAATTTGCAGTAAATGCTTGACACGTGAAGCCAGACTGGGAACTGTATCACTCTGAACGGAGCCTACTTTTACATCACCATAGTTGTGTGCAACAATGATATAGTCGATGGTTTCCGGATTGATTTTTGCATCAGCAATGGCTTTTTGAGCAGCCATAAAGGCAATGTCAGAATTTACGAGATTTTCCTCGAGATAGCGTCTTTCCTGTATGCCAGTGATAGCCTTAAACTTCTCAATAATCACTTCATTCGGTGCTTCTATGGCACTACCATCTTCATTCAAAAACCGATGTGAGCTAAACGATTCATTGGTCGCTATCTTTTCGGGGATATAACTTCCGATGCCTGTTATTTTTACAACACGATTCATCTCTTTTGAATTTTTTGCTAATTTACTAATTTATTGACCTAATCACACAATATTTAATTCCTCTTTTAAAAACATTAAAGGCTTTTTGATTTCCAAAAAGCCTTTAATGTCACAGAGATTCCCTCCCCTTTGGGGAGGGGTTAGGTCGCTGACGCTTCATAGCTTTAGCGACGAAGTGGGGGAGGGCTATGCCTCCATATATTCTTCAATCGGCGCACAGGTACAGATTAGATTTCTGTCACCATAAGCTTCATCAACTCTCCTGCAGCTTGGCCAAAATTTGTTTTCTGAAACATACTCCAAAGGAAAAGCCGCTTGTTGACGAGTATAGGGAAAATCCCAATCGTCAGTAGTAAGCATTTTAAGAGTATGTGGCGAATTTTTCAACACATTGTTGGGGTTGTCTGCAGTCACTTCAGCAATTTCTTTTCTGATGGAAATCATCGCATCACAAAAACGATCCAATTCAGGCTTGCTTTCACTTTCAGTGGGCTCAACCATCAATGTTCCCGCAACCGGGAAAGAGACTGTGGGTGCATGGAAACCATAGTCCATCAACCGCTTGGCAATATCAACCACTTCAATGCCGTGTTGTTTGAACGGGCGGCAATCCAAAATCATTTCGTGTGCTGCTCTTCCGCGCTCGCCGGTATATAAAGTTTCATAATGTCCTTTTAAACGCTCTTTCATATAATTGGCATTTAAAATGGCATATTCTGTCGCTTTTTTAAGGCCTCTTACGCCCAGCATCCTGATGTAAGCATACGAAATCAAACATACCAATGATGAACCATAAGGTGCTGCTGAAATTGCCGTAATGGCTTGTTCACCTCCTGTTTTAATTACCGGGTTTCCGGGAAGGAATGGAGCGAGTTGAGGTGCCACACAAATGGGCCCTACACCCGGACCACCACCGCCATGTGGGATGGCAAAGGTTTTATGTAAATTTAAGTGACAAACGTCTGCACCAATGGCTCCGGGATTGGTCAATCCCACCTGAGCATTCATATTGGCTCCATCCATATATACTTGTCCGCCGTTGTCGTGTATGATTTGTGTCACTTCTTTTATAGCCGACTCATACACACCGTGTGTAGATGGATAGGTCACCATCAAACAAGAAAGGTTGTCTTTGTGCATTTCAGCCTTTGCGCGTAAATCGTCCACATCAATGTTTCCTTCTTCAGTGGATTTAGTAACAACCACTTTCATTCCCGCCATTACTGCCGATGCCGGATTGGTGCCATGTGCCGAACTCGGAATCAAACATACATTCCTGTGATAATCACCACGGGATTCATGATAAGCCCTGATGACCATCAAACCGGCAAATTCGCCTTGTGCGCCTGAGTTGGGTTGCAACGATGTAGCTGCAAAACCGGTGATTTCAGTTAGATAATCTTCCAGGTTTTTTAATACGGTTTGATAGCCTTCAGCTTGTTCAACTGGAACAAAGGGATGCATTGTGCCCCATTGAGGATCACTCAACGGAAGCATTTCTGCAGCTGCATTTAATTTCATGGTACAACTTCCCAAAGCAATCATCGAGTGGTTCAATGACAAATCTTTGCGCTCCAGCTTTTTGATGTAGCGCATCATATCGGTCTCAGACTGGTAGGTATTGAATACTTCGTGCGTCAGAAAATCGGTTTTTCTGATGACGCTTTCCGGGACGGCTTTGCCTTCGGTTAAAGTCTCAATTTCAAATGCATCTTGAGAAGTCGCTTGCGCGAAAATGGCAATGATTTGATTGATGTCTTCTGTCGTAGTGGTTTCGTTTACCGAAATAACAACAGTTTCAGAATCCGGATAGTAAAAGTTAACTTCGTTTTGTTCTGCAATGGTCCTTACTTTTTCGGCATCAGCTTTTAGCTGAATGGTGTCAAAATAAGTGGAATTGGTTTGTTCAAGACCTAGTTTTTCCAAAGCTTTTGCAGTAGTCGAAGCAGTACTGTGGACTTTGTTGGCAATGTATTCCAGTCCTTTGGGTCCGTGGTAAACGGCATACATACCTGCCATCACTGCCAGCAAAACTTGTGCAGTACAGATGTTTGAAGTCGCGCGGTCACGTTTGATGTGCTGTTCACGGGTTTGCAAAGCCATGCGTAAAGCACGGTTGCCGTCTGTATCTTTGGTCACCCCGATGATTCTTCCGGGGATGTCACGTTTGTAAGCTTCTTTGGTTGCAAAAAAGGCAGCGTGGGGTCCGCCATATCCCATCGGGATTCCAAATCGTTGTGTGGTTCCTACAACCACATCAACGCCCATTTCGCCGGGAGCTTTTAGTTTTACCAGACTCAAAATATCTGCGGCAACGGCTACTTTGATAAAAGCAGCTTTTGCTTTTTCGATAAAATCGGCATAGTCATAGACCATCCCGCTTTTTCCGGGGTATTGTAGCAAACAGCCAAAATAGTCTTTTGAGAAATCAAAATCTTCATGATTGCCAATCACCAGTTCGATACCTATTGGAATGGCTCTGGTTTTAAGTGTAGAGATAGTTTGCGGCAACACTTCGTCAGAAACAAAAAACTTCACCACACCGTCTTTTTGCTGTTGACGGTCACGCACGGCAAACAATAACCCCATAGCTTCTGCAGCAGCGGTTGATTCGTCAAGAAGGGAGGCGTTGGCCAGTTCCATTTTGGTCAGGTCAGTGACCATGGTTTGGAAATTCAAAAGTGCTTCCAGACGGCCCTGGGCAATCTCTGCCTGATAGGGCGTGTAAGCCGTGTACCAACCCGGGTTTTCAAGGATATTGCGCTGAATAACCGGGGGTAAAATGGTGTTGTGGTATCCCAAACCAATATAGGTTTTGAACACTTTATTTTTATTTGCCAAGTCACCAATGTGAGCTAGATACTCCTGCTCTGAAAGGGCACGCGGCAAGTTCATTTCTTTTTTTAGTAATATATCGTCTGGGACGGTTTCATAGATGAGTTTATCAATAGAATCAACACCTATGGTTTGAAGCATATCGGCCACATCCTGTTCTCTGGGACCAATGTGCCTTAATGCGAAAGAATCTGTGTTCATAAAGATATGATTTTAAGGATGCAAAAGTACGATTTTAATGTTGAAATTTTTATGACCAAAAACATAGAATTGCGTTAATTTTTCAACCGTTTGAGGGTGTTATGAACAGCTTGATTACTTTTGCTTGGTGAAACTTTTTCAAAAAGCCCTCAATTTTCATTTTCAGAGCAGTGTTCATGCGGCATTTGCTGTTACAGTACAGCTCTCCCTTGCTGCTTTGAGGAGTGTTAAATCTTTGGATATTTAGCTTTTATGTTTTATATTGCTCACAAAACCCCAAAAAATTTACTTAAATGAAAACACCTATTTCTTTTTTTAAGAAGTTTGTCTTCACTTTTTCGATGGTGCTGTTTTTGTTTGTGAATAGCGGTTGTAGCAAAGATATTGAACCGGAAAACCAAGCATTACAAGACCCATTGATTGAAGCAAAAACCAACTTCTCAAATGCTTTAAGCCTCTGGAATCATCCCGGAAATTTTGACCGTTCCGATGGAAAGACTGAACCAGAATTACTCCAAAATCGATTAGAGTTGGTTTATGAAGAAGCTAAAAACTTACTCTTACTTTCCGGCATGTCGGAGGAAACACTCCAGACTAAAAGTAAAGGAGATGTTTTTATTCTCGCTATCAAAACATACGGAAGTAACTATGATAACTAGCCCTTAAAACCTACTTACCATGAAAAAAATAATTTTAACCTTAATTTCAATGCTTGTAGCTACAATTGCTTATACACAGCAGTTACCTATTGAAATTATAAACAATTCAAGTCAAGATATAGATATTTTTATAACGGCATATGGTGATAACCCATTTAACTCAGGAGAGTGTGATAGTTGTACAACACCAGTCGAGACTGACGTTTTTACTCTTGACTCAATGGACAGTATAAATTTGGAATTTTTTGATGATGTACCGTCAGGAATAAAATGGTGGGGGTACTCTTGTGATACAGTACCCCCATTTCTTGGAGGTCCTGGCTGTGTTGGTAGCGTAGCTGAGTCATTATGTGGTGACCCTGTTTGGGTAATGATTGGGTTTAACTATCCAGGAATTGGGACTGAGAGAATAGGGGATACCTCTTGTGGCCTAAGTGATAACTATTCTCAAGGCTCTTTTACTGCAACTTGGACAGTTGTTGGAGGTACAGATATTATTGTTGTTTTTGATGATTAATAGATGATGAAGCTAAAAATAACATATTTAATATTGACAGTTACTGTATTGATTTCAGGTTTTTTGTATTCACAAACAAACATTCACAGCATTACCCGGGAATGGGGTACTTATTTTCACGGAGACAATATGGTTTTGGATGAAGTCGGAAATATTTGGATTGCCAGTTCTGTAACCATGCTTTCTGTGGATTACATAAACCAAATCATAACTCCTGATGCACACCAATCTGTTTTTAGTGGAGAAACAGATGGGTTTATAGCAAAGCTCTCACCGGATGGCGAGTTACTGTATGCAAGCTATTTTGGCGGAGAAGGTAATGATGTTATTTATTCAATAGACGCTAAAGATGGGAAAGTATATATTGCAGGCACTACAACAAGTGAGAGTAATATTGCAACGTCCGGAACCTATCAAGAAGAGTATCTGCAAAATATTGACCCAAATGGCAACCCATATATTGATGGCAATTCAGGGTTTATTGTGCAATTGGATTATTCCGGTCAGGTGCAATGGGGTAGTTATTTTCAAGGAAATAGAACGCTTAGCCTTGGAGCCGTTGGTGTCGGGAATGATAATGATGTGTATATATATGGAAGTACCAACAGTAGTAATTTAGCAACAACCGGTGTATTTCAGGAAATTATTGCTCCCCCATTTGTATCTAGTAACGGAAATTTAAACGCTCCAAATTACCCGGTTTTGGCTCGATTTGATGATACAGGACAATTGATTTGGACTACCTATTACGGGCCTGATATTCTTGCTCAAAACACGATATCACTTGATGCCGCAGATGTAGCAATAGACTTTTCCAACAATGTATATATTTCCGGAAGGTCTAATGACACAGCGTCTTTTTATGGTACTACAGACGCACACCAACCTTCAAATGCGGGAGAAACTGATTTTTTTATTGCAAAATTTAATCCTATGGGGCAGCGAGTTTGGGGAACGTATTATGGAGGGTTGTTGAATGAACACAATCCAAAAATTGCTATCCCTCGTGATAATATTTTGTATATAAGTGGTACAACACAAAGTGATTCACACATTTCAACGCCCGGTAGTTGGCAGGAAAACTTTATGGCATCATTTAATTGTAGTTTTTTAGCAAAATTTGATTTGGATGGAAATCGCCTTTGGGGAACCTATATTGGTAATAATAATGGACAATTCATATCTGTTGATGTTGATGTTCAAGGCAATGTATATGTCTGTGGTGCAATTGCTGATGACGAAAGCATAATCACAGAAGGAAGCTGGCAAGAGATTTATGCCGGAGGGAACAGGGATTCTTTTTTTTTGAAATTCAATCCTCAAGGAGATGAATTATTATGGGGGTCATACTATGGAGGAAGTGATTTAGAACAAAGTCTTGTTTTTTCAAAAACAATAAGAGTTTCAGATAACAATAATGTTTTTTTATCCGGCAGTACATTTAGTATGAATAATATTGCTTCTGAAGGAGCTTTTGAAGAAAATCATTATCTTAATGGAGATTTTGGAGTCGGTTTCATAGCAAAATTTGTCTATTGCCCTGAAGTGGTATCGCCTGTAGCAGTAAGTCCACAAGCGTATGAGCCGGGGGCTACTTTAGAAGATTTGGAAGTTGAATTTTTTGAGTGGACAGGCTCCAACCTCATCATCACTTGGTATGCCGATGAAGAAGGCACAGTAGAACTTCCTTTAGACACCGAATTAGTAGATGGAGAGACTTACTATGTAAGTCAGCAAATACAGGGTTGTGACGAAAGTGAACTGACACCTGTTACTGTGATAGAAACCACTATGGGTATTGATACTCCAATTCAGTATCAAATAGTGTTGTATCCCAACCCTAATAAGGGAACGTTCTATATAGATGGTATAAAAGAAAAAACCCGAATACAGGTGTTTGACCTTCAAGGCAGGCAATTAAAGGAAGCCATCACCTCAGAACCGGTATATGAAGTTGATTTAGGAGATTCAACGGCATCAGGTTTGTATCTGGTTAAGGTTGAAGCTCAGGGAGGGCGCATACAGCAATTCAAGGTGCTTATAGATTAAATGGGTTCTTGAAATACGTCGCATTTCATAATAGTACTTCTTTATCTTTGTCGTGTGCGTATATTTCAGTTTTATCTTTCAGAGCAGTGCTTATGTTTCATTAGCTGTTACAGTAAATCTCTCCCTCGCTGTTTTGATGAGTGTTAAACTTTTTGATATTTAACACCTATGTTTTACATTGCAAATTGTCCCAACAACTTTTACATTAAAAAGAAATACAAGTTTTTTCAAATTATGAATATTCGAACAATAATACTATGCATAATTGCATTGTCATTCAATTCGCTTTTTTCCCAACCACCTGATATTTCTTATACACGCGATTGGGGAACTTATTTTGGCGAAGCTTCTATGGGAGCTTCTGCTGTAAGTATAGAAGAAACAACTGTTGATAATAGTGGCAACATCTGGATAGTTGGACAGATCAGTGAATTTTCAGCAGGGGTATATTTTGACAACCTCGTTACGCCTAATGCACATCAAACCATTTACGGTGGTGGTGATGAAGATGGCTTTATTGTCAAATTTTCTTCAGATGGAGAATTGCTTTATGCCAGTTATTTTGGAGGAGAGGGAATAGATATTATCAGGTCAGTGGATACAAAAAATGGCAAATTAGTTATTGCGGGAGAAACTACCAGCCAAACCAATATTGCTACATCAGGAGCATTTCAAGAGGAATTGCTTATAAATACCAACCCTAACGGACAAGACGTTATGCAAGGTAGTTTTATTGCTCAGTTTGATGATAATGGGCACTTGGACTGGGCGACCTACTTTCAGGGAGATCAAATAACAGATCTTTTACAAGTGCGAAAAGGGTATAGCAACGACCTTTTTGTTTGGGGGGGAACAAAGAGCTCTGATATGGCTACCCCCGGTGCCTTTCGGGAAACTATTCCACCACCAATACCACACGGTACCGGATTTCAAATTCCGACCTATCCTGTCCTTGCCCGATTTTCAGATACAGGCGGGTTGCTTTGGGCTACGTATTACGGACCGGACATTACTGAAACAAATGGATATCAAATAAATTATCTTGGCGGCTTGGCAGTTGATTTTTTGAATAATGTTTATGTTAGCGGAATGTCCAATGACAATGAAGGTTATTTTGGAACATCAGGCACTCATCAAACTGAAGTTGCCGGAGACCGCGATGTTTTTATTGGCAGGTTTAATGACAACGGGAATAGAGTCTGGGGTACTTATTTTGGTGGTCCATCAACAGAAGCTCTTACAAAAATAGATGTTCCCCGAGGAGATTATTTGTATATCAGCGGTATTACGTCTAGTCAAACTGGAATTACAACACCGGGGGCTTATCAATACAATTATTCTGGTACCAACAACAGCCCTTTTTTGACAAAACTAGACTTAAACGGTCAACAAATTTGGGGTACTTATTTTGGTTCGGGAATTAGCAGTCATGTTTCTCTTGCAGAAGATTCTCAGGGTAACGTATATATCTATAGTGCTACTAATTCAACTACAGGTATAGCTACCGAAGGCAGTTTTCAAGAGATAAATGCGGGAGGCTATGATACTTTTTTGACAAAATTCAACTCAACGGGAGATGAAGTTTTATGGTCATCCTATTATGGAAGTGTAGCGCAAGAATTAACAGGTTGGAATACCTTACTTAACATTAATGGAACTAATGAAATTTATATAACCGGTTTAACATCCGGAATTTCTGAAAATCTTTCCTCGCAAAATGCTTTTCAAGATGAAGGTTCGAATTTCATTGCAAAATTTGTCTATTGCCCTGAAGTGTTATCGCCTGTAGCAGTAAGCCCACAAGCGTATGAGCCGGGGGCTACTTTAGAAGATTTGGAAGTTGAGTTTTTTGAATGGACAGGTTCCAACCTCATCATTACCTGGTATGCCGATGAAGAAGGCACAGTAGAACTTCCTTTAAATGCCGAATTAGTAGATGGAGAGACTTACTATGTAAGTCAGCAAATACAGGGTTGTGACGAAAGTGAACTGACACCTGTTACTGTGATAGAAACCACTATGGGTATTGATACTCCAATTCAGTATCAAATAGTGTTGTATCCCAACCCTAATAAGGGAACGTTCTATATAGATGGTATAAAAGAAAAAACCCGAATACAGGTGTTTGACCTTCAAGGCAGGCAATTAAAGGAAGCCATCACCTCAGAACCGGTATATGAAGTTGATTTAGGAGATTCAACGGCATCAGGTTTGTATCTGGTTAAGGTTGAAGCTCAGGGAGGGCGCATACAGCAATTCAAGGTGCTTATAGATTAAATGGGTTCTTGAAATACGTCGCATTTCATAATAGTACTTCTTTATCTTTGTCGTGTGCGTATATTTCAGTTTTATCTCAATAGCAGCATTCACGTAGCCCTGGCTATCGTGGCATTGATGCTGTTATCAGCTATTTACTTAAATATTTCACCTGATTTTTATCTTTCAGGTTTTGTGTTTACAGCTGCGATAAGTGGCTACAATTTTGTAAAATATGCCGGTATCGCCAAATGGCACCACCGCCGTTTGACATCAAGTTTAAAAAGCATTCAGTTTTTTTCACTATTTTCCTTTTTTGCGATGCTGTTTTTCTTTTGGCATTTGCCTTTTTTTGTTCAGGTTATTGCAGTGATTTCAGGGCTTTTGACATTGCTGTATGCCGTTCCGCTAAAGCGAAAATGGAAAAATTTCCGCTCCATTCCAGGAATGAAACTGGTTTTAATCGCTCTGGTTTTGATCTTAACCACGGTTTTAATACCGACTTTTTATTGGGGAAATGCATTTGATTTTCCGGCTTTTATTTTGTGTATGCTGCGTTTCTTTTGGGTGATTGTTTTGATACTTCCATTTGAAATCAGGGATGTACAGGTTGATTCTATTTCTTTGGGAACAATCCCACAACGATTGGGTGTTTTTAAAACCAAACTTTTTGGAAGTGTGCTGTTGGGTGCATTGGCTTTCGCCGAAATTTATTTTAATGTCATTTTCACCAACTCACTTTGGGTTGTTTTGATTGTGCTCCTAATAACAGCAATAGCTTTATGGTGCAGCAGTGAGAAACGCTCACTTTATTACACAGCGTTTTGGGTGGAGGCGATTCCGGTGATTTGGTTTTTACTCGAATTACTTTGAAATGAAAAACCACTCAGGCACTAAGGGTACAAGAAGCACTAAGCTTGGGGACACTTAGTGAACAAAGTGTCTAAGTGGTAAAATTATTCAAGCAATCCGGCCCGTTTCAATAAATGCTCGATTAGAATGATTAAAAAATGTAATATTTGGTGAGTGTATTCACTAAAAATAATTATATTTGGTGAATATAAACACTGAAAATGATAAAAAGAGATTTAAAATCACGTATAATTTCAAAAAGGAATAAAGGCAAAGCGATTGTTTTGTTAGGACCCAGACAAGTAGGTAAAACAACTTTAATCAAGTCTATTTTGGAAAAGGAAACTTATTTGTTCTTAGACTGTGATGATCCCACGGTGCGTACACTTTTAGAACTACCCAATACGGAAAAGCTAAAATCTGTTATTGGTGAAAATAAGGTTGTTTTTGTTGATGAGGCACAACGCATATCCAATATTGGGATCACTTTAAAGTTAATTACTGACAAAATAAAGGATGTGCAACTTTATGTGAGTGGTTCATCGGCACTGGATTTAAATAGTGCATTGGCAGAACCGCTAACAGGAAGGAAATGGGAGTTTCAGCTTTTACCAATTTCTTGGGACGAATTTGAAAATCACATCGGGTTTTTAAAAAGCGAGCAACAATTAGAACTGCGATTGCTCTATGGAATGTATCCGGATGTTATCAATCATCAAAATGATGCCTATGAAGTTTTAAAGAATCTGGTTAATAGTTATCTCTTTAAAGATATATTGGCTTTTGGCGGAATCAGAAAACCCGAGATTTTAGAAAAGTTAATCAAGGCACTTGCGCTTCAAATGGGGAGCGAAGTAAGTTATAATGAATTGTCTCAGTTACTTGGAATTGATAAAAATACCGTAGCAAACTACATTCATTTACTTGAACAATCCTTTGTAATATTCAGGCTACCCGGATTTAGCAGAAATGTAAGAAATGAAATTAAAAACAACAAAAAAATCTATTTCTATGACAATGGGGTCAGAAATATGGTCTTGGGAAATTTTGATGATTTGGAACTAAGGCAGGATAAAGGGGCACTTTGGGAAAACTTCTTAGTTTCTGAACGTATTAAAAAAAACCTCTATCAAGGGAGTCAGGCTAATTCTTATTTTTGGAGAACGACCCAGCAACAAGAAGTTGATTATGTCGAGACTATCGGGTCAAAAGTAAATGCATTTGAATTTAAATGGAATCCTCACAAAAAGGCAAGATTGCCCAAACCTTTTAAAGATAATTACACAGGAGACTTTAAAGTGGTTAACCGCGATAATTTTAGGGATTTTGTGAAGTAAAGATCTTTTTCATGGCTTTGCCAACAAATCATTAAATGTTTTTTGAATAGTGTCAAATTGAAATGAGAATCCTCCATTTAAAAGTCTTGTAGGAACCACGTTTCTGCTTTTTAAAACCAGTTCGGTTTCTGTTCCTATAAAAAATGCACCAAATTCCAGGATTGGTTTTGGGTTGGGGATTCGCACCGGCATATTGATGGCATCACACAATGCCTTCATAAAATCTTTGTTTTTAATTGGCTGTGGCGAAACTATATTCACAATGCCTTCCATTTTAGACTCTAAAATGAATGCTATGGCACGGGCAAAATCCATTTCATGTACCCAACTAATAAATTGCGCTCCGTCGCCTTGTTTTCCTCCAAAACCCATTTTGGAAAGCCTTTTTAATGGTATCCAGGCACCACCGTTTTTACCAAGGACAATTGCAGTCCTTATTGCTGTTTTTATTGTTTTTGGGGTGTTTGTTTTAAAGAAAGTGAATTCCCATTCTTTAGCCACACCCATTGAAAAGTCATCGCCGGTTTCACCCGTAAACTCATCCATTTGTTTGTTAGTTGAATGCCTGTAAATAGTAGCAGTGGAAGAATTAATAAAATGTTTAGGCGGATTCACACATTTTAAAACCGCTTCGTTTAGAATAGCGGTACTCTCCACTCTTGATGCAAGAATTTCCAATTTGTTTTTTTTGGTATATCTGCAATCCACAGATTTACCGGTCAAATTGATAAGAGCTTCACTGTTCTCGAGTTCCTTTTCCCAGCCTGACATCGTTTTGGTATCCCAATTTACATATTCGACATGACCTTTACGACAAGGTTTGCCACGTGTCAATATGATTACTTGATCATATTTTGATTTAAAATAGTCCAACAATACATTTCCCAGAAAACCGGTACCTGAAGCAATAACCAATTTTTTCATTTTAATTGATTTTTTTTTCGGTGAAGTATGATCGTAAAATAGATAGCAAGAATTATCGGAATAGCAAAAAGCGCATATTCAAATGAAATCCCAAAAAGCCTAAAGTTCAAAAAATGCCAAAAAGAGAAATAAAGTATCACAGCCAGTAAATACATTTGAATCCAGACATCACTTGGGGTTTTTAAAAAAATTACAATGCCTGTCAAAACCTGGAATGTACCGGTGAGGATTGTAAAGAGTAATCCATAAAAAAGAAAACTCGTATCCAGCAAGCCTATCCCACACAAAAGGATGGGAAATCCAACGAAAAAATAGTTAGTTAAATTTATTGCTTTCATATTAGTTTGTATTAAACTTTCAGAAAAAAATGAAAGTTATGGTTAAAAAAAATCATTTCATTATTTTAACAACAAGCCTTGCCAGCCAATTGTCTTTATATTCAGTCATTTTGTCCAAAACATTGTCGGCTTTTAAAACAAAATCATAGAGTTTGGTGGTTTGATTCACAAAATGTTGTTCTTCTTTTGTGTTTTTCGTCTTGATGGAGGAGACTTCCTTTAAAACTTTCAAAGCCGGTTTGATTTCGCGTTTGCTTCGCTCACGGGAAATTTTCACGGCCAGTTCATCCAAATCCTTCTCTGCTGTAAAAAACTCTTTTCGTTCGCCCTGTTTGTATTCTTTATATACAATACCCCAGTCCATCAATGCGCGCAAGTTCATACTTGCATTGCCTCTTGAGATCTGGATTTGTTCCATGATATCTTCCATGGAAAGTGGTTCATCAGAGACCATTAATAGCGCATGAATTTGGGCCATAGTCTTGTTGATTCCCCATTGTGAGCCTAAAGCCCCCCAGGTTTGAACAAATTTACTTTTAGCTACTTTAAATTCCATAATGCAAATATATATAAAAATATTTAAAGTTTCAGAAAAAAATGAAAGTTATTTTTATAATTTTAAATTTTCAAGATGAAAAATAACAATTATTTCAACAACCCCGCCCGTTTCAACAAGTGCTCCGGATTGGGTTCTTTCCCTCGAAAGCGCTTGTATAACACCATCGGGTGTTCTGTACCGCCTTTGGAGAGGACGTGTTCTTTGAATTTGGTTGCCACTTCCATATTGAAAATCCCTATATCAAGAAAGTAAGCAAAAGCATCGGCATCCAGCACTTCGGCCCATTTGTATGAATAATAACCTGATGAATAACCGCCTTGAAAAATATGGGAAAAGGAAGTACTCATACAGTTTTCAGCAACATCAGGATAAAAGTTTGTGCCTTCAAAAGCTGCTTGTTCTATTTCCTTTACAGATTTATTTGTCTGTGGCGACTCGCCACCGCCGGCGTGCCAGGCCATATCGAGTAAGCCAAAGCTCAATTGTCGAAGGGTTTGCATCCCTTCCATAAAGGTAGCCGACGCTTTGATTTTTTCAATCAATTCCATCGGAATGGTTTCATTGGTTTCGTAGTGTTTGACAAAAAGCTCCAAAGCTTCTTTTTCATAACACCAGTTTTCCATCACCTGACTGGGCAATTCCACAAAGTCCCAAAAAACTCCCGTCCCTGAAAGGCTGGGGTAGATGGTGTTTGCAAGCATCCCGTGTAGCGCGTGACCAAACTCGTGGAACAAAGTGGTGACTTCGTTGAATGTTAAGAGTGATGGTTTTGTTTTCCCGGGCTTCGTAAAATTGCAAACTATGGAGATGTGTGGTCGTTCCATTTTCCCGTCTTTTACATATTGCGGTTTGTAAGAGGTCATCCAGGCTCCGTTGCGCTTGCCGGGTCTCGGGTGAAAATCGGCATAAAACAGGGCGATATCGTTTCCTTTGGTATCGCTTACGCGAAAGGTTTTTACGTCTTCGTGATATTTGTCGATGTCAAAAACTTCGGTGAACTTTAAATCAAACAAGCGTTCGGCGATGGTAAAGGCACCGTCGATGACGTTTTCCAGTTTAAAGTAAGGTTTTAGCTTTTCGTCATCAAGGTCAAAGCGTTCTTGCTTGAGTTTTTCGGTGTAGTAAGCACTGTCCCATTTTTGAAGTCCCCCCTCAATCCCCCCAAAGGGGGGAAGATTTTTTGCAAAATTTTCAAGTTCCTTGAATTCTTTTTCAGCGGCAGGTTTTGCTTTTTTTAGTAACTCTTCCAGAAAGCTTTCTACCTTTTCAGGGCTTTGTGCCATGCGCTCTTCCAAAACAAAATGGGCGTGTGTGTGATAGCCCAATAATTGCGCTCGCTCGTGGCGTAGTTTAACTATTTCTAAAACTATTTTTTCGTTATTATGTTTGTTGTCTTGAAAGCCTTTGGCACCAAAAGCAATGGCCAGTTTTTTACGCAGCTCCCGGTTGTCGGCATAGGTCATAAAAGGGATGTAGCTTGGGTATTGCAAAGTGATGATCCAACCGTCTTTGCCCATTTCTTCAGCGGTTTGTGCAGCAGCTTCAATGGCGTGGTCGGGCAAGCCGCTGAGGTCATTTTTATCGGTGATGTGGAGGGTGTAGTTGTTGGTTTCTGCCAGCACGTTTTCGCCAAAAGTGAGTTTCAATTTGGCGAGTTGCTTGTCGATGTCACGCAATTGCTGTTTTTTGTCTTCGGGCAGATTGGCACCATTGCGGGTAAAGCTTTTGTATTTCTTGTCTAAAAGGGTTTGTTGCTCAGGAGTAAGTTCAAGTTGGCTTTGGTTTTCATAAACCGTTTTGACGCGTTTGAACAAGGCTTCGTTTAAGGTAATGTCATTACTGAATTCTGATAATAGTGGCGAAACTTCCTGTGCAATCGCCTGGATTTCATCATTGGTCTCCGCCGAATTCAGATTGAAAAATATACTTGAAATGCGATCCAACTGTTGCCCGGAAAACTCCAACGCCTCAATGGTATTTTTAAATGTAGGAACTTCTGTATTGGAAGTAATGGTATCAATCTCAGCTTTGGCAGAGGCGATGGCCTGCTCAAAAGCGGGTTTGAAATGGGCGTTTTTTATTTTGGAAAAGGGAGCAGTATCGAAAGGTTGGAGTAGGGGGTTTTGGTTTTGCATTATGTATTTTTTTGAGGAGCAAATTTACAAAACCTCTATTCGAAAAGCCTTAATGATATGACAAATTTAACCCTCTCAAGGGTCAAAACCCTGAGAGGGCTTAGAAATCCATCCGGTTAAATCAATTTTAAATAACTTAGAAGAAAATTCACTAAATTTGTAAATAACAATATGTTACCATGGATTTTAAAAAGTACATCAGTATAGATTCTGTAAAGCGTTTTGGTAAACCCATCATTACTGGAACACGTATATCTGTTTATGATGTTTTAAACTGGTTAGCAAATGGTATGTCCAAGGAAGAAATACTTCAGGATTTTCCTGAGCTTTCAGAAGTACATATTCAAGCCTGCCTTACTTTTGCAGCCGACAGAGAGAATAAAATTCGAATTGCCTCGTGAGACTGCTTCTCGATCAAAATATTTCATTTCGGTTAGTAAAGAAAATCTCTTCTGTTTATGAAGGTGTTCAACAGGTTAGATTGATTGAAATGGAAAATGCAAGTGACATGGATATTTGGCATTATGCAAAGAAAAATGATTTTGCAATAGTCACATTTGATGCTGATTTTGCTGATTTTGCATCAGTTTTTGGGCATCCTCCGAAAATTATTTGGTTGAGGACCGGAAATAAAACAACTGCTGCAATTGGAGAATTACTACTTCAAAAAGCTGAGGTGATTAACGAATTTCTAAATTCAGAAAAATACACTGATATTGCCTGTTTGGAGATTGATTAATCTTTTATTTTCACAATCCCCGAAGCCAATTTTATTTCTTTAATACGTTTGTCCTTGGGGCTTTTGCGTTCCTGTAGAATCTTTTCTTTTGGAATATTTAATAATATACTCAACTTTAAAAGCAGTTCTGCCTGAGCAAGTTCCCTTCTTTTGCTGATGGCAACGTAGTTATCTGCCACATCGCCATTAAACAAATGGTTTATATCGTTTAGTTGAACAAAAGAATCTTTGTTTAAACTCAAAAACTTGAATAGTTTGTGCTCGTTTTCTTCAAGGTTTGTAATGGCTTGTTTTTTAAAATAAAAACGGTCTTCTTCAGGGTGGTAAACTATTCCTTTGAATGGTTGTATAGGTTGTTTTTTCGTTTTGAAGAAATAAATCAAAATCAAGATCAAGGAGAGAATAGCACTTGCAAAAATATACCGCTTCAGGTTAGATTTGAAAAGGGAGTCTTCCACGATTAACTCTCCTATAAAATTATCAAGTTGTTGAGATTGCACATAAAAATTGTTTGAACTGGATGCTTTATATATGTAAGTGAGTACATTTGAACCTTCATCAAAGGCAAGTTGATGAATTCGTTTCCATTCTCTCATTTTATACTTCCTGAAAGTATTGTTTTCAACATCCAGTTCTAAAATTTCAGAACCGACCAAATACCATTTGCCATTTGAAGTAAAACTCAAGTAACTAAAATAGCCATCTAAAGATTGCTTCACAGTACCGACTTTTTTCCAAGTCATTGTATTTAAATCCAACTTCCATAAACTGTTGTCGTCAATAATTTTGTCTTTGGATGGATTTTCAGGGTCTTTTTTTATGCCATTGATCACATAAAATAAGCTGTCATTTTGATGATACAAGAACTCCCTTCGGGGTTCGGGTTTGGCTTTTGAATTTACTTTAACCTCTTCCCATTCGCCAGTGTTAAAATTGAACTTGGTAATCAGGTTTTTAAAAGTAAAAAGTCCGTACCCCCCAAATAAATGTGGTGTATTATCGTATAAAAAATGTCCGGCACCATACTGATTGTGGTGCGGGAAAGAATTATCAATACGATTGAAATCGTTGCCTTGTAGTTGATAAACAGGACCACAGCTATTGCCAACAGTAAAAGTTGTTTTATCATTACTATACACATATCGTAGCCACAAATCTCTTTCAGATTCTAAGCCGGTAAATAGATGAGGCTTAAAATCATACCCACGCAAAATTAAACTGTCATTGATAATTATGACAGGCTTAGCTGTAGGCACATCAAAGAATAAGGTTTGAAATTCATGTAACGACTTTCTCTCTTGAGCAAATAGGGCAGCGCTTTTAAATATCACTGCTATGAAGAGGTAAACGAGTGTGCGGTTAAAAATCATTTGGCAGGTTTCATCTGTTTATAATATTTGTTTTTTAGTGGAACGATGGAATGCCCTATGAACATTTTAGTTAGTAAATCAAAATTGTTTTATGGGCATTTCATAAAATCTAAAAGTACTAAAAATGCTAAAAATTTCAATAAAAATATTTGATTGTGAA
This sequence comes from uncultured Flavobacteriaceae bacterium, assembly GCA_964469175.1. Taxonomy (GTDB): domain Bacteria; phylum Bacteroidota; class Bacteroidia; order Flavobacteriales; family Flavobacteriaceae; genus Planktosalinus. Next base: position 112,033 of record CAYXXY010000002.1, read on the forward strand.
TCATTTACAGCAAACTGATTATTGAAAATGTATTTAAAAAAAGCGGATTTAGAATTTCAAAATTAATAGAAAAAAATTATAACAGCTTGTTTTAGAATTTAATAGAAATATAAAAATACCCGAAAATATAGTTTCGGATGTTTTTTGTGAAAGGAGTGTTAAAGCGAGGTAATTTTAGAGGAGAACTTATTAATCAACTATTTTATGGAACAAACAAATCAACAAAAACCTGTCACAAAATTTACCGCAACAAAAATATTTTGGATAATCTCCTTAGTATTCTCAATTATAGCCGCTCTAATATTATTAAATGTTTTAAATGCTGAGGATAATATTGATGTATTAGTTACAACCTCATTATCACTCGCCATTGCAGTGATACCGTATTGTTTGGCAAGGGCGGTAAAAGAAATTAATAAACCTTAAGGAGTTTTAAATTATGGAAGTTAAACATCAATTCATTGATATGGCTTTTTTTACTCCAAATTGGAAAGCTGAGATTCTCGTATTAGGCACATTCAACCCAAGTTGTGGAGAACAAGTAGATTATTTTTATGGAAGGAATAGAAATAAATTTTGGAAGGCTATTCGTTTAACCTTTAAATCAAGCGAAAACTCATTGACAACTCTTGAAGACAAATTGAGTTTCCTTAGGAAACACCAGATTGCTTGTATGGATATGATTCAAAAAGTTATTGTAAATGATCCTACTAAGGTCAATGATTTAATAAATGGTTATAGCGACCAAAAGCTTTTTGGTGGGATTAGAGATAAAAGTTTAGAAAGAGTTTATAATACTCAAAATATCAAAAATTATCTTGAAAAGTTTGAACCAAAAAAAGTATTACATACTTGGGGTAACAGAAATAATCCTGTTGAGTTTCGAAATGAGATTACTGAATTAAAACAATTTTGCAAGATAAAAAAGATTCTATTTATTGATGATTGTCCATCACCAAGTAATCGTTCTAGAACTACTGTGGAGTTAATAAGTAGATTTTATACTAAACATATAAAAACCAATATCGATAAAACATCTTAATCATGAAGAATTATTTAATTTTTATAGTCATTACTTCTTTATTGTTGACTTCTTGTAATGAAAATAGCAATTATGACGATAAATTTGAAATTTTTAACGAACTCTTAGATCGAGAGTTAAATTTAGCTGGTTGGCGTGGAACACCTAACTCCTATGCAGAAGACGCTAAAGAAGGAAGAAATTTCCATCCTTTTCAAACTGATGAATTAATATTAACAATGAGAAGTGATTCTACTTATACGTTAATCTATGACCCTAGTAAGTCGATAGTTGGTGTTAATCAACCTCCAAAAAAACAAAATGGTAAATATATTTATAGAAATGGTCAGATTATTCTTGATAGACCATTTTTTAGCTCTGTAGAAGCTAGTAGTTTTGATGATGGAGAATATAAAAGTTTCTTTTTAATTAAAGAAAAAATTAATATTACTGCTGATAGCATTGTAGAACTAGACTTTAGAAAAACAAGTGGCAAATTTGAAAAATATTATGTTACATATTTTATTTTGGCATCTTCAATGACTGATAATATGGATGATATTGAAGATTTTGATGAATTTGCATTAGAACACCTAAATAGCTTAGAACTGGATTATAATAATGTAACAAGGTATGTTAAGCTATTGAAAATAAATAAAAGCAAACAAAAAAACTACTCAACCAATATTAATGAAGAAAAAATGATTGTGGATAATCAGGTAAATATCAATACAGATAGCAATGGTAATGAAAATGAGATGTCTTCTAATAGAGTTTTATCAAATACATTTTCTAATAGGGCAAAAGAATTTATAGATAAAAAAGAATATAAAACAATTGATATTGGTGATCAAACCTGGATGGCAGAAGATTTAAAAACAGTAAAATACAACAATGGTGATTTTATTTTTGAAGCAAAAAATGATGCCGAATGGGAAGAGTATGGAAAACTTAAACAAGGTTGTTTTAGGATACATATGAACGGAACATTTCTTTATAATGGTTATGCCGTTTTTGACCCAAGAGGAATAATTCCAAGTGGATTTGGATTGCCAAGCATGGATGATTTTGAAGTTTTATATGAATTTTTGGGTGGATATGATGAAGCATTTGGAGCTATGGCAACATATGACTATAATAAGATTGAAGAACATCCATCTGGAGGAATTATGGATGTGAAAGTTGAAGGCACAAATAAATCTGGCTTTGGAGCAGTACCGGGAGGGTTTGTTTATGATCATGGTGTTATTAATCGTTATGGTACTTGCAACTATTGGTGGACATCTACACTTAACAAACACAGTTTAGAGCATATAGTTACTTCAATATGAATGTGTTCTAACGATATTGGGTTTAAAATAGAAACGTTGCCTAAATCTTTTGGTTTTGCAGTGAGGGGTATAAAATAAATATAATAAATAGCACAAAATCATGAAAAATATAACTAGCTATCTAATATTTAACATATTTCTTTTGTTCATTATTTCAGGTTGTAATTCAGATAGATTTAAAAAATCAAATCATGAACAGGAAATACTGAATAAACATTCTGAGGAATTATCTGTTGATTTTTTGGGTACATATGAGGGAATTCAAGATTCATATTTTATGAAGAATCAAGATGGTGATGAAATTGAAATAAATGGAAAAAAAATTCATGTGCCTTCAACTCAATTTGTTTTTTTAATTCATGAAAATAAGAATGCTCAACTCAAACTTAAAAATTTAGAAAATAACCAAATTCATAATTATGATGGATTTTATAATATTTTAAGAGAAGAAAATGATAAAGTTAGTTTGGAAGTTTCATTAACAGATGGTCAAGGTTCTTCTCCAACTTATTTACTGAAGATAAACAAATCTGATAAAACTGGGGTTTGTATTGATAAAGATGAACTAACCTTTGAAATATCAAAGAATTATGATAATAAGAAAACAACAGAACAAACTAACTCTTTTGAGCATATTAATAATAGGTTTCCTGTTATGTCATTTCTTGAAACTGAATATGATTTTGGAACTATAACTCAAGGAACTAACGTTGAGCATTTATTTATTTTCACTAATACGGGAAATGCTCCGCTTTTAATTAAAGATGCTAGGGGCAGTTGTGGTTGTACTGTTCCTGAGTATACAAAAATACCAATTCCACCAGGGGGTGTAGGTGAAATTTTAGTGAAGTATAATGGTTCAGGTATGAATCAAAGAAGAATTAGAGTCAATTTAGTTACAAACACAGAGAGAGGTGATGAAAGCTTGACTATTAAGGCATTTGTTACTCAATAAACTTAAAAATTTTACATCAAATAAATGCTTGGAAACTAACTAGTTTTAGTTAAATTTTAAATGATTAATAAAGATGAAATATTTAAAAATTATAACAGTAATAATTACTACACTTCTATTTAATAGTTGTCAAAATAATAAAGAAAGAAATAATATTCTTGATCAAGATTCACTTGATGAAACTCAAATTCAAGATTTAGAAGAGCCAGAACCTCAACCTAAATTTATAATATATGAAGGGACTATAACTGTTCCTTATTATCCGGATTTTCCCCAAGCAGGTGGAGTATCTAATGATTTTGTTTTAAAATTAAGTCTTGATTTTGAGAAAGCGTCATTAAATGGACCAATGACTAAAATAAGTGAAACTCGAAGTGGCATCTTTACATTTATTGAAGGTAGTCTTATGGGTAGTAGCTTTTACCCTACAGATAATTATGTTAAAATATATACCGAAAGTGGCAGTGAATTTGGGACACTCTATATAACAAAATATGAATATTAATGATGAGATTTATCCAAAGAATCAGGCACTCTGTAGACAGTAAAGTAACCTGCGAGCCATTCAGAGCAAAGGATTTTCCATTTTTAAAGAGAAGTCCGAGCTATTTGTCAAAACACGCTGTTGGCAATGGAAGGTATTCAGAGTATTTTGTAAGAGTAGGTCGTGGTTTGTATCGATTAAAATAAAATTACAAATTGTTATTAGTAAATTAACAAAAACAGATTGCTTTTCCTAAAACTCAAACCCCTTAATCGCCTCATTCGGTGCAATGATATTATAACTCTCCCAAAGCACCGGGTCATATTTTTGAATGACTTCCACTGTTGCTTTTTGACTTTTGGGAGCCGCGTCGTATGTATTGGCAGTAATAGGCCGGCTGTCCACAATCAGCAGTTCGCTTCGTGTGTCAACTTGGGTTTCTATGGTAAAATCTAGCTTGATGTCCATTCTATTTCTTCGTGGTGCGTTTTCTTTAAAACTAAACGACCGCCCAAAATAGATGTAATTGTTGGTGTAATTTTGAACGTATTTCGGGAAATATTTGTCACCCGTTTTTTGGTAAATAATAACGCCTGAGTTTACATCCTGCACATATTTGATGCCCAGTAAAAACTTATAGTTGGCTTTTTCGGCTACCTTTTTTTCGGCCAGTTCATAGTGCATTTTTAGAATGGCATAGGTGTCTGCTGAAATGTACAAAGTGCCTTTATAGCTGGCTTTACGTCTTTTGGGTTTAAAACTTACTACATAGACCATTTCATCCTGATAGCCGGTAACTTCCTGCAGGGTGTATTGGTAGTTTTCTATCTCTGAAAGAAATTCAAAGTTGTTATTTTTACTCAGGTCAGCCGAAGCGAGTAAACTGTTGATATTTTTTCTCACATTGGCATCCACCGTATCTTTTTTAGAAAACAAGTTTTCGGTTTTTTCAAACTTAAATTCGTCATCAATGGGGAGTATGCCGCTTTTCACTTTAAAAGTGCTTTCGGTTTTGATTTTGTTACCCAGCAATCTGAACACTTTTTCCTGAAGGTGTTCCAGCGAAGTATTTTCTTCCCGATTGATGAGCTGGGTGTTTTTTTGTTCGTTGATTTTCATTTTATTTCCGTTTTTATGAACTTCAGAAAAGTTGTCAAAATACATGGAAGTAGTTTTGTTTCTGATATGGCCGGAAAAACTTTGAATTTCTCTATTAAATGCCCTTACGGCCTCTTTATCCAAAAAATCAGCTTTTTTAAGTTTGAGTTCAAAATCTTTAGGGGTGTTGCTGATTCCGGTTCGGCTAAAAACCGTGAAATGCACCAGATCATTTCCGTAATTGAGGGTTTTGTTCTCCAACACACGGCGGATAATCACCAGAGGGTCCGGATTTTTATTAATTAGATAAACGCTTTTAAGTTCGTCAATTTTTTCTTCCAGATAGATGGTGCTTTGCGCGAAATCTTTTAAAAGAAAACTTTTGGAAGCATAACCCATGCTCGAAAATTTAATGGAATCTGTTTCAGAAAATCGCCGGGTTTGAATTTTAAAAACACCTTCATCATTAGTAATGACACCATATTTATCCCCAATTTGAACGGTTGCAAAAACCAAAGGTTGTTTGGTTTTTTGGTCTAAAACGGTGCCGGTTAAAGTTTGCGAAAAGGAAAAAGTGGCCGTAAAAAGCGGAATAAGGGTAATAAGTATTTTAAAAAATTTCATCATTGATGGCTGTTGGTTTACAGTAGCAATGACGAAAATGGAAGAGAATTGTTACAGGTTATTTCTTCAACTTCTTCCCCTTCTCCAAAACCGCCATTTTCAAACCATCCTTATAAGCCACAATCTTATCCAATACACATTTATCGGAACTTCCAATAATTTGAGCGGCGAGTATTCCGGCATTTTTGGCGCCATTCAGAGCAACTGTCGCTACAGGCACACCGCCCGGCATTTGCAGGATGGAAAGTACCGAATCCCAACCATCGATGGAATTGCTGGATTTTACAGGAACGCCTATCACCGGCAACGGGCTCATAGATGCCACCATTCCCGGAAGGTGGGCTGCACCTCCGGCTCCGGCAATAATTACCGAAATGCCCCGCTTGTGAGCATTGGTACTGAAATCGACTAGTTTTTCCGGTGTGCGGTGGGCAGAAACAATATCGACTTCTACTTCAATGTCGAATCCTTTTAAAATATCAACAGCTTGCTGCATTACCGGAAGGTCACTGTCGCTTCCCATGACGATGGCTACTTTACTCATTTTCGGTGTTTATTAGGTTTGTAATGACGTTTGTAATTAGTTCTTTTTCTTTTGGGTTACTCTCTGCAATCATCAAAGTTAAGGCAACTAGGGTGTTATTTGCAATCTTTTTTGAACCATCTTCTCTGTAAAGAAAATTGTTTTTGTCCAAATACCATACAAACAGCCAAGCTGCTATTCGTTTGTTTCCGTCGGTGAAGGAATGATTTTTTACCACAAGATAAAGCAAATTGGCTGCTTTTTCTTCTATGGTTGTGTAGAGTTCTTTGCCGTCAAAAGTTTGATCAATGACTGCAATTGAACTTTTAAATGATTGGTCTTTCTCGTTTCCGAAAATTTTAGAGCCGCCAAATTTTATCCGTAACTGTTCTATTGCCGCCCTGGCTTCTTGATAATCAATTTTAAAAATTACTTCGTTTCCGGAATCAGATTTTTTAAGTTTTTGATGGTCGTAGTGATCAAGGATATCAAGTGCTTTTGTATAGTCTGTAAGCACGTGAATGAGCTCTTTGGTTTCAGAGTTGCTTGTTGCTATTTTAGAAGTTCTATCAATGAGCTGGATAGTCTTTTTTAATTGGTCAAGACGCTTTTGGTTTATTGAATACCCTTTGATGAGGTGGTCTTTGATGGTTTTTGTTGCCCAGATTCTGAATTGGGTGGCAATTTTTGATTTTACTCTATATCCAACAGAAATAATTACATCTAAATTGTAATAAGTAACATTGTAAGTTTTACCATCATTTGCAGTATGTGCAAAATTTGCACATACTGAGTCTTGAATAAGCTCTTTATCAGTAAAAATGTTTTTTATGTGTTTACTTACAACCGTTCTGTCCCTCTCAAAAAGAGCTGCAATTTCTTGTTCTGAGGCCCAAATAGTTTCCTTACTTTCATCTAAAAAAACCTCAAGTGACCGGCCGGAAGTTGATGAAGTAAATTTGACAAAGCCTTTCTTTGAATCCATAAGCTAATTTAATCATTTCATTTAAACAAAAAAGGGCAACCATATTCAGGCATGCTCAAACCGCCAACTGCTACTGACTACTGACCACTTGAATAGAACCCTTCACCTCCTCAGCAATCTTCCTCGCCTCAGAGATGTCTTCATTGACAATAGTTACGTGTCCCATTTTTCTAAAAGGGCGGGTTTCTTTTTTGCCGTAAATATGGGGGGTTACACCCGGCATCGCCATAATTTTTTCGATGTTTTTATAGACCACTTGTCCGGTATGGCCTTCAGCACCTACCAGATTAACCATAATTCCGGCGACTTTACTGTCGGTATTACCTAAAGGTAAATCTAAGATTGCTCGTAAATGCTGTTCAAACTGATTGGTATAACTAGCTTCAATGCTGTAATGCCCGCTGTTGTGGGGTCTTGGCGCTACTTCGTTGACGATGATGTCATCGTCTTCGGTTTGAAATAGTTCTACGGCCAGTAGTCCCACGTGTTCAAATGCTTGGGAGACTTTCATCGCTATGTCACGGGCTTTTTTCGCGACAGCGTTGTCAATTCGTGCGGGACAAAGCACATATTCTACTTGATTGGCAGTGGGGTGAAATTCCATTTCTACCACAGGATAAGTTTTTATTTCTCCGGAGACCGAGCGTGAAACAATCACTGCCAGTTCATTTTTAAAAGGGATGAGTTTTTCGGCAATACACTCGCCTTCAGGCAGTGGAATCAAATCTTCGGCATCGCGGATGATGTTCACACCTTTTCCGTCATAACCACCGGTAGCACTTTTCCACACAAAAGGGTAGTGGAGTTCTTTGCGCACAACAGCTTCCTGCAAGGCATATTTGTCTTTAAAAATGATAAAAGGCGCAGTGGGAATCTGATGGTTTTTATAAAACTGTTTTTGGATGGCTTTGCTCTGAATATTTCTCAGGGTTTTGGGTGAAGGATACACCTTTTTGCCTTCGCTTTCAAGCTTTTCAAGGGCTTCCAGATTGACGCCTTCAATTTCAATAGTGAGTACATCAACATCTTTCGCGAAAGCATACACCGTGTCAAAATCCATCAAATCGCCTTGAACAAACCTGTTACAGGCAATTTTACAGGGTGCTTCGCTACTGGGGTCAAGCACTTTGGTAGCGATATCATATTTTCGGGTTTCATAGAGGAGCATTTTACCGAGTTGCCCGCCGCCAAGGATGCCAAGCGTGAAATTTGAAGAGAAATAATTCATAGAAAATTTCGGTTTGCGCAAAGATAAGTAAAAGGAATTTTAAACGAAGATTTGATTGTAATTCCAGTACTTTTTCTGATAAAATAGTTTCATTCGTTTTAACAAAATGAATTATTTTTTTTAAGCTGTTTTTTGAATCAAAATATTTCATTTCTTTGATAGGTTCAAACCAACAATTTATATGATATTTCCAAAAACGGAATTGCGTTTTATAAGTCCCAAGATTGGCTATGGCGTGGTGGCTACAGAATTTATTCCAAAAGGCACAATTACCTGGGCTTTAGATGCTTTGGACAGGGAGTTTACTCCGGCTGAAGTCTCTCAAATGGATGCCAAATACCAAAAAATCATCGACTTTTACACTTACAGAAACAACCGCGGGAATTTTGTTTTTTGCTGGGATTTTGGCCGCTATGTCAACCACAGTTTTAATGCCAATTGCATCAGTACGGCTTATGACTTTGAAGTGGCCATTCGCGATATTCATCCCGGAGAAGAATTGACCGATGATTACGGCTATTTAAACATTACTGAACCCTTTGAAGCCGAAGACGAAGGCACCGACAGAAAAATTGTGTATCCCGACGACCTGGTGAGGCATCACAAAGATTGGGATGATAAAGTAAAGGCGGTTTTTCCGTTAATCACAAAGCTCAATCAGCCGTTGCGGCCATTTATTTCTGAGGAAGTCTGGCAGAAAGTTGAAAAAATAGCTTCTGGAAAAGAAGAAATGCTTTCTATTTTGAGCTGTTATTTTGAGGATAACAATCTAGAACTTTAGTTTTAACCTTTTTTAACTGCAAAAGGTAGCATTTTATCACTGATTTTAGTATTATAGCATTTTGCCGTGAAATGTTAGATACTGAACAACTTGATAAGTTAACCGCTTTTCGAAAGAAAATGCACGCCAATCCTGAACTTTCAGAACAAGAAAGTGAAACGGCAAAGTGCATCATTTCTTTTTTGGATGATTGTAATCCGCAACAAATCATTACCAAAGTGGGCGGTCACGGAATCTTAGCAATTTTTGATAGCGGAACAAATGGTGACAGCCTGCTTTTTAGAGCAGATATGGATGCACTTCCCATTGAGGAAATCAACGATTTTGAGCATCGTTCTAAAACCAAAGGAGTTTCACACAAATGCGGTCATGACGGACACACAACAATTTTGTTGGGTTTGGCAGCTTTGCTTTCAAAGTATCCGCCAAAAAAAGGAAAAGCTGTGTTGCTTTTTCAACCGGCGGAGGAAATCGGGAAAGGGGCTGCTGCGGTCTTAAACGACGAAAAATTCAAAGAGTTTCAGCCTGACCAGGTGTTTGGTTTGCATAACCTTCCGGGATTTTCTTTGCATGAAGTTGTTGTGAAAAATGATTCTTTTACAGCCTCTGTAGTAAGTCTCGTTATTGTTTTAAAAGGAAAAACTGCCCACGCTGCTGAACCTGAACACGGTGTCAATCCGGCATTGGCTGTATCTGAACTGCTTTTACAGGCGTCAATCTGGTCAAACAATTCACCTGAGCGGGATGATTTTGCTGTGGTCACTCCGGTTCATGTCAACTTGGGAAGTGAAGCTTACGGCACTTCTGCAGGGGAAGCTAAATTGGGTTTCACCATTCGCACCTGGACGGAAGATGAAATGGAACTGCTTAAAGCGAAAATAGAAAATTTCTTAATCAATTTAGCTGAAAAACACCGGTTGGAAATGAATTTTAAATACATTGAAGAATTTAAAGCCTGTATAAATCACCCCGATGCGGTAAAACAAATCAAAAAAGTTGCTGAGGACCTAAAACTTAAAGTTTCAGAGCCCAATTTGCCGTTCAAATGGGGAGAAGATTTTGGGTTGTTTACTCAGAATTTTAAAGGTGCTTTTTTTGGGCTTGGTGCCGGAAAAAATCAACCCACACTTCACAACCCCGATTACGATTTTCCGGATGAATTGATTCCCACCGGCGCTCAACTGTTTTATAAACTTTGTAAAAATCACTTAGCATGCCCGTAAATTTTCATACGTGTCAAATAGAAATCAGTAAATCAGCTTATAAGCACAATCTTGACTTTTTAAGAAAAACACTGAATGAAGGGGTGAAAATATCTTCTGTAGTGAAAGGTAATGCTTATGGGCATTCCATTGAATTGTTTGTTCCACTTGCGGAAGAAATGGGCATTAATCACTTTTCTGTTTTTAGTTCAGATGAGGCTTATGCGGTTCAACAGGCTAGTAAAAGAGACAGTGAAATAATGATTATGGGTTATGTGGAAGATGCGCAGTTGGAGTGGGCAATTGAAAACGAAATTTCATTTTATGTTTTTGATCTTCCACGCTTAAATCAGGCCATCAGTTTTGCTAAAAAGTGTGAAAAAAAAGCCAGAATTCACATCGAGGCCGAAACTGGCATGCACCGCACCGGATTTGATGTAAATGAATGGCAGGAAGTTGCTGAAACAATCAAAGCCAACTCAGCATATTTAATTTTTGAAGGCTTGTGCACACATTATGCAGGAGCTGAAGAAATCGCCAATTATTACAGAATCAAGCAACAACAGCAAAACTTCAGACGGGTAAAAAACTATTTTAAAGCGTTTGGGTTGACACCAAAAAGCATCCACACCGCTTGTTCGGCTGCTACATTAAGGTATCCGCAAACACAAGGAGATATGGTGCGTTTAGGGATTGTTCAGTATGGTTTTTTTCCCACTAAGGAAGTACTTATTCATTTTTTGGAAAAAACCAAATTAAAAGAAGACCCCCTCAGAAGGCTGTTAACCTGGAAAACAAAGGTGATGGATACAAAGCTTGTGAAAACCGGTGATTTTATAGGTTACGGCACATCTTTTATGGCCGGAAGCAATATGAAAATAGCCACCATTCCTGTGGGTTACAGCCAGGGCTTTAGCCGGTCACTCAGTAACCTGGGTAGGGTTTTGATAAAAGGACAAAGGGTGCCGGTAATTGGAATCGTTAATATGAATATGATGACTGTTGATATATCAGGGATAGACGGAGTTGAAAAAGGTGACGAAGTGGTCTTAATAGGGAAACAGGGTGAACTGGAAATTGGGGTGAGTTCTTTTAGTGAGTTCAGTAAACAAATCAATTATGAAATGCTTACCCGTTTACCGAGGGATATTCCCAGAAAGGTTGTTGACTAATTGAATAGTCGTTTTATAGAAATTTTAAACTCAATAAACAGAGATAACTACCTTATATTTCCTAAATTTGCACTTTCATTTTTCAATTGTAAATTTTGATTACCCTTCACGACAAGACCTTTGTTCCTTTTATCAGTGAAATCGAGATTAATCAGGCAATAAAAAAGCTTGCCCTTGAAATTTCGGCTGATTATAAAAATGACCCCCCCCTGTTTTTGGGTGTTCTAAACGGGGCTTTTATGTTTTTAGGGGAGTTATTGAAAAATTACAATGGAGAATGTGAAGTAAGCTTTGTTAAACTTGCTTCCTATGAAGGCACGGCAACCACCGGAAAAATGAAAAACCTGATCGGGCTGAATGAATCAATTGAAAACAAGCATATCATTGTCGTTGAAGACATAGTCGATACCGGGCACACATTGGAATATTTGATGGAATATTTGACTGAAATGAAGCCCAAATCCATCAAAACAGCAACACTTTTTTTCAAGCCTGAAGCATATAAAAAGAATATTAAAATAGATTACACCGGGATTGAAATCCCCAATAAATTCATCGTCGGGTATGGCCTGGATTATGACGGTTTGGGGCGCAATCTTCCTGAAGTATATCAATTAAAACAATAGATCATGACAAACATCATATTATTTGGCCCCCCCGGAGCCGGTAAAGGTACTCAAGCTGAAATATTAAGGGATAAGTACAACCTCGTTCACATTTCAACCGGAGATGTATTTAGATACAATATTAAGAATGAAACCGATTTAGGTATGCTTGCTAAATCTTATATGGATAAAGGCCAGCTTGTTCCTGATGAGGTAACCATCAATATGCTAAAAGCTGAAGTTGAAAAAAATGCAGGTGCAAACGGCTTCATTTTTGACGGTTTCCCAAGAACTGAAGCACAGGCAGATGCACTTGCAAAGCTTCTGCAGTCAAAAAACACTCAGGTAAACGGGATGGTGGCACTCGAGGTAGATGACGAGGTATTGGTAAAACGATTACTCGAAAGAGGAAAAACCAGCGGAAGAGCCGATGATGCCGATGAGTCCATTATCAGAAATAGAATAAAAGTGTATTATAACGAGACCGCAATCCTGAAAGAGTATTACCAAAAACAAAATAAGTATTTTGGAGTAAACGGTGTGGGAAGCATCTCTGAAATCACAGAACGTTTAAACAAAGTATTAGACAATTTATAAAATAAGCCTTTATAACTTTGAACTTTAAATCTTGAACTTTAAATCTTGAACCTTAAATCTTAAACCTTAAACCCAAATTATGACCGAAGGCAATTTTGTAGATTACGTAAAAATGCACGTCTCTTCCGGAAAGGGAGGGCAAGGCTCTGCACATTTGCATCGCGAAAAATTTGTGGAAAAAGGTGGTCCGGATGGTGGTGACGGTGGTCGTGGCGGCCACGTTATTGTAAGGGGGAAAGACAATCTTTGGACATTACTTCATTTAAAATATCAGCGTCACACCAGGGCCGGTCACGGTGAACACGGCTCAAAGAGCAGAAGCACAGGAGCCGATGGTGAAGATGTATATATCGATGTGCCGCTAGGTACCGTGGTCAGAGACACTGAAACCCAGGAAATCATTTTTGAAATTACTGAAAATGGCGAAGAAAAAATCCTGCTTGAAGGAGGAAAAGGAGGCCTTGGCAACTGGCATTTTAAATCCAGTACCAATCAAACACCACGTTATGCCCAACCCGGAATCCCCGGTCAGGAACGCGATGTAACACTTGAGTTGAAAATTTTAGCAGATGTAGGTCTGGTTGGATTTCCAAATGCCGGAAAATCGACGCTGCTTTCTGTGATTACGGCAGCAAAACCCAAGATTGCCGATTATGAATTTACTACACTAAAACCTAATTTGGGAATCGTTCAGTACCGCGACTTTCAAACTTTTGTCATAGCAGATATACCCGGAATCATTGAAGGAGCTGCAGAGGGCAAAGGCATTGGACACCGGTTTTTAAGGCATATTGAGCGCAACTCCACTTTATTGTTCCTCATACCCGCTGATGCCAAAGACATCAAGGAACAGTATGAAATTCTATTAAACGAATTGAGGAAATACAATCCTGAGCTTTTGAATAAATCAAGGTTGGTTGCCATTTCAAAAAGTGATATGCTTGATGACGAACTCAAAGCCGAAATGAAAAAGGAACTGGACAAACAGTTTAAGGGTATTCCTTATCTATTCATTTCAGCAGTTGCACAGCAGGGTTTAACTGAATTGAAGGACAAACTCTGGAGAATGCTAAACAATTAAAAGCAACTTTAATACTTCTTTAAAATCTTTCAACCGAAGCTTTCGTATATTTATCCAATTAAATGTATAAACCAATGCGACTGTTTTTAATCCTATTTTCAAGCGTTATTTTAGCTTCTTGTGGTGCTTCCGTGGGAGTTGATTATGATACTGAAAAAGATTTCAGTAAGTACATAACCTACAATTTCTATCCAGAACTGAAAACCGGTTTAAACGAGCTTGATGAAAACAGAATTATCAAAATCACTGATAGTCTGCTACAGAAAAAGGGAATGGTGAAGTCTGATAACCCTCAATTGCTTATCAATTTTTACAGCAGCGAATATGTTTCAAGATCCCGAAATACTATTGGACTGGGTATGGGCAGTGTGGGAAGAAACACAGCTGTAGGGGTTTCAACCGGAATCCCTGTTGGCGGAAATGAAGTCAACCAACAACTCACGGTAGATTTTATTGATGCCTCTCAGGATGCTTTGGTTTGGCAGGCAAAAACAGAGGGAAGCTTTAAAGAAAGGGCCACCCCGGAGCAAAGGGAAAACTATTACAAGAAAACCTTAAACAATATTTTTAATAAATACCCACCACGCTAAAGGTTTAAATACTGTATTATGTTTAAAAAAGTATTTATACTATTTCTTACACCCCTGTTCACTTTGGCTCAGGCCAATTCGTTTGAGAGAGGGTTAGCGCTATATAATCAGGAAAAATTCCAACAAGCTAAACCATATTTTGAGTCACACCTTAAAGAAAATCCCAATAACCTTCAAACAATAGAGTTTCTGGGCGATATTGCAGCCTATGATTCAGATTGGGACAAAGCCATCAGTTACTACAATATACTTGTAGAAAGAAATCCAAATAATGCCAATTACAACTTTAAATATGGAGGTGTTTTAGGCAGAAAAGCACAAAGCATCAACCGCTTTAGGGCTGCTTTATTAATTAGCGATATAAAAAAGCACCTTGAAAAGGCTGCAGAACTAGACCCTCACCATAAAGAAGTGCGCTGGGCTTTGGTAGATTTATACATGGCATTGCCAAGCATACTGGGAGGAAGCGAGACCACAGCCAGGAAATATGCAAACCAATTATTGAAAATCTCTGAACTGGACGGCTACCTTATACTTGGACGAATTGCAGAAACCTTCAACAAACATCAAGATGCTGAGAAGTATTATAAAAAAGCCCTGGATTTTAGTATCAACACTAAAATTAGCCACAATCAGAATAGCGTTAATTACCATTTGGGTAAATTATCAGGAATGTATAATGTTGAACTCAATAGCGGCTTAAAACACCTTGATACTTTCATTCAAAACCACTCTATCAAAGATGGTATTGAAATTGAATGGGCTTATTTTAGAAAAGCTCAAATCTTCAGGCATATGGGTGATAAAAGAAATGCCGAAAAATGGATCAATAAAGCGATTTCCCAAAATGGTCATTTTAAGGAAGCACAAGAGGAAAAGCGGTTAATTAGCAACCTATAATTACATGGCCTTAAATACTTTTTTTAAGTGCTTTTTCACAATAATTCTTCAAATCGATTATCTTAGCGCCGAAAATTGGATCATAATATAACTTCAACAAAATTTCCCTTACTCCATGAAAAAAATATTAATTCTTCTGTTTATAGCCCTATTTGTCCTACCTGTAAAAGCCAATGAGGGTATGTGGTTCCTGATGCATATTGAACGACTCAACTATGTTGATATGCAAAAAATGGGACTTCAACTCACCCCTGAAGAAATCTACAGTGTGAACAACCACAGTTTAAAAGATGCCATCGTTCAGTTTGGCGGCGGTTGTACAGCTGAAATTATTTCCGACAAAGGTTTGGTCTTGACCAACCATCACTGTGGTTATGGACAAATAGCCCAGCTCTCAACAGCTGAAAATGATTATCTCACCAACGGTTTTTGGGCCAAGGATTTCAGTGAAGAATTGAAACCCGATAATTTGTCAGTTCGGTTTTTTGTGAGAATGGATGACGTTACCGAAAGGATTTTAGCTTTGGTAAATGATGATATGAGTGAATCTGAAAGAGAAAAAATCGTCAATCAGGAAATCGCAAAAATTCAGAAAGAAAATGATGAAGGAGGAAAATATACCGTCTCTGTTCGCCCCTTTTACAGTGGTAATGAATATTACTATTTCGTTTATCAGGATTATACTGATGTAAGGTTGGTGGGAACTCCTCCAAACAGCATAGGTAAGTTTGGTGGCGATACAGATAATTGGGAATGGCCACGTCACACCGGTGATTTTGCACTTTTTAGAGTCTATGGCGATAAAGACGGGAATCCGGCACCTTATTCAACAGATAATGTGCCTTTGGAGGTGAAATACCACC
This sequence comes from uncultured Flavobacteriaceae bacterium, assembly GCA_964469175.1. GTDB lineage: Bacteria > Bacteroidota > Bacteroidia > Flavobacteriales > Flavobacteriaceae > Planktosalinus. The sequence continues at coordinate 128,073 of CAYXXY010000002.1, forward strand.
TGCCAGTAAGTATCAAAGGGTATAAAGAAAACGATTTTGCAATGATTTTGGGATACCCCGGAAGAACCAACCGCTGGATGCCCGCTGCCGGAATTGACCAAAATGTCAACTATGCTTATCCAGCCTTTGTCGAAGGTTCAAAAGTAGCCATGGATGCCATGAAAAAACACATGGACCAAAACCAGCAAGTGAATCTGGATTATGCATCAAAATATGCCGGCATAGCCAATTACTGGAAAAATCGTCAGGGAATGATTGACGCATTAAAACAACATAAAACAGCAGAAACAAAAAGGAAACAAGAAGCTAAATTCGTTCGTTGGGCAAGTTCTAATGTTGCAGGAAGTGCAGATTCTTTTTCAACAGAAGAAGGTCAGGAAGCCCTAAAAGCATTAGGAAACCCAAACACCTCACAACGAGAAATAGAAAGATATGGCAATGTAATGGAGGTGATAAATAATTATTATGCAAGAACCAATGTTAAAAGTCGTGACGACAATTATTTAATAAGTATTCTAAGAGGAAGTACTGTGGTTTTGTTACCTAACAGGCTTAATAATGTCATTAGTATTTTAACGAGAGAAGAAAACATTTCTGAGGAAGCTTTCAGCCAAAGAATTCTCCCTGAAATTGAGAATCAATACAGCAAACTATATATGCCGCTGGAGAGAGAAGTGTTCATTGAAGTTGTAACGCTTTATGCTATGAAAGCTTCAAATCCTGTTGAAATTTTAATAAGGGCTAAAGAAAATGAAAAAACTGGAGGAACTTCTGTTAGAAACTTTGTAGCAAATATGTTTGATAGTAGCTTTCTTACTTCAAAAGAAAAATTCATCAATTTCGCTCAAAGACCCACCGAAGAAAAGTTCAGAAATGATTTATTAATTCAGTTGTCTGAACAGTTACTCACAGAATACAGATTCAAATCTGAAGAACAGAAAGAACTCGAAGAGCAATACCAAAAAGCTTATCGCAACATGATTCAGGGAATGCGCGAAATGAACCCCGATGTGGTTTATTACCCTGATGCCAATAGTACACTCAGATTATCTTACGGAAAAGTGAGTGCTTTACCAAGAGGTGAAAAGCCCAACGATGCCAGCGTTAACTATTACACTACACTAAAAGGCACCGTGGCAAAGTACCAGCCCGGTGATGACGAATTTGATATGCCGCAAAAGCTTATTGATTTGTTCAATGACAAAAATTATGGACCTTATGCCGATAAAGCCGGACATATGCCGGTAAACTTCCTGACAGACCACGACATTACAGGAGGTAACTCAGGTTCGCCCGTTTTAAACGGAAAAGGAGAACTCATCGGTATTGCCTTTGACGGAAACATTGAAGCCATGGCCGGTGACGTGATTTTTGATCACGAACTGCAACGAGCCATCAATGTTGACATTCGCTATGTGTTGTTTATTATTGATAAGTTTGCCGGAGCCAAACATCTGGTTGACGAAATGACCATCAGAAAATAATAACTCAAAGATTTTAATTTCAAACCTGCCCTTGTTTAACATCGGCAGGTTTTTTTATTACACAATGTGTATCTTTACATCACAAGACTTTTAATCTATGCACATACATTTTATCGCCATCGGCGGAAGCGCCATGCACAATCTGGCACTGGCTTTACACCAAAAAGGAGATGCCATCACGGGCAGTGATGACGAGATTTTTGAACCTTCAAAATCACGCTTGCAAAAAGCAGGATTATTGCCTGAGAACTTTGGATGGTTTCCCGAAAAAATCACATCCCATCTCGATGCAGTCATTCTTGGTATGCACGCAAAAGCCGATAATCCCGAACTCGTCAAAGCACAGGAACTCGGACTAAAAATCTATTCTTATCCAGAATACCTCTATGAACATTCCAAAAACAAAACCCGGGTAGTCATTGGCGGAAGCCACGGTAAAACCACCATCACGGCAATGATACTCCACGTGCTGAATTATCATAACATCCCGTCAGATTATATGGTGGGTGCCCAGTTGGAAGGTTTTGATACCATGGTTCACTTGACTGACGAAAACGATTTTATCGTCCTCGAAGGTGACGAATACCTGTCATCACCCATCGACAGGCGACCAAAATTTCACCTTTACAAACCCAATATCGCTTTGCTCAGCGGTATAGCCTGGGACCACATCAATGTTTTCCCTACTTATGAAAATTATGTGGAGCAATTCAAAATATTTGTCGATTCCATCGTAAAAGGAGGCAGCATCAATTACAATGAAGAAGACCCCGAAGTTGTGCGTGTTGTGGAAGCTTCAGAAAACACCATTAGAAAAATTGGATACCAAACCCCGGAATACGCCATAGAAAAAGGAGTCACTCTTTTAGAAACCCCTGAAGGCCCCATGCCCATAGAAATATTTGGCAATCACAACCTCAACAACCTTGCCGGTGCCAAATGGATATGCCAGCACCTGGGTGTGGATGAGGACGATTTTTATGAGGTCATTGCCACCTTTAAAGGTGCATCAAAACGCCTCGAAAAAATTGCTGAAAGCTCCACAGCAGTTGCTTACAAAGATTTTGCCCATTCCCCTTCCAAAGTGTCAGCAACCACCCAAGCCGTAAAAAACCAATATACCGACCGAAAACTTATTGCCTGTCTGGAACTACATACGTATAGCAGCTTAAACCCCGAGTTTTTAAAAGAATACCAAGGCGCCCTCGATGATGCTGATGTAGCCGTGGTGTTTTATTCGCCCTACGCCGTGGAAATCAAAAAACTGAAACCCATTTCCCAAGAGCAAATCGCAAACGCTTTTCAACGTGATGATTTGATTATTTTCACAGAGCCCAAGGCGTTTAAAGAGTTTCTCTTTCAACAAGAGCTTAAAAACAGCACCCTGCTGTTGATGAGTAGCGGTAATTATGGCGGATTGGATTTTGAGGAGGTAAGAAGTATGTTCAATAATAAGCAGAGTTAAACCTCGTTTTATTCATAATTAACCAAAACTAAATGAGATGAATAGAGTAATTTTAATAGTGTGTATTTTAATATTAAGTTTGGCTTGCAGTTCAAATGATGATGCTAATCCACAGCATAATATTCCGGAAGAAAGTTTTTTTAAATTTGGTGCAGTCGGTACATTCTGGTATTACAAATATTTTAAGAGAATTGAAAATACAGATGACTTTGAGTTCACTGGAGCTGAAACTTTTTTATATTACAATGGAACTACTACAATTAACGGTCTTGATTACTTTATTTTAGAAACTGAAACCTCCCACGGAGACCAACATTGTTCGGTTTGTCCTGTTGAGGGTGTTATTACTACATATGTGAGAGATTCTTTGGGCTATCTGATTAATCTTGATGGCACAATTTTGTTTTCAAGTCAAGAAATAAATAATGAGTATTTAATAAATGAACTAAGCCAATTTAGCTTTTTTGGCAAATTATTGCCCGGTGAAGAATCTCTTAATCATGAATTGTTGGGCTCTCTTGATTGCATTATTAATGAAGTCTATGCTAAATCAAATTCAGACGGAACAATTTTTCCGGGTAAGGATTATATATATTACAGTGAAATTTTTGGAGAGATTTTGAGAAAGTATTCAAGCATAAACAGCGAGCAACACAATTGGGAAAAAAGACTGGAAGCTATTGCAATACCATAATTGAAACATTATCAGTCGCTTTTATACATCCCCCCAATAAACCCATCCCTATCCTTTTTGGCATTTTGCTTAAGCGCTTCTTTGGCATTGAGTTGGTCTTGTTTTACTTTGTCTTGTGAGAGTTTAAACTTGCCTTCCCAATGCGTGATTTCAATCTCAAAAGCCTTGATGTAGTTTACGGCACCTTCCATACGTTTGTTGTCGGGTTCCAAAACGTATTTTTGTGCTGCCCCCTCCAGGAATTCGGTCATGGCAATCATTGTTTTCTTTGCTTCCTCCGGGTCATTGATTAAGGTGATGGTTCCCGTGAGGTGTACAAAAATATAATTCCAAGTGGGCAGTTGGGTGGTGGTATAGATGCTGGGTGAAATATATGCATCAGGCCCCCTGAAAATCACGGTGACTTCCGCGCCATCCTTCAAAGTCTCAACCTGCGGGTTGTATTTATCAATATGCGCAACCAATTTTTGAATCCTGTGGTTGTAAATAATGGGGATATGCGTCACCAGCGGTTTTCCGTCAAGCACAGAAACCAGCATCCCCAAAGGATATGCCTCTATGACCGCAATCATTTTTTTTATGTCGTCTTCCTGATGGTATTTTGGTGGATACAAGGGATTAGGGATTTAAGATTAACGATTTAAGATTAACGATTTAAGATTAATGATTTAAGATTAATGATTTTAGAATTGGTGGTTGAGCAAAGTTAAAAAGCAACTTTAGATTTTAAATTACTATCTCTCCGGTCACTGAGCGGAGCCGAAGTGTAAGGGGAGGACTAAACCCCAAACTGTCTGAAATGATGATCCAAATGTTTATACTGCATTTTGCCCCACTGCTCGGTGGTAAAATGCCCGCAGAATGGATGCGGTGGCCATTCGGTTTTGTTTCTTTCAGAATAAAATTCTTGAATCAGTGTTTTTAAAGCTTCTTTTTCTTTTTGAAAATCACGTTCATCCACGATTTTGTATTCTTTGGAAGTGGGTAATCCTTGTTTCCAGGGTTTGTCATCATAGAGTGATTTTTTAAAAAAGGAAAAAAGGAACCTCATTACAGGATTGGGTTTTGCCAAAGTGAGTTTTTCCAACGGTACTTTCAGTGGTTCACTACAATGTGCCAGCATTTGGGCAACATCCATCTTGCCCCATTGGGGTTGTGATTCCGGGCTGAGGCTGTCTAATCGTTCCAGAATTTCGGCGTAAGCCTGTTCATTAAAAAGTGATTGCATAGTGATAAATATATTTCAGGATTTAAAGATACATGTTTATCTTTATGCAACGAATTGACATGAATCAAAAAAAGACACATTCATTTTCCATAAAAAACTGGTCTGAAGATGACAGGCCCAGGGAAAAATTGCTTCAAAAAGGACGTGCCGCCCTGAGTGATGCCGAGCTAATTGCCATTCTGATTGCTTCCGGAAACACAGACGAAAGTGCCGTGGATTTGAGCAAGCGCATTTTGGCAAAAGCCGGGAATAACCTGAGTGAATTGGGAAAATTAACCATCAAGCAATTGATGGAGTTTAAAGGTATAGGAGAGGCCAAAGCCATAACCATTGCAGCAGCTATGGAACTGGGGAGAAGACGCCGGGCAGAAGAGGCCGTTCAGTTGAACAAAGTAACCTCAAGCCGCACCGTTTTTGAGTTGATGCAACCTGTAATCGGGGAATTGCCTCACGAAGAATTCTGGATTATCTATCTCAACAATTCCAATAAAATCATACACAGAGAGCAGCTCAGTAAAGGCGGAATCACCGGCACACTGGTCGATGTGCGCCTGGCTTTAAAAACAGCACTTGAAGTGGGAGCAACAGGATTGATTCTTGTTCATAATCATCCTTCAGGAGCACTGCAAGCCAGTGAACCGGACAAAATGCTTACGCGAAAGCTTAAAATCGCCGGAGAAAACCTCGATATTAAAGTAGTTGATCATGTCATCATCACAGAAAAGGCTTACTTTAGCTTCGCCGATGAAAACCTGCTTTAAGTTATGTTTAAACACCATTCCATCACCGATATTTTTTTTGATTTGGACCATACCCTTTGGGATTTTGAGAAAAATTCTGCATTGGCTTTTTATAAAGTGTTTGAACTGCACAAAATTGAAATTGACATTCCCTTATTTCTTGATGTGTATGAACCCATCAATATGCAGTACTGGAAACTGTATCGCGATGAAGAAATTACAAAACAGCAACTTCGCCGCGGTCGTTTAAACGATGCATTTGCAAAACTTGGAATGGCTTTTCCAATTGAAATTATAGATAGTCTTGCCAAATCTTACATCGAATATTTGCCGTTAAACAATCATTTGTTTCCCGGAACCAATGAATTACTGGACTATTTGAAACCCAATTATAAGCTTCATATTATTACCAATGGTTTTGAAGAGGTTCAGACTCTAAAATTGAGAAATTCAAAAATAGAACCCTATTTTCAAACCGTGACCAATTCTGAACGGGTGGGTGTAAAAAAGCCCAATCCGTTGATTTTTCAATATGCACTCAAACAGGCCAATTCAACTCCTGATAAAAGCGTGATGATTGGTGACAATCTGGAGGCAGATGTATTAGGAGCCAAAGCCGTTGGGATGCACACATTATTTTTTTCTCAGAACGGTGTGCAAGAAGAGGGAGTAATAGTTGCAAAAAACTTACTGGAAATAAAAAGTTTGTTTTAGTATGTAGGGTTAAACCAAGGTTAAATGTTAAAGTAACTAACAATACACCTTTGTTTTAAACGTTTTGTTTGTATTTAAATCCCCAAAGACATGCTCAAATATTTTTGGTTTTTTCTCCTGCTTTCCCTTTGTTTTTTATCCTGTGTAAAAGATACAGATTTTAATCAACTGGATGATGTTGTTATCAACCCTGTTGTTGAAGTCAATTTTATTCATTTTACTTTACAGATTGATGATTTTCAGGACAATCCTTTTTTTGAAGGCAGTCTTACAGTTGTTGATACTACCGAAATTCGTTTTCTCAATGATGATTTTGCCGTTGATAACATTAAGGAAGCAGAGTTTTTCTTTAGAGTGACCAACTCTTTTCCTGTGGGTCTTGATGCCAATTTTACTTTTCTTTCTGAAGACAATGTGCCCTATTATGAGATTAATTTCCCAATACAAATGAGCGAAGACGGCAGTGAGATTATTACCGAATTTATACAAACTATTAATCAAACAGATGTAGGATTACTAACCCAAAACGAAAAAGTAATAGTTACTATAAACCTCCAGACAAACAATCAAAATCTGGAAGGTATCTTGAACCTGCAGTCAAAAACCATTTACTATCTGGAAATTTCAGACCTTTAATATGATTCGCTTTTTGGTCATATCGTTCTTTTTGACAGGGGTTTTGGGGTTTTCCCAAAACAAGCAACTCTTGTATGGAATGACTGAAGTTCCGCAATCGCTTTTAGTCAATCCCGGTGGAATTGTTCCATATGATAAGCACTATGGCATACCGTTTTTTTCACATTTGCATTTAAATGGTGGCTCGTCAGGGGTGACGGTTTATGATATTTTTCAAACTTCGGCAACAACCGATATTAATGCCCGAATTACATCGGCGATTTTCAGCATGAAAAACACCGATTTTTTTACGGTAACCCAGCAATTGGAGATCATTAATTTTGGCTGGCGCAATCAAAGCGACTATTATTTTTCTGCCGGAATTTATCAGGAATTTGATATGATAACCTATTTTCCAAGAGACTTGGCCATTCTGGGCTGGGAGGGAAACCGGGATTATATCGATTATGAATTTGATTTAAGTGAACTCAATTCTTCAGGTGACTTTCTAACAGTATTTCATTTTGGTGCCAATAAAAAATTAACAGACAAGCTCACTGTTGGTGCAAGATTTAAGTTGTATTCAAGTGTGTTTAATTTTAGAAGCACAACCAATCAAGGCACGTTTGTAACCCGCTTAAGTGACGGAACAGTCAATATTTATGACCATTTGCTACAAAATGCCGACGTGCAGGTGCAAACTTCAGGAATTGCACCTTTGATAGATAACGACAATGTGAATGCACCCGGAAATGTAGTGAACCATGCTCTGGGAAGGGCTTTTCTGGGAGGAAACCTTGGAGTGGGTCTCGATGTTGGGGCAACTTATGAAATCAATAAAAACTGGTTGGCCAGCGCCAGTATTTTAGATTTTGGAGCAGTATTCCACACAAAAGACGTAGAAAATTATCGTGCACACGGAAGTTATAATTTGACAGGAATTAACCTGATTTTTCCACCACTTCAGGATGGAGAACAAACCTTTCCTTATTATCAAAACCTGGAAGATGAAATTAAAGAAAGTGTGCCTGTAGATACACTTTACAATAGTTATACAGTAATGAGACCCTTAAAGTTGAATGCCGGTCTTCAGTATCATTTTGGAAGGTCATTTGGTAGTCAGGATTGTGATTGCTATTCCATGGGGAAAGGTGATTTTGGCAGCCAGTCAATTGGTGTTCAATTGTATTCCATTTTCAGGCCCAAAGCACCACAATATGCAGCCACTTTATTTTATTACAGAAGGTTTGCAGAATTTCTTGCTGGAAAAATCACTTATACAGCTGATAATTATTCGTTTGATAATATAGGGTTAATGGCAGTCGGGGATTTCGGAAAGTTTAATGTCTATATGGGGTTTGATAATATATTAAGATATGGAAATCTTGCTAAAGCAAATAGTTTATCTTTGCAATTAGGGTTTAACCTAAAGTATTAGTCTGATTTTTAAATTTTAAACATTATGAAACAAATTGTCATTACATTACTTCTTTTTAATTTTTTTAGTTTTAATGTATTCAGCCAAAAGTCGCTAAACGATTATGCTTATGTAGTAGTTCCTCAGCAATTTGAATTTCAAAGGGGTGCTGATCAGTATCAAGTGAATACTCTTATCAGGCATTTATTTAGAGAAGCAGGTTTCAATTCGATTTATGATGTTGAATTAAGAGGATTGCCCAGATGCGAGGGACTTTTTGCTGATTTGATTTTTGATTCAAATATGTTTCAAACTACTATTACAGTTGTACTAAAAGACTGTAACAATAATGTAGTCTTTCTTTCAGAACCGGGAACAAGTAAAGAAAAGGAGTACCGTAAAAGCTATCATGAAGCCATAAGAAGAGCTTTCAGAAGCATCGATATACTTGGAGTAAGACAAGGTGATTTGGATGCTTATCGTGAGAGCGTTGAAAAAAGAGACGCAGCTATTGTGTCTTCTCAAAGAATTGAGGTGAAACCTGCAACAGTCCCACTAATACAAATTGACACAAACAACCTGCCATCCTATACCCACAATGAGCAAAGATATTATCTTGAAACCACAAACGATGGTTTTGTGCTTTATCTGAAGAAAGGTGATGCTGTTCAAAACTTCGGAACTTTATCTAGAACCTCGCGAGACGGAATGTACCTCTTCAACAGCGATGGAAAAAGTATGCTTGCCAGTTTTGATGGAGACAATAACCTGATTATAGATACTGAAGACAGCGAGGGCAAACCCTCTCAAAATGTGTTTGCAAAAGTTAAAGAAGAGTAGTTTTAGTTTGTTTTAAAACTCACGCTTCCCATTGTTTCTACTTGAACAGTCAGTGTTTGTTGTGATTTTAAAAATACTGCCGCTGTGGCTGCTCCGGCTAAAATAACCTGACCTTTTTTAACGGTCAACCCTGCTTGAGACGCCAGTCTGCTCAACTCCACAACTGATTGTAACGGATTGTCCAGAATAGCCGCCGAAGAGGCGCTTTCCACGATGTTGTTGTCAACCAATAAATCCATTTTCAGATTTGAAATCCCGGTTGAAAGTGGTTGCCAGTCTCCAATCACATAACCTGTTGAAGAGCAATTGTCTGCCACAACATCTTCAAGCGAAAATTTAAAATTCTCATAACGGGAGTCAATAATTTCCAGTGCCGGTGCCATGGCGTCTATGTATTCGGGAAGCTCATCAAGTGACAATTTTCTGTTGATGTCTTTGCTTACGCGAAAAGCGATTTCGGGCTCCACCCTGGGGTGTATCCAGCGGTTGAGGTTTACAGTTTCGCCTTGTTGCAATTCCATCTCATCGGTTAATATGCCCCAGATGAGGTCGTGGACACCCATCTGTTCCATTTTTGCTTTGCTGGTAAATCCGAGTTTATAACCGGTGATTTTTTCTCCGCGCTCCACCCTCAGCTGAATGGCCATCCGTTGAATTTCATAAGCCTCTTCCAAGGTCATTTGATTTGCAGCAGCCATTTGCGAAACGGCTTTCGCATTTTTTGCGGCTTGGTCTAGAATGTTTGCGATTTCTTCCTTTCTCATTTACATTAAATTTTTTGCAATAGCGTCATCGTGTAAAATTCTTTCGGTTTCACGTTTTACAAGTTCAAGAATATCTCTTAATGGATTATCCAAATTGATTTTTCCATCAGCCAGCAAGTTCAAAATGGCTTTATCCTGCGCCCTTCCCCTTCGCATCGCTTCAGAATAGGGGATGCTTTCATTGAAGGTTACCAGTGAGTATTTTGAATAATATTCAAACGGGAATTCCTTTTCAAAGGCGGTTTCCAGTTTTCTTTTTTCCTGAAACAACGGACTTGCTGTATGGGCTTTCATTTCGTGAAAATTATCTAAAGCAAGGTCGGCAATGGCATCAGTGTCTTTTTTGCGTTCTTTTTCATATTCGGTGAAAACCTTATGCCAGTCGCCTTCGTGTTGGTCTAAAATTTCGTCAAAAACTACCACATCTTCAAAGGAAGCATTCATTCCCTGCCCGTAAAACGGCACGATAGCGTGAGCGGCATCACCCATTAGGAGTGTTTTGCCATAACTGCTCCAAGGATAACATTTTACCGTGCCCAGGGCACCTGTGGGATTTTCAAAAAACTCTGTAGCCAATTGTGGCATCAAAGCCAGCGCATCGGGATAAAATTTTTCAAAATATTCGGTAATCCTTTCCGGGGTGTTGAGGTTGTCAAAATTGTATTCGCCTTCGCTCCACGAAAGAAAAAGCGTAACAGTAAAACTTCCGTCAAGATTGGGAAGTGCAATGAGCATATTTTCGCCTCGTGGCCAAATATGCAGTGCACCTTTTTCGGTGAGGAAACCACCATCTTTAGCCGGAGGAAACGAGAGTTCCTTATAACCATGTGTCAAAAAGTTTTGCGAAAAGCTGAATAAAAACTTTTTGTGTAAATACATACTTTGCCGCAAAACAGAACCGGCCCCGTCTGTGCCGATAACGATGTCTCCTTTCAGTAATATTTCCCTTTCATTTTCTTCATCATAAAAGGAGGCGATGCCTTCTTCAAGGTCAACTTTTTTACAACTGTGGTTAAATGCCATAGTGATGTTTTCCATTTTCTCGGCTTCGTCAAGCAGTAAGGCGTTCAATCCTGTACGGGAAATGGAGTTGATATATTCTTCCTCGCGTCCGCTGTAGCGGCTTAAAAAAGTGTTGCCCTCTAGGTCGTGAATCATACGCCCAAACATGGGGATGCAGAGTTGTTTGACTTTTTCTTCCAGACCCACGAGTTTCATACCTTTCATGCCACGGTCTGAGAAAGCAAGGTTGATGGAACGCCCGGCACCAATGTCGTGTTTTCTTAAATCGGGACGTTTTTCAATGAGTTGCACATTGTAACCGCGCTGTGCCATTCTTAGGCCAAGCAGCGAGCCGCAAAGCCCTGCACCTATGATAAGTATGGTTTGTTGTTTCATATCTATTTCCCGCTTAGGCGAGAATCTGTTTTAAATTATCAAAAATCTTATTCCAAACACTTTTTCAATCGCTCCACCATCAAAAACACATCTTCAAACGAATTGTAAAGCGGGGCAGGAGCCACCCTAATCACATCAGGTTCGCGCCAGTCGCTGATGACGCCTGCTTTGGTGAGTTTGTCGTGTAGGCTACGTTCAGCATTTTTTACGGCAAGTGACAACTGGCAGCCGCGCTCATCAGGATTTGTCGGCGTTATGATGCTGATGCGGTCGTTTTGCAAATCGTTGAGTAAAAACTCCAGATAGCCGGTGAGTTTTTTTTGCTTGGCGATGATGTTATCCATACCGGCTTCTTCAAAAATGTCAAGCGATGCTCTAATGGCCGCCATTGACAATATCGGCGGATTGCTCAATTGCCAGCCTTCGGCCCCGGGGAGCACGTCAAACTCCTGCCGCATATTGAATCGTGTTTTTTTGTTGTGTCCCCACCATCCGGTAAAGCGTTTCAATTCCGGGTTATTTGCGTGGCGCTCGTGAACGAAAAGCCCACCGAGGCTGCCTGGACCGCTGTTGAGGTATTTGTAGCTGCACCACACGGCAAAATCGGGGCCGTTGTCGTGCAGGTTGGGTTGAATGTTTCCGGCACCGTGAGCGAGGTCAAAACCAACTATACAATTGTGTTTGTGACCCAATTCCGTTATTTTTTTAACGGGAAAGGACTGTCCGGTATAATAATTTGTTGTGCCAATTAAAATCAAAGCGATTTCGTCACCTTGCTCTTTCATGATTTCTTCAAAATCTTCAAAACGGCAGAGTTCTTCGCCTTTTCTGGGTTTCCAAAGTATTAAGCCACCTTTTGGGTCAAAACCGTGAAAATCTAGTTGAGATTCCACAGCATATTTGTCTGACGGGAAGGCATCGCTTTCTATCAGGATTTTGTATTTGGTTTTAGTGGGGCGGTAAAAAGAAACCATCAACAAGTGCAAGTTGGTGGTGAGTGTGTTCATCATGACGACTTCGCCGGGTTTTGCTCCCACGATTTTAGCCATGCTGTTGGTTAAAAATTCGTGATAGGGCATCCAGGGGTGTTTGGCTTCAGTATGGCCTTCCACGCCAAACTTAGCCCAATCGTCAAGCTCTTCCTGTATGTATTTTTGGGTGTTTTTGGGTTGTAGGCCCAGCGAGTTCCCACAGAGGTAAACGATATCGTTACCGTTGGCATCTTTGGGGATGTGGAATTTTTCGCGAAAGCGGTTTAAAGGGTCTTGCCGGTCTTGTGCTTTAGCGAAAGCCAAGGTGGGTTCAAAATTATTCATCAGTTGTTTTTACTTCAATGTTGGTGAAATAGAGTTTAAAGGAACCATCGCTGGTTTGGTGCATAGTAGCGATTTTTAAACCTTGATGGTCTTCATAATTTTCCCAGGTGGTTGTAATGCCGGGAGTGGACTCATTGCCTTTTCTAAAAATCCACTCTTTGATTAAGAAATCGTTTTCAAAAAAGAAGTCATAAGCATCCCCGGGTGTATATCCGCCTTGATCACCATAAACCACGGTGAGTTGTTGCATAATCTTTTTGCTAATGGGGGCTGTTGCACTGTCCTTTTGAGTAAATGTTGTGCCTTCATCCCAAACCAGATTAAATGGTGCTAATAGCCAGTATTTGTCGTTGATAAAATTTGCATCAGTTTTTAATGCGATACTGTCCATTTGATTTTGGTTGTATCTCAGTGTGTCTTCATTTTGAATTCTGGTAATGTCTTTGGTTTTGGGGTTCCAAATCCAGGAGCGTTCAAAGTGGTTTTCGCCTCGTTCTACATTAAAGGTGAAGTGCAATTCTTCCACTTTTGGCCAATGCTCAATTCCATGGGCAATTGCAATGATATCATTAATATGAAGAGGCTTTGTTTCTGATCTTTCGGAAACTTTTTCTTTGCAAGAAAAAAGTAAAAGACTTATGAATATGACAAAAGCAGGTTTAAACATAAAAAGTAGTTTGTGTAAAGATACAAAAGTAGCTTTTGTTGAGTATAAATGAAAAATAAAAAACCCTTCTGTTTAGGGAAGGGTTTTAAATTTCAATTTAGGTTGAAGATTAATCACCGTCAATAGCGTCTTCAATACCTTCACCAACTTCTTCAAAGCCGTCTTTAATCTTTTCTTCGGGAGTTTTTTCCCTGCAACTTGTGTAAGCTAAAGAAAGCGTGAGTACAATAAAAATACTTAAAATTTTACGTAACATATTATTTGGTTTTAAAGGTTAATTAAAGTCTTCTTCCGGTCGCCAAACGGTATAGAATACCAATTACCGCTAAAACAATAAGAATATGGATTAATCCTCCAATGGAAAAGGCAAAATATCCAACTAGCCATCCGATAATGAGCAATACAATTATAAGTGAAATTAAGTCTCTCATGATATTTAATTTTTGTGATTAGTAGACTAAAGATAAAAGATTGTTGATTAATTTTTTTCTATTTAACTGAATGTTAACTCCTTTTGGTGGATTAAGTTAAAGAATATTTCAAAAGTGTTAAAGCGAGATATTGTTTTGAATAAAATCTATGTATTTAAAATTAAATCTGTAATCTCTAAAGTCAGTTTTTTTTAGTGTAATTAATATCATTGTCTTGGAGTTGAAGTTTGCTAAAATTCATGGCCATAAATATTCAATTGTTTTCTTTGAGAACTTCCGGCATTTTTGACTTAAAGCGGTTGAGTCTTGGGATGGAAACGTTGATTATATATGGATGAGTGGGGTTGTTGCGTTCAAAATTTTGGTGGTAGGCTTCAGCTATCCAGAATTTTTCAAATGGAAAAACCTGAGCCGCAACTTTTTTATTTCCCAGTGTGTCATTTATTGCTTTGATTTTTGAATCAATGATTTGCTTTTCATCCTCGTTCTGATAAAAGATAATGGAGCGGTATTGTGAGCCAATGTCGGGTCCTTGTCCGTTTAGCTGTGTAATGTTTTGAGATGCAAAGTACACATCAACCAAAGTAGCAAAACTCACTTTATTTGGGTTATAAATCACTTCAACTGTTTCTGCATGACCGGTTATGCCTGTGTTTGTGCTTTCATAGGTGGGGTTTTTGGTATGCCCGCCGGAATAGCCTGAAATGGCTTCTTCTACACCATGTACACTTTCATAAATGGCCTCGACACACCAAAAGCAACCGCTGGCAAAGTAAGCTTTCTTCAATCCGTTTTCTTCAGGAACTTGAACAGGTTTGATGGTTTTTTGCTTTTCCAGTTCTTCCGTTTTATTTTTTTCAAAAGCATTCTGGCAGGAGACGTTCATTATTCCGCCAATCAGGGCGAAAAGTACTAGAAACTTTTTCATAGTTTTCTTTTAAAAATACAAAAAAAGCCTTCCGCATCTGGGAAGGCTTTGTTAAATTTTAAAGTGAACTTAGCTTAAAGCTTATTGAAAAATTTTTCCATTTTTTGACGTTCTTCTTCGGCAAGTTCAGAGTCAACCAAGATTCTACCACTATGTTCGTCTGTCATTATTCTTTTTCGAGAGGCAATTTCAACTTGAACTTGAGGAGGTATAGAAAAGAAAGAACCACCTGAGGCACCTCTTTCAATGGTAACTACAGCCTGTCCATTTTTTACGTTTTTACGAATGCGCTCATAGGCGTTAACCAAACGTGGTTCTAGTTGTGATTTGTAGTTTTCAGCTTCATTTAAAAGAGCTTGTTCGTCTTTTTCAGTTTCACCTAAGATTTTGTCTAGCTCAGCTTTTTTATGGGACAAATGGCTTTCTCTGTCAGTAAGACGTTCTTGTGACTGATTAATCACTTCGCTTTTGTGCTCAATCTGGGCTTTAAGCTCTTTAATGTGTTTTTCAGCCAGTTGAATTTCAAGTTCTTGGTATTCAATTTCCTTGCTTAAAGAGTTGTATTCCCTGTTGTTGCGAACATTGTCCTGCTGAGAAGTGTATTTTTTGATGAGTACTTTAGACTCTTCAATTTGGTTTTTCTTTTCCTTTATGGCATCCTCTGTAGATTGAAGGTCTGCTTTTAGCTTGTCAATTCGGGTTGTTAAGCCGGCGATTTCATCTTCAAGGTCTCTCACTTCAAGTGGAAGTTCTCCACGCAGGTTTCTGATTTCATCAATTTTTGAGTCGATCAGTTGCAAGTCAAATAAAGCTCTTAATTTTTCTTCTACTGTTGCTTCAGCTTTTTGTGCCATACTTATAAATACTTGATAGGATTGGTGTTTACTTCTGATGTTTTTATTTTTCCTTTTTCAAAGGCAGGTGCAAAATTAGTGATTTTTTTGGTAAGCAAGTCAACTAATTCATTTTTTGTGAATTGTTCACTTTCATAATGACCAATATCTGCAATTATAAATTGATTTTCAGCTTTGTAAAAGTCGTGATACTTCAAATCTGATGTCAAAAAAACATCAGCACCGGCGCGTTTTGCAGCCTCAATGGCAAATGCGCCTGAACCACCCAATACAGCCACTTTTTTTATTTTATTTCCGGTAAGTTTGCTGTGTTTAATACAGCCGCTCTGCATCGTTTTTTTTACAAATTGTAAAAAATCTTCTTCTTTCATGGCTTCCGGAAGCTCGGCTATCATCCCCATACCGATTTTTTGATTGACATTTTCTAGTGTGGTTATTTCATAAGCCACTTCTTCATAGGGATGATTTTCTTGCAAAGCATTTAAAATGGTTCCTTCAAGGTGGGCGGGAAAAGTAATCCCTATTTGAGTTTCAGGTTCAAAATGGGTTTTGTCTTTCTTTCCTAAAGTGGGATTGGCTCCTTCACCCGCCCTGAAAGTTCCTGTGCCCTCAATATTAAAGCTGCAATGGTCATAATTGCCAATGCTTCCCGCACCGGCATTGAAAAGTGCCATTCTCAAACTTTCAGCTTGTGCTTTAGGCACAAAAATGATGAGTTTTTTTATGGTTTCTTTTTTAGGAATTAATACTTTTTGGTTGATTAACCCCAGCTTTTTACAGATAATTGCATTCACCCCGTTCCAGGCATTGTCAAATGCAGTATGAATGGCAAAAATACCAATGTTGTTTTGAATGGCTTTAATCACCACCCGTTCGACATAATTATTTCCATTGATTTTTTTTAGCCCTGAAAAAAGTATGGGGTGAAAACTCACAATCAGGTTGCAATTTTTTGCAATGGCCTCATCAATCACTTCCTCCAGCGTGTCGTGAGTCACCAGTATGGAAGTCACTTCAGTATTTTTATCGCCCACTAGCAAACCCACATTGTCAAAGTCTTCAGCGTAGTGTAGCGGGGCAATTTCTTCAAAAAAACGAATAACATCTTGAATAATCATAGGCAGTATTTTACGGTAAAGATAAAAAAGTATATTTTCGTTGTGATGAACAAACTCAGGAAAATATTATTCCCCTTTTCGATACTTTATGATGGTGTAACTTCTTTCCGAAATTTTTTATTTGAAAAAGGGTACTTTGAAAGTACTGAATATGATATTCCGGTCATTTGCGTTGGTAACCTTAACGTGGGTGGAACTGGTAAGTCGCCCATGATTGAATTTCTAATTTCAATTTTGAAAGAAGAATACAATGTGGCGGTTTTGAGCAGGGGTTATAAACGAAAAACAAAAGGGTTCCTGCTTGTTGAAAAGCACCATACGGTTGAAGAGGTTGGCGATGAACCGCTTCAGTTCAAACATAAATATCCAAAAGTGATAGTAGCTGTAGATGCTGACCGAAGACGTGGTATCGATAAACTTAAAGATCAGGCCGGAGTCATCCTGCTCGATGATGCTTTTCAACATCGAAAAGTAAAGCCTTCTTACACCATTTTACTCACTTCTTATACTGATTTGTACATCAATGATGTGCTGTTGCCGGCGGGTAATCTCAGGGAGTCGCGGGCAGGAGCAAGTCGGGCTAATATAATTGTCGTTACTAAATGCCCTGAAAAGTTGCCTTATTCCAAGCAACAACAAATACACTATGATTTAAATCCGGAACCACATCAACATGTATATTTTTCAACCATTGCTTACGCTAATATGATTCAGGGATTGAGTCAAGTAAAACACTTTGAATATCTAGAAAATAAAAATTTTGTTTTGGTAACAGGAATTGCGAACCCCAAGCCGATGGTTGATTATTTGACCGGGCTTAAATTAAATTTTGAGCATTTATCCTTTGCAGACCATCACAACTTTTCTGCATCTGAAATAAGCAAACTTGATGAAGAAAAAATCATATTAACTACTGAAAAGGATTTTATGCGCCTGAAGGATAAAATTAAAAAGGCAGAATTGTATTACTTGCCAATTTCGGTTTCTTTTTTATACAAAGAGGAAGGCTTTATGAAGCGCATCTTCAATGCTGCAGCCGGAATACCCGAAGAAAATGAATCAATAGAAATTACAGATTAGTTGTCAACTTTTTGGGGCTGAAGTGTGCGGTAAATTTTTTCGAAAAACTCTTCAGTTTTAAATGGTTTTGGTATGATTTCGTTGAAGCCTGCCTTGTAAAAATCATCCAGGTTTTCGTCAATAGTGACAGCAGTTAATGCAATAATTGGAATCTCCTGTTTAAACTCTCTGATTTGTTGAGTGGCTTCTATCCCACTAATTCCTGGCATGTGAATGTCCATTAGGATCAGGTCATAATTGTTTTCCTTTGCCATTTTTACGGCATCTTCGCCATTGTCTGCAACAGAACAATTGATTTTGTTTTTTTCAAGAATCTTCTTGGTAATCATCTGGTTAATTTTATTGTCTTCAACCACCAAAATATTGAGATTCTCAAGCGTTTCATAGCTTAAGCTTTTTGTAAGAACATCTGCGCTTGATGTTTCGGGTTTTTCATCAGAAATGTTAAGTTTCAGGTCAAACCAGAACTTTGAGCCTTTGCCAATTTCACTTTCCAGATGCACTTTACTGTCCATTAAATTCAATAGGTTCTTCACAATTGAAAGCCCCAAACCGGTACCACCAAATTTTCTGTTAATTTGAACTGAACCTTGTGTAAAACTTTCAAATATCGCTTTTTGTTTCTTCAATGAAATGCCAACACCTGTGTCTTCTACTTCAAAATGGAGCAATACACTTCGGTCTGTCTGACTTAATTTTTTTACACGGATAGATACTTTTCCGTTTTCGGTAAACTTAACAGAATTACCCACAAGATTGATTAAAATTTGTGAAAGAACAACCGGATCGCCAACAAGTTTCTGAGGAATACTATCGTCATACTCAAGGCTGATTTTGTTATTCTTATCCAGAGCAGATTTTTTTAAAGCAATTAAAACATCTTCTACCCTGTTTTTTAGACTGAAGGTTTTCTTTTCAAGCTCAACCTTGTTGGCTTCAAGCTTATTCAAGTCAAGGATATTGTTTATTAAAGAAAGCAAGTATTCGCCTGAAAACTTCAACGAATTAAGATGTTCTTTCTGGTCTTCTCTGGGGCTTTCTTCAAGCAATAAGTGTGTCAAACCGGTTACGGCATACATTGGGGTGCGCAACTCGTGAGTGATAGTTGATAAAAACTGAGCTTTCGCCAGTGACGCTTTTTCTGCTTTTTCTTTTGCGATTAACAACTCATCATTTTTATCCTGTAAAAGATTGTTTGCTTTTGCTCTTAGATTATTGTTCTTGTAAAGTGAAAGTGTAAGAAGTGAGAGAATAATAATAAGTGCTACACTTAAACCGGTAGTAAAGCGGTTCATGGTAATTGAACGTTGCTGTTGGTCCAGGTCACTTTGTTGAAGAGCTATGATGGCATTTAACTCTTCACTGTTTGATTCAAAATTTAAGTTTTTACTTAAAACTGAAGCGTGAATTTCTTCAAGTTCATCTCTTTTGTCAATGAAATTTCTAAGTGAGGTATTGGCTTCTTCAGTTCTGCCTTGTAGAAATGCGATATCACTATAAGCTTTATAACTTTCTGTTTCGGTTTTTAGGTATTTGTTTTTTTTGCTTATTTCAAAAGCTTTGTCAATTGCAATTTTTGCCTTGTCGATGTTTGCTTCCTTATCGGCCTCAGTAGCAGTTGGAATTCTAATTAGGCATTTGGCCAAATACATATTGGCAAGGGATTCATAAAAAGGGATGTTTGAATTTTCAAATACTTCCAAAGCTGCAGCAAAATAATTAAGTGCAACTTGAATGTTTTCTTCTTCATATGCAAAAATTCCTTTTTTGTATTTGACTTTAGCAAGTTCTACATCATCATTCAAATTCTGAAAAATCCTGTCTGCTCGGTCCAAATAGCGCTCTGCATTATCTTTGTTATTGGTTTTTAATGAAATTAAACCATAAAGGCTATAAGCAACACCAAGTTCTTTTGAGTTTGTTTCATCTTTAATATAGCTAATAGCTTTTGCACATTCACTACTTGCTAAATTAAAACTGTTTATCGAATAGTAGAAATAAGCAATAGTAGTACAAACCAGTGTTTTTTTCTTTGGATCATCATAAGCATTTGCAAGTTCCTTTGCCCTTAGCAATTTGGGCATTACATTGTCCAAATTCTGAGTAATGATGGCTTGATAAGCACTTTCCTGAAGTTGGTGTATAAGCGAAACAGTATCCTGTGTTTCTTCAACATTCTCTTGTGAAAAAAGAGAAATTGAACACAAAATAAAAAGTGAGGTAAATAATACTTTTATGGAGCGCCTCATCATAATTCTTATAATAGGTAAAGATAGTTATTTCTTTGAAATGTAATTAATTAAATCGATTAATCTGGATGAATAACCCATTTCATTGTCATACCACCCAATTACTTTTACAAACCTGCCAATTACCGAAGTCATTTGTGCATCAAATATACATGAGTGAGGGTTGTCAACAATGTCAATGGAAACTATTGGATCTTCAGTATATTGTAGTACACCCTTCAAATAAGTTTCTGAAGCGGTTTTAAATGCAAGGTTAATTTCCTCAATTCCCGGTTCATTTATCACGTTTAAAGTCAGATCTGTCAATGAACCATTTGGTACAGGAACCCGTATGCCACAACCTCCAATAACATTTGAGAGATGTGGAAATACCTTGGTCAAAGCCTTTGCGGCACCTGTAGTAGTGGGTACTATTGATTGTCCTGCAGCCCGTGCCCTTCTCAAATCGTTGTGAGGTTGGTCATGAAGGCTCTGGTCTGTAGTATATGAATGAATTGTAGTGATATAAGCCTGTTCCACACCATACAACTCGTCAATGATTTTAATCATTGGTGCTGCATTGTTTGTGGTGCAGGACGCATTTGATATAATGGTTTCACTACCGTCAAGGGTTGATTCGTTCACACCCATTACAATGGTTTTGATGTTGTCATCAGCTGACGGAACGGTGAGTATTACTTTTTGGGCACCGTTTTGCAGGTGGCACTCCAAATCACCGGTGTTTTTAAACTTTCCGGTAGCTTCAACAAGGAAATCAACATCATTCCACCGGGCTTGTTCCGGGGAACTATAATTAGTGAGAGGGTATAACTTTTCGTCAACCAATATGCCGTCTTTTGTGTGTGAAACCTCTTTCTTCAAAACACCATGTATGCTATCATACTTAAGCAAGTGGCTTAGGGTTCTGGCATCAGCCAAATCATTGATGGCAACAACCTCAATTTGATTTTGCTCCAGCAAAAGCCGAAACAAACTTCGCCCAATCCTTCCAAAACCGTTGATGGCAACTTTGATTTTATTTGGCATTTTGTGTTTTGAAACTTGAATTAATGAATGTGTTTATGAGCTTTATATGATGAACGCACCAACGCCCCGCTTTCTACATGACGGAAGCCCATTTCCAAGCCTACTTTCTCATATTTTTGAAACTGCTCCGGTAATATAAACTCTTTCACCGGAAGGTGTTTTTTTGACGGTTGTAAATATTGGCCAATTGTGACTATATCAACATTTACATCCCGTAAATCTTTCATTGTTTGAATGACTTCTTCTTCAGTTTCTCCCAAGCCTAGCATAATACCGCTTTTGGTTCTGTTGATGCCTTGTTCTTTTAAGTACTTTAACACACCCAGACTACGTTCATACTTGGCCTGTATGCGCACCTCGCGGGTGAGACGCTTTACGGTTTCCATATTGTGGGATACCACTTCGGGAGCAACTTCAACGATGCGGTCTATATGTCTTTCGATGCCCTGAAAATCGGGAATCAGGGTTTCCAATGTTGTTTCAGGGTTCATTCGTCTGATGGCCTTGACAGTCTCAGCCCAAATGATAGAACCCATATCTTTTATATCATCACGGTCTACAGAAGTAAGAACTGCATGCTTGATGTTCATGAGCTTGATGGAGCGTGCTACTTTTTCAGGTTCTTCCCAGTCAATAGTCTCAGGGCGACCGGTTTTTACACCGCAAAAACCACAGGAACGTGTGCAAATGTTCCCTAAAATCATAAATGTGGCCGTACCTTCACTCCAGCATTCACCCATATTGGGACAACTGCCCGATGTACAAATGGTGTGCAAGTTGTATTTGTCAACAAGTCCTCGAAGCTCGGTGTATTTTTTTCCTGTGGGAAGTTTTACCCTTAACCACTTGGGTTTAGGGGTTCTTTCAGGTGCTTTAATGATTTCGGTTTCCATAGCTATTAATCGACTGCAAATGTACAAAAGAATAACGAAAACAAGGTTAAATCAGTATGCTCTAACAGCAATTTAAGAGCGGTTGCTTGAAATGATTTCGGCCAGTAGTTTTTTTGAGCGCAACAGTTTTACTTTCACGTTATTAATGGGTTCATTTAGTTTTTCAGAAATTTCCTTATAACTCATTTCCTGAAAATACCTCAGGTTGATGACTTCCTGATAATGGGGTTTTAACATTTTAATTAACCGAAGTAATTCAGCCAGGTTTTGTTGCGTAATCAGGTTGTCTTCAGGACTGGGGGAGTCGTCTGCTATTTTTTGCACTTGCTGCTGCATGGCTTCAGAGCTTTGTGTTTGAATGCCCGAGTTGCTTTTTCTTATTTTGTCGATGTGAAGGTTTTTTGAAATGGTAATCAACCAGGTGCTGAAGGTGTATTCTTCCTTAAAGGTATTGATTTTGTCAAACGCTTTCGCGAAAGTTTCTATCGTTATTTCTTCAGCCTCATATTCATTTTTCAACCGGGAAAGTTGAAACCCATAGACCTCATTCCAGTATGTGTCCAAAAGAAAATTAAAAGCCGATTGCTTGCCGTGTTTGGCAAGTTGTATTTGCTCCAGAAGTTTTTTTTTGTTCACTTCCAATGTTTGGGTTTTGAGAAATTATTAGAGATAAAGATAAATAATTGAAAGCAAACAAGCATTATTTCAAGTAGGGGAAGTATTGAAATCAAACCGCTTTCGCGAAATTTTTTAAATGTTTTGCCAAAGACGATATATTGTATCAAAAGTCTAAAAAAGACCAAAACTGCTACCCATTCCCATTGGAGAAATATAAAAGAAACCGCCGTTCCAATCCAGAATAAGCTGTTAACAGTGTAAATAAAAGACAAAAGCAGTTTATGCGAAAATTTATAGTGTGATGCCGTTGTGATGTGTCTTTTTTTCTGGGTGATATAGCTTTTCCAGGTTTTTTTTGGTTCAGAAACCGTAAAACTTTCAGGGGTGTCACATATTGCGGCATTTGATGATGTTGACACTTCATTAACAAACAAATCATCATCGCCGGAGCGAATGTACATATGGCTCATAAAGCCGTTGTTGTCATAAAATAGTTTTGAGGTATAGGCCAAGTTTCGACCCACCCCCATATAAGGCAAACCTGCTTTTGCAAAACTGAAATACTGCAAGGCTGTCAATACCGTTTCAAACCGTATGAGCCTGTTAAGAAAACCTTTCTTTTTCTCATAAGAACCATACCCCAAAACAAGTTGTTTTTCAGCTGAAAAATGATTGGCCATTTGTTGAATCCACTGGTTTGAAGCCGGTTTGCAATCGGCGTCACTAAAGAGCAGGTAATTGTTTTTGGCCTTTTTGATGCCCAGGGTGAGTGCATATTTTTTATTGGCCCAAAAGGCTTCGTTGTTTTTCACATCCACAATTTTGATGCGCTCATCATTTTCGGCGAAAGCTTCAATAACGTCAAGTGTTTCATCAATTGAAGCATCATTGACAAGGATAAGTTCAAAGTTGGGGTACTGCTGTTCCAGCCAGAGCGGGATATGTTTTTTGAGGTTTTCGGCTTCGTTTTTGGAACAAATAATTACCGAAATGGGAAACCCGTTTTGCTTGTTGGGAAGTTGGGGTTTTGCAAAAGCATAATTTGCAAAAAACAGATAAATCAGGCAGTTTAAAACAACAACAATCGCAAATGCAATGAGCAGGGTCGAAAACATGCCGGATTAATTGTATTTATTTAGTGTGAACTTCTTCTGTGCAATTGTCAAACTGATCCGGGGTTTTACCGCAAAAGCCACAATTTTCCCCTTGTTTGTTTAAAAAGGGACTTTGACTGGCGCAGGTCCCGGCAAATTTACCGTCTTTTTTGGCCCAAAGTTTTATGGCAATCCCGGCTACAGCCAATGCTAAAAGTGCAAGTGTGATTAGGATTAATTTCATTGTATTAAGTTTGTTGCAAAGATAAGAAATTAGCAAGGGAAAGCTGTGAAAATGGTTTTAAAATTTTGAAGTGACTCAAACCACATTCACCTCCGGTTCGATAGCAATCCCAAATTGATTCAACACGGTTTCCCTGATGGTTTTTGAAAGTGCCAGCAGTTCCTCTCCCTTGGCATTTCCATAATTGATGAGTACCAAAGCTTGTTTTGCATGAACCCCGGCATCACCATAGCGTTTGCCTTTAAAGCCTGCTTGCTCAATCAGCCAGCCGGCCGGGATTTTATAAGCCTCTTCTGAAACCTTGTAAAAAGGAGCCTCGGGAAATCGGGAAATAAATGATTCAAAAGCAGCTTTGTCAATCACCGGGTTTTTAAAAAAACTTCCACTGTTGCCCAGTTCTTTGGGGTCAGGGAGTTTTGATTGTCTGATAGCAATGACAGCTTTGGAAATATCCTTTATAGTGGGATGAGTCACCTGTAGGTTGGCAAGTTCGTCTTTAATAGCACCATAGTCGGTGTGTAGTTTGTGCTCTTTTTTAGTGAGTTTCAACGTGACGGCTGTGATGATAAAATTATCCTTTTCACGGGTTTTAAAAATAGAGGAGCGGTATTCAAATTCGCATTCGGCAAGTGAAAAGGTTTTTAATTGCAGGCTTTGTTTGTGCAGGGCGTCACAGCTTTCAAAAACATCTTTCAATTCCACGCCATAAGCCCCAATGTTTTGTATGGGAGCAGTACCAACGTTTCCGGGAATGAGCGATAAATTTTCAATTCCGCCATAATTGTGTTCCAGGCAAAACAAAACCAGTTGATGCCAGTTTTCCCCGGCCATTATTTTCAGGTGAACATAGTGATCATCTTCAGCAACCACTTCAATGCCTTTTAGGTTGATGTGAAGCACCAGGGCGTCAATATCTTGAGTGAGGAGCATATTGCTTCCGCCACCCAAAATAAATTTTTTCGGAAAACGGGCATCTTCCAAAACCTGACGAAGTTCATCAACCGTGTTGACTTCCGCAAAGTATTTCGCGTAAGCGCTCACCCCAAATGTATTGTAGGGTTTCAGGTTGATATGTTCCTGAATCTGCATTAACCGTTGTATTGCTCCAAAGCAGCTTTAAGGATATCAACTGCTTTTTGCAAATCTTCTTTTTTAAGGACATAAGCAATGCGCACCTGATTTTTTCCTGCACCGGGGGTGGAGTAAAATCCGGCGGCGGGTGCTACCATCACAGTTTCATTGTTTAACTCAAACGATTCAAGCAACCATTTGGCAAATTCATCGGCATCATTGACCGGCAATTCGGCGATGCAGTAAAAGGCGCCACCGGGATTGGCCACTTTTACGTTGGGGATTTTTCGAAGCTCAGAGACCAATAAATCCCTGCGGTCTTTGTATTCGGTAATCACGTCGTCAAAATAAGATTGAGGAGTTTCCAGTGCTGCTTCGCTGGCAATTTGCGCAAAAGTGGGCGGACTCAAACGTGCTTGGGCAAACTTCATCGCTGTAGCCATGACTTCCTTGTTTTTGGAAACGATGCAGCCAATGCGTGCACCACACATACTGTAACGCTTGGAAACCGAATCAATCACTATGGCATTTTCTTCAATTCCGGCAACAGAAAGGATGGAGTGATGCACCAAGCCGTCATAGGCAAATTCCCTGTACACCTCGTCTGCTATGAGGAACAAATCGTGTTTTTTTACAAGGCCTGCAAGCTGGTCAATTTCTTCTTTGGAATATAAATATCCTGTGGGGTTGCCCGGGTTGCAAATCAATATGGCTTTGGTTTTTGGGGTAATGAGTTTTTCAAATTCAGAAACCGGAGGAAGCCCAAAATTGTTTTCGATGGTTGAAATTACCGGAACCACTTTCACGCCCGATGCAGTTGCAAAACCGTTGTAGTTGGCATAGAAAGGCTCAGGAATGATGATTTCATCATCGGCATCGGCGATGCTGCCCATGGCAAAAAGCAAGGCTTCAGAGCCGCCTGTGGTTACAATGATGTCGTTGTGGGTGATGCCGGGTGCGATGGTGCTGTAGTAAACAACCAATTTTTTTCTGTAACTTTCAAAGCCGGCAGAATGGCTGTATGACAAAACCGAAATATCGTTGTTTTTGATGGCGTTTAAAGCGACTTCGGGAGTTTTGATATCGGGTTGGCCAATGTTGAGGTAGTAAATTTTGCGGCCTCTTTGCTGTGCCAAATCGGCATAAGGAACGAGTTTTCTAATGGGCGACTCGGGCATTGATTTTCCTTTGTTTGAAATCTGTGGCATGTTTTGTAAATTTAGGTTGCAAAGTTGCAAAATTTAATTCAGATTACCTTAAAACCTAGATGAAGTATAGCATAATTTTTGTGCTAAATTAATGACTGAAGTACATTATAAAGTATTCTTAAAAAAGTCACATTTGAATTTATTTGACGTCTAAATAGAAAAAGATTTGAAGATCAAGCGATACATAACCATTTGTTTGTTGTTTTTCACAGTTTTCCCGTTACTGGCTCAGGGTTCGTTTGAATTTCCTAAAAACCGAACTCAGGATAGAATTGATTTTAAACTCATCAACAACCTGATATTGATTCCCGTTATAGTCAATGGTGTACCACTTAATTTTTTGCTTGATACCGGGGCTTCTTCAACGGTGATTTTTAGTTTTGAAGATACTGAAGAGATAGAATTGTTCAATTATACAGTAATCAGGTTGCGAGGTTTGGGAAAAGGCGAGCCCGTTGATGCCCTTAAAAGCGAAGGAAATAATATTCAGATTGGAAGGGCAAAAAGCACCAACCAAACCATTTATGTTGTATTTGACGGTGCATTGAATTTTTCATCGCGGTTGGGACATCCCGTTCACGGTATCATTGGAAACGATTTTTTTAAAGATTTTGTGGTAGAAGTCAATAATGTTAGGGAACAAATAAAGTTTGTCCTGCCCGAGCATTACAGAAAGCGAAATTGCCGCAGGTGTGTGGAAAAGGATTTGGTTTTACAGGCAGACAAGCCCTATATCACAGCAAGTTTTCAGGAGGGTGAAGTGGAAATGGAGGTTAATCTGCTCATTGATTCCGGTTCAGGGGATGGATTGTGGTTATTTGAAAACAGTGATGAAAACATTGTCATTCCCGAAAACTCTTTTGATGACTATCTTGGTTTGGGAATCAATGGGAACATATACGGCAAACGCTCAAAGGTAGATCAATTCAATTTAGACAGTTTTGAGCTGAAGAATGTCAACACCTCTTATCCTGATATCGATTTTCTTGATATCGTAAAGGAAATGGGAAACCGAAACGGCAGTTTGGGAGGCGAAATCCTCAAGCGTTTCAACTGGACAATTGATTATACAAACAAGAGTCTTCAGTTGAGGCGAAACAGGTATTTCAGGGATCCTTTTCACTACAATATGAGTGGTATCACTCTAGAACAAGGTGGGTTTGCATTGGTTAGGGAACGCAGTGGTGTAAAACCGGACGCATTTGGACTAAATCAAAGTGAAACCTTATCAGTTTATAATTTAAACCTGAGTACCAACGTGGTATTATCACTCAAGCAATTGTTTGAAGTGGTTGAAATCAGGGAAAATTCACCGGCAGCTCTCGCGGGAATTCAAGTGGGTGATGAAATTCTGGAAGTCAACAATAAGCCTGCATATCAATACACGCTCAACGAAATCAATGAGTTGTTTTATTCAAAAGAAGGAAGGATCATCAGGATGAAAATTTCCAGAAATGGTGTTCAACAACAAGTGCGTTTTGAATTGAAGGATTTATAATAAAAAAGTCCCCTGAACAGGGGACTTTATATTTATTTTTTTATGAGGATTAACCTTTTACGTTACCTCTAATGTTCAAGGTCATAATAGGCTCTTCAGCGTTTGAATACACACTGATTGAGCGTCTAATAGGTCCCGTGCGATTTGTGTCATACTTCACTTCAATAATATCTGAAGCTCCCGGCATTATAGGTCCTGTTGGTTTTTTTGGAATGGTACATCCACAAGTGGATTTGATGTCCTCGATTACAAGAGGGGCATCACCGGTGTTGGTAAACTTGAAAGTCCTAACTCCGTCAGAGCCTTTATCTACTTCACCATAATCTATGGTAGTTTGTTCAAATGTGATTTTTGCTACTTGGGCTTGAGTGGCATAACCAATCATACCAACAAATAAAATCAAAACTAATTTTTTCATAATTTCTAAGTTTTAGAGTTGCTAAAGTAATTACTTTTTAAACTTCAAGCAAATTAATTAATACACTTTTATAATCTTGAAGTAATAACTACTTTTGCATACTATTTCAAAAATCAGACCAAAAAATGAACATCGCTTCCAATTATGATGCAAAAGCCAGTGAGGACAAGTGGTATGGCTACTGGATGAATAATAATTATTTTCATTCTGTTCCCAATGATAAGCAACCATATACCATTGTAATCCCACCACCAAACGTTACCGGCGTCTTGCATATGGGGCATATGCTCAACAACACCATTCAGGATGTCTTGATCAGAAGAGCACGCCTAAAAGGCTTTAACGCCTGCTGGGTTCCCGGAACTGACCATGCTTCCATTGCCACCGAAGCCAAAGTGGTCGCAAAATTGAAAGATGAAGGCATCAATAAGTCTGATTTAACACGTGAAGAATTTTTAAAACACGCCTGGGAGTGGACTGATAAACACGGAGGCATTATCCTTGAACAGCTAAAAAAACTGGGTTGCTCTTGTGACTGGGACAGGACTAAATTCACGCTCGACGATGATATGTCTGCTTCAGTCATCAAGTCGTTTGTTGATCTCTATAATAAAGGAATGATTTACAGGGGTTATCGAATGGTTAACTGGGATCCCGAAGCTCAAACCACCCTTTCTGACGAAGAAGTGATTTTTGAAGAACAACAAGGGAAGTTGTATTACGTAAACTATAAAATTGAAGGAAGCAGTGACACTCTAACAATTGCCACAACACGTCCCGAAACCATACTGGGGGATACTGCCATTTGCATCAATCCCAATGATGAGCGTTTTATGCACCTTAAAGGTAAAAAAGCTATAGTTCCTATTGCCAACAGGGTGATACCAATTATTGAAGATGAATATGTGGATATGGAATTTGGAACGGGATGTTTAAAAGTTACACCTGCTCACGATGAAAATGACAAAGTGCTGGGTGACAAACACCAACTGGAAATTGTTGATATTTTCAATGCAAACGGAACCCTGAACTCATTTGGTTTGCACTATGAAGGCAAAGACCGTTTTGAAGTGAGAAAATTGATTACACAAGAGCTGGAAGAAAAAGGCCATTTACTGAAAGTGGAAGACCATTTTCACAAAGTGGGAACCAGCGAGCGCACCAAAGCTGTAATCGAGCCCCGTCTGAGTGACCAGTGGTTTTTGAAAATGGAAGATTTAGTAAAACCTGCCATCAAAGCCGTTCTTGAAACCGAGGAAGTAAAACTATTTCCCAAAAAGTTTGACAATACCTACCGCCATTGGATGGAAAACATCCGCGATTGGAATATTTCCCGTCAGTTGTGGTGGGGACAGCAAATCCCGGCTTATTATTTTGGTGATGGTAAAGACGATTTTGTGGTGGCAGAAACCCGGGAGGAGGCACTTTCGCTTGCGCGAAAAAAATCAGGGAATACAAACCTTTCGGAAAACGATTTAACTCAAGACCCTGATGCCTTGGATACCTGGTTTTCTTCCTGGTTGTGGCCGATGAGTGTTTTTGGCGGAATACTTGACCCTGAAAACGAAGAATTCAATTATTACTACCCAACAAATGATTTGGTTACAGGGCCTGACATCCTGTTTTTCTGGGTGGCAAGAATGATTATTGCCGGCTATGAATACACCGGAAAACGCCCTTTTGAAAATGTTTATCTCACTGGACTGGTAAGGGACAAACAACGCCGAAAAATGTCCAAATCATTGGGCAATTCACCCGATGCTTTGGGATTGATAGACCAGTATGGTGCAGATGGGGTGAGAGTAGGGCTGTTGCTAAGTGCCTCTGCAGGAAATGACTTGCTGTTTGACGAGCAATTGTGTAATCAAGGTAAAGGGTTTACAAATAAAATATGGAACGCTTTCAGGCTCATCAAAGGATGGGAAGTAGCAGATATTGCCCAACCTGAATATGCCCAAAAAGCCCTTGAGTGGTACAATGCCAAATTGCAAAGCACTTTGGTTGAAATTGAAGACCATTTCAGTAAATACAGAATCAGTGATGCCTTGATGGCGACTTACAAGTTGGTTTGGGATGATTTCTGCTCCTGGTTATTGGAAATGGTTAAACCACCTTTTGGGCAACCCATTGACAGAAAAACATTTAACGGAGTAATAGAAGCCCTGGAAAACAATTTAAGGTTGTTGCACCCATTTATGCCGTTTTTGACTGAAGAAATCTGGCAAAGCATTTCAGAAAGAACACCTGAAGAAGCGTTAATTGTAAATCAGTGGCCTGAAATGAAGCTATTTGATTCAACAATGATTTCAGATTTTGAACTGGTAGCTGAGGTTGTTTCGGGCATCAGAACCATTAGAAAGGAAAAAAATATACCATTTAAGGATGCAGTTTCTCTTTCAATAATAAATGGCGAAAACTTCACCAAAGATTTTGATGCAGTAATTACAAAACTTGGAAATATTGATTCCTTGGTTTATGTTGAAGACAAAGTAAATGGAGCCTTAAGTTTCAGGGTGAAATCCAATGAATATTTTATTCCAGTTGCCGGAGCGGTGAATGTGGAAGATGAAATCAAAAAACTTACCGAAGAATTAAAATACACCGAAGGCTTTTTAAAATCTGTACAGGGGAAGCTGTCCAACGAGCGATTTGTCAATAATGCCCCTGAGGCAGTGATTGCTTCCGAAAGAAAAAAAGAAGCCGATTCACTTGCAAAAATCAAAACCCTCAAGGAAAGTATTTCCGGATTACAATAATAGAAAAAGCCCGAAATCTTCGGGCTTTCTCTATTAAAATTGACGGAGGAATTATCGTACTACAAACTTAATTTTTTGACTTCCGCTTGAGTTTGATACAGAGAGAATGTAAAGACCTGTACTTGCTTTTAAGTCAATTTCAGTTCTGTTTTTCAATTGGGTGTTATTTTCTTTATAAATAACTTTACCGGTCATATCAGTAATCTGGATATCTGCATCTTTAATATTACCTAAAATTACCAATCTATTGCTCACCGGGTTTTTTTCAAGTTTAAGTTCCTCTGTATTCAAATCTGAAATTGACATAAGCTCCAGGAAAATTTCGTGTCTGGCAAAATCCACATTTTCAGGAGTTAGGGTAATGTGCTGCTCGTTACTGTCCGGAAGATGGTAAGCGTCAAAAACTGTGACATCACTTGGAGTTACATTTGCATACCAATTATTTGTAGTTGTAACTGCCAGAGAGCTAAGTGTGGGAATAAAGTCAAAAGCGTCTATATTCAGGTTATCAAAAAAATCAATTAAAATTGGGTTGTTTCCTGCAGCACCTGCAAGTCCTTCTATGTCAAATTGTCCTCCGGGAGCACTGTCTAAACCTGCAGTAAAAGAAGGTGACATAGCAAAAGCTTCATTTTCATCAACTGTGATCCAGACAATAATTTGAATTTGACTTCTAATTCTACTCACTCTTATGGTTTGTGAGGCAGCAGGCGTAAAGTGCAATTCAATCAAGGCTCTTGTGTTGGTTCCGGGCCCGTCAGGATAAAATGCCCAGTCTATCACATTCATGCCAGGGGTGCCGGTCATTTGACCAGTGCCACTTCCGTTTGAAATAGATATATTCCTGGTTTGTTGAGGATAACCCATTGCATTTAACTCATTTTGAAATTCATTTCTATAGTTAGGAGCGCCTGTAGGTAAAACAATGGTGGGGTCAAAGTCTATTGGGTTTCCGGGAAGCAAATGCCCGTCCACATGGTCAATAAGCATCTGTCGTGCTGCGGGATTTCTGAGTAAACCATCAACCAGTTCCTGAAAAGCCACATCACCCATTGGACCATAGGCTATGTAATTGAGCAAATGTTGAAATCCTATGGGAACATTGGCGCCTAAATGTGGTGAGTCAAAAGAAAGCCATAGTCTTGTTTCGTGATCTATACTGTTTTGTTCCATATAATTTAAAGCATAGCGAGAAATGAGCCCACCCATACTTGGGCCAATAATGACCAGTTCTTCGTCCCCCACTTTTTCGGCGTTGATTTGATTGATGAGTTCAACTAATACAAATGCATTTCTTTGAATAAAATCGGAACCACCATCAATGATTTCTGAACCATTTCTTGTGTACACCGGAAAGTTTAATATCACCACATCATAGCCTAAATCACGTGCTTCATCGGCCAGGTTTTGAGTGCCATTGTCATAACTCATTATTTGATAAATCATATTGATGTCTCGTGTGTCCCCGGGGTCAAAACCATCAATTAGAATGATTGGTTTATCAAGGACTCCATCAATATTGTCATAAAATATTTGATACTCGCCAATACCGGTGTAAGCCTGAGACTCGCCGTGCCCTTGATAGCTAATGGTTGACTCGATGATTTGTACTTGACCTGCATTTCTTTGATTGATTTCAATATGCGAAAGAATTTTTATTTCAGAAGTCAATGAAAGTGTTTCGCCGTTTTGAAATATTATATTAAATATCAGGTTCTTAGTTCCCGGAGAATTATAGTGGACACTTTGAGTTTGACCAGGCATAAAGTCTTTAAAATGGCCAGTACCAAAATCTACCGATATGTTTTGTATTGATTTTGAAGTAGTATTATAAACAAGTTCTTCAGGCAAGAAGAAATTTATTGATTGCCCATTATACTGACCTATAAGTGGAGAAGCCAGAGAGACTTCAAATTGATGAAAATGGTAAGATTGCAATGCCCTGTTTACAACAAGATTTCCATCTGAATCAACTGACATATATCCTTCATCAAACGCTGTGGCACTTATTTTGTCAATTTCTGAAATTATAATTGAAACAGGAACTATGTTTTGAGTGATGGGTAGTTTTTTATATTCTTTTATCACTTCATAACTAGCAAATCGTTTTAGTAAATCGGCTCTAGAAAGCTCAGAAAGAGCCTGAGAAATTCTATTTGCAGTAGCATGTAGATTTTCCGAAGCCAAATCAGCTATGGGAAACACTTGGTCATACAAAATACCTGATTTGATTTGAGATTTGTCTATTGAGTTGAAAAAGTCTTCCTGCATGTTTTGTGAATAAACGAAAAAAGGAAGGAGAATGAGAAGCAATAAATAATATCTTTTCATAGTGCGATGGTTTTTAGTTGTTTCGAATATAAAAATAAAAAATGGTTTTTTGGTTTAAGGAATAAAAAAAGCCTGACCATAAAAGATCAGGCTTTAATGAGTATTTATTTTTCTTTAGAAAGAAACAGCAATATTCATAGAGAAACCTGTGTTTTCAGGTACAAAGCGACATACACCTCCCACACAAATCAATCCACCTCGCTGGCGGCCATAATTAACAGCTACTCGTGTAATGCCTTTTGTATAGCTTCCGCCAAAGTTATAGTAATGAATTTTATCGTCTCCACCATAATTCCAAGAGTCTGCAATATAGACTCCCAATCTTGGAGAAAAGTTATACTCAAGAAGAGAAGCGGCCCAGTTTTTTCGGTCATCTTCAGTCCAAAGATGTTGAATTTCAAAACGCAAAGCCTTCCCGCCACCAAAACGATAGGTATGCTCAATTACGCCAATATTGGCAAGTATATCTTCAAACCCAAGCGGACTGCCATCAGTAATTCCTTTGTCGATAATGACGTTTGTGTATGAATAGATACCACTTAGATTTTCAGTCCATCGCTTTCTTATTTCGGTAGTAAACTCCCTGAAGTAACGGTCACCATCAAACCCAATAAACTCAGATTTATAGCCGTTGTTTTCAATATCATATACAGCGTCTAGGCCTGACCAATAAGAAAAATTCATACTTACTTTTGTGCCATATTTTCCTCCAAGTGGGCTTTCTCTTTCAAATGTGTAGAATGCATCGATTTGAGATCCCATTTCTCCGGCTTGTTGTTGAAAATCCTGCAAAACCAATCTTGACTGCGGATTATAGACATAAATATTTGAAAGTAAATAATCGTGTTGTCTGGTAAGAGAAGGGACATAGTTAATCAACTCTTGATTGAATTGGTTTCCTTCAGCAAGACGGTCAGCATAAAAGCTAAAGTTTTCAATTCGTCTAAGTGCGGCATTAAGTCCAAAGCCTCGTTGAGAATATCCCAGATTTAGCAAAACTGCCGAACCTTTATACAGGTTTTGATTGTTTGTTATAACACCTTCATTAACCAAAACGTCAGGTTCTTTGTGAATGGCTTCAAAACCGGCGGTGAAATTTTTAAATAGCAACTCTACCCTTCCTGAATATGCCCCCACAGTTGTAGGTACTTTGGGATTTCCCAAACTGTTCTGTTGACGGGCCACATAGCTGCCAGCAATATCAAGAAACAAGTCGTCTATTTGAAGCAGCTGCCCCAAATCAAAAGTAATATCTGCACCTTGAGTAACTCCTGCAGAAGTTTCAAAACCATTGCGTTGCTCTCCATAGATTCCTTTTAAATGAATAAAATCTGTTGGTGAAAATAGAATCCTCACTCCTTTAAGTGCATTATTAAGCCCAAGTTGTCGGTCTTCCCAAAATCTTAAAATTAGTCCGCTTCCAAATTGTTCATACAAATATCCGGCTGTTATATCTAAAGTTTCGTGTTTAAAATTGAGATAGTATGTGCCCACTCCATTACCTTCCAAATTTGGTGCATATCCCAGTAAAGCTACAGGTAGATAGGCCTCATATTGAATACCCGCTGTAAATTTTCCATAATTGTAATTCAAAGTGAAATAATTGTTTGCACGAAATTGATCCTCCGGAGCATTAAAGCCAATTCCAGTATCGTCTTGCAACCATTGCGAATTTGACTCAAAACCGCCATAAAAATTTCCTGAATCTTGTGCATTAATGAAAACAAAATTCATCAAAATGCAAATTGTAAAAAAGTAGTGTTTCATTTGGTTGGTTTTAGGAGCTTAATGATTATTTGGCATATTCAAGTACTTTTGCATAGAGTTCATCTTCTGCTCCCGGTGTATAACCAGAGTGTCTGTATAAAATTTTATTATTTTTCACAACCAGGGTTAAAGGTACAGTTGCAGCACCCAAAATCCTTCTTAAGTCATTGTTTGTGTCCAGTAAAAAATCATAATCCCAGCTTTTGCCATTTATCATGGGTCTGACACGTCTAACACTTCTGGCATCATCAACTGAAATTGCATAGAGTTTTACATTGGTTTCTTTTTGCCATTTATCCCATACTTCACTTATGGCGTCCAACTCGTTGATACAAGGAACACACCAAGTGGCCCAAAGCGAAACAATAACAATTTGGTCGTTTTTGGAAATATCCTGTATGTTTATGTCTACTTACAGGTTTGACCCTAATCTAAGTGTATTGGATTTTGATAACAATTTAGGGGTAGCGTTACAGAACACTATTGTAAATGAGTTTATTGATGTTGAATCTGTTAACCCGGTTAATTTTGAAATCTTTTCGCTGAATGGTGCCTTGATTAACAAGGGTCAGGTGGATTCTGGATTTAACAAGATTAGTATCCCCAATTTTAAGACCGGTCTTTATTTTATACGGTTTTCAGACAACAACAATACATCAACGTTTAAATTCGTTGTTAAATAATTATAGCTTGTAAAACAATGAAATTTATTTTAAAAGTAACACTACTGGCATTTATAACAATGCTTTTTAATGCTTGTAGTGCAGATTATGATTATACTATTGACATTGACGCAAACAGTCTAACATTTATATCACTAAAATCAAATTTTGAATATGATGTTGCGGGTATCGATCAAACACTGATTTTTTCTGTAGTTGATGATATTACCGGAGAAGATATTACTCCTGTTGCCACTTTTTATGTTAACGGGACTGCATTTTCAGGAAATGCTTATTCTTTCCAGGAAGAAGGAACTTACACTTTCACTGCAAAAATAAATGAAAATGAAACTAATTCATTGTCATTTCAAGTTGTTTCCGGAAGATTTGTGACTGTTAATCACTCAAGATTACTTAGAGGACAACAAGCAGAATTTAAGTTTTTTAATACAAATGGGCAGGATATTACACAAACTGCTACATTTTTCGTTAATGGAACCGTGATAAACGGAAATACTTTCAGTTCTTCTACTGCAGGAAATTTTGAAGTTTTTGCGCAATATGGAGGAACAGGGGTTTCAGCATCTACAAGCTTTGAAGTGTTTATTCCAAAGCGCAAAGTTTCCTATGAAGATTACACCGGAACTTGGTGTGGATGGTGCCCACGGGTTACTTCGGCTATCAATATACTCCATGAACTGTCAGATGATGTGGTTGCCATTGCTATTCACAACAATGACGAAATGGTACATTCTCAAGCTCAAGAGCTGTTGTTAAGGCAAACATTTAACGTAGCAGGTTTTCCAGCAGCAAGAATGAACAGAATTCAAGTTGTGCCTCAGCTGAATGAAGACCAGCCGGAGGGAATTGACTTTGTTTTAAACGTTGCAGGAACAAACACAGACAATAGTGTTGCAATAGATACAAAGCTTTCAGGAGATCTTTTAAAAGTTAAAGTCAAACTTATTTCAGAAAATGGGTTGCCTGCTGACTATAAGCTTGTTGTTTATCTTTATCAAGACGGCTTGATATATCCTCAAACAAATTATTATCATGTAATTGAGTCAAGCCCTTGGTTTGGGTTAGGTAATCCAATACCTGACTTTGTTCATAATGATGTACTAGAGCTTTCTGTATCTGATTTATTTGGAGACCCCATTCAACAGGTTCAGCCATTTGAAGAATATGTGGTG
The DNA here is from genome assembly GCA_964469175.1 of uncultured Flavobacteriaceae bacterium. GTDB lineage: Bacteria > Bacteroidota > Bacteroidia > Flavobacteriales > Flavobacteriaceae > Planktosalinus. The sequence goes on from CAYXXY010000002.1 coordinate 164,854, forward strand.
GAATATGACCCAATTAATCTTATCGAATTTGCACATACTGATGGTAATAATACCTATGACCCATCAAGGTTTGGTATTGCTGTATATTTAGTAAATCAAAATAATGAAACGCTAAATGCCCAGCATGTAAAAGCTGGTCAAAGCGTCAATTTTGAATAAAGAATAAAATACATTATAACAAAAAATGCCTTGTAATTACAAGGCGTTTTTTGTTATTATATCAATTCTAACTTCTATTTTTCACCTAAAAAAGGATAACGATAATCCACAGGCGAAACAAAGGTTTCTTTAACCATCCTCGGGGAAACCCATCTCAGCAAGTTCAGCTTTGAACCAGCTTTGTCGTTTGTTCCTGACGCTCTGGCGCCACCAAAAGGCTGCTGTCCAACAACAGCTCCCGTGGGCTTATCGTTGATGTAGAAGTTTCCGGCTGCATTTTCAAGTATTTCCATAGCTTGCTGCAGGGCATATCGGTCTTCACTGAAAACTGCTCCTGTAAGAGCATATTCTGATGTGCCGTCAACCAGATGTAAAGTTTCTTCCCATTTCTCATCTTCATAAACATAAATTGTAACAACAGGTCCAAACAATTCGGTACACATGGTGGTGTATTTTGGGTCTTCAGTAAGGATGACGGTGGGTTCAATAAAATAGCCTTTAGACTTGTCATAATTTCCTCCCACAACTATTTCTGCATTGCTGTCTTTCTTGGCTTGATCAATATAACTTGCCAGTTTGTCAAATGAACCTTCGTGAATTACTGCTGTAATAAAATTGCCCATATCCTCAGGTGATCCCATTTTAAATGATTTTACATCTTTTATAACCTGCTCTTTAACTGCAGGCCATAAACTCTTGGGGATGTAACATCTTGAGGCCGCTGAACATTTTTGACCCTGAAACTCAAACGCACCTCTTGATATGGCAGTTGCAATTTGAATGGGGTCTGAGGTTTTGTGTGCAACGATAAAATCTTTACCTCCTGTTTCACCCACAATGCGTGGATAAGTTTTGTATTTGTTGATATTGTTGCCAATTTGTTTCCAAAGTATTTTGAATACATCCGTCGAGCCTGTAAAGTGCAAGCCGGAAAAATCAGGGCTGTTTAAAATTGTGTCAGTAATCATTACCGGGTCACCCATCACAACATTAATTACCCCATCAGGTACTCCGGCTTCTTTAAATACATCCATAATCACTTTAGCAGAATAAACCTGGCTGTCGCTGGGTTTCCAGATGGCCACATTGCCCATCATAGCAGCACTTGCAGGTAAATTGCCGGCGATTGCCGTAAAGTTAAAAGGCGTGATGGCATAAATGAATCCTTCCAGTGGTCGGTATTCCAGCCGGTTCCAAGCTCCCGAAGTTGATTCAGGTTGTTCTGAATAAATTTCAGTCATAAACTGAACGTTGAACCTTAAAAAGTCAATCAATTCACAAGCGGCGTCAATTTCTGCCTGAAAAATATTTTTTGACTGCCCCAGCATCGTAGCGGCATTTATTTTTGCCCTGTATGGCCCAGCAATAAGTTCGGCTGCTCTTAAAAAGATGCCCGCACGGTTTTGCCAGGGCATTTTTGCCCAGCTTTTTCTGGCTTCAAGAGCTGTAGCGATGGCTTCTTCTATGTGTTTTTTTTCTGCTTTATGATAAGTGCCTAAAGTGTGTTTATGGTCGTGTGGTGGTGACATGGTCGAAGTGTTGCCGGTGCGCACTTCTTTACCATTGATATATAAAGGCACTTCAATAGTACTTTTGTACATGCTTTTGTAAGTCTTTAAAACTTCTTCTCTTTCGGGAGTTCCGGGAGCATAGCTCTTTACAGGCTCGTTAACTGCAAGGGGAACTTTAAAAAATCCGTTTGCCATAGTGTTTTTACTTTAATTTTTAATTGACTGCGAAGGTACAAATTTTAAAAGAGACTCCTAAAGAATAGGTTTTACTTCTTGGTCAAAATTTCGTAAGTTGTTAGGCAAATTTAGCGCTTAGACTTTATGTGCACAGTAACATTTGTTTCAAAAGAAAATGGGGATTTTATACTCACCTCAAACCGGGATGAACTTCCGCAAAGGAAAACAATTCCTCCTGAGCTTGTATTTGAAAACAATACAAATTTACTCTACCCCAAAGATGCCGTTGCCGGCGGAACCTGGATTGGCGTAAGCGATAAAAAACGGGCAATCAATTTACTAAACGGGGGTTTTGAACCACATGAACGAAAAGCGTCATACCGGTTGAGCAGGGGAGTGGTAGTCAAGGATTTGCTGATTGCCGAAGACGTGATTGAAGCGATAGAAAATTATGATTTTTATGGTGTGGAGCCGTTTACAATAATTTTGGTGGAATGGAGTCAAGGATTAAAACTTTACACCTTGGTTTGGGATGAAAAACAAAAGCATTTTGATTCTCTCTCACCCGGGTTTTATATCTGGAGCTCTTCACCCTTATACTCGGAATCAATGAAAGCTCTAAGAAAACGATGGTTCATTGATTTCATAGAGTCAAATTCAGCAGATGAAAAAGAATTGCTTTATTTTCACCAAACCGCCGGAACAGGTGATAAAGAAACTAATTTAATAATGGATCGGGGATTTATTAGGACCGTAAGTATAACTCAAATTGTTAAAAGGCAAGAAACAACATCAATGCTTTACAAAGACCTACAAACCGAAATGGAAACACTAAATCTACTGGCCTTAAATTAGTTCATTGCAAAAGGAGCGCAAAGTTTAAATGTTGGAACTTTCACCTTAAATTTGCGTGTAGTGGTAAGGTTGACCATGCTGTAATAACCCCGCATAGACCCAAAGGAAGAAAGCAATAAACAGCCTGAAGAGTAAGTATGGGAATCACCGGGCTGAATCACGGGTTTTTTGCCTACCACGCCTTCGCCGGTTACAATTTCGTCATTGTTTAATGAATCTTTAATTTTCCAGTATCGGGAATTAAGTTGTACAGCATCTTTGCCTTGATTCTCTATGGTGATTTGATATTTAAAGGCAAAATGTACCTTATACTCCTTGTGGAAGGTGCCTTCAAAGTGAGTTTCGACAGAAATTTTAATTCCTTTTGTAACCTGTTGAACCATAAATTTAATACAGTGAAAATGACAGCAGCGCATACCCAATAGCTGCAAACGAAGCTAAGATAGTAAATAAACTGTTTAAAATCATAAATTTAACTATTGTTTTGAATCTTCCCTGCTCATAAAATTTACGCATGGCTTTATACAAATAAAACCCAAAAACAAACAAGGCTAAAGTTGTAAATAAAGAGGTTGAAAATGCATAATCAAAAATTTCAGAAAAAATAAGCAGTACAAACAACATACTTTGCACGTGAAAAGCAAAAACCAGATGCTCCATATAAGTGTACTTGTTTTTTCTGATGTAAATGAGTTTGATAAACAAAGCAAAAATTGGCATAAATAGAAAGATGACAACAGGTAGTTTTGAAATAAAATAATTGTAGGCAACATCAGGATTGTCTTTGAAAAAACTAAAATCAATCACTTTTTTGTAGAGCCACCTGTTGTATGCGCTGTTGTTGTGCCCGATTTGATGCAGGGCTTCATGAGGTTTCAACGTGTTGTTTTTGGAATAAAAATCGTTGTAAATACGAGCTTTCTTGTATAAACGTTCGCCTCGGCTAATAGTGTCAAACTGAGCTTCAGAGAGGTAAACAACTTCCTTGTTTATTTTTCTGAAATTCTTGGTGTTTAAATTTACCAAGGCACTATCGGGTACTTTGATATTGCTTTCTTTTAAAGCTTCTTGAACAATTTTCACTGTTTCCTCATCATCAAATGTTTTAATGTTTGATGACCTAGTGCTCATTGTCATTTCTTCTTTGTATGTTTTGGTATATTCGTTGAACTTACTGATTAATCCGCTTAGTAAAAAGAAGACAATACTTACGCTCAAATAAAACCTGAATGGGTTGGCATAACGCATTCTTCTTCCTTCAACAAATTCTTTGGAAATTTTACCGGGTCTAAAAAGCAACACCCTTAAAGTGAGCATGATTCTACTATCGTAAGCAAAAATACTTCCGAAAAACTCGCTGAATAAATCTTTGAAATGAAGTTTCTTTGTAGAGTTTAGTTGTGAGCAGTTGGGACAAAACCGCTCGCTTTTGTCAAGTTTTTGGTTGCAATTGAGGCATATTTCGCCACGGTACCTCAGTGATTTTCTGCCGCTTTCCCGTGAGGGTAAAATATTGGCAAAGAAAACCGATAGTTTATCAAGCATGGGTATGTGAAATTGTTGTCTTTCTGAACAAATATACTACCTAATGATTCGTGATGTTTATGGAGTTGTTGCTCCCAACACCAACAATACGGTCAAATCTTCCGCCCGGCTCCCTGTAATAGACCACTACCGTATAATCATTTTCTGTTTGGTCAAAATTGCCTGAAATAGCACCTATGTCAACCTGGCCATTTTGGTCTTTAATTACATATTTATAGTTGTAAAAACCTTGTTTCAACAAATACCTTAAGCGATATACATCATTGCTGCTGTCATAAACAAGACGGGTTGAATCGTCAAGGGTGTAATTGTTGAAGTTACCGTATAAATGAATTTCATCACCATCTTTTAAATTGTCAATATACTGAAGTGCAAAATGCACCCATACATATTCGGCTTCAATACTTGAATTTTGAGTGCGTTGATTTCTAATCACAAAATTTCCATTGATATCTGGATTGTAAGTGTAAGGTCTGTTTTTTCTTGAAATGTTTGTATAAAGGTAATTGATAAAAGTGTCTTCAAGTTCAACCCTTCTGACGCCTGCGGATACACCTCTTACATCACTATTGTCAAAATTGAAAAATTCGTTTCCGCCCCAAAACGACGCCTCAAGATCATACCTGTATATAAGCTCATTTCCTAAAGTATATTGAGGTTTTAGGTCGGTGATGGCAGTTTTTAAGTTGCTGTTTTGAAGAACAAGCGTCTTGATATTTTGATTGGGATTGATAAAATTTGTACTTGGGGAGTTGATGCTAAAATGCACTACTTGTTTGCTGTTTATAAAATTATGATTGCGTGTTCTTTTGATTTCAACACCCACATTGGCAATTTCTTCATAAACCATAAATTTTCTTGAAAATATCAGGTTGTTTCTGTCGTCAAAAATGCTTAATAGGTAGTTACCGCTTTTAGTAATTGCACGTGTATCCCTGTTTGGAATTGTCAAAACATAATGAGAATACATCACAAGCGTGTTGAATGAATTTTCATAATAATCAATGCGTACATCATCAAAGCCGTTTAGGTATTCACTTTTGGCAAGATTTGATGGGGTCCAGTCAAAATTAAAATGGTCAATTCGGTAATAGTAATCTCTTTCGTCGCCCACCAGATCATCAAAAGAAAGTTGAAATCGCTCTCCAAGTTTTATAATGGGTAATTGTGCCTGAGGAGTGTTACCTCTGAATTCAATTGTTTTGATGTAGTTTGGAGGAGGTGTTTCAACAACCTGACCATTTATGATTAACGGAATTGTTAAAAGTATTAAAGCTGTAATTATTCTCATTCTGCAGTTTTCAGGTTTTGTATCAATTCACGGTAAATATAAACATTTTTTTTGCCCAACATATTATTTCTATTGAATTCAAATTAGTTTATTTAGAATAATTATAAATAATAATTTTCGTTGATTTAAGCTTTAGAAATACGTGGCAAAATTTGTAAATTTGCGCTCTTTAAAATTGGTGTTTATCATTTTTAAAAACTTTATAAAGAAAACTTTAATACTACAATCCTATGTCCAAAGACATTAGAATTAAAAAGGGGCTTGACATTCGTCTAGTAGGTGAGCCTGATAAAGCACTTACAAATGCTCCAAGATCCCGCACTTTTGTTGTAAAACCTTCAGATTTTCATTTAATTACTCCCAAAATGGTTGTGAAAGAAGGTGCAAAGCTTAAAGCCGGTGATGATCTTTTCTACCACCGCGAAAATGAAGCTATTCGCTTTGTATCTCCGGTCAGCGGTACATTAACTGAAATCAAAAGGGGTGCCAAAAGAGTAATCACTCACCTGGTTATCACTGCAGATGCCGAGGATCAGTACCGTGATTTTGGTAAAATGGATGTCTCAGGAGCTTCTGCAGACCAAATCAAATCACGTTTATTGGAATCCGGTTGCTGGGCATTTATCAAGCAAAGGCCTTATGATGTTGTTGCAGACCCTGATAAAGCCCCAAAGGCTGTATTTGTTTCAGCACACGCCAGCGCGCCTTTGGTAGCTGATTATGATTTTACTCTCAACGGCAAAGAAAAAGAACTACAGGCAGCTGTTTCAGCTTTGTCAAAAATTACCTCAGCACCAATACACGTGGGTGTAGGAGCTAATAGTGTTTCGCCAATAGAAAAAATTGATGGAATTACCCTTCACAGGGTTTCAGGACCACATCCTTCTGGAAATGTTGGTACATTAATCAATAGGATTGACCCTGTTAACAAAGGAGAAGTAGTTTGGACAGTAACGCCACAGGATTTAGTAATCATAGGGGAGTTGCTCCTTACCGGAAAATTCAATACAGAGCGTTTGGTTGCGCTTTCGGGGTCTTCGCTTAAGAATCCAAAATACTACCGAACCAAAGCAGGTGCTGAAGTTTCAACTATGGTCTATGATTCTGGCTTGAATGAAGAGAATGTAAGGATTATTAGTGGAGGTGTTTTGACCGGTAAAAAAGTTGAAGCAGACGGCCACTTGGGATATTATGACAACACAATATCGGTGATACCGGAAGGTGATGACTATGAGTTATTTGGTTGGAACAAGCCCATGTTCAATAAAATATCAATTACACGTGCACTAACTTTTTCGTGGTTAACACCCAATAAAAAATATGTGCTGAACACCAATACCAATGGTGAGCACAGGGCATTTGTGCAAACCGGCTTATATGAGCAGGTATTCCCTCTGGATATTTACCCCATGCAGATTTTAAAAGCCTGTATGGTTGAAGACCTAGATGCTATGGAGGAAATGGGGATGTATGAAGTTGCGCCGGAAGATTTTGCACTTACAGAGTTTGTGTGTGTGTCAAAACAACCCCATCAGGAAATTATCAGAAAAGGTTTGGATCTTATGTACAAAGAAATAGGATAAGCTATGAGTTTGAAGAATAAATTACACGATTTAAAAATGAAGTACAAAGGCACCAAAATGGCGCCTGCATTCAATGCAATTCATACATTTTTGTACTTACCAAACGAAACCACACATTCAGGAAGTCATATTCGGGCGGCAGATGATTTGAAGCGCACAATGAATACGGTGATTATGGCGCTAGTTCCCTGTTTGATTTTCGGAATATTCAATACCGGATACCAGCACTATTCAGCTGTAAACGGTTTTCCCGAAACATTCTCGCTTTTTGAGCACTTCATCAACTGGGATAATTTCATCCTGGGTGCAATGACTGTGCTTCCGCTGGTGATTGTTTCCTATGTAGTGGGATTAACCATTGAATTTATATTTGCCGTAATAAAAGGACACGAGGTTGAAGAAGGTTACTTGGTAACAGGTATGCTCGTTCCATTGATTATTCCCGTTGATACTCCGCTTTGGATGCTTGCAATAGCAGTAATTTTTGGAGTTGTGATTGGTAAAGAAATCTTTGGTGGAACAGGAATGAATATCCTTAACCCGGCGCTGACCATTCGTGCATTCCTTTTCTTTGCATATCCCACCTGGATGAGTGGTGACAAAGTTTGGGTTCACGGAGCTGTTGAGCGCGACCAGCAAATTGCTGCAGGAGCGACTGATGTAAGTGCTATTTCAGGAGAAACTATTCTGGGTAGCTATGCCCAAAATCAGGAGGTCATCTTCAGTATCAGCGATATGTTCTATGGGTTTATTCCCGGTTCAATTGGTGAAACATCAACTTTATTAATCTTGTTAGGAGGTTTGTTCCTGCTCTATGCTAAAGTTGCAAGCTGGCGAATCATTGTGAGTTCTGTTGTTGGTGCTTTGGTTATGGGTCTAATCTTTAACCTAGTGGTTGCAGCAGGCATTATCACAGAGTCCAGTAATTTCTTCGGATTAATGAGTGTGAGTTTCTGGGAGCATTTAATCATCGGGGGTCTCGCCTTTGGTATTATATATATGGCAACTGACCCGGTTACCGGATCACAAACCAATAAAGGTAAATGGATATATGGATTCTTTATCGGATTTATATCCGTAATGATTCGGGTGTTTAACCCGGCTTATCCGGAAGGTGTTTTCCTAGCCATATTATTGATGAACGTATTTGCGCCAACCATTGACCATTACGTAATCAGAGGAAACATCAAGAGAAGAATGAAACGTTTAAAAGTTAAAACAGCATAATCATGGCTAAAAAAACAGATAACAATTTATATACAATCTTTTTTGCTGTAGTAATGGTAATGGTTGTTGGTACATTATTGGCTTTCCTTGCATCGTCATTAAAGCCAAGAATCATTGAAAACATGCGTTTTGAAAAGCAACAAAACATCTTGTATGCGATGGGTGTTCACAATAACCAAGGAGATAACGATGTACAGTTTATTTCTACAGACGTTGTTGGCGAAATGTTTAATCAATACATCACCAATCAGTACTATGTACAAGGTGGTGAAATTATTGAAGATGATGAGGCTTACCTTATCGACCTTGCAAGAGAAGAGGCATTGACAAGAAATCCTGACTATCAAAAAAGACTTCCAATTTTTGTGGGAGAAAAAGACGGGGAGACCTTTTATATTGTTCCCGTTCTAGGAAAAGGACTTTGGGACGCCATCTGGGGATTTGTAGCCCTGGATGATTCATTTGTAGTTAAAGGAGTATTCTTTGATCATAAAGCAGAAACCCCGGGACTTGGAGCAAACATCAAAGAGCGTTTCTTTATGGATATGTTTAAAGATGAACACATCTTTGATACAGAGGGTTATTTTGCAGGTATTACAGTAGCAAAAGGAAACAATGACCCTGCAAATGTTAGAAAAACCGACAACAGGGTAGATGCCATTGCCGGATCTACCATTACCGGCGACGGTGTTACAGTGATGTTGAGAAACTACCTGAGAACCTATGTACCTTATATAAAACAATTAAAACAATAAGCAATGGGATTATTATCTAAAAAAGACAGAGCATTAATATTAGACCCGTTAACAGATAACAACCCGATTACCATTCAGGTTCTTGGAATTTGTTCGGCTTTGGCTATTACTGCCCAGCTGAAGCCTTCCATCGTTATGGCGCTTTCAGTAATATTTGTAATGGGTGTGGGTAATATTGTGATTTCGCTGTTGCGAAACATGATACCCTCCAAAATCAGGATTATAGTGCAGCTTATCGTTGTTGCAACTTTGGTAATTGTTGTTGATCAGGTGCTAAAAGCTTTTGCCTATGAATTGAGCAAGCAACTTTCGGTTTTCATTGGACTAATCATTACCAACTGTATCATTATGGGACGTTTTGAAGCCTTTGCTTTAGGTAATGGGGTTTGGCGTTCTTTCCTTGACGGAATTGGTAACGCTCTGGGTTATGGAGTCATCTTGATTATCGTTGGATTTTTCAGGGAACTTTTAGGTTCAGGAACCCTTTTGGGAATTCAGGTATTGGGCGACCCCATAGCAAAAACCGGACTTTATGCTATAGGTTATGAAGACAACGGATTTATGTTGCTTTCCCCAATGGCTCTTATAGTAGTTGGTATAATCATTTGGGTACAACGCACAAGAAGCCCACACTTAGTAGAAGAAAATTAAATAAAGTAGTAGTTATAAGTTGTCCTCAAACGATGACTAAATACATAAAATAATATGGAGCATTTAGAATTATTTTTTAAATCGGTTTTTATAGATAACATGGTATTTGCCACATTCCTCGGGATGTGTTCTTACCTTGCAGTTTCTAAAAAAGTGACCACAGCTGTTGGTCTGGGTGCCGCAGTCATCTTTGTACTGGGAATCACAGTTCCATTAAACTGGTTGTTGGATCAATATATTTTACGTGATGGTGCTCTTGAATGGTTAGGTCCTGAATATGCTTCATATGATTTGAGCTTCCTTTCCTTCATTATGTTTATCGCTACCATTGCAACTATGGTTCAGTTGGTAGAAATTGTAGTTGAAAAATTCCTTCCGGCACTTTATAACTCGTTGGGGATATTCCTGCCGCTAATTGCCGTAAACTGTGCGATTCTTGGGGGTTCATTATTTATGCAGTCACGTCAAATCGCAAGTATCGATTTAGCGTTTAATTATGGTGTGAGCTCAGGTTTTGGGTTTTTCCTTGCTATTTTAACCATTGCCGCTATACGCGAAAAGATTCGTTATTCAAATGTACCACCCGCTCTTAGAGGACTGGGAATTACATTTATAATCACTGGTTTAATGGCTATTGGGTTTATGAGCTTTGGTGGAATGTTAACCGGAGGTGACGACGCAGGTTCAGGCGATGCTGCTCAGGTGTTGCAATTGACTTCAGATTCACATACTGAGTTTAGTGATGACAGTGCGGTTGATGATGAAAGCCCTGAAAGTTCAGATGACGATTCTGAAGAAGTAAACGAAGAAAACACTCAAGAAGAAACAAATTAGTATTATGATATTATCAGCAAGTACAATAGGTGTTATTGTTGCAACAGTTGTAGCATTTTTAGTATTGGTTTTACTTTTAGTGAGCCTACTGATTTTTGTAAAAGAAAAACTATCTCCATCCGGGCCGGTTAAAATTACTATTAACGGCGATAAAGTGATTGAGGTAGATTCCGGAAACACGCTTTTAACGACTTTAAGTTCAGAAAAAATATTTCTACCCTCTGCTTGTGGTGGTGGCGGAACCTGTGTTCAGTGTGAATGCCACGTGCTTGAAGGTGGAGGAGAAGCACTCCCAACTGAAACACCCCACTTCTCAAGAAAAGAATTAAAAGAAGGTGCAAGACTTTCCTGTCAGGTAAAAGTAAAGCAGGATATGGTTATCACCATTCCGGAAGAAGTTTTTGGAATTAAAAAATGGGATGCCGTTGTTACTCGTAACTATAACGTATCTACTTTTATTAAAGAATTTGTAGTTGAAATCCCGGAAGATATGAACTACAAAGCAGGAGGGTATATCCAAATTGAAATCCCACCTTGTGAAATTAAATACAGTGACATTGATATTACCGCACACCCGGAGGAACATAGCGTACCGGACTTGTTTAAAGAAGAGTGGGACAAGTTTAATATGTGGTCACTGGTGATGAAAAACACTGAAGTAGTAGAGCGCGCATACTCTATGGCTTCATACCCAGCCGAGGGACGTGAAATTATGTTGAACGTGCGTGTTGCAACTCCACCATGGGATAGGGCCAAAAACACTTGGATGAATGTTAATCCCGGAATTGCTTCAACTTATATTTTTGCTCAAAAACCGGGTGATAAAGTGGTGATTTCAGGACCTTACGGTGAATTTTTTATCAACGAAAGTGAAGCAGAAATGCTTTATGTGGGTGGAGGTGCCGGAATGGCTCCCATGCGGTCACACTTGTATGAGTTGTTCCGCACATTGAAGACCGGTAGAAAAGTGACTTACTGGTATGGTGGACGTTCAAAAAGGGAATTGTTCTATATCGACCACTTCAGAAATCTAGAGAAAGACTTCCCTAACTTTAGATTCTTTATGGCACTCTCTGAGCCAATGGAAGAAGACAACTGGAAAGTAAAAGACGGAATTGATGGTGAAGGTGATGGTTTTGTTGGTTTTATCCATCAGGTTGTAATTGACAACTATTTAAGTAAACACGAAGAGCCTGAAGAAATCGAATTATATTTCTGCGGACCTCCATTAATGAACCAAGCCGTTCAAAAAATGGGTGAAGACTACGGTATCCCAGATGAGAACATCCGTTTTGATGACTTTGGAGGATAAACTTCAATTATATAAAACTAAAAAAACCGATACTTTTAAAGTGTCGGTTTTTTTTTTGTGAATTTTTGTAGTTTTATAAAATGAGTTAAAGTAACAAGACTGAGAGGATAAACTTAAAGATAACATAATTTTATTGCTAAAACTTGTGATGCCTCTGAAGTTTTGGTGGTGCGGAGGTAAGAATTGTATTGTTTAACATTTAAAAATCATATTGATGAAACCTCTTATATTATTAATTATCATTATGAGCTTCATTCCTTTTTCCTGTTCATCTAGAAAAAATGAAACATTTTCATTTGATCTAAAAGATTTTAATACAAGAGTCTTACAAGTAAATTATGAAATAGATTCGCCTAAATATTATAAAAACACTTTTTTTATCAATGATACGGTTTTAGTTGAAGATATATTCAAAAAAATCAGTGCATATTCTGAAAAAGATTATGTTTCCTTTATTCCAGCAAATTATACAATTAGATATTATAAAACTAAAATAAATCAGAAAGAAGATAATATTTTTCTATTAGGAACAGGTTTTATATTACTTGAAGGAGAGGAAAAAGAAAAAGGTTATGTTGATATTTATTTAAGAACGAAATACGGCTATAAGCGTCAAGGTTCGTTTTATGATGATAAAATTCCTGCAATGATTGAAAGCAAAAATCCTTTTTTTAAGTAGAGCAAATTTATAAACAAAATGGTATATTTAATCCTTAGTGCCTAAAATTGATGCATTCACAAAAAAACTTAGCTGATTATTCCGATAGGGCTCTCTGATAAATTTCCTATTCCTTTACTCGGGTTTAATTTTAACGATTTTATTGCCCTGCATAACTACAAGTTCACTTTTTTTATCCTTTTTAAACTTCAGGAGTTTTTCATAAACCTGTTCAAGACCTTTAACAATCTTATCTCTTAATTCTATTTGCTTATCTCTTTTTGTCATAAAAACCTTTTAACTGTTTAAATTTTTCATTGTCAAAAATCAATGTATTTTCATCTCCAATTTTCTGGGCGATTAACTCATGTTTTCCGTATGAATTATCAAAAATCAAAGTCCCGTCAACGATGTCCAGATAAATATTAAATAGGTTATTAATACCTTTAATATACCTTGTTTGGATTACATCTTCAGGGATATTGTGACCACCTTCTTTAACCCTTATTTTTACCCGTTCTTTTGCAAGTTCAATATTGTTCAGCCAAAAGAATAGCAAAGTTACTGTATAACCCTGACTTTTAGCTTTTAAAATTTTGTTTTTATAACTTTTATTGATAAAGTAGTTTCAAAAGCAAAACTCTGATTCTCTTTAAGTAAGTCATTAATTCTGTTTAACATAATTCTCCCGGCTTCAAATGATACTTTTTCGGGCTGAAAAGGGGAAAGCCCTTTTGCAATCTCATCAGCGTTTACAAATTCTTTACATTCAATAATATCAGGTAAAATGGTATATGAAGCTGTTGTTTTTCCAGCTCCGTTACAACCTGCAATAATATAAAGGTTTTTGTCACCCATTTATTACAAAATTAATCTAATTTTTAAAATGGACTATTTCCAAAAAATCAAAAATAGTTGATTTTAAATTAAATTCCACAACTACCGTACAATTGCAGCACCGTATTCAAAATACTAACCATACTTTCAATAAGTTTATTTTAATCAAACATTACAACTTCGCCATATGGATTTAGTTTAAAAACCCTAATTTTGCATCACAAATCAACGGACAATGGCATTACCCCTCACAGAACAAGAACTCCACAACCTGGCGATGAACATCGTGGGTAAAGACCTTGAAGAGCAAGGTTTTGAATTTATGGGGGTGAATTCAGATTTAAAAAAGAACCCTCAATTTGTTGTGCTTAAAGAAAAAATACTTCATTTTGTCACTGTTAGGGCCATCACCTATCCCGATCCCGTTCAGGAATATGACCGGGCTTTTATGAAGAAAATGAAAGAACACGCCGATAAATATGAAGCCAAAACCTATTATGCCGGTGTGGGCTTAGGTCACGGTAGTAACTATCAACAACCCATAGTAAAAGATGAAGATTACAGCGTGATCTATCACGGCCTTCAGGAAATAACTATTTAAAAATATCAGATGAAAAAATTTATTGCAGTTTTTGCAGTCCTCTTGCTTATAGCTTGCAAGTCAGATAAAAACGAAGTGCAAATTGTTCAAAACACTGGAGAAGCTTTTGGTACCACATACAATATCCAGTATGAAAGTGGAACAGACTATCACGAGCAGTTAAAAAGAATATTTGATGTCGTTAATGAATCGATGTCAACTTATATCCCCACTTCAGATATTTCCAGAATCAATCAGGGAGATACTACGGTGGTGGTCAATGAATATTTTATTGAGGTTTTTAATGCATCTAAAAAACTATGGCTGGCAACAAATGGCTATTTTGACCCTACTGTGGGGCCTTTAGTGAATGCCTATGGATTTGGGCCCGATGGTGCAATGAAAGGTATTGAAAGCACTCAAGTTGATAGTATTTTGGAGTTTGTGGGTTTCGAGAAGCTTAAGCTTACTCCAAACAGACAATTGCTTAAGCAAGACCCAAGAACTTATATTGACTTCAACGCCATTGCAAAAGGATATGCAGTTGATTTGCTCGGTAAACTATTGGAAGATAATGAGGTTGAAAATTATCTTATTGAAGTGGGAGGTGAACTTCTCGGAAAAGGAATTAACAACAAAACCGGAAACAACTGGATAGTGGGTGTTGATGACCCCACTCAGCTTGAAGATAGGGAACTCATCAAAAAAATAAAGCTGATTGACCGCGCTATGGCCACTTCAGGCAATTATCGAAAAACACGCATTGACCCCGTTACCAAAGCAAAATATGTGCATACCATCAACCCCAAAACCGGATGGCCAAAAAAGAGTAATGTGTTGAGTGTTTCTGTGCTCGCTGATAACTGTATGCTCGCAGATGGCTATGCCACCGCTTTTATGGTAATGGAGCTGGCCGAAACGCAATACTTTTTAGAAGAACATACTCATATTGATGCTTACATTATTTATGCAGATGATGAAGGAAATTTGCAAGAATGGTTGACGGAAGGATTTCAAGATGTTGTAGTGGAATAAAAAGCCCCTTTGAATAACACAAAGAGGCTTCTTTTTATTTTCAATGGAGATTGTCTAATCTTTTTTGTTCTTCACGTAAGTCTCCAGCCACTCATCCTGTTCCCAAAGCATATGCATGATGCTTTCCCTCGCAGCATAGCCGTGGCTTTCATGTGGTAACATAACGAGTCTTACAGGGGCTCCCAATCCTTTTAAAGCATTGAAATAGCGCTCGCTTTGCATCGGGTAAGTGCCCGAATTGTTATCTGCTTCACCGTGGATGAGTAGCATAGGCGTTTTCATTTTGTGGGCCTGCATAAAGGGTGACATGGTGTTGTAAACGTCTGGTGCTTCCCAGTAATTGCGTTCTTCTGCCTGAAAGCCAAACGGAGTCATTGTTCTGTTATAAGCACCACTTCGTGCAATACCTGCAGCAAATAGATTGGAGTGGGAGAGCAAGTTCGCAGTCATAAAGGCACCATAACTATGACCGCCCACAGCAACACGATTTCTGTCAATATGCCCCAAAGCATCAACGGCATCTATAGCCGCTTTTGCATTGGCTACAAGTTGTTCTACAAAAGTATCATTGGGCAAATCATCGCCTTCTCCAATAATGGGAAACGCTGCATTGTCCAATACCACATAACCGCGGTTTACCCAATACAAAGGCGAGCCATAACTCATAAATGTAAACTGATTATCGCTGGAAGTCACCTGAGAAGCGCTGGCTGCATCCACAAATTCGCGTGGGTATGCCCACATCAACATGGGGTATTTTTTTCCTTCTTCAAAGCCAACCGGCAGATAGAGTATGCCCGACAAATCCAATCCGTCATCCCTTTTGTAAGTGATGACTTCTTTATGAACATCCTGCACTGCTTTAAATGGGTTTTCAAAGAACGAAAGCTGTTCAAGATTTCCGGTCTTGATATTTCTCAAATAAAAATTCGGGAATTCGGTACTACTTTCAAGACGGGTTAGAATGAGGCCTTTGTCAGTATCCAGCATACGGGTGATACTTTCCAGCATTTTACCGGGTTCAGCATGATAGATGCGTTCAGTGGAATTTTCACTTAAATTGTAGCGGTCCACAAAAGGTAGCTTGCCTTTCGGCGAAAAGCCATCGCCAATAAGATGTAAATAGCCGTTTTTTATTTCAAGTACATTCCGGCCAAAATCATTTCTTGTAGAAACAAAACTTCCGGGGTCGCTATAACGATCCTGATAGTTTCGCTCTACAAAAAGTGTGGGCTCTTTTGATGGGTCTGAAGGATCAAAAAATTCCTTTCTTTCTGTACGGGTATTCCACCAGCGTCCATTTAAAACGGCCAGGTTATCATCGCCCCATTCTATTCCGGCATAGCGCAACTTGCTTTGAATCAATTGACGAGGGCGTGCAGTAAATGGCGCAGGAAGTTGAAAAACGATGTCCCTGTATTCCACTTCGTTTTCGGGGTCACCATTGTCAAGTGCTTCAGCCCATATGAGTGTAGCGGGCTGGTCGTCCCTCCAGGAAATGTTTCTTGGTCCGGTTTGCACCGCCATAAATCCTTGTGGTAATTCTTCAATTAAGGGCACATCAACTATGTTTTTAACAAGGGTTCCCTTATTGTCATAAACGTTGAATGAAGTGGGAAATCTGAAAAATGGAACAATGTAAGAAAATGGTCTTTTGGTTTCACTAATCAAAAAGTAATTGCCATCCGGTGAAGTTGAAATATTTCTATACATTGCAACATCCTTCCATTTTGATTTTTTTCCGTCCAGGGTCACTTTCCAAAGTTCTGAAGTCGCCAAAGTTTCAAAGTTGGCTTCGTCAGCTGTGTTTTTTAAAAGATCCTGATAGGTTCTGTTTTGAGCGCGTTGCCCTTCTTCATTCACTGAAATCACGGGGCCTGTGGGAACTGCATTTTCAGTATCTATAAGTGGTTTTCTATTTTGCGGAAGCATCTTGACAATAAAACCAGAATCGTCTTTTAGCCAGGTCATTGGGCTGCCCAGATTGGCGTTGAGATTGGGTTCTGTCAATCGGGTGGCTTTTCTTTTGTCATAATCTATAACCCATAGGGCTACACCATTTTCGGTGGCGTTGATAAAGGCAATTTTATCCTGGGCATTTGACCAGCTGATGTTGGTGATTTTTGCATTTTCAGGCATCCCTGAAATGGGGATTTCAGTTTTGGTTTTTAAATCAAAAATGCTGATGTTGTTAAAATTTCTGGCTCGGCTGGAGCTATTGGTTTTAGGGTTGATTCGCAATCCGGCAAGGCGCATTTCCTTTTCAGAAAGTTCTTCTATGGAGATGTACTGGTTGCGGTAAATCAAAATCGCTTTTGAACCGTCAAAATTGATGCTCATTGAGGGGGGCATTGGTGCATCGGCAAGTGAAAGGATGTCAGGATGCGGGGTTTGGTAGTTTAAATCAATTTGGGCAGTGGCGCCGGAAAAAATAAAAAGTGAAATTAAAAAGAGTAGTTTTTGTATTGCCTTCATAATCTTGGGTTTTCAGAAATTTAAGTTTCTAAAAATAACCAAAAAAATAAGATTTGAACATACTAAAACGGTTAAAACCGTAATTTTGTTACTTGCTAACTACCGGAATAATTTCCTCTTTGGCAAGTCTGTAGCGTTCAATTTCCTTGTCAGAAAAGGACTTTGTATAATTAACTTCTTCCACTTTGAACCCCACACTTCTTAGTTTTTCAAAATAATCCCGTCCGTAAACCCTCACATGGTCATATTGCCCAAAAATTTTAGCGCGTTCTTTGGGGTCTGTAATGCTATTGTCTTCAAAAGTAGTCTCCCTAGAGAGGTCTTGTGGAATCTGAAAAATCCCGGTACCACCGGGTTTTAAAATGCGAAACAGTTCCTGCATGGCTTTTTTATCATCCGGGATGTGTTCCAATACGTGGTTACACAAAATAAAATCGAAACTATTGTCCTCAAAAGGTAAATTACAGATGTCTGCTTTCACATCGGCGAGGGGGGAGTTGATGTCTGTGGTATTGTAATCCAGGTTTTTAAGATTTCTGAAACGTTTGTAAAAAGCTTGTTCAGGAGCAAAATGAAGAACCTTTAAATTTTCATTAAAAAATGAAGTTTCATTTTTTAAATACAGCCAAAGCAAACGGTGTCGCTCCAGCGAAAGGGTGCCGGGAGCCAATACATTTTCTCGTGGGCTTTCATAACCGTAAGGTAAAAAACTGCGATAGGCTTTCCCGTCTATGGGATCTTCAAAGGTATTTCCCCGATACCAAAACGCCAAAACCGGACGAAAAACGTAGCTCAATCTGATGAGTGTCTGTCTGGGAATTTTATTCAGGAAAAATTTGAAGATGGATTTCATGGTTGGTTTATTCACCGCAGAGGCGCAAAGGCCGCTGAGATTTCTTTGCGCCCTCAGCGTCTTTGCGGTTAATAGTTTATCACAGAGGGTTTGTGTTTATTGATTTATTTTTCAATTAGTTAAAATCCACTATAAGTTTAGAGTACTAACTCCTTTTGCCTAAACTCATTTTCCTCATCACTTTCAAAGCCCAGTACTTTGTAGATGTATCCAAACGTGGAAAGCAATTCGGGTTTGCCGTCAATCAAGGCCACATTGTGTTCAAAATGGGCACTTGGTTGTCCGTCTTCAGTTACAATTGTCCAGCCGTCTTTGAGTTGTTTCACTTTATGAGTCCCGAGGTTAATCATGGGCTCAATAGCGATGGTCATACCTTCTAAAAACTTTTTTCCTCTGCCTCGTTTTCCGTAATTGGGAATTTCAGGGTCTTCGTGTAGTTTTCTACCAAGTCCGTGGCCCACAAGTTCTCTTACGACCCCATATCCAAAACCTTCACAGTAATTTTGAATGGCATATCCAATGTCGCCTACACGATTTCCAGATTTGAACTCCCTGATTCCTCTGTAAAGTGATTCTTTTGTGACTTCAAGCAGTTTTGCCACTTCGGGTTTAATTTCTCCCACAGTGAAAGTATAAGCGTGATCGCCGTAAAAGCCGTTTTTAATGGCTCCACAGTCAATGGAAAGAATGTCACCATCCCTAATTTCCATATCGGTGGGAAGCCCGTGTACTACCTGGTCGTTTGCGCTGATTAAAAGAGTAGAGGGGCAGTCATACAAACCCTTAAAACCGGGAATTGCGTTTTCTTCTTCCCTGATGTAAGCTTCAGCCAAAGTATCCAGATAGCTCAGTTTAACACCGGGTTTTAGCTCAGCGGCTATCATTCCCAATGTTCTGGAAACAACTAAAGCACTTTGACGCATCAGTTCAATTTCTTCTCTGCTTTTAGTTATAATCATTGATTTATTTTTTAAAGAGGGAAAATAAACCTCCCTTTTTTTTCAGTTTTTTTGATTCGGGATCATTTTTGGTAATCATCCTGTAGATTTTCCCCCACTCATAGAGACCACCGATGTTTCTGTCGTCGATATAGATGTCTGCGAGGATTTTTCGGCTTTGGGTCCCGTCCAGTTCTTCTTCAGGAAAACTTTTATTGACCGCATAGAAAGTGATGCCCTGTTGCTTACAAAATTCAACGGCATCATCGAGTTCACTTCCGTGACGGTAAGACCACAAGATCAACCGATGGCCCTCATCTTGCAGCATTTTCAATGTATCAAAAGCAAAGATTACCGGCTTCCCAATCTTGGGATAGGCATTTTCAACGAGTGTTCCGTCAAAATCAATAGCAATGGTTAATGACTTATGCTGCATCAATTTTTGATTTTTATTCTGAATAAGCAGGTGTATACTCCTGACCGGTAGCAATTTTCAATAAATCAGACTCAAGACTTTCAATTGGATATTCCACAATTCTTCCCAGTTCAATGTTGTTGCTGTCATAAACGATAACTGTTGGAACATATTGAATGTTTTTTCCATCTTCATAACCTTCCGGCGTGTCTTTGTCTTTAGACATGGTGATTAATGTAATTTTTGAAGTGTCATATGCAATCGCTTCAAGAATATTAAGTAAAGCCGGTACTTGGGTTCGGCTGTCTTCACACCAGGTTCCCATAAAAATAGTAATGGTTTTACCTTCCAAAGCAGACTTTAAAGGACCCAATTTCTGTTGGTTAAGATTATATCTGTAATTTTCCATAAACCATTTGGTGTATGGAGGTGATTTTATGGCCTTTATTTCTTGTTTTCCGATAAGAACTGGTAAGTCATCAGGATGTGTATCTTCCATTACTTTGATTTCTTTTTGCATTTCTTCAGTTTCTGCTTCTTTTTCCTTGTTTCCACAGGATAAAATAAACGTGACAACGAGCAGGGTTAAAAGTGTTCTTTTCATTTTTGGTCAAATTAAATTAGTGATTTTTCATTCATAATTTTGGGTTTTTCAATGCCCATTAATTTTAAAACTGTAGGTGCAATATTTGCTAAAATACCATTTTCAACCGATTTAATGTCAGGGCCTACAACAATTATAGGTACCGGGTTTGTGGTATGAGCAGTATTTGGTGATCCATCAGGGTTAATCATGGTTTCGCTGTTGCCGTGATCGGCAATGATTATGGTGGTGAAGTTGTTCTCCAACGCTTTTTCCACGATACTTTTTGTGCAGCTGTCTACGGTTTCACAGGCAATAACTGCAGCTTCAAATACTCCGGTGTGACCCACCATATCTGGGTTTGCAAAATTCAGGCAAATAAAATCAGCCGATTGTTGTTCAATTTCAGGAATGATTTTGTCACGAATTTCATAGGCACTCATTTCCGGTTTTAGGTCGTAAGTGGCCACCATAGGCGAGGGGCTAAGTATGCGGGTTTCGCCTTCAAAAGGTATTTCCCTTCCTCCCGAAAAGAAAAAAGTGACATGGGGATATTTTTCGGTTTCTGCTATGCGAATTTGTTTTTTGCCGGCTCTTGAAAGCACTTCTCCCAGAGTTTCGGTAATGTTTTCTTTGTTGTAAATGACATATATGTTATCAAAAGTGTCATCATAGTTTGTCATCGTTACAAAGTGCAATGGCAATGGTGCCATATTGAATTTGTGAAAATGCTTTTGCGTTAAAACTTCTGTGAGTTGCCTGCCACGGTCTGTCCTGAAATTGAAAAAAATAACCACATCATCGGGTTGAATTCTAGCTACAGGTTCATTCTTTTCAGTCAACACTATGGGTTTGATAAATTCGTCGCTTATACCGGCTTCATAACTTTCCTGAATGCTTTGCAGGGCGTTTTTTGAATGGTTCCCGATTCCGTGAACGAGTAAATCGTAAGCTATTTTGGTTCTTTCCCAGCGTTTGTCACGATCCATGGCATAATAACGACCAACAACTGAAGCCAGTTTACCGCCGGTGATTTTGAGGTGTTTTTGCAAATCTTCAATAAATCCTTTCCCTGAATGAGGGTCAACATCACGCCCGTCGGTAAAGGCGTGAACAAACACGCTTTTGACTTCGGCAAGTTGTACTGCATTTAGAAGTCCTTTTAAATGATTGATGTGTGAATGAACACCCCCATCTGAAACAAGCCCGATAAAATGAATGTTTTTATTGTTGTTTTTCGCGTAAGCAAAAGCATTCTTTAAAACTTTTTCTTCACTTAAAGTATTGTTTTGAACTGCGAGATTGATTTTTGCGAGCTCCTGATAAATAATTCTCCCGGCACCCAGATTGATGTGGCCCACTTCACTGTTGCCCATTTGTCCCTCGGGCAAACCCACATTCAATCCGTCAGTTCGCAATTGAGCGTGGGGATATTTTTCGTAAAGTGAATCGATAAATGGCGTGTTGGCTTTGGCGATGGCCGAAACTTCAGGGTTTTGTGTTATTCCCCAACCGTCTAAAATCATCAATAGAACCTTTTTGCGCATAGTTTTTTTGTGTGTTGCAAATGTACTAAGTATTTTCTTTTGATTTTCTGTGAGCGACTATTCTCTCAAAACTTTAATACAAATAGGATAACAAATAAAGATTTGTTTCGTTAGAAACCCGATGAATACCAAGAAATATTAAAAATTAAGATTCTTTTATATTGATTTCTTGAATTAATTTTTACTTTTGGCAAGCCCAAATAAAATTTTAACATAAAGATTACTAATGATTTACAGATTAATCCCCATTTTGTTGTTTGGTTTCATAACCTCTTCAGCAAACCATTACAGTACCAACCTACATACACTAAATTATTCGATTGAGATGCCTTCAGAGGCTGAGATTCTGTATGAAAATTTAAACACAAACAACTTTGAACTTCCAACAATAGATAGCTTTTCCAAAGCACTTGAAGGTTACTATCGCTTAGAAGAAAAAGGAAAAATCAACAAGAGCTTACTTACGGTTGTTGACTTTAGTTTGTCTGCAAATCAAAAGCGTTTATGGGTTATTGACTTAAATGCAAATGAAATCCTACATCATACTTATGTGGCTCATGGTCGCAATACAGGAAATGAATATGCCAATAACTTCTCAAACATCCCTGAATCTTTTCAAAGCAGTTTAGGGTTTTATGCTACTGCTGAAACTTATTTTGGCAAACACGGCTACTCCCTGAGGCTGGATGGTCTGGAAAAAGGAATCAATGACAAGGCCAGAGCACGGGCGATTGTCATTCACGGTGCAGACTATGTTTCTGAAAATTTCATCTCTCAGCACGGCAGGCTTGGTCGAAGCCTGGGATGCCCTTCATTGCCCATGGAAGAGAGTAAAGAAATAATTGATTTGATTAAGGAAAAGTCTTGTTTGTTTATTTATTATCCGTCAGACGAATATTTTTCAAAATCACAGCTAATCTGATAGCGCTTTATACAGGCTTTCATCTTTATTGTACAGGTCATCCCGAAATTGTAAGACTCCATTTTCACTCCAAGCAGTCCAGTACAATAAATGAACATGCACATCTTTAGTCATTTTTGCCTCTCTGGTGTTGTTGGTTTTTACTAAGTCATTGATTTTTTCCAAGCTCCAATTTTTTTGATCATTCAGAAGGTAGGCAGCAAGGTCAAAAGGGTCTTGTACCCTCACACAGCCTGAACTTAAATCCCTGGTTGCTCTCTCAAAAAAGCTTCTGGAATTGGTGTCATGAAGGTAAACCATATAGTTGTTTGGAAACATAAACTTAACCAAGCCAAGAGAATTGAATCTGCCGGGGCTCTGGACATACCTGTAGCTAAGAGCGTCTTTTTCATTCCATTCAGACGGGGAGACTACTTTTCCGTTTCTGTCATAAACGGTCATGTTTTTTTCAATTAGGTAATTTCGGTCACGCCTTACTGCAGGCACAATGTCGTTTCTTTTTATCGTTGGAGGAATGGTCCAGGTAGGATTAAAAACCAGATGGCTCAGTTTTGAATTTAAAACAGGTGTTCTCCTGCTGGCTTTTCCAACTATAACTCTATGAGATTTAACAGTATCATTATTTTTTACAATATATAAACTGTAATCGGGGATATTAATTATGGTATATTCTTCACCCAAGTCTCGCGGATACCATCGCCAGCGCTCCATGTTTGCTATAATTTGTTGTTTTCTTTGTTCCGGTGTTTTGTTGAGGGCATAGAGGGTTCCCACTCCCACAACACCATCAGTCGCCAGACCGTGGCGCATTTGGAATCTTTTAACTGCCAGTTCAGTTTCTTCATCAAAAATGGGTGTTATACTGTCTTGTGACCTTAAATCCTTCCAAAATATCAATCGTTCTTTTACCGCAATTACGGCATCTGTAGTGTCATTTAATTCCAACTTACCATCAATTTCAATTTTTGTAAATCTCTCATTTGGAAAATCATCGATAAGTTTTAAAGCCGTTTTTAGCTTTTTATAAACTATATGTTGAGGACTTAAATCATTTATAATTTTTTCAAAATCTTCCTCCTGAAACCTTAGTAGTGTTGCTTTATAATCAAATGAATCAGGCTTCAAATCATAATCACCGTACATTTCCTTTGGATTAACACTACCTCTGCTTAGCTTGTATATGTAGCGCAGTAGGTTTTCTGTGAGTAATAAATCATAAGATATCAATTCTTTTTCTGAAAGTTTTTCAAGCACACTTTCCTTTTTTTGAATGCTATCAATGTCAAAATGTTTTTTAAAAAGCCCTTCATCTTCAACATTGAGTAAAGTGTTTAGTAGCTCACCCCTTGATTGGTCTGATACCCAAAAGGTTTTTAAATTATTTTTTTTGTAAAACGATTGCATTAGCGAATCGCTCCAAGAAAAAAATGACAAAGAGTCTATTTTAACTGTACTAATCCTGTTTGCAGGGTCAAAGTCTGTTTCTTCAATGGTAACTTCAGGAACTACCGGTACCTTTTCCTTACAGGAAAAAAGTAAAAGGGTGAGAGTTGAAATAAATAATATTCTTTTAATCATAATTCTGAAGGCATGGGTATATACTTAAACATTACAAAATGAGTACCAATTAGTGGAATTTCAAATGAATTTCCAAATGTTTTGTAGCCAAATTTTTCATATAACTGCCGGGCAATAATACGGGCGTTGCACCAAATTGTGGAAGCTTCCTTTTCAACTGCAAGTTGTTCGCCTTTTTCCAGGAGTAGTTTCCCAAACCCTTTTCCTTTGAATTGTTCAAGAACAGCCATTCCTCTAAGTTGCAAGTGTGTACCTTCAAAATCAGGATGATTTTGTTCTAAAAATGTTGCAACACCAATGAGGTTATTTTCATAATAAATGCCATAATGAACTGTTGTACTCAAATTGTCACCTTTGAAATAACAATCCTCCCGGGGCCTTCCTGCCCTTAAAACCGGGTGGCGCACGGCTATTGTTTCTTCAGTACTGATTTGTTTAATTATTAGGGAGGATTTTAGCATTTCTAATTCATCGTTTAAAATATGGAAAGTCCTGTTTTGGTAGTTAAGCGTTCCAGGGTTTCCATTCCCAATAAGGAATTTCCTTTTGGGTTGAGTTTTGGGCTCCAGACTGCTACACTGTACTTTTCAGGATGAACAGCAACAATACCGCCACCCACACCACTTTTTCCGGGAAGGCCAACCCTGAAGGCAAATTCGCCTGCCTCATCATAAAAACCACAGGTTTGCATCAAAGCATTGATGCGCTGTACTTTTATGGGTGGCAGAATTTCTTCGCCTGTTGGTAAAAATTGTCCTTCATTGGCATAAACCATAAAGGCATTGGCCAGTTCCTGACAACTCATAGCTATTGAACATTGATAAAAATAGACATCCAAAACTTCATAAACTTCATTGTTGATGTTTCCAAAAGATTTCATCAAGTTTACAAGGGCGGCGTTGCGGTGGCCGTGCTGCTTTTCAGAACGTGCTACTTTTTCGTCAAAATCAATGGTTTGAACACCTGATATTTTCCTGACAAATTTGAGTATTTCATCTTTGGGATTCTCATATTCTGAAATCAAAATATCTGAAAGCACCAGTGCACCTGAGTTGATAAAGGGATTTCTGGGGATGCCATTTTCCCGTTCCAGTTGAAAAAGTGAATTAAAGGCATTGCCAGATGGTTCCACATCCATACGATCCCAAAGCTCATCGCCCAACATTCTCATTGCCAGGGTAAGTGTAAATACTTTTGAAATGCTTTGGATTGAAAACCGCTCCTGTGAATCACCAAATGAATGATGTGAACCGTCAATGCAATAAAGGTGGACTCCATATTTTGAGCCGTCTATTTTTGAAAGTTCAGGAATATAACCGGCAACTTTACCATCGTTTGGAAAATCTGAAAGCTCTTCTTTTATGTCATTGATTATTTTTGAATAATCCATTACTTCAGGTCTTTAAAGTCAATATTTGGCGCTGTCTCAAAGGGTGACTCTCCTTGTTTGAAAACAATGGCTTTGTGTTGACCCTTCAATAGTATGCTTTGACCTTTTACTTCAAGCCAGCTTCCTTCTCTAAGCCCTACCACGGGAATGTTGTTCATACTATGAAACTCCTTGATTCTGGTTTCCCGTGTTTCGCCCATATGTGTGGAATTGGGTTCGGGATCGAGGTAATGTGGGTTCAAATTAAATGGTAAAATCCCCAAAGTTTTAAAACTGGGCGGATAGACTATGGGCATATCATTGGTGGTTTGCATGGTTAAACCACAAATGTTACTACCGGCGCTTGTTCCCAAATAAGGTGTGCCGTTGAGTATGCTTTCGCGTAAAGCGGCCATCACATCGTTTTTGTACAATTCATTAACCAGTCTAAAAGTGTTCCCGCCACCGGTAAAAATCCCACCGGCATTTTTCAGGGCTTCTTGAGGATTTGAAAAAGTGTGTAATCCTATTACTTTTTTGTCAATGTGGGCAAATGCTTCAGCAGCTTTTTGGGTGTATTCGTCAAGCGAAATCCCGCCGGGTTGAGCATAGGGTACGAAAATGATTTCCTGAGTGTTTTTGTAAAAATCCTTTAATTCAGGTAACAGATAATCAAGATATTTTCCGCCATATATAGTAGATGTGCTGGCTATAATGCAGTTTTTCATTTTAATTTCAAAATTTAGTATAAAACTACGATTTTTTTGGGTGATTGAGATTTAACATTTGTTTTAAAACAAAAGTTTAAAGAAAACTGTATTTTTAGGATATGAGAAAGATTTTTATTTTGATGGTACTGGTATTTCCGGTTTTGTTATTTGCACAACAAACCGAAAGGGTTTTGGTAAATGGTGTTATCACGGCACCATTTGGTGAAGACCTTGAGGGTATTTCTGTGTATAATGTTTCAGCTCAAAAAGGAACTATTACCAATGAAAATGGTGAGTTCTCTCTTGAAATGGGCATCAATGACAGGGTGTTGTTCTCTGCATTACAATTTCAAAAGTTCACAGTCATTATTGATGAGGGTATAATCAACACACGCCAATTGAAAGTTTATGTAAACCCCGCTATTACCACACTTGATGAAATTATTGTAAGGCCTCACGACCTGACCGGCAACATCAGGGTGGATGTAAGCCGCATCAAAACTGTCGATTTTGATACTGAATTTAAAATCTCTTGGGAGGAAATGGAGTTCGATTATGAATTTGCGCCAGACACAAGTACAGGAGTTGAAAACTCAGCTATTAGGGAAGTCCCAACAGCCGGATTGAATGTTTTGGGTCTGGTTGGCTTTTTGGGAGAAGCACTTTTTAGAAAGCGTGATACAACAACCCAAAAACTAACTCCACTTGAAAAAGCTCAGTTAGCTGATGCTTCATATACAGCCATTTACCAGCGTTTTGCCAATGATTATTTTACAGATGTGCTCAAAATACCTAAGGATCAAATTGAGAATTTTCTTTATTTCGTAACTGAAAATAGTTTTACACCCGATTTGATTAGGGAAAACAATGAATTGAAATTGATGGATTTTCTCGAAAAACAAAGCAAAATCTATCTTGCACGCACAGAATAATTTCTTTTTAGCCAGCGGAAACTTACCTATATTTGCGCTATGATTTCTATGACACATTTTTTGTTTATTAGTTTTGCCGAAATTGGGTTTATACTCTTTATCGTCCTGATGGTTTTTGGGGCAGATAAAGTGCCTGAAATTGCCCGCGGGCTCGGAAAGGGGATGCGTCAAATTAAAGATGCCACTGATGATATTAAAAATGAAATCACCAAAAGTGCCAAGGACAGGGGTATAGATGTTGACATCACTCAAGATGTTCAAAAGGAAATCGATAAGGTCAAAGAGGATATTGATGAAATCACAGGGCCCATTAAACGTCAATTTTAGATGTTTGAAAGGATACTTCGCTGGGACAGGGAAACTTTTATCTATTTAAATAATCTGGGTATTGAAAAATATGACACCTTTTGGCTAATTATTACCCAAACAGTCACCTGGGTTCCACTCTTTTTTTTTATTCTTTATTTAATTTTAAAAAATTACGGGATTTCAAAAGCAAAAATTGTGATGAAATTTTATATGATTGCTGTATTTGTCGGAATTTCACTGATGCTGCTTACAAAATACACCATAGGAAGAATAAGACCATCCAATATTCCTGAACTTGAAGAATTGATAAGAATGCTCCATAGTTCACAAAGTTTTAGTTTTTATTCAGGGCACGCTTCTTCATCATTTTTGATTGCCACATTTGCGGTTTTGGTTTTGAGGAAGTTTTACAATTGGGTATATGTTTTCTATTTGTTTCCTATACTTTTTAGTTGGAGTCGCATCCACGTAGGCGGACATTATCCCAGTGATTTGATTTTTGGGGCAATTATAGGAACGCTTTTGGCTTTCCCTTTTTACAAAAAATTAAAATCAACCCTGGCGATTAAAGAACATGGGTGATTGTCAGTCCGTCCCTGATGGGCAATAAAACACTTTCCACCCGCGGGTCTGAATTAATCAGTTTGTTGTAAGCAATTAGGGCCGGGGTGTCAACGTCATCTTTTTTTGGTGTTTCAAGTACTTTGCCGCTCCACAACACATTGTCAGACAATATGATGCCGCCGCTTTTCATTTTTGGAACCACCAGTTCAAAGTAATTGCTGTAATTTTCCTTGTCAGCGTCAATAAACACCAAATCGAAGGTTTTATCTAAAGTTGGGATGATTTCAAGAGCTTCTCCAACATGCTGAATGATTTGCTTGCCAAAACCTGACAAATCAAAATACTTTCGCTGTAGCGAAAACAACTCCTCATTGTGATCGATGGTATGTAATACCCCGTTTTTTTGAATACCTTCCATCATGCACAAAGCTGAATAACCGGTATATGTCCCAATTTCAAGGATGGCTTGTGGATTTACCATTTTGGAAATCATACTCAACACACGACCCTGATAATGGCCGCTTAGCATGCGGGGTTGAAGCACCTTTGACCAGGTCTCACGATTGAGTTTTTGCAATAGTTCCGGTTCGGGTTGGGTGTGGGCAACCACATAATTGTCAAGTTCTTCTGAGATGAATTCCATTCTTTCTGTTCAAGGTTTGGGGTTCAAAGTTCAATTTTTGGAAAAACATTTCAAGCCTCGGGCTTCTATTTTTTTATCCTAAAATCCGGTTTATTAGTTTTTGTTTTGCTTTTTCATCATCACCACATAACCACTGGATGACATTATCACTCCAGATGGCATCACATTCTTCTTCGGTGAGGATGTTTCTTTCCTTGGCCAAATCCAATATTTTCCCGGGATAAGAGGATTGACGCTCACTTTCCATTTCACCAAGCGGGTAGGGGTCGTCCAAGCCCATGATGACTTGTTTTGAGGTTTGGTTTCTTACCAGTAATTCAAGAGAGCCGGTATCGTGTACCAGTGTATCAAAGAAAATATTTTTATGTCCCACCGCTTTTCTGGGATGTTGTTTTCCTTCAAACAAATCAGGTCGGCCGTCAAAGCCTTGTATGCGTCTTCCAAGATTGATTTGTGCGAGCTGACCACCGTGAGCAAAACAGGTGCGCATCCCCGGAAATTTATCCTGATAGCCATTTAAAGTTAAAAAGTGATAAGCATCGGCACATTGAGCCAGCATCCATATGAGGTGAAAACGCCATGAGGTGTTTTCCAAAAGGATAAATTTTTCACCGTCATAAGGATGAATTTCCAATGCGAGATTGTATTTGCTTGCAAGTTCAAACAAGGGTTCGTTTTCTTCATCAAAAATACATCGCCAGGTGCCAATAGTATCCATATAATGGGTTGGGAGGCAAAGTAACTGCAATCCAAGTTCTTCAACACAACGTTCCATTTCCCACATGGCACCTTTGATTAGGGCAGGGTGGACCACAAACCCTGAGGTAAATTTTGAAGGATTTTCATGTTGAATTTTTGCATTAAAATCATTTTGAAACCGCAATGCTTTTTTCATTTCTTCCACGCGCAGGCCGTTGCCATACAATTGAGAGAGATTCAGCACCACAGCGTGATCAATTTTGTTGCGCTCCATCCACTCCAGTTTTTCGTTGAGGAAAAAGCTGGAATCTGTCACCGGGCGGCTCCAGTTTTTTTGAAGCATAAACTTTCGGTCTTTATCCACCCAAAAGATGCCCTTGTCTTTCATGAATTGAGGAATCTCTTCCGGATAGGGAAGCAGGTGGGAGTGGCCGTTTATTCTAAGTTTTTTTTTCATAGCTACTACCCGCGTAGGCGGGTATCACGTTAATTAAATTGAAGAATTAGCTTCAAATTTAAGGAATTTAAATTTTAAGTATACTGAATACACACATTCTTCGGCTCAGTAAAAAACCGTAGGGCTTCAAAACCTCCTTCACGACCCACACCGCTGTCTTTCATTCCTCCGAAAGGGGTGCGTAAATCACGCAGGAGCCAGGTGTTTACCCAGATGATTCCCACTTGAAGGTCGTTGCTCAAACGCATAGTTCGGTTCAAATCATTGGTCCAAACTGTTGCAGATAAACCGTAACGCACATCATTGGCCATATCCAAAGCATCTTCTTCAGTTTTAAAAGGCATGATGGTGACCACAGGACCAAAAATTTCTTCTTGGTTGAGTTTGCAATGGTTGGTTTTTACTTCAATTACTGTAGGCTCCAGATAATAGCCGTTTTCATAACCTTGAACGGTAACCTGATTTCCTCCACAAAGGATTATTGCATCCTGATTGGGTGCATCTTCTATGTAAGAAATCACTTTTTCGAGATGGGGCTTGGAGACCAAAGCACCCAGATTGCTGTCTTTTTCAGAAGGATGGCCTACTTTTAATGCTTTAACGCGAGTTACAAAATCAGTTTTGAATTTTTCATAGATACTTGCTTCGACAAAAATGCGGGAACCGCACAAACAAATTTGGCCCTGATTGGCAAATGAGGAACGCACCGTGGTATCGAGCATTTTCTCATAATCACAATCGGCAAAAATTAGGTTGGGGTTTTTTCCGCCCAACTCGAGGGATAGTTTTTTAAACATTGGGGCAGCCGTTCGGGCGATGTGTTCACCGGTGGCGGTACCTCCGGTAAAGGAAATGGCTTTGATTTTTGGATGTTCAACAATGGCTTGGCCTGTGGTGTGTCCCAAACCGTGAACGATGTTTAAAACACCTTTTGGAAGACCTGCTTCCATACAGATTTCGCTAAGTAAAAATGCAGTCATTGGAGTGACTTCGCTGGGCTTAGCCACCACGCAGTTTCCTGCTGCTAAAGCCGGGGCAATTTTCCAAGTAAAAAGATACAGTGGCAGGTTCCAAGGTGAAATACAACCCACAATACCCAGGGGTTTTCTAAGCGTAAAGTTTATGGCGTTCAAGCCCACACTTTCGTGCGATTCACCCGCAAACTGAGTAATGGCATGTGCAAAAAACCGAAAATTGGCCGATGCCCTGGGAATATCCACTTTTGTGGCCAGCGTGATTGGTTTTCCGTTGTCTTTGGATTCTGCTTCGGCAAGCATATCGAGTTTTTCTTCAATCAGGTCAGCGATTTTGGAAAGGATTCGGCTACGCGTTTCCAACGTGGTATTTGACCATTCGGGAAAAGCCTTTTCGGCAGCCTGATAAGCAGCTTCAACATCTTCCTTACCAGAGTTCGGGATTTTACCATACACCTCACCACAGGAAGGATCATAATTGTCAATCCATTCCCCGGATTTTGGGTTTTGGAGGTTTCCTTTTATATAATTTTTTATTTTAATCATTTATTTATTTTCTACTACAAATTGTTAAGAACTCAATTCCAAATTCAGTAAATGAGATTGTTGGATGTATCTCGTCTTTTAAATATTTTGAATCACCTTTAAAGTTTTTATACAATTTCTTTATTGAAAAAGTTTCTTTTAAAATACTTAATCTTATTAAGTTTGTTAATTCTAGTCTTGTAATTTTAGTCAATGCAGGGTTATTAAAAATCGATTCATATTCATATTTAAAATCTTTTACCTCTTTAACTTTTAAACCAATGTGTATGTAATTGAAAAGAGAGTTTATAAATTTTGCTTCATCAGAACTAATTTCTGCCAAGACTTTAGGGAAGATACTGTTTTTAAAAGATTTCTTAGAATCAATATAGTTGATTAGTAAGTTTTCCCACATTTTTATCAAATCAGGATCTTCTTCTAAAGAAGAGTGTTCAAGCAATGGCAATAATATTTTGACAGGAATTTTTTGTGTTGAAATATTTCTTTTTTTTACAAAACTTTCTACATTCTTTAAGAGTCTAATTTGATTTTTATATCTCCAAATTTTGACATTATCTGATAATAATAACCCAACTTCTTCTAATGGAGGGTAAATGATTTTTTCTAAAAACCCTTTAGCTATTTCAAGTCCCTTTTCAATAGTGGATGACTTTAAATTTAAATTATCAGCTGTCATATTATCTATTAATTTGTTTTATAGGCGATTACCTTAATTTCCACCAACAAATGCGGGTGCGGCAATTGATGTACGGCCACCGTTGTGCGCGTAGGACCGTCATAGTCAAAATACTCCCCATAGGCTTTGTTGTATCCTGCAAAGTCATTCATATTCACCAAAAAGGTGGTTACATCAACGATGTCTTCCAGTCCGGCACCTTCTTCAGACAGAAAGTCGCGTATGTTTTCAATCACGGCACGGGTTTGTGCTTCAATATCGAGTTTCATGCTTCCCATTTCGTCCACCTGTTCCACGCCGGCAAAAGTATTATCAGCCCTTCTTGAACTTGTTCCTGAAACAAATATAAAATCGCTCACACGTTTTACATGTGGGTATTTTCCTCTGGGGGTGGCTTTGTCTTTTACTAATTTACCTTTCATTTTAAATAAATATTTATTTTCAATTTTTTGAGTAATATTATATGGCTGGGTGCTGGGTGTAGGATGCTGGGTGTTTTCATAAACTTTAAGAAACCTACTTAATCAATTACTTTACTTTTTTAATTTAGTTTTAAAAGCAAGAATCATGTTCATTAAATGATAGGCTTCTTGGTATAATGTGTTAAACTTCTCTTCGTCGATATAATTTCTTCTTTTTGCTTTGTATAAACAAGTTACAACTTCAGCTAATGACCTAACGGAATATCCTAAAAATCTATTAAACTCAAGGTTTGATTGTTCGATTGATCCTTCAGAAATATTTAATGCAATAGAATCTCCTGCTCTCAATATTTGAGAAGATAAATTATACAATTCTGGTTTTGGGAAATCTTTTGATATTCCAAAAATTTCTTCACCATAATCCATAGCCTTTTGCCAAATAACTAACTTTTCAAATTTAAAACTCATCTTTCAAAATTGTTTATTTAATACTTTTTTTACATTTTAACCTATCAATTAAAACACCTAACAACCAACATCCCACACCCCGCACCCCGCATCAATACCCATACTTATCTCTCCAAAGCGACTTCAAATAATTGCGATATGCATTTTCCTTAGCGTTACTCCCCGGTTCATAAAACGCTTTCCCTGAAATTTCTTCAGGCAGAAACTCGTGGGGCACAAAATTGCCTTCATAGTTATGGGCATATTGATAGTTGTCTCCATAACCCAACTCTTTCATCAACTTGGTAGGTGCATTTCTTATCGAAAGCGGCACTTCCAAATCACCTGTCTTTTGAACGGTATCCAATGCATCATTAATTGCCATATAACTCGCATTGCTTTTAGGCGAGTTGGCCAGATAAATGGCGCACTGGCTCAAAATGATGCGGGACTCCGGGTAACCAATGGTTGTGACAGCCTGAAAGGTATTGTTTGCAATCACCAAAGCCGTGGGATTGGCATTTCCGATATCTTCAGAGGCTAAGATAAGCAATCTTCGTGCAATAAACTTGACATCCTCACCACCGGCAATCATTCTGGCGAGCCAATAAACCGCGGCATTGGGGTCGCTTCCGCGAATGGACTTGATAAATGCTGAAATAATATCATAATGCTGCTCACCCGTTTTGTCATAGCGCACAGTTTTTTGCTGTGCTTTTTGCATTACCATATCATTTGTGATGGTCACATTTTCGCCGGGTTCAGATTCAACAACGAGTTCAAAAATGTTGAGTAATTTTCGGGCATCGCCTCCCGAAAGTCTTATCAGAGCTTCGGTTTCTTTGAGTTTTATTTTTTTTCTTTTAAGAATCTCATCTTTTTCCATAGCTCTTTGGAGCAGGTCTTCCAGGTCTTTCTTTTCAAAAGGCTTTAATACATAGACCTGACAGCGGGACAAGAGTGCCGAAATCACTTCAAAACTGGGGTTTTCGGTGGTAGCACCTATTAATGTAATCCACCCCTTTTCAACAGCACCCAGCAATGAATCCTGTTGTGATTTACTGAAACGGTGAATTTCATCAATAAAAAGTATTGGGTTTTTGGTGGTGAAAAGTCCGTCGCCTTTTTTGGCTTTATCGATGACTTCGCGCACATCTTTCACGCCACTACTAATGGCGCTGAGGGTGTGAAACGGCCTTCCGCTTTCATGGGCAATGATGTTGGCCAGGGTGGTTTTTCCCGTTCCGGGAGGGCCCCATAATATCATCGAAGGCACGATGCCTTGCTTGATTTGGGCTGTAAGAACGCCTGTTTCACCCACAAGATGATGCTGACTGATGTAGTCGTCTAAAGTTTTGGGTCGGATGCGTTCTGCCAGTGGAATACTCATGTTGTAAAGTTATTGATTTTTTAATTTTTTAAGGTTAGATTATTGTGGAAATGTTTTATTCTTGGGTGTTGGGTGATGGATGATGGAAGCTTTGTATTTGTGGGAGTTTTTGAGTCTGTGAGTCCTTGAGTTTGTTGTATATTAATTTAGTAATGGAGCATAGTACTTTATTTTACCGTTATTGTTCCCCTCTCTTTTGGAGAGGGGTTAGGGGAGAGGATGACTGCCACATTTTCAGTATATTTATTACGGCAGAGTTTTTGGGAATCTGGTTAGTATAGAAATTGCGGGTTTAATTTGCGAGATACCCGCCTTTGCGGGTATTATGAGAAAAATTGACAATCCTTTCACGTTTACAACCGGAACCCTTGGGTATCCCATTTTGTTTGTACTTATCATCTGGTTGGTGTATTGGTTTGAAATTCGCTTTAGCGTCATTTTTAATTCGTGGGGAGTTTATCCGCGAACGGTTGAGGGGCTTAAAGGAGTAATATTTAGTCCTTTTATTCACGGAAGTGTTAAACATCTGTTCAACAACAGTATTCCGCTTTTGGTTTTAACCATGGCTTTATTTTATTTTTATAAAAAGGACAGTTGGCGTGTTCTATTTTTTGGAGTCTTATTAACAGGCTTGATTACCTGGACGATAGGAAGACCGTCTTATCACATTGGTGCCAGTGGAATAGTATATATGCTCGTGGCATTCCTTTTTTTTAAGGGGGCTTTATCAAAATATTATAGATTGATGGCACTCTCACTGATAATAGTTTTTCTTTACGGCGGACTCTTATGGTATATATTTCCCATTGAGGCAGGAATTTCTTGGGAAGGACATCTCGCCGGATTAACTACAGGGATTTTATTTGCCTTCTTGTTTAAAACCAATATTGAAAAGCCAAAACTTTACGCTTGGCAACATGAAGACTACAATGAAGAAGAAGATCCTTTTATGAAACAGTTTGACGAAAACGGAAATTTTATTGGTACACCAAAAGAAGAAGAAATTCCAATACAAGAAACTGCTTCAGATACCAAGTCAAAAATTGTAATTAATTACACTTTTAAGAAAAAAAAGGAACAATAACTGCCCGGTATTTCCTTAACTTTTCATCTCCCGTTTTTTTAGTATTTTTAAAACAAAAATGCTACTTAACGTTTCTTACAATAATTCTGAAGTTACAAGAAAAATTGATGCCGAAGTGGGTAAACCTTTTCCTTTAATGCAGCGCGTTAAAATGAATGGTGTGGGTTCGCCCAAACTGTTTATTACCTCCACGAGTATGGAAATTCACAACTTGCTCACTCTTGATAACAACCGCAATGTGTGCAATATTGAAATGCGACCGAAAGGTATAATCGTTGGTTTTCGCTCCTTACTGGAATCTTTTGTATTGGTAATTCCTTACTACAAACTTAACATTTACAAAGGTAAAGCTGAAGAATACAGCATCTACCGGGATCATTATTTTATCAAAGTGAGTGCTACAGACAAAAGCACCCACCGCTTTTTTCAAAAAGTCATTAATTATAAAATTGATAATGGTCCTACACAGGTTGAGGATTTGTGAAAAAAAAGAAAGGTTTCTTTTAGTAGAAATTAAAAAAGCACAATCAAAATGGGAGTCTCAATTGTGCCTTTCTTTAAAAGTAAGTGTTTTTACAAAATAATAATC
Organism: uncultured Flavobacteriaceae bacterium; assembly: GCA_964469175.1. GTDB lineage: Bacteria > Bacteroidota > Bacteroidia > Flavobacteriales > Flavobacteriaceae > Planktosalinus. Next base: position 200,986 of record CAYXXY010000002.1, read on the forward strand.
AAAAGTAAAATAATGATAATAGCTCCGGTAGAAATATAGATCCCGCTGTTTGATGAACGAACTTCCTTTCTTATTTCACGTACTTCTTTCCTGAGTTCCCTTCTTTCTTCACGGGTTAATTCAGATTTGTCCATCTCTTTGATTTCATAAATACGGTCAAGCATTATTTGAACTTCCAGAGGAATTTCCTCCGGGTCTTCCATATTGTTTTTATAGTTTATTTCATTAGCAAAGCCCGAGACAGGTACTGCAATCAGGGAGAGCAAAAAGACCATTAAATAGAAGAATGATTTTTTCATAATTACTATATTTTTGGTTATAAGGTTCAAAATACAAATTTTAAAATGGCATAGAATTAAAAAAAACTTAAATAAAAGCGGTACACTAATTTTTATAATTTAATTATGAATTCATGACCCACACATAATATCTGCATAACCTTTTAGACATTTTGTACAGCTTCCTTTGCCGCAAAAAACTATGGAATTATTCCTTTATGCTTTTGCTGCATTATTCTCTATTATGAACCCTTTGGGAACCGTGCCAATTTTTGTAGGTTTAACACAGGCTGAAGATGCAGCAGAGCGACGAAGAACAGCAATTCTCACAACAATTAATGTATTGGTCATTCTTTTGATTTCCTTTTTTCTGGGAAAGTATTTACTGCAATTTTTTGGGATTAGTTTGAACTCATTGCGCATAGCCGGTGGATTGATTATTGTTTCATCAGGCTTTGCATTGTTGACCGGCAGTTTTGCCAAACATAAAGGCATGAAAAACAAACGGGTGCAAAAAGATTTGTCTCAACGTGAGCGGTTTTCCATTACCCCGCTGGCCATCCCGATGCTGGCAGGACCGGGGTCTATTTCGTTGCTCATTACCTTTCAACAGGAATACACGCTTACAGTTGAAATTCTATACATCCTTTTGGCTATTGCTACCACCTGTCTGGCTACTTTTTTAATTCTGCGCAGTTCTTTTCTTATCGTAAAAGCGCTTGGTGCTTCAGGTATAAATGCGATTTCGCGTATCATCGGCTTTATCGTAATTGCCATTGGGATTGAATATATTAGTGGTTCGGTGTTGGATTTATTGAAAATAACCGGCTTATGAGATTTATTTTATTGGTTAACGCCCCTTTAACTCAAAAAATCAAAGAGATACTGTATCTTTAAAAGAAAATACCTTGAAGATACTTCTCACCGGTGCCAATGGTTATATTGGCAAGCGTTTGTTACCACAACTTATCGAACTGGGTCATCAGGTCGTGTGTTGTGTGCGTGATAAAAACAGGATGGATATTGATAAAGCTTATGCTGAAAACATCAGCTTTGTAGAAGTTGATTTCCTCGATGAGGTCAATACCGAAAATTTCCCTAAAGACATCGATGTCGCTTATTACCTCATTCACTCCATGAGTTCGTCAACGGGAGATTTTGACGAAAAAGAGGCCCTCTCTGCCGAAAATTTCAATCAATATATGGCGGTCACTTCGGTTAAGCAGGTTATCTATTTAAGCGGTATTGTCAATCAGGAGGCCTTATCAAAACATCTTTCGTCAAGAAAAAAAGTAGAAGAGATTCTTTTTCAAGGCAATTTTAAACTCACTGTACTTCGTGCCGGAATTGTTGTAGGCTCCGGGAGTTCCTCTTTTGAAATCATCAGGGATTTGTGTGAAAAACTCCCCATTATGATTGCGCCAAAATGGCTGGAAACAAGAACCCAACCCATCGCTGTCAGGGATGTGATTGCGATGCTCACCGGAGTGCTTTTGAATGAAAAATGCTATGACCAGTCGTTTGATATTGGCGGCCCGGATATACTGACTTACAAAGAAATGCTGCAGCGATACTCAAAAGTGAGAAAGTTAAAGCTTTGGATTTTTTCTGTTCCGGTGATGACACCTCGTTTGTCATCCTACTGGCTTTATTTTGTAACCTCTACAACTTACTCACTTGCTGTCAATCTGGTGGAAAGTATGAAAACCGAAGTAGTGGCAAAAGATAATAAGCTTCAGGAAATACTAGGTATACAACCCATTACCTATGAAGAAGCCATAGAAAAAGCTTTTCAGAAAATAGAACAAAACCTGGTGGTTTCCAGTTGGAAAGATGCGTTGATTTCAGGGCGATTTAATGATTTAAAAAGCCAGATTCAAATTCCGCAATACGGTTGTTTAAATGATGTAAAAACGTCAAAAGTAAAAGATGAAAAGCAAGCATTGGAAAATATTTGGGCTATTGGCGGAAAGCGGGGCTGGTATTATGCAAACTGGTTATGGAAAATAAGGGGATATATGGATTTACTGGTGGGAGGTGTCGGTCTTCGCCGCGGGCGAACCCATCCCGACAGAATTTTTCCCGGTGACTCTTTGGATTTCTGGCGGGTGCTTTATGCCGACAAGGAAGAAAAGCGCTTATTATTGTATGCCGAAATGAAATTGCCGGGTGAGGCCTGGTTGCAGTTTGAAATCAATGATGGAATTTTAAAACAAACAGCTACTTTCAGACCCAAGGGCTTGTGGGGTCGCTTCTATTGGTATAGTGTTTTGCCATTTCATTATTTTATTTTTGGCGGAATGATTCGTAATATTGTTAATTACAAACCTGATTGATATGAAGAATGTAGTTTTCCTTTTAGCACTAATTTTGCTTATTGGCTGTAAAAATAAAGCAGCTGAAGAACCTTTGGTTGAAATGGATACAGATCTTGAAGAATTGTTTGCTGTGATGACGGGCAATTTTAATTCTTCCAGACAGGCCAGAGCAGACACCACTTATTTTGACATTAACCTACGTATGACCCCTATCTGGAGTGAAAGGGAAGGCCATTGGTTATATGTGGAACAAGCGCTTTCAGACAGTTTGGAAAAACCCTACAGACAACGCATTTATAAACTGAGCCGTGAAAATGACAGCATTTTGAGAAGTGATATATTTACTTTTCCAAATGCATCACTTTGGATTGGAAAGTGGGAAACACCTGAATTTTTTGACCGATTGCTATTGGAAACAATAGTTCCCAGAAGCGGTTGTGAGGTGTTTCTTAAAAAGACAGGCGAAAACACTTTTGTGGGTAAAACCAATGATAAAAACTGTCCCAGTGATTTGAGGGGAGCCAAGTACACCATTTCAGAAGTAGAAATCAGTGAACGCAGGATGATTGCCTGGGATAGGGGTTTTAATGAAAACGACAGTCTGGTATGGGGACCTTCAAAAGGCGGATACATTTTTGATAAAATACAGGAATAAACACAATACTGTTCAGGTATTCTGAAAGCTTAACCCTTTGGCAAAAACACCTCAGCCATCATGCATCGGGCGCTGCCACCTCCCAAAGTTTCAATGGTAGTCAGGCTGCTGCTGAGTATTTTACTGTATTTTTCAATGCTTGCCCTTTGTTGAGGCATTAAACTTTCATAAGCCGATTGTGACATCACCGTGATGGAATTGCCCTTGTCGTCTTGCACTTCAAGCATATTTCCTGCAAAATGATTGACTTGTGCTTCAGAAATCTCGATGATTTCCTTGCCGTCTTCCTTAAGGTGCTGCACAACGTTTTTACGTTCTTTTTTATCATCTATGCAATCCAGGCAAATCACTGCAAAGTCTCTGGCAATACACATCATCACATTGGTGTGGTAAATGGGTAAGCGGTCACCTTTCACAGTTTGATAGGCTGTAAATATTACCGGGGTATATTCAAAATCTTCGCAAAACTCGATGAGTAACTCTTCGTCAGCACGAGGTGAAAGGGCACAATAAGCCTTTTTATTGATGCGGTCAAGCACAAGGCTTCCGGTGCCTTCAAGGTACAAAATATCATCTTCAGCCGGGGTATAATCGACTATGTTTTTAATTTTAAACCCTGACTCTTCCAGTCGGTTGATGACTTCTTCCCTGCGTTCACGTCTTCGATTTTCTGCAAACATAGGGTAGAGGGCAATGTCGCCGTTTTCGTGAAATGAGACCCAGTTATTGGGAAAAACAGAATCTGGTGTGTCCTGTGAGCCATCATCGTGAAAAAGCACCACGTTTACACCTGCTTCCCTGAGTTTTTCAACCATAGTGTCAAATTCTTCCTGAGCCAGTTTGTTGACATCTTTATTTTGAAGATTAATGTCTTTGGTTTGATAATAATTGTTTACGGCAGTTTCTTCATTCAGTCTGAATGCCGCCGGGCGTACCATCAATATTGTATTTGTTGCTTGCATGTGTTTTGAATTAATCTCTAATAAGAGGAAGTGTACTACATCTCAAAAGACCCTCCTGTTTGGCGATTTCGGCATAAGGAATTTCTTCAACTATAAACCCGTTGTCGCGAAGCCAGGTGTTGAGGCGTGTAAAATTCTTTTCTGAAACTACCACATCGGGGGCAATTGAAAAAATGTTGCTGTTCATATGATACATCTCTTCGCGGGTTATATGAAACAGGTTTTCTTTTCCAAAAAGCTTGACTAAATATACATAATCTGATTCTTCACGGAAACCTTGTTTGTAAATAATGGCTTTGTCTTTACCCACAGGCTGAAAGCAACAATCCAAATGCAGGGCGTTGTCACGGGGCTCAATTTTAGATTTTACCAGGTCAAATTCCTTGACCGTTTTATTTGGAAATAAGTTTTTGATGTATTCCACGCCTTCGATATTGGTTCTGGCTGTGATGTAATCTTTATAGTCGCTGCCTTTATAAGTACCTATAAAAATATGGTCGTTCCAAAGCATGACATCACCACCTTCGATATGCACTTCCTCAGGAGGGCGAACCACCTTTTTAGGGTCTATTTGATCGATAACATATTGTATGGCATCAAGTTCTTTTTCACGCTCGGGAAGTATATTGGCTTTCACAAAAACATCATCAATCACAAATGCAATATCACGTGAAAAAATCTGGTTATAATCTTTAATTTCTTCAGGTCTGAAAACCTGAACGTCATATTTTTTTAATATAGCAGCAAATGCTTCCATCTCCGGAATCATATCTTCATTTTTCGGGTAAGTACCGGCAAGTATATGTTCCAGTGATTTAGGGTCGTAAGCTTCTTCTGCAGTTGGGGTGGGGCCATTGCTGTTTGCTGTTCCCAATACCACAGCCCTCAATCGGGAAGTTTCGTCTTTTACATTTAACTGAAGCATAATTTACTGTTTGGTCAAAAATATGAAAAAACTCCATCATGAAATTTCAGGATGGAGTTTTAAAGTTTTATTTGTGTGATTTACCTTTCGGTCATCGATTTAAAAGGTCTTTCGGTATAACCGGTATATACTTGCCTTGGACGTCCAATAGGCTCTTTACGTAAACGCATTTCCCTCCATTGTGCAATCCATCCGGGAAGTCTTCCCAAAGCAAACATTACGGTAAACATATCAGTTGGAATGCCTAAAGCTCTGTAAATAATTCCTGAATAGAAATCTACGTTTGGATACAGGTTTCTTTGTACAAAGTAGTCATCTTCCAGTGCCACTTTTTCAAGCCCTTTGGCGATATCCAAAACCGGGTCTTCAATACCCAATTCGCCCAATACTTCATCAGCAGCCTTTTTAATGATTTTTGCACGAGGATCAAAGTTTTTATATACCCTGTGTCCAAAGCCCATCAATCGGAACGGGTCGTTTTTATCTTTTGCTTTTTCAATGAATTTTGAAGTATCCCCACCATCGGCTTTGATTGCCTCAAGCATTTCAATTACAGCCTGGTTGGCTCCGCCGTGAAGTGGTCCCCAAAGTGCAGCAATACCGGCAGAAAGCGATGCAAAGAGTCCACTATGAGAAGAACCAACGATTCTAACGGTTGAGGTGGAGCAATTTTGCTCATGATCTGCATGGAGGATTAATAATTTATCAATCGCTTCAATAACTGCTCTGTCAACTTTATATTCTTCATTAGGTTGTTGAAACATCATTCTATGGATATTTTCAACATAGCCCAAAGATGTGTCGCCATAGTTTAGTGGAAGACTCATTTTTTTGCGCATTGTCCAAGCAACAAGAACAGGGAATTTTGCCAAAATCTTGACTATGGCCCGGTACATATCCTCTTCAGATTCAACATTAACAGCCGAAGGGTTAAAAGCAATCAAAGCATTGGTAAGCGATGCCAAAACGCCCATGGGGTGAGCAGATTTTGGAAATCCGTCCAGAATCTTTTTCATATCCTCATCAACGATAGACTGCCCTTTGATGTCTTTGTGGAATTTGCTTAATTGTTCTTGTGTTGGGAGTTCCCCGAAGATTAAAAGATAACATACTTCAAGGAAAGAAGCTTTGTCTGCCAGTTCTTCAATAGCATAACCGCGATATCTCAGGATTCCTTTTTCACCGTCAAGAAATGTAATGGCGCTTTCACACGAACCTGTGTTTTTATAACCGGGGTCTAAAGTGATTACATTTGCAGTAGATCGCAAAGTCTTTATATCAATTGCCAATTCATTTTCGGAGCCCTCTATAAGGGGAAACTCATATTTTTTTCCGTCGATTTCTAACGTTGCTATTTTTGACATGGTTTATTGTGTAATTTAATTTTTTGAACTTCGTGCGAAGATACAAAATGTAAGACTATTTTTCTAATGAAAACGCCCTTGTTTCAGGTTAAAAAATCTTTAAATGGCTTCAAATTTGCCTTATTTAATTTTAAAGGCTTTTTCTTGCGGATAATATCCCACACTACCCAATTCTTCTTCAATTCTTAATAGTTGATTGTATTTGGCCATTCGGTCACTTCGAGATGCTGAACCGGTTTTGATTTGTCCGCAATTCAGGGCCACGGCAAGGTCTGCAATCGTATTGTCTTCGGTCTCGCCGGAACGGTGTGACATCACTGAAGTATATCCGGCATTGTGGGCCATATTTACCGCTGCAATGGTTTCGGTAAGTGTGCCTATTTGATTGACTTTGATAAGAATGGAGTTGGCAATGCCTTCATTAATTCCTTTTGAAAGTCGCTCCACATTTGTGACAAACAAATCGTCCCCCACAAGTTGGACTTTATCGCCCACTTTTTCTGTGAGGTATTTCCAGCCTTCCCAGTCGTTTTCATCCATTCCGTCTTCTATGGAAATGATGGGGTATTTTGAGGCCAGTTCAGCAAGATAATCAGCTTGTTGTTTTGAGGTTCTCACCTTGCCTGATTTGCCTTCAAATTTGGTGTAATCATATTTTCCTTTGATATAAAATTCAGCAGCGGCACAGTCTAAAGCAATCATAATGTCTGTTCCCATTTTATAACCGGCTTTTTTTACGGCCAAAGCTATGGTATCCAGGGCATCTTCGGTTCCGTTAAGGGAAGGGGCAAAGCCTCCTTCGTCTCCCACGGCAGTACTTAGTTTGCGGTCGTGTAACACTTTTTTCAAATGGTGAAATATTTCAGAACCCATTTGCATGGCATGGGTAAAGTTTTTGGCTTTTACAGGCAAAACCATAAACTCCTGAAAGGCGATGGGTGCATCACTGTGTGACCCGCCGTTGATGATGTTCATCATGGGGACGGGTAGGGTGTTGGCACTCACACCACCCACATAACGATAAAGCGGTAAACCAAGCTCCATAGCTGCTGCTTTTGCAACTGCAAGGGAAACCCCTAAAATGGCATTGGCTCCCAGTTTTGATTTGTTTGTTGTGCCATCCATTTGAATCATGGTCTGGTCGATCAGATTTTGGTCAAAAACGGCTGCACCCAAAAGTTTGGGTGCAATTACTTCGTTGACATTTTTCACGGCTTTTAGAACGCCTTTGCCCATATAGGGTTTACCGCCGTCTCTAAGCTCAACAGCTTCGTGTTCTCCGGTTGAAGCTCCTGAAGGTACGGCTGCTCTTCCCAAAATACCGCTTTCGGTAATTACATCAACTTCGATGGTTGGGTTTCCTCTTGAATCAAAAATTTGTCTGGCGTGAATGTCAACTATAATGCTCATAATTTTTTATTTAAGGTTTAAGGTTCAAGGTTCAAAGTTTAATTGGTAAACTTTGAGTTTAGAATTTCATTTATACTTACTTCCTTTATAATCACTTTTTGAAAGATAGGTCATAAAAGAACTTATCTTTTTACTTAAAACAATTGTTTTCTCTTTAGTTATTTCAAATTTGTCTATACTAATATACTTCCTATCTAGCACTCTATACAATTGTGACCGGGTTTCACCACAGGAACCTTTGGAAATGGACAAAAACTGAATAAATTCTTTGTTGCCGTTTCGTTCAAATCCTTCGGCTATATTGTCCATAATTGATCCTGAGGATCCATCTATTTGATTATACAACTTATAATCAGTTTTTAAGTCAGGGTTTTGTGCAATTTCATAAATATCATTACATAATTCCCTGGCTAATTGCCAATTTTCAAGGTCTTCAAATCTTAAAATCTTGGACATAACATCAACTTTGAACCTTAAACTTTGAACTTTGAATATTCTCTATGAATTGATCGAAAAGGTAACTCGCATCGTGTGGTCCCGGGCTGGCTTCGGGGTGGTATTGCACTGAGAAGCAGTTCTTGCTTTTCATTTTAATTCCGGCAACAGTCTGGTCATTGAGATGCACGTGGGTGATTTCAATTTCGGGGTGCTTTTCAGTTTCTTCCCTGTCAATGGCAAAACCGTGGTTTTGTGAGGTGATTTCTCCTTTTCCTGTAACCAGATTCATTATGGGGTGGTTGATACCTCTATGACCGTGGTGCATTTTATATGTTGAAATACCATTTGCCAAAGCGATTACCTGATGACCCAAACAGATTCCAAACAATGGTAAATTCCTGTCAATAATTTCTTTGGCTACTGCTATAGCATTGCTCAAGGGTTGGGGATCTCCCGGGCCGTTTGACAAAAAGTAACCATCGGGTTCAAAAGCTGCCATTTCCTCAAAAGTGGTGTCATAGGGAAATACTTTGATGTAGCAATCCCTTTCTGCCAGGTTGCGTAAAATATTTTTCTTGATACCGATGTCTAAAGCGGCAATTTTATAAGTGGCATTTTCATTTCCGAAAAAGTAAGGTTCTTTGGTGGATACCTTTGATGCCAATTCTAAACCGTTCATGCCGGGCACTTCTGCCAGTTGTTTTTTAAGTCCTTCGATATTGTCCACATCAGTTGAAATCACGGCGTTCATAGCACCGTTGTTCCTGATGTAGCTTACCAGGGCGCGCGTGTCCACATCTGAAATGGCAAAAAGATTATTAGCATTTAGAAACTCTTCCAAAGAAGCATCTGCAATGTCGCGTGAGTAGTTGTAACTGAAATTGCGACAAATCAATCCAGCGATTTTAATGTCTTCTGATTCTACTTCGTCTTTGTTGGTTCCATAATTCCCGATATGTGCATTGGTGGTGACCATTAACTGGCCAAAGTAGGAGGGGTCTGTAAAAATTTCTTGATAGCCGGTCATACCGGTGTTGAAACAAACTTCGCCAAAGGCTGTCCCGTCTTTGCTTCCCACGGCTTTGCCGTGAAAAATGGTTCCGTCTTCGAGTAAAATAATGGCTTTTTTTCTAGTGTGGTACTTCATGTAGAATGTAAGTTGTGTTGTTTATACTAGGGTGCAAAAATAATATAAAAAAAGGGATAAACTATAACAGTTTATCCCTTGTGTATTTAGAATGAATTTAAAAATTTATTCTTTATCATTTTTTGGTTCTTCTTGATTGTTGTCTTCAGAAGTTTCGGGAGCAGCTGCTTCCGGGGTTTCATCTGTTTTAACATCTTCAGTTACCTCTGGAGTTGCGTCTGCTACCGGTGCATCTACCACTTTTTCTTCAGGTGCAGCTTTTGCGGTTGTATCATCAGCTTTCTTTGCTTTTCCGGCACGACGTGTTGACTTTTTCTTGGCAGGTTTGTTGGCATTGTAAACTTCGTTGTAATCAACCAGTTCTATCATTGCCATATCTGCGTTATCACCCAAACGGTTACCCAATTTGATGATTCTGGTGTATCCACCCGGGCGGTCACCCACCTTTACGGCTACATCCCTGAAAAGCTCGGTTACAGCTTCTTTTTGACGCAATCTGCTGAAAACAATACGTCTGTTGTGCGTGGTGTCTTCTTTTGATTTGGTTACTAAAGGCTCTACAAACTGCTTCAAAGCTTTTGCTTTTGCAACAGTGGTATTGATTCTTTTATGTTCAATTAGGGAGCACGCCATGTTTGCCAACATTGACCTTCTGTGTGCTGTCTTTCTTCCTAAGTGATTTACTTTTTTTCCGTGTCTCATTTTCTTAGTTATTAGAGGTGAGTGGTGAGTGGTGAGTAAAGTCTCTCATCTCACTTCTCAAATCTCAAGTCTTATTTAATCTCTGTCTAATTTATATTTTGAAAGATCCATTCCAAAGGTCAGGCCTTTTACATTTACCAACTCTTCCAATTCAGTCAATGATTTTTTACCAAAGTTTCTGAATTTCATCAGGTCGTTTTTGTTGTAAGAAACCAGATCACCCAAGGTGTCCACTTCAGCAGCTTTCAAGCAGTTTAATGCTCTTACTGAAAGGTCCATGTCAACCAGTTTGGTTTTTAACAACTGACGCATATGCAAGGATTCCTCATCATAAGTTTCAGTTTGAGCAATTTCATCAGCCTCAAGGGTGATGCGCTCATCGCTGAACAACATAAAATGGTGAATCAATGTTTTTGCAGCTTCAGTTAAAGCATCTTTTGGATGGATAGAACCGTCTGATACGATTTCAAAAATTAGTTTTTCGTAATCTGTTTTTTGTTCTACACGGAAGTTTTCAATGCTGTACTTCACATTTTTAATTGGCGTGTAAATAGAATCGGTGAAAATGGTTCCAAGGGGTGCGTTTGCTTTTTTGTTTTCTTCAGCAGGTACATATCCTCTTCCTTTTTCGATGGTCATTTCCATATTCAGGTTTACTTTAGCATCCATATTACAGATTACTAAATCAGGATTTAAAATTTGAAACCCTGAAATAAACTTTTGGAAGTCACCGGCGGTAAGTTGGTCTTTGCCTGAAATAGACATAGTAACTGTTTCGTTGTCGATTTCATCGATTTGACGCTTAAAACGCACTTGTTTTAAACCAAGGATGATTTCAGTTACATCTTCTACTACTCCCGGGATGGTTGAAAACTCGTGATCAACTCCTTCAATTCTGATAGAGGTGATAGCGAAACCTTCCAGTGAAGAAAGTAGTACTCTTCTAAGCGCGTTACCAACGGTCAATCCATAGCCTGGTTCTAAAGGGCGGAACTCAAACTTCCCTTCAAAATCGGTTGAATTGATCATTATAACTTTATCGGGCTTCTGAAAATTTAGTATTGCCATGTTTGTGATTCCTAGTGTTTATTATTTAGAATATAATTCGACGATGAATTGAGTGTTGATGTTTTCAGGAATTTGGATGCGTTGTGGAACGGCAATAAAAGTACCTTCCATTTTGTCACCATTCCAGTTGATCCACTCATAATTGTGTGACGCATTTGAAAGTGATTTAGAAATCACATCAAGCGACTTAGATTTTTCCCTTACAGAAACAACATCACCCGGCTTAACGTGGTATGAAGGAATGTTTACCTTTTCACCATTTACCAGTATGTGTCTGTGAGAAACAAGTTGACGTGCACCGCTGCGGGTAGGGGCAATGCCCATTCTGAACACAACGTTGTCTAATCTTGATTCACAAAGCTGTAGTAAAACGTCACCTGTAATTCCTTCAGCAGCAGTTGCTTTTTTGAACATGTTTCTGAACTGACGCTCAAGAATCCCATAAGTGTACTTGGCTTTTTGCTTTTCCATTAACTGGGTAGCATATTCAGATTTTTTACCTCTGCGTTTTGCGTTACCGTGTTGCCCCGGAGGGTAGTTTCTTTTCTCAAATGCTTTGTCGTCACCATAAATAGCCTCACCAAATTTTCGGGCTATTTTAGTTTTTGGACCAATGTATCTTGCCATAATTTAATTGTTTTTGAAGGGATGATGAATTAAGGCTTGTCCTCCATCAATCGTTCTCCTTCGCTTGTTTATACTTAATTGTTTAATAATTTTATTCTATTGTCTAAAATCTGAAGTCTAAAATCTAATTAGACTCTTCTTCTTTTAGGAGGTCTGCATCCGTTGTGTGGGATTGGTGTAACGTCGATAATTTCAGTTACTTCAATACCACCGTTGTGGATTGATCTGATTGCAGATTCCCTACCGTTTCCGGGTCCTTTTACATACACTTTTACTTTGCGTAAACCAGCATCGTGAGCAACTTTGGTTGCATCTTCAGCAGCAAGTTGAGCAGCATAAGGTGTATTTTTCTTAGATCCTCTAAAGCCCATTTTGCCTGCAGAAGACCAAGAGATTACATCACCGTTTTTATTTGTCAACGAGATGATAATATTGTTAAAGGAAGCTGTAACGTGTGCTTCACCTACAGATTCAACAATAACTTTACGTTTTTTTGTGGTTGTCTTTGCCATATCTCTAGGTATTATTTAGTTGCTTTTTTCTTGTTAGCAACTGTTTTACGTTTTCCTTTTCTGGTTCTTGAGTTATTCTTAGTGCGTTGTCCACGAAGGGGAAGACCCGATCTGTGACGAATGCCTCTGTAACATCCAATGTCCATTAAGCGTTTGATGCTTATTTGAACTTCTGAACGCAATTCACCCTCAATTTTAAAACCTCCCACAGCATCACGAATGCGACCAATTTCATCATCGTCCCATTCATTTACTTTTTTGTCTTCACTTACTTCAGCTTTTGCCAAAATGTCTTTGGCACGGCTTCTACCTATACCAAATATGTAAGTTAACGCGATTACACCCCTTTTTTGTTTCGGGATATCTACACCTGCTATTCTTGCCATATCTTAACCTTGTCTTTGTTTGAACTTTGGGTTCTTTTTGTTAATAACGAATAATTTGCCTTTGCGACGTACAATCTTGCACTCGGCACTTCTTTTTTTAATGGATGCTCTTACTTTCATTTTATTAGTATCTGTAAGTTATTCTTGCCTTAGATAAATCATAAGGACTCATTTCTAATTTAACTTTATCTCCGGGTAGTAATTTAATGTAATGCATTCTCATTTTACCCGAAATGTGTGCTGTAACAACGTGACCGTTTTCCAGCTCTACCCGAAACATAGCGTTTGATAACGCTTCTATTATCGTTCCGTCTTGTTCTATTGCAGATTGCTTTGCCATAAATATTTCAAATTTCAAATTTCAAATCCCAAATCCAAAATCTTTTATTATAAATCTCCATTTGGAGTTTGGTGCTTGTCAGTTGTATTTTTTTTAAGCTACTGCTTTTCTGTTTTTACCTGATTTCATTAAACCATCATAGTGTCTGTTCAACAAGTATGCATTGATTTGTTGCATAGTGTCGATTGCTACACCCACCATAATCAGTAGGGATGTTCCTCCATAGAACAATGCCCAACCGGGTTGCAAACCTAACAATTTTACTGCAAATGCAGGGAAAATTGCTATTAAAGCCAGGAATATAGATCCCGGAAGTGTGATTTGCGACATAATTCTATCCAGATAGTCTGCAGTTTCACTACCGGGTTTAATTCCCGGAACAAAACCACCACTGCGTTTTAAATCATCTGCCATCTTATTTGTGGGAACGGTAACCGCTGTATAGAAATAGGTAAATATAATTACCAAAAAGAAAAATACCAGGTTATACCAGAACCCAAAAATATCACTAAATGCTACTGTAAACGATTGTGCCATATCAGACTGAGACAATCCTGCTACAGCTGCGGGAACAAACATAATTGCCTGAGCAAAGATGATTGGCATTACCCCTGAAGCATTTAGCTTTAATGGAATGTATTGTCTGGAGCCTACGGTGTTTTTCTCATATCCACCTGTGGCTGTTCTTCGTGCATACTGCACCGGAATTTGCCGTATAGCCATAACCAGCAGAACACAGAGTAATATGATTACAAACCAGATTACAAGTTCTATCAGGATAAAGATCAACCCTCCGCCTGATTCAAATACCCTGGAAGCAAATTCCTGAACAAATGATTGGGGTAGGGTGGCGATAATACCTACCATAATCAATATGGAGATACCATTTCCAATTCCTCTATCAGTGATTTTTTCACCCAACCACATAGCGAAAATACAACCAGTGGTTAAAATGATTACTGAGGATACAATAAAAGTCATGTCATTTCCTAAAAGGAAAGCATCACCCGGTAGTATGTTGTAAAGGTTGTAAATATAACCGGGACCCTGAACCAAAGTGATAGCAATGGTTAACCAACGTGTAATCTGTGTGATTTTTTTTCTTCCGCTTTCACCTTCTTTTTGAAGTTTCTGCAGATAAGGCACGGCAATACCCATTAACTGAACAACAATAGAAGCAGAGATATAAGGCATAATTCCCAATGCAAAAACAGATGCATTAGAAAATGCACCTCCTGTAAAAGCATTAAGAAGGCCTAAGATTCCGCCATCGGTTTGATCTGCTAAACCTTGTAATTGAGAAGCATCAATACCCGGAAGTACAACTTGTGCTCCAAAACGGTACACAACAAGCAATCCCAAAGTAAAGAGAATTCTGTTTCTCAATTCTTCTATTTTCCAAATATTCTTAAGGGTATTAATAAATTTCATTTGATAGGGGTTGTTATAAAATTACCACTTCGCCACCTGCAGCTTCAATAGCTTTTTGTGCAGTAGCCGTAAATTTGTGAGCTGATACTTTTACCTTAACATTAAGTTCGCCTCTACCCAGTATCTTAACCATTTCATTTTTTGTTGCCAGTCTTAGCGCAATCATAGTGTCCATATCCAAAACATCTGTGATTTTCTTTTCGTCAACCAATTTTTGAATAGTATCAAGATTTACACCTTGGTATTCTTTGCGGTTGATGTTTTTGAATCCAAATTTTGGAACACGTCTTTGAAGTGGCATTTGACCTCCTTCAAAACCTATTTTTTTGCTGTATCCTGAACGAGATTTGGCACCCTTGTGACCTCTGGAAGCAGTTCCACCTGTTCCTGAACCTTCACCGCGGCCCAATCTTTTATTTTTTTTCTTTACCGAACCTTCAGCAGGTTTTAAGTTACTTAAATCCATAGTATATAATGTCTTATTTCGTTTCTTCAACAGAAACCAAGTGTTTTACTTTATTAACCATACCAATTATGGCTGGTGTGTTATCGTGTACAACGGTTTGACCTATTTTTCTAAGTCCTAACGATTCAAGCGTTCTCTTTTGCGTCTGTGGACGGTTGATGGCGCTTTTTACTTTTGTTACTTTTATCTTTGTCATAACTCGTTTATTTATCCTTTAAACACTTTTTCAAGTGAAACTCCACGTTGTCTTGCAACAGTTTGAGCGCTTCTCATTTGCAATAAAGCATCAAAAGTTGCTTTTACCACGTTGTGGGGGTTTGATGAGCCTTGAGATTTTGACAATACATCGTGTACACCAACAGCTTCAAGAACAGCACGTACAGCACCACCGGCAATCAAACCGGTACCCGGTGCAGCAGGAAGAAGATTTACTCTTGCCCCGCCATACTTTCCTTTTTGCTCGTGAGGAAGCGTGGTTTTGTTCAAAGGAATCCTCACCAGATTTTTCTTTGCATCTTCAATTGCCTTAGCAATTGCAGAAGCAACATCTTTTGATTTTCCAAGTCCCTGACCAACTACACCATTTTCATCACCCACAACAACAATTGCTGAAAAGCCGAAAGCTCTACCACCTTTTGTTACTTTGGTTACACGTTGTACACCAACAAGACGATCTTTTAATTCTAACCCGCCGGGTTTTACTAGTTCTACGTTATTATAATCTTGATACATAATTTTTAGAATTTAAGTCCGCCTTCTCTGGCTCCTTCTGCTAATGATTTAACTCTACCGTGGTACAAATAACCACCTCTGTCAAAAGAAATTACTTCGACACCAGCTTTAACAGCTTTATCGGCAATTGCTTTTCCAACTAATTTTGCTGCTTCAACTTTGGTAACTTTTGCTGTGTCTATGTCTTTGTCTCTTGAAGATGCAGAGGCAATGGTTTTGCCGTTTACATCGTCTATAAGTTGTGCATAGATTTCATTGTTACTTCTGAAAACTGCAAGTCTTGGTCTTTGATCAGTGCCAGAAATAATTTTTCTTACTCTTAGCCTGATTCTATTTCTTCTTTCGGTTTTAGATAATGCCATAACTTTTATGCTTATGCAGATTTACCTGCTTTTCTTCTTAATACTTCACCAACAAACTTGATTCCTTTTCCTTTGTAAGGTTCCGGTTTACGGAAGCCGCGTATTTTTGCAGCAACCTGACCAACAAGTTGTTTATCGTGTGATGTAAGCTTAACGATTGGGTTTTTACCTTTTTCAGTTATTGCTTCAACTTTAACTTCAGGGGCGATGTCAAGAACAATATTGTGAGAGAATCCCACAGCAATGTCAAGTTTTTGTCCCTGGTTGCTGGCTCTGTAACCAACACCAACTAACTCAAGTTCTTTGGTCCATCCTGTGGACACTCCTTGAATCATATTGTTCACTAATGAACGATATAAACCGTGTTTTGCACGGTCATTTTTGTGGTCAGTTGCACGCTCAACAATCACGTTTCCATCTTCTACTTTAACAGTCACCTCAGAAAACTCCTGAGTTAACTCTCCTAATTTTCCCTTTACCGTAATGATGTTGTTGTCAACAGTTACTGTTACACCATTTGGGATTGCTACCGGATTTTTACCTATTCTAGACATTTTTTGTCGCTTTTTAGTAAACGTAACACAATACTTCTCCACCAACATTCTGGGCTTTGGCTTGCTTTCCTGTCAATACACCGTGAGATGTTGACACTATGGCAATACCAAGACCGTTAAGAATTCTTGGAAGTTCGGTTGAACTTGCATATTTACGTAAACCAGGTTTACTAATTCTTTCTATTTTTCTGATCACAGGCTCTTTAGTTACTTTGTCATATTTCAAAGCAATTTTGATAGTTCCCTGAGGTCCTTTGTCATCTTCAAATTTGTAACTTAAGATGTATCCTTGGTCAAATAAGATTTTAGTAATCTCTTTTTTCAAATTTGACGCAGGAATTTCAACCACTCTGTGGCTGGCCATTGATGCATTTCTAATTCTTGTTAGAAAATCTGCGATTGGATCTGTTGTCATTTATTGTTTATTTGCGGATGTGGTTTTCCATTTAAGGAACCTTCACCCAGTTAAAAATTCTGTTACCAGCTTGCCTTTCTCACACCGGGAATAAGACCTTGATTGGCCATTTCTCTGAAAGTTACACGTGAAATCCCAAAGGTTCTCATATATCCTCTAGGTCTTCCGGTTAACTTACAACGGTTGTGAAGTCTAACGGGTGAAGCGTTTTTTGGTAGTTTTTGTAGTGCTTCATAGTCGCCGGCTTCTTTAAGGGCCTTACGCTTTTCAGCATACTTGTCTACCAATTTTTGTCTTTTCACCTCGCGGGCTTTCATTGATTCTTTAGCCATCTCTTAATTCTTTTTAAAGGGTAAACCCAGTTCTGTTAAAAGTGATTTTGCTTCTTTATCTGTCTCAGCATTTGTTACAAATGTGATGTCCATACCCTGTATTTTGTTTACTTTATCAATATCAATTTCAGGGAAAATGATTTGTTCGGTAACACCTAAAGTGTAGTTTCCTCTTCCGTCAAAACCGCTTCCTTTGATACCGTTAAAGTCACGCACTCGTGGTAAAGCTGAAGTTACAAGTCTGTCAAGAAACTCATACATTCTTTCGCCACGCAGGGTTACTTTTACACCAATTGGCATTCCTTTACGGAGTTTGAATGATGCAACGTCTTTCTTAGAGATAGTAGCTACAGCTTTTTGTCCGGCAATTTTCGTGATTTCATCAACTGAATAGTCGATTAATTTCTTGTCGGCCACTGCGGCGCCTACACCTCTTGAGATTACAATCTTTTGTAATCTTGGAACCTGCATTACATTTTTGTAACCAAATTCTTCTTTAAGAGCGTTAATTACTCGGCTCTTGTATTCTTCCTTAAGTCTTGGTGAATATCCCATAACTATATTACTTCATTAGATTTTTTAGAATAGCGCACTTTTTTGTCGCCTTCCATTTTATAACCAACTCTTGTTGCTTTCTTTGATTTAGCATCAATAAGGGCAAGGTTGGAAATGTGTATAGGAGCTTCTTTTTTCACTATACCACCCTGAGGGTTTTTAGTGTTTGGTTTCTCATGTTTTGAAACCAGATTGACTCCTTCTACTATGGCTTTATTTTTTTCAGTGATGACACGCATTACTTTGCCTTCTGATCCTTTGTGATCTCCTGCAATAACAATTACGTTGTCTCCTGATTTAATTTTAAGCTTTGTCATTGTTTCTTGGATTAAAGCACTTCTGGTGCTAATGATACAATTTTCATAAATTGTTTATCACGTAATTCTCTGGCAACGGGGCCAAATACACGTGTTCCTCTCATCTCGCCGGCTGCATTCAAAAGAACACAAGCATTGTCGTCAAAACGGATGTAAGAACCGTCAGGTCTTCTTACTTCTTTTACAGTGCGCACAACAACAGCTGTTGAAACAGCACCTTTTTTAATGTTACCGTTTGGAGTGGCTTCTTTTACAGAAACAACAATTTTATCACCAATGGAGGCATAACGTTTTTTTGTTCCTCCAAGCACACGAATGGTAAGTACTTCCTTAGCACCGGTGTTGTCTGCAACTCTAAGTCTTGATTCTTGTTGTATCATGATTATTTAGCTCTTTCAATTATTTCTACTAATCTCCAACACTTGGATTTACTTAAAGGTCTTGTTTCCATGATCCTCACAGTGTCTCCTTCGTTGCAATCGTTCGTTTCGTCGTGAGCGACATATTTTTTAGTCTTTAACACGAATTTTCCGTACATAGGGTGTTTTACTTTTTTAACCTCGGCCACTACAATGGATTTCTCCATTTTGTTGCTGGTTACGATCCCGATACGCTCTTTTCTTAAATTTCTGTTTTCCATCTTTCAGCTGTACAGTTATTGTACTTCTCTTTTAGTTAGTTCAGTCTGGATTCTGGCAATTGCTCTTCTTTGAAATCTAAGTTGAATAGGGTTTTCCAAAGGTGAAATAGCGTGTGCCATTTTCAGTTCTGTATATGCTTTTTTAGAATCTGCAAGTTTTTCTTGCAATTTAGCCGTTGATGATTCTCTAATCTCTGCTTGTTTCATTATCCCGTAGTATTAAGCTTGAAAATCTCTAGCTGTTATAAACTTGGTTCTCACCGGCAATTTTTGAGCTGCCAGGCGTAAAGCTTCTTTGGCGACATCTGCAGGTACTCCGGCTACTTCAAAAAGTATTCTTCCGGGTTTAACTACAGCTGCCCAATATTCTACAGCTCCTTTTCCTTTACCCATACGCACCTCTAGAGGCTTTTTAGTGATGGGCTTGTCTGGAAATATCTTTATCCAGAGTTGACCTTCCCTTTTCATAAAACGGGTAGCGGCTATACGGGCTGCTTCAATTTGACGTGATGTCAAAAAGTTAGAATCTAATGATTTAATACCAAAGGTTCCGTTTGATAATTGGTGCCCGCGTTGCGAAACACCTTTCATACGGCCTTTCATTTGCTTACGGAACTTTGTTCTTTTCGGTTGTAACATTTTCTTTAGTTTAAAAAATTACTTTCTGCGACGTGCTTTTGGTTTTCCTGCTCCACCTTTCTCAGGCTTTCCTCCTCCTCCTGCTGCTTGCTTTTTTGTTAAGCCAACTAGTGGAGAAAGCTCTCTCTTTCCAAACACTTCACCTTTCATTATCCATACTTTAACACCCAATCTTCCATAGGTAGTATGTGCTTCAACAAGAGCATAATCAATATCTGCCCTAAATGTTGAAAGAGGAATGCGACCTTCTTTGTAAGACTCTGAACGTGCCATTTCAGCACCATTCAAACGTCCTGAGATCTGAACCTTGATACCTTCTGCATTCATTCTGATTGCCGCGGCGATGGCCATTTTAATTGCACGTCTGTATGAAATTCTGCTTTCAATTTGACGGGCAATGCTGGTTGCCACTAAAAATGCATCTAACTCAGGTCTTTTGATTTCAAAAATATTGATCTGAACCTCTTTTCCGGTAATCTTTTTAAGCTCTTCTTTTAACTTGTCTACCTCCTGACCGCCTTTTCCGATAATGATACCGGGTCTTGCAGTGGTGATAGTAACGGTTACAAGTCTAAGTGTGCGCTCAATGATTACTCTGGACACACTAGCTTTTGCCAAACGAGCATGAACATATTTTCTAATCTTGTCGTCTTCAGCAATCTTATTGCCGTAGTCATTGCCTCCATACCAGTTAGATTCCCATCCTCTGATGATTCCAAGGCGATTTCCGATTGGATTTGTTTTTTGTCCCATTTAATTACTTGCTTTGTGTGTTATCTTTAGCTCCTAAAACCACGGTTACGTGATTGGAACGTTTTCTAATTCTGTGTGCACGACCTTGTGGTGCTGTGCGTAAACGCTTTAGCATAGATCCTCCGTCTACTCTAATTTCCTGAACAAACAGGTTGGCGTCCTCAATGCTGGCGTCTTCATTTTTTGCTTGCCAGTTTGCAACGGCAGACAACAACAGTTTTTCCAATCTGCGTGAAGACTCCTTTGAACTGAACTTCAAAATATTAAGCGCTTTGTCTACGTTTTCACCTCTTACTAAATCTGCCATAAGGCGCATTTTTCTTGGTGAAGTCGGGCAGTTATTCAACTTTGCAAAGGCGATATTTTTCTTCGCTTCTTTGACCTGTTCTGCTCTTTCTCTTTTACGAACTCCCATAGCTTATTATTTTTTTCCTTTGTTTTTAGCACCTGAATGACCTCTGAAAGATCTTGTGGGTGAAAATTCGCCTAGTTTATGTCCTACCATATTTTCAGTAACATACACGGGAATAAATTGTTTTCCGTTGTGTACTGCGATGGTTTGTCCAACAAAGTCCGGTGTTATCATAGATGCTCTTGACCAGGTTTTGATCACGCTTTTCTTGTTTGTATCAACGTTTTGCTGAACTTTTTTCTCTAATTTAAAGTGAACGTAAGGTCCTTTTTTTAACGATCTTGCCATAGCTTATTTCTTTCTACGTTCTATAATATATTTATTACTCGCTTTTGTTTTAGAACGGGTTCTGTAACCTTTTGCAGGTAGTCCCTTTCTTGAACGTGGGTGACCTCCGGAAGCACGACCTTCACCACCACCCATTGGGTGATCTACAGGGTTCATTGCTACTGGTCTTGTTCTTGGTCTTCTACCCAACCATCTGCTTCTTCCGGCTTTACCTGAAACCAACAACTGGTGATCACTGTTTGAAACAGCTCCAATAGTTGCCATACAAGTCAACAGTATTAAACGTGTCTCGCCTGAAGGTAGTTTCACAGTTGCAAACTTACCGTCTCTTGCCATCAATTGGGCAAATGATCCGGCGCTTCTTGCAAGCGATGCTCCTTGACCGGGTCTTAACTCGATACAAGATATAATGGTACCCAATGGAATGTCTGAAAGGGGCATAGCGTTTCCAATTTCAGGGGCTACATTAGCTCCTGAAACGATGTTTTGTCCCACTTGCAATCCGTTTTGAGCGATTACATAACGCTTCTCACCATCCTGGTAGTTAACCAAGGCGATGAACGCAGTTCTATTTGGATCATACTCGATTGTTTGAACTGTAGCCGGAATTCCGGTTTTGTTTCTTTTGAAATCGATGATACGATACCTTTTCTTGTGACCTCCACCTACATAGCGGATAGTCATTTTTCCTCTGTTGTTTCTACCACCGGATCTCTTTTTCGGAGCAATCAAGCTTTTCTCCGGCTTATCAGTAGTAATGGCGTCAAAACCATTTACTACTCTAAAACGCTGGCCCGGGGTAACGGGTTTTAATTTTCTTACTGACATTGTTGTCTAATTTCTAGATGTTGTTGTAAAAATCTATTGTTTCTCCCTCAGCTACCTGTACAATTGCTTTTTTGTAAGCAGTTGTTTTACCAGTTATAATTCCCGTTTTTGTATAGCGGGTTTTTCGATCAGGACGTACATTTATTGTGCGAACTTTAGTAACAGAAACTCCATAAACTGTTTCAACAGCTTGTTTTATTTCAATCTTATTCGCCTCACTTGCAACTACAAAGCCATAGATATTTTTATCTTCAGCATCGCGTGTTGCTTTTTCAGTTATGATGGGTTTAATTAAGATATTCATAATTTCTATTTACTTAAATTTTGCTCAATTCCTTCTAGCGAACTTTCCAAAAGCACAAGACTATTTGCATTCAGTATCTTGTAAGTACTTAATTCTGAATTAGTTACAACTTCTGTTCCTTTCAAATTGCGCGAGGACAAATATACATTATTATTTAACTCTCCCAACACAAATAGGGATTTTTTGTCCTGTAGCCCAAGAGCGGTTAACAGTTGTGTAAAGTTCTTTGTTTTTGGAGCCTCAAAATTGATGTCTTCAATTACAAAAATTTGCTTGTCTTTGGCCTTCATTGTCAAGGCTGATTTGCGGGCAAGTCTTTTCAAATTCTTGTTTAATTTGAAGGAGTAGCTTCTTGGTCTTGGACCAAAAACTCTACCACCACCTTTAAACAAAGGGTTTTTGATGTTACCTGCACGTGCAGTTCCGGTACCTTTTTGTTTTTTGATTTTTCTGGTACTTCCGACGATTTCAGCACGTTCTTTAGATTTGTGAGTACCTTGACGCTGGTTGGCCAAATACTGCTTAACATCTAAATATACAGCGTGATTGCTCGGCTCTATTGCAAAAACATCTTTAGAAAGGTTTACCTCTCTACCTGTTTCTTTTCCGTTGATATCTAATACTGCTACCTTCATTATTTCTGAATTGTTACATAAGCGTTTTTATGGCCGGGAACACATCCTTTTACCACAATTAAGTTCTTTTCGGGAACTATTTTTAAAACCCTTAAATTTTCAACTTTTACTTTGTCACCACCCATTCTTCCGGCCATGCGCATTCCTTTGAATACTCTGGCAGGGTAGGAGGCCGCACCGATAGATCCCGGAGCTCTTAAACGGTTGTGTTGACCGTGAGTCGCTTGACCCACACCGGCAAAACCGTGTCTTTTAACAACTCCCTGGAATCCTTTTCCTTTTGAGATGCCTGAAACATCTACAAATTCACCTTCAATAAATTGTTCTACGGTGATGATATCACCCAATTTATACTCCTCTTCAAATCCTTGGAATTCTACGACTTTACGTTTTGCAACGGTTCCTGCTTTTTTAGCGTGGCCTTCGGCAGCTTTATTGGCAGTCTTTTTGTCATCGAAACCAAGTTGAAGAGCTTCATACCCGTCAACCTCAGTGGTTCTGACTTGGGTAACTACACATGGCCCTGCCTCAATTACGGTACAAGGAATGTTTTTTCCGTTCTCGTCAAAGATGCTTGTCATGCCTACTTTTTTTCCAATTAACCCAGACATATTTATTTAATTATTAATTAATACTCAATTTATAGTTTATCTAAAAAACTTCAGGGTCAAAATACGTTCGACCCTGAATGTATTTTTACCGTTTTTCCTTCGCTCGCAGCTCCGGACATGTATACCCGCGTAAGCGGGTATCTCGTTGTTTCAAGGCTAAATCGTAATAATTTAACGATTTGAAATCCTTTTGACGAGATTCCCACCTACGTGGGAATTATTCATCACACCTTGATCTCTACTTCAACACCGCTTGGCAACTCTAATTTCATTAAAGCGTCAATGGTTTTTGAAGACGAACTGTAGATGTCCAGCAAACGTTTGTAAGAACTCAATTGAAATTGCTCTCTTGATTTCTTGTTTACGTGTGGAGAACGCAATACAGTAAAGATTTTTTTATGAGTTGGTAACGGGATTGGACCTGTTACAACTGCTCCGGTGCTCTTAACAGTTTTTACGATTTTTTCAGCAGATTTATCTACAAGATTGTAATCGTAAGATTTTAGTTTTATTCTGATTTTTTGACTCATCGCTGTTAAAATTAATCGTTAGCTCCTTTAGCTTTTTTAATTACTTCTTCTGAAATATTTGATGGAGTCTCAGCATAGTGTGAGAATTCCATTGTTGAAGTTGCTCTACCTGATGATAGTGTTCTTAATGTGGTTACATATCCAAACATTTCAGATAAAGGAACTGTTGCTTTTATAGTTTTAGCTCCTGCACGGTCTCCCATGTTGCTTACCTGACCACGACGGCGGTTCAAGTCACCAACAATGTCACCCATGTTTTCTTCAGGAGTAATTACTTCAATTTTCATAATTGGCTCAAGGATTACAGCTCCGGCAGCTTTTGAAGCAGCCTTGTATCCCATTTTAGCAGCAAGTTCAAACGAAAGTGAATCAGAATCCACCGCGTGGAAAGATCCGTCCTTAAGCGTAATCTTCATGCTGTCCATCTCAAATCCGGCAAGAGGACCATTTTTCATAGCTTCTCTAAAACCTTTTTCAATGGCAGGAACATATTCCTTGGGAACGTTTCCACCTTTGATAATATTTACAAACTCAAGACCGATTTTACCTTCTTCGGCAGGCTCCATTGTAAATACAATATCAGCAAATTTACCACGACCACCAGATTGTTTCTTGTAAACCTCTCTGTGGTTTGCAGCTCTTGTAATTGCTTCTTTGTATTCTACTTGGGGCTCTCCCTGGTTTACTTCAACTTTGAATTCGCGACGTAAACGGTCAACGATAATATCTAAGTGAAGCTCACCCATTCCTGAGATGATGGTTTGTCCTGAAGCCTCATCAGTTCTAACAGTAAATGTTGGATCTTCTTCAGCAAGCTTTGACAAAGCCATACCCAATTTATCCACATCAGCTTTGGTTTTTGGCTCAACAGCGATACCGATTACGGGATCAGGGAAAACCATACTCTCCAAAACGATTGGGTGCTTTTCAGCAGACAGGGTGTCTCCTGTTTTTATATCTTTAAAACCAACTGCAGCTCCAATATCTCCT
Source organism: uncultured Flavobacteriaceae bacterium (assembly GCA_964469175.1). GTDB lineage: Bacteria > Bacteroidota > Bacteroidia > Flavobacteriales > Flavobacteriaceae > Planktosalinus. Next base: position 225,912 of record CAYXXY010000002.1, read on the forward strand.
GCTTCGATATACTCGATGGCATTTTGCTTGTTAGCGTGCATTTGGTAGATTCTAGAAATACGCTCTTTATTGCCTGAACGGTTGTTCAACACATAAGAACCTGCATCAAGCCTTCCTGAATAAGCACGGAAGAAAGCCAAACGACCAACAAAAGGGTCAGTAGCAATCTTAAATGCTAATGCTGCAAATGGCTCACTTACGTCAGGCTTACGGGCAATTTCAGCACCTGTGTCAGGGTGTGTACCAATAATAGCTTCTTTGTCAAGCGGTGAAGGTAAATATCGACATACAGCATCCAGCAGGAACTGTACTCCTTTGTTTTTGAATGATGAACCGCAAATCATTGGAATGATGCTCATGTCCATCACGGCAGCTCTCAAAGCAGCGTGTATTTCGTCTTCAGTAATTGAATCTTCATCTTCCATGAATTTTTCAAGAAGATTTTCATCATATCCGGCAACTTCCTCAATGAGGATAGCTCTAAACTGACGTACTTCTTCCTTCATTTCTTCAGGGATATCAATAACATCAAAAGTAGCTCCCTGAGTGTCATCATGCCATGCTATGGCCCTGTTTTTCACAAGATCAACAACTCCTTTGAAGTCTATCTCGTCCCCAATTGGTAAAACGATTGGCACCGCATTGGAGCCCAACATTTCTTTAACCTGCTTACAAACATTCAGGAAATCTGCTCCCTGACGGTCCATTTTGTTTACAAAGCCCATTCTTGGAACTTTGTAATTATCAGCAAGTCTCCAGTTAGTTTCAGATTGTGGTTCAACACCATCAACAGCACTAAAAAGGAAAACCAAACCATCAAGTACACGCAATGAACGGTTTACTTCAACTGTAAAATCAACGTGACCAGGGGTATCGATAATATTAAAGTGGTATCCTTTTGTCTCTGGTGTTTCTTGTGCATTTTCCATTGGAAACTTCCAGGTACAGGTAGTAGCGGCAGAAGTAATGGTAATACCACGCTCTTGCTCTTGCTCCATCCAGTCCATTGTAGCAGCACCATCGTGAACTTCACCTATCTTGTGGCTAACGCCGGTATAGAAAAGGATGCGCTCAGTGGTTGTTGTTTTACCGGCATCAATATGCGCGGCAATTCCAATGTTTCTTGTATATTTTAAATCTCTTTGTGCCATTATAAATTAAAATCTAAAGTGTGAGAATGCTTTGTTTGCTTCAGCCATTTTGTGCGTATCCATACGCTTTTTAACAGCTGCGCCTTCCTCTTTTGCAGCAGAAATAACTTCGCCGGCCAGTCTTTGAGCCATTGATTTCTCATTTCTTTTTCTTGAATAAGAAATTAACCACTTCATAGCGGTTGAGATTTTTCTGTCTGGTCTGATTTGCATTGGAATTTGGAAGGTAGCTCCACCCACTCTTCGGCTTCTCACTTCAACGTGGGGCATGATGTTTGAAAGTGCATCTTTCCACAGCTCAAGAGCCGATTTTTCTTCGTCTTGTTTCTTTTCATCTACAATGTCCATTGCATCATAGAAAACTTTAAAGGCAACCGATTTTTTACCGTCGTGCATCATCATGTTCACAAAACGTGTAACAAGCTGATCGTTAAATTTTGGATCTGGTAAAAGCGGTCTTTTTTTGGCCTGTCTTTTTCTCATGTCTTCTTTTTAAAAGTTGTTAATTACTTTTTTGGGCGTTTTGCACCGTACTTAGATCTTCTTTGCGTTCTACCTGCAACACCTGCGGTGTCTAAGGCTCCACGAACGATGTGGTATCTAACTCCCGGCAAATCCTTTACCCTTCCACCTCTAACCAATACTATCGAGTGCTCTTGTAGATTGTGACCCTCTCCCGGGATGTATGCGTTTACTTCCTTTCCATTGGTTAACCTTACACGCGCTACTTTACGCATCGCAGAGTTTGGTTTCTTTGGAGTGGTAGTATATACACGCGTACACACACCTCTTCTTTGAGGGCACGAATCCAAAGCAGCCGATTTACTCTTCTTGGTTATTTTGGCTCTTCCTTTTCGTACTAATTGTGAAATTGTTGGCATATATAATATTTGTTACAATAAATTAAATAGAATATCCCCCTTTTTTAGGGTTGGCAAAGGTAGAAATAAATCTCAATTAATCAAATGTTCATTCATTAATTTTTATAGAAGTATTTTTTTATTTTTCAGTCAGCACGAAAATTGCTTTAAATTCGTTATCTCAAAACACTTCAAACTCATAAATTGAAACACTTTTTTTGCCTTTTTTTATACCTATATATATATACCATTTTATCATGGCAGGTTTCCGGGCAGAATCTATACCTGAATGTAACCGGAAAAGACAGTTTGGAAACCCAGGTACTCAACCAAGAAATTCCTGCAACAATCTTCAGTAATTTTCTCTCACTGCAGGATGCCTTGGATACACTTGAAATTCGTCTGGAAAAAAAGGGGTATATAGAAATGGAAAAAAAGCATTTTGAAAGAATATCAGACACTGCTTTTTTTGCAGAATATCAACTCAATACTTTATATGACAAAATTATTATCCACAATACCGGTCAGCTTATTGATTTGGGTATTTCTCCCCGTGAACTTGAGAGTATTTCAGCAGGAAAAGAAATCAACCATATAGTCATTCCTTTTGCGGCCGCTGAAAACGTTTTGAATTTCATCAACAGAAAACTTAGTGAAATGGGAGATCCATTTGTAACTGTGGTGCTTGAAAATATAAAACCCTCAAATGAATTTTCAAATACACTTGAGGCCAATCTTGAAGTTGAAGTCAATAACTTGAGAAAAGTAACGGGAATAAAAATTATGGGCTATGAAAACTTTCCCAAGGCGTTTTTGAGATATACTGCCGGAATAAGGGAAGGAATGTTGTTTCAAAGGGAAAAAATTGTCGAGCGAAGTTTTTTGCTGGACAACCTGGGTTTTGTTCAAAACATAAAAGCGCCAGAAGTATTGTTTACCCCAGAAGAAACAGAGTTGTATCTCTATCTTGAAAAAAAATCCAACAATTTGTTTGATGGAATAATAGGGTTTACGACCAATGAGGATACAAATAAGTTGGAGTTAAATGGATATGTCAACTTGCAATTGAGTAACAATCTGAATTTTGGGGAAATGTTGCAATTGCAATACAAAAATGACGGAAACCTTCAAGAACAATTTCAAGTGAATGTTGAATTGCCATTTTTGTTTCAATCACCCATTGGTTTGGAATTGGGATTGGAGTTCTTTAAGCGCGATAGTACATTTTTAACGGTTGAAAAAAACGCTTTGGCCAATTATCACTTCAACACACGCACCAAAGTTTTTGCCGGATACAAAGATTATGAATCCAAAAATTTACTCGATAGCCAACAGGCAGGAAATTTTATTGAAGATTTTAACTCTGCTTATTTAGTTTTTGGTGGAAATTACAGCATTCCTCAGCGTAATGAACTATTTCCGGTTAAGACGAGGTTTTTAGTCAGTAATGAAATTGGAGTCCGAAAAGTCGGTGAAATGAAAACCAATCAGTACCGTGTTGCAATTAGGGCAAGCCATATTTTTAACCTCAATGCAAACAACTCCATTTTTATTCGTAATCATTCCGGATATTTAAATTCAGAAAATTATTTAACCAATGAGTTGTTTCGCTTTGGCGGAATAAACAGCATTCGGGGATTTGATGAAAATAGTATAGACGCTTCTTTATTTTCAGTTTTTAATACAGAGTACAGGTATTTGCTTACGCGAAATACCTTTTTGCACACTATAACTGATTTGGCTTATTTTGAAAACAGGGTCACGCAAATTGAAAATAAAATTTACAGTTTTGGAGTAGGGGTGGGGCTTAAAACCAATGCGGGCTTGTTTAAACTCAATGTTGCAAATGGCTTTTTGGAGGGTCAGGATTTTCAATTTTCAAACACCAAAATACACATTAGTTTGACTTCAAGATTCTAAGTTTTGTTAACGTTAACAAAACTTTAATTTAATAAAAGGCCAAATTTTAAGGTTTAAAAGTTGTTTTATTAGGTTTAAATTAGGATTTTTGACCCAAGCTAATTTAAATAATACAATAAAATGACAACAAAGTTTAGAGGATTATTAACGCTTTTATTGGCGTTTGTTGTGCAACTATCTTTTGCTCAGCAAAAAACAATCTCCGGAACAGTAACTGATGACATCAATTTACCGTTGCCCGGGGTCAACATTATTATAAAGGGAACCACGTCCGGGACTCAATCAGATTTTGATGGAAATTATTCCATCTCTGCAGAGGTTGGACAAACTTTGGTATTCAGTTATGTGGGTTTTGCAACTCAGGAAGTGCCCATAACACTTACTACCAATACTGTAAATTTAACAATGCAGCCTGATGCAAGCAGACTCGAGGAAGTTGTGATAAGGGGGTATTCAACAATTAGTACAAGGAGGTCAGTTATATCTTCACAACAATTAACCTCTCAAACAATTGAAAATAGACCAAACACAAATGCAATCCAAACCCTTCAAGGGCAGGTTGCTGGTTTGAATATTGCATCACCAACCGGACAACCCGGAGCACCGCCAAATGTTTTACTTAGAGGATATACCTCGATTGGTGGTGAAAATCAACCTTTATTTATTATTGATGGAATACCATCATCAAATACTGTGTTTACAAGTTTAAATCCACAGGATATTGAAAATGTAACTGTATTAAAAGACGCAGCAGCAACATCAATTTATGGAAATAGAGGTGCTAATGGTGTAATACTTGTTACAACTAGAACCGGAAAATTTAATTCTTCACTAGAGATAACTTATAGCGGAAGCACTTCCATCAGTACTCTACAGGACCACAACTATAGTTTGTTAAACTCTCAAGAACTTTTAAGGTTAGAGAGAGAGTTTGGTAATGGATTGGGTACAACTTTGACTGATGAGGAAATTGATGCTTATGAAACATTTGATTGGTTAGACTTCTTTTTTAGAGAAGCAATAGCACAAAACCATAGCCTTTCATTGTCTAGTGGTGGGGAAAACATGAGCCAAAGCACATCGTTTGGCTTTAGTGACACACAAGGTATTCTGAAAAATACAAATCTGAAAAGATTTAACTTTAGAAATAATTCTTCAATAAGATCAAATAATGACAGATTTAGAGTAAATACAGGTATATCGCTAAACTATACTAAGGAAAACGATCCTGGTTCTATTGGAACTGGAGGGATTAATCAAAACTATGTATTAGGTGCAATTCAATCTGTTCCATACATTACACCAGATGATTATGAAGGTTCAGAGCAATTATTAAGCCCATTATTGTTTAGAAATACACCACTATTTTTGTTAGATAAATTAAAAACTTTTGATAGAATATTTGAAGAATTTAGAGGTTTAGGAACCTTAGGGTTTGAGTATGATATTTTAAATGACATCACACTAGGTTCAACTACTTCTATAGATTATCGACACATAACTAACACAGCATACCAAGACCCTACTTCATTTAACTCTTTGTTGTTTGCGCCAGGTGGCGCAGCAAATAATCCAACTCCTGGATTTATGGACTTTGGAAGTAATAGGCAATTTGTTGTAAATCAACTTGTTTCTGCAAATTGGCAAAAAGAAATTGATAGACATTATATTGGAGTTGGGTTGTTTACAGAATATTTCAAAGCTCACTTAAGAAGCTTTGGGTTTAGACAAAATGGATTAGATCCTAATACTTGGCACCCCGGAGATGGAGGTGGATTCATTCCTGATAATGCAGATAATGATTGGTATGTTGATACAACATTCGCAACATCTCGCGATGCAGGTTTGTTCTCATATTTTGGTCAACTTGATTACAACTTTGATTACAGATATGGATTTGCCGCTACTATTAGGAGAGATGCTTCATTTAGATTTAGTGAAACTAACAGATGGGGTACATTCTGGTCTGTAGCTGCAAACTGGAATGTTAGTGAAGAAAACTTTATGAGTAATGCAGATGCTATTAACATGCTTAAACTAAGGTTGTCATATGGTACTCAAGGTAACCAAAATATTACCGGAGGTAATTTTTGGTCTGGTGCAAATTTATTTAGTACTACTTGGGGCAGTGGAAGTGGATATCAAGGAAATAATGCTACTTTTCTTTCATCTATTGGAAATGACGCTTTACGATGGGAAAAAGTTACTTCTTCTAACATAGGTGTAGATTTTGGGTTTTTCAATAATAGACTTAGAGGAGCAATTGATGTTTATAAGAAAACAACTGACGATTTATTCATAGATGGTCCAACATCATTGACTACAGGTATATCTGCTTTACGTCAAAATTTAGGTACAATGGAAAATAGGGGTATTGAGTTACTGCTACAGTATGATGTTATTAGACCTAGAAATGAAGGTGGATTTGGTATGAACTTTACTTTTACAGGAAGTTATAACAAAAATGAATTAGTGGATTTAGGATTAGATAGAGAAGAAATTATTGGTATTGGTAGAGTTGGAGGACCTATCTTTGAAATATATGCTGTACCTTTTGTGGGAGTAAATCCTGAAAATGGTAATTTATTGTTTCTAGATATTGATGGAAATGAAACCGAAACACCAGACCAAGAAGTTGACAGAAGATGGACCGGAAAGAATAGACTTCCTGATTATCAAGGATCTTTTAGTTTTAATTTTGATTACAAGAACTTCTTTTTACAAACACAGTTTAACTATGTTATAGGTGTTCATAGAACAGATGCTGATTTAGCTTCTTTATACAATGTGGCTGCAATTGGTGACTTTAGACTTTCTTCTGACGTTTTGGATTATTGGACTCCGGATAATACTGATGCTACATTTCCAGCACTTAATGCAACAAATTCAGGAACAGCTTCAGATAGGTTTGTACGTAATGCAGATTTCTTAAGATTAAGATTTTTAAGTTTTGGTTATGGATTTTCAAATAGTCAACTTCAAGGAACTGGTCTTAACAAATTAAGAATTTTTGCTAATGCTGAAAACTTAGTCACTTTCACAAAATGGGATGGTTTTGATCCAGAACAACTCTTTATCCCAGGTTTGAACACAACTGCCGATATAGGTGAAGGTAGAAGATATCCAACTCCTAGAACAATATCTATAGGTTTGGAAATTGGATTCTAAAAACCATCTTAAATTTTAAAAATAAATTAAATTATGAAAAAATTAAAAAATATTTTAACGCTAATTATTTCAATTGGTATTTTATACAGTTGTAATGATGCTATTGATATAGATGTGCCTGGTCAACAGGATGACAGTACTGTATTTACTTCAGTTTCTGATTTACAAGGAGGTTTAGATGGTGTTTATATCACTTTGGATCTTACTCAAGACATATTCTTTAACAGTAATTTTTCAGATGAGGTCACTAGAGGATTGACCAATGGCGGTCAAGGTATAAATGGATTTAACTTCTTTTTGCCAACTACTGCTGCCGAAGCATTTGTGTTTTGGTCTAAATACTACAATACAAGTATGGTTGCAAGTAGAGTGCTTGAAGCTGCTGAAAACATTACTCCAGAACAAGACGAAGTTAGTCAGTATAACCAAATCATAGGTTCATTGAAAGCTATAAGGGCTTATTCTCACTTTATGCTTTTTGCATATTATACCCCTGATTATACTAACGATGCTGGACTGTCTGTTCCAATTGTAGATTTTGTACCTTCAATTGAGCATAGACCAACCAGAAATACTGTTGCTGAGTTTGTTCAGTACTTCAATGCTGAGTTGGATGAGGCAGAATCTTTATTGCCTCAGCAAAGTAAGTATTTTGTGTCAAAAGATTTTTGTAGAGCACTAAGAGCAAGATTCGCTGCATTTAGACAAGATTATACAACTGCTCTATCAATGTCTCAGGCCTTATTGAATTCATATCCGATTTCAAATCCAACACAATTTGCCAGTATGTTTAGTGCGTCAGGGCAAAATGATACCGAAGTGATTTTTCATCTAGCAAGAACAGCAGGCGATAGATATGACAGGCAAGCTGGCGCTGGAGGTAACGGTACTGTTTTAGCAGGTGGTCGTGCTGGAAATATTTTCGCTTTTACTAATGTTGGTCCAAATGGAGGTCCATTTCTTCAAATGAATAGAGCACTTTATAATCTTTATGATGAAAATGATGTAAGGGCTGAAGTATATCTTCATCCTCAATCAACTATTAACCCAAACTGGGATAATAATGCTAGCCCGAATGATGATGTTTTAGTTATAAATAAATACCCAGGTAAAGATGGTATTCCATTAATGGCAGATTTAAAAGTGTTTAGAAGTTCTGAAATGCTGCTCATTGCTGCAGAAGCTCACATTAGTAACAATCAGTTAAACAATGCGGCAACACTTATTAAGCAATTAAGGGATTCCAGACTTACCAGTGGAACAGCTCCTTTGCCTGTTTATGCAAGCCAACAAGAAGCATATTTAGACTTAATTACTGAAAGAAGAAGAGAATTGGCTTTTGAAGCACACAGATATTTTGATATAAAACGTTTGGGTGAAAGAGCTGGCCAAGGTGTAGATAGAGCTTTAAATGAATGTAACTTCCATAGCTGGGCTGTTTGTACATTGCCTCCAACTGACTATAGATTTACACTTCCTATACCCCAAGCAGAGTTTGATGGTAACCCTAATATGGCCGGTCAACAGAATCCTGGATATTAATTTTAATTAATTATTTTTGA
>CAYXXY010000003.1:0-203077 GCA_964469175.1 uncultured Flavobacteriaceae bacterium
CTAAATTTACTTTTCTAATTAATATAAACATTTTGAAAACAATTCAAGTTAAATCTTTACCGTTTAATCTTGTCATTGCAGATATTGCTGAAGCTTTTAATTGTGCCGTCAGGTCAAATTGTGGTGAGTATTGGATAAAAATCCCGAAAAAATGGGGCAAGGGAACTATTAGAGGAATAAATTTTGATGGCGGGTTAGGAATTATACAGTATGATTGTATATTTCATAATGATATAGAAATTCAGTTTATTGTTAACAAAGTACATCCTTTGAAATTTATTTATTGTCTTGAAGGATTTGTTAAGCACTCCTTTGAAAATGATGATAAATGGCATGAACTTGAACAATATCAATGCAATATCCTAGGCAGTGAAAATTATAATGGTCATATTTTACACTTTTTATCTGATACAAAAACACGTATAAACAGTCTTGAAATAGATAGGGAGGCATTTCATACTAAAATGGATTGTGAACTAAAAAGCCTAAATTCAGATTTAAAGGAATTGTTTTTAGACAAAATTGCAAAACGAAAGTTCTATTATCAAGGGCATTACAGTTTAAGAATTGCTGAAATTTTTAATAGAATCCAGGAATTTGATAACATTGACCTCATTAGAAGATTATATCTCGAAGGCAAAGCATATACTATCTTATCACAACAAATCTTACAGTATCAAGATGACTTGCAAGAGATTGGCAACAGATCTCTTTTGCGAAGATCAGAAATCCAATTGATTGAAAAAGCTGCCAAAATTATTATTGAGGAAATCTCTGAATTTGACAACATCGAAACCTTATCAAGAAGAGTGGGCCTTAATGTCAATAAACTACAAGAAGGATTTAAATATTTTTATCAAAATACTGTCAATGGTTATATTCAAACAATAAGACTGGAAATTGCAAAAAATCTTTTGTCAAATTCTGATTATAATATTTCTGAGATTGTTCAGCAAATTGGCCTTTCAAGCAACAGTTATTTCTCCAAAGTTTTTAAAGAAAAATACAACATCTCCCCGTCTGAGTTCAAACAAAACAACAAAAGATTTAAAAAATCAGGTTAAAAATTTCTATAAAAAAATAACCCGTTTCTATAAAACGGGTTATTTTACCTCACTAACTATTTAAAGCTGTAACAGCTAACGATTTTTTATAATTAAATGTGACATTACCTGCCTTTTTTGAGCTCATCTATCAAAAGCTTCAAAGAAAATGTCATACCCGCAATCAAGAGAAAAAAATGCACTTCAACCCCCATATCCAAAAATAATATTCCAACTACCCATAGTGCTATGGAGATGAACATTAAGAACATAAATATTTTTTTCATACTTTTTTAAACTTTATAAATTACTAGCTGGTTACAAGTCATTTTTCAACTAATCTTTTTGTTTTTTTTTATTCGTAATTGTCCTTTTAATGAGATTTTAAAAAAACCCTTCCAGGCAGTGACGAATGGAAGGGCTTTAGACGATGGTTAGGTAGTTTTGCAATATACTTTACACCATCTTTTTTTAATCCTTTATTTGTCTATAGCTTTTTTAAAGCTCATTGTGCAATCGTTATGAAATCATTTTAAACACTTTTTATTTAACTTTTTAGCTTCATTACTAAAAATTAAAAAAGTTGCACATCATAATTTGCCAACTCAATTAACATTTTGCTAAACTATCCATAGTAATGCTAAATGTTTAACTGAATACAAATTTATATTAGCTCTATTAATATTTCTTTTAATAGAATTATCAGCTAACTTTAACAATAAAAAAGTGTATAATTCAGAAAATATCCGGAAAAGAAAGAATTTATTCAAGAAACTCTACTTACAGAATTACTTTGAGTGAGCCCGCAAAGCTCTGCTTTGAAATTGTTGCAAACAAAAAAATGCTCAAGGATATTTAGGATTACCTTCGGTGATCCCTTGTCGCTCCCCTTTGCAAATAGAAAGTCCGCCAGCTATCGCCATCGGTTTTTTTATTTTACTGCGCGATTGGAAAGCTTTGGCTTTCCATCCCGTAGTCATATTGGGATTAACATTTCTGAGATTGGAATTGGGATTACCCGCGGTGATCCCTCAAAGCTCCGCTTTGAAAATGTTGCAAACAAAAAAACGCTCAAGTAAACTTGGCGTTTTTTCTTATTGCAACATTTATTCGTGACCGCGGAGGGATTCAAACCCCCAACCCTCAGAGCCGAAATCTGATGCGCTATTCAGTTGCGCCACGCGGCCATTAAAGAGTTATGAACTCAATTTTTGCTTTACAATAGTAGAAATGGTTTTTCCATCAGCCTTTCCGGCCAATTCTTTGCTGGCCATTCCCATGACTTTGCCCATATCCTGCATGCCGGATGCGCCGGTTTTGGCAATGATGTCTGAAACCACATTTGCAATTTCATCTTCACTGAGTTGCTCGGGTAAAAACTTTTCAATCACTGCTGCCTGGTCGAGTTCGGGTTGTGCCAGGTCTTCCCTTTTTTGCTCGGTATAAATGGCTGCACTGTCTTTGCGCTGCTTGACCAGCTTTTGCAACAATTTGATTTCGTCGTCTTCAGTGAGTTCGGTTTTTGCGCCTGTTTCGGTTTGAGCGAGTAATATGGCCGACTTTATGGCACGCAAAGAGGTTAACGCATTGGTGTCTTTGCTTTTCATTGCCTCTTTCATTGCTGTCATTACCTTGTCCTGCAAACTCATAGTTTCAATTTTAAAATTGGACTGCGAAGATACAACTTTGTAGCATGTTTTGCCATATCTTTATAGAGATTTTTGAGTGAGAACCAAATAAAAAACCCCAAAAACAAAAATTTGTTTTTGAGGCTTTTTGAAGCAAATCTAACACTAAACTTACTCTTAAATAGGTTTAATCTACGTTGTCATGAAGAAACGAATTGTTGTTTCTCAATTGGATTTCGTCATTTTCGTCTGTAGATAATGTAGTTCTGGAGATTTTTGAATTGTCTGCTTTATTGTCGTCAAGTTCAATGCCCATCCTTTTGTAAGCGGGTTGCTTTTCAAGCTCGTCCACTCTGGAATTGCTGTTATTGAACTTGTAATTGAAGGCTTTCATTTTTTGTTTGCGCTCTTCAGTCCTCTTTTTCAACAAGTCAGTGATGGAAGAGTTCATGGGGTCCACTTCGGCGTTTTCGTCTTTGACCTCGGGTTTGGGGTCAACGGTTTTCTTTTCAAAAACCAGTTCGTCATCCACCGGCTCGCTTACTTTTGCTTGAGGTTTTGAATTCATCAGCATGTCTTCCATATCCTGATAATCATCAAGACTATATTTTTTAATGCCGTCTTTTGAAACTTCAGTTACAGGTATGATTTCAATGGAATCTTTCACATGAAAATCATTGATATTTTTTTCTGTTGAAGTAGCTTCTTCAGTTTTAGGCTCCTCTTTTTTGTGATTCAAAGGCAAGTCAAAAATGAGCATTTGGTTTTGTTCCTCCTGTGGCTTCTCCTCCATCGTTTTTTTGCTCATTTCAGACTCCACTTCTATGATTACAAAATCGTTGACTTCTATTTTGTTGACCATTTCCTGGTCAAACGATTCATAGTCTTCAGCCAATACTTCATCATAACTCACCGGCAGGTTTTTAATGAGTTCTGAAGTTTTGATGTATCCTTCAAAAGGTATACCCGGCTGATCCTCGATAGCTTCATCAAACAGGGTGTGCTTGATGATTTTATTTTCATTTTGAATTTCGGGTTCTTCTTCAACTTCAAGCTCAATCATTCTGGAAGCTCCGGGTTTTGAAATCAAGATTTGTTCTGCCGGCTGCTCGTCATCCAGTGTATGTATGATTTTTTTGGTTTCGGTGTTTACAATTTCGTTTTGTTGTTCCACATTAAAACCGGTGGCAATTACTGTTACCGCAATTGCACTATCCAGACTTTCATCTTCGCCAACCCCCATAATGATATTGGCCCCGTGTCCGGCTTCATTCTGAATGTGGTCACTGATTTCGCCAATTTCGTCTATAGTAATTTCTTCAGAACCCGAAACGATAAGTAGCAGCACGTTTTTGGCTCCGGTAATTTTGTTGTCGTTCAATAAGGGTGAATCCAGGGCTTTGGTGATGGCATCGTGTGCACGGTTTGAACCCACTGCAGTGGCACTTCCCATAATGGCCGTTCCGCTGTTTGCCAAAACGGTTCTGGCGTCACGTAAATCGATGTTTTGGGTGTAGTGGTGTGTGATTACTTCTGCAATGCCACGGGATGCAGTAGCAAGCACCTCATCGGCTTTTGAGAATCCGGCTTTAAAACCTAAATTACCATACACTTCACGCAGTTTGTTATTGTTGATAACAATCAGCGAATCGACATTTTTACGCAGGTTTTCAACACCCAGTTGTGCCTGATCGTTTCGCATCTTGCCTTCAAACTGAAACGGGATGGTTACAATCCCCACAGTGAGCACATCAAGCTCCTTGGCCATTTTTGCGATGATGGGTGCTGCCCCGGTTCCGGTACCGCCGCCCATTCCGGCTGTGATGAAAATCATTTTGGTGTTTGTGGAAAGCATGGATTTTATTTCGTCCATACTTTCTATAGCGGCGTCTTTACCCACTTCAGGGTTAGCTCCTGCGCCAAGTCCTTCGGTGAGTGAAACACCCAGTTGTATTTTAATGGGTACAGGGCTGTTTTCAAGGGCCTGTGAATCGGTGTTGCAAATCACAAAATCCACTCCCTTTATTCCCTGCTTGAACATGTGGTTGATCGCATTACTGCCTCCACCGCCCACTCCAATCACCTTGATGACATTGGACTGGTTTTTCGGGAGGTCAAACTCTATTTTATCAAACTCGTTGTTGCTACTCATAATCTTTAAATTGAATATTATTATTTGTTGTCTTACTCGGCGTTGTCTAAAAATTCTTTAAACTTTTCTGCCCAGTTTTCAAAAAAGCTCTTACGCCTTTTAGTGATTTTTTCTTTTTTACCTTCTGTTGGTTCAGGTGCTACAGGCTCCATCTCATCAACAACTTCTTCAACTTCCTGAATTGGCTTTCTGTGCTTTTGAAGGCTGTTTAACACTAGTCCCACCGCTGTTGCATAAATGGGGCTGGTGGTTTCAGGGTCGCTGTTTCCGGCCAGGTGCTCGTTGGGATAACCAATGCGGGTATCCATTCCTGTGGTATATTCCACCAATTGTTTGAGGTGTTTGAGCTCTGCGCCTCCACCGGTAATAACAATTCCGGCAATGAGCTTTTTCTTTTGCTCTTCGTGACCGTATGCTTTGATTTCTGCATAGACCTGCTCAATAATTTCAACCACTCTGGCATGAATGATTTTGGAAAGGTTTTTTAGCGTAATTTCTTTTGGTTCTCTTCCTCTTAATCCGGGAATAGAAACAATCTCGTTGTCTTTATTTTCACCCGGCCAGGCTGAACCGAACTTTATTTTCAGCATTTCTGCCTGCTTTTCAATGATGGAACAGCCTTCTTTGATGTCTTCCGTGATGACATTTCCACCAAAGGGTATAACTGCTGTATGCCTGATAATGCCGTCTTTAAAGATCGCCAGATCAGTTGTACCGCCACCAATATCAATCAATGCCACACCGGCTTCTTTTTCTTCCTGACTTAAAACAGCATTTGAAGATGCCAAAGGCTCCAGGGTAATCCCTGCAAGTTCAAGTCCTGCGCTTTTGATGCATCGGCCAATGTTTCTGATGGAGGTCACCTGCCCAACCACGACGTGGAAATTGGCTTCCAAACGGGCTCCATACATTCCGCGGGGTTCACTTATTTCTGCCTGACCGTCCACCTTATAATCTTGTGGTAGCACATGAATGATTTCCTCGCCGGGAAGCATCACGAGTTTGTGGACTTGATTGCACAGCGTGTCGATGTCCTGGTCGTTGATGACTTCTTCACCGTCTTTTCTGGTGATGTAATCGCTGTGTTGCAAACTTCTGATATGCTGTCCGGCTATACCGGCGACGGCTTCAGAGATTTTCATTCCTGAGTCTTCTTCTGCTGCCTGAACCGCTTGCTGAATGGATTGAATGGTTTGTGTGATGTTATTGACCACACCGCGATGAACCCCCAGACTTTTTGCTTTTCCAATGCCCAGAATTTCCATCTTTCCATACTCATTGTAACAACCAATCATAGCGACAATTTTTGTTGTCCCTATGTCTAACCCCACTGCATAATTTGATTTTTCCATAATTTACTTTTTTGTGCCTACAACCTGATTTTCATATTTTAAATTCACCAAATTGTAAGCTAAAATTGTACTGTCTTTTACTGTCTTCTGATAAAAAGCTTTAAAATTCCTAAATTTGGTATCGATGTTTTCGGGTTTACCAAATGCTATTCTAAAGTCGTGTACCCTTAAAAAGAACGTCAATTCATTATTGGGTTCCAAATGAATGCCCACCACGTGTTGATTCATAAATGGGTCCTCTCTGATTTTAAGGAGCAACGGTCTTAAGGTTTCGTAATCTATATCAGATTTCCCCGTTATAAGTGGCACCCTTGCCGAGTAAACTTCAGAGAGCGGCATTTCCAAACCGTCTTCATCAATGTAATATGCTGTGCTCGCAGCAACTCTGGCAATTGGCTTGCGTTGTTTTATTTTTGCCCCTAAAACCCCATCAACAGTAACAAATACTTCAGCTTTTGAAATCATCGGGTTATTATTTAACCTGGATTCCATCTCTTTCAAATCTAAAATTTCTTTAGCTATGCTCGTAACCTCTGCGTCATTTTGTATTAACAATTTATTAACCGTTTCGTAAGTAATGAAATGATTGTTATCGTCAAGGAAAATAATCTGTTTGCCCACCAAAAATCGTTGTGAGTTTTTGTGTGTTCCAAACGCAAAAAAGAAGCCTACCAAAACGATAAGAAATCCAAACTTAATGACATTTCTATTAATTCGCATGACTAAAACTTTTTACAATATTTTCTACTTCTTCTCCAATATCACCCGCCCCAAGCATCACATTTACAGGTGAGCGGCTTTTATGTATTTCTTCAGAAAGATTTTCTTTTGAAACCAGCTTTTTGTTGGGGTTGTTGATTTTATCAAACAACCAGGCAGAATTGATTCCCGCAATGGGTTTTTCCCTTGCCGGGTAAATCTCCATGAGTAACACTTTATCAAATCGCGCCAGGCTTTCGGCAAAACCGTCAGCAAAGTCACGTGTTCTGCTGAACAGGTGTGGTTGAAACACCACCAATATTTCTTTGCCGGGATACATTTCGCGTACAGCGTGATGAACGGCATTGATCTCTTCAGGGTGGTGTGCATAATCGTCGATAAGCACCAGGTTTTCAGTTTTGATTTTATAGGAAAACCTTCTTTTTACTCCCTTAAATGTTAATAAAGCTTTGGGCAGGTTGTGGATTGGGGTACCCAGACAAACTGCCATACCCAAAGCTAAAACAGCATTAAACAGGTTGTGACGACCCGGAAGGTTAAGCACTAAATTGTATATCGTGATTGCCGGTGTTTTTAAATCAAACATATAGGCCCCGTTTTCAATCCTTACGTTTTGAGCTTCAAAATCGGCGGGTTCTTCTATGGCGACTGTTAAGCCTTTAAGTGGCAAGCCTTTTTTATGCAATAAAAATCCGTTTTCAGGCACAAGGGCTGCAAAAGCAGCGAATGCTTCTTTGATAGTTTCCTCGTCACCGTAAATATCGAGGTGATCTGCATCCATGGACGTGATTCCGGCGATAAACGGCTGAAGCTTCAGGAATGAACGGTCAAATTCGTCGGCTTCTACTACTGTTACTTTACTTCCTTTCAGAATCAGGTTGGAATTGTAATTCTCAGCCACCCCTCCAAGAAATGCTGTGACTTCCTCTTCGGCATAAGCCAGTAAATGACCTAAAATGGCTGATGTGGTAGTTTTTCCGTGTGTCCCTGCAACAGCAAGGCATTGGGTGTTTTTGGTGATTTCGCCAAGCAAGTCTGAGCGTTTTACAACCGTGTAGTTTTGTTCTTTGAAATAATTCAAGAGGTTGCTGTCTAAAGGAATGGCGGGTGTGTATACTATCAGTGTACTTTCCTTTGCATATTTTGATTCCACCAAAGTAACTTCGTCTTTAAAACTCACTGCAATACCCTCATTTTCCAAAGCTTTTGTGATTTCGGAAGGTGTTTTGTCATAACCACCCACCTGCTTTCCATTGGCATTGAAGTAACGGGCAAGCGCACTCATCCCGATACCGCCGATACCGATAAAATAAAAGTGTTGTATGTGGTTTAAGTTTGTCATTATTGATTTTGCAAGAGTTTTTCCACCTCGTCGGCTATGGCCTTGGCGGCGTTTGGTTTTGCAAGTGATTTTATGTTTAGAGCCAGCTCTTGCCGGCGTTCTTCTGAGTTAATCAATATTCTGAATTCGCTTTCAAAGAGTATGGGCAGGTCTTTTTCTTCTATCAGGAGGGCTGCATTCTCCTTGGCTACTGCTTCGGCATTTTTTCTTTGGTGGTCTTCGGCCACATTGGGTGAGGGTATAAAAATAACCGGCTTACCAACCACACACAATTCTGAAACCGAAAGCGCACCCGCCCTTGAAATCACCAGGTCTGCTGCGGCATAGGCCAGGTCCATTTGATATATAAAATCATGTACCTGAACATAGTTTTCTTCGTTGTGTCTCTTGTACATTTCAAAATAGTATGCCCCACACTGCCAGATGACCTGAACATTGCAATCTTTAAAAAGCTGCAAGGAGCTTTCTGTTAATTGATTGATTGTTCTTGCACCAAGGCTTCCACCCAGCACTAGAAGTGTTTTCTTGTTTTCGTCCAAACCAAAATGCTTTACTGCTTCTACTTTCTTTTCTTCAAGACTAATAATGTCTTCCCTCACGGGATTGCCGGTGAGGACTATTTTTTCTTTCGGAAAATAACGCTCCATTTGCTCGTAAGCCACACAAATGGTTTTGACACGCTTTGCCAACCACTTATTGGCTATACCGGCATAAGAGTTTTGCTCCTGAATCAAACAGGGTATTCCTTTACCGGATGCGACCCTTAAAAGGGGTGCACTGGCATAACCGCCGGTTCCAATCACCACATCGGGTTGAAATTCTTTGATAATTTTTTTGGAACGTGATAAACTGTTAATCAGCTTTAAAGGGAATGTGAGGTTTTTTGGCGACAAGCTGCGTTGCAGACCTGAAATCCAGAGTCCTTTGATTTCATATCCGGCTTTAGGCACTTTTTGCATTTCCATACGGTTTTGAGCACCAACGAACAAAAAGCGGGCTTGGGGAAACCTCGCCTTTAGTTCATTGGCAATAGCAATTGCCGGATAGATATGTCCTCCGGTACCGCCGCCTGATAATATGAATTTATATGGCCTCACTTAATATATCCAAAGGGTTTTCTTCATTAGTTTCTTTAATGGGCTCGGGACGTTTTACGCTTACGCTTAAAATAATCCCCAGAGCCAGACAGGTCATCCATATGGATGTACCGCCACTACTTATGAGTGGAAGGGTTTGTCCCGTTACCGGAAACAATTCCACAGCCACCGCCATATTGATAATTGCCTGAAATATGATGGGAATACCCACCGCAATGACCACGAGTTTACCAAACCGCGTGTCTGATTTTCCGACAATAATTAAAATCCTAAACAACAACAACACATAGAAAAACATAAGCACCAATGCTCCAATCAAACCGAATTCTTCAATGATCACTGCAAAAATGAAATCAGATGAGGATTGTGGCAGGAAGTTTTTCTGAACACTCTTACCGGGTCCCAAACCGGTTATTCCACCTGATGCAATGGCAATTTTTGCTTTTTCAATTTGATAACCTTCTTCTGCGCTTGTTTTATCAGTAAAACTTTCCACACGGCTGATCCAGGTATCCACTCGGTTGGGGAATACCCCCGGAAACGCTTTTGCTGTTAATACAAACAAGGCTAACATCACCACCCCTGCTCCAAGTATTGTTGCAATAAACCTAAAAGGATAGCCCCCCAGAAACACCAGCAATACAACCATGGCAAACAGTATGGCTGCTGTTGAAAAGTTTGCGGGTAGTATCAGGCCAATGACCAGAAATACCGGAACCCAAAGTGGCAAAATACTCTCCTTAAAGCTGATGACCTTGTCTTTTATTTTTGTCAGGTAAGTGGCTACATAAACCAATAAAACCACCATCGCAAATGCCGAAGTTTGAAAAGTTATCCCCACCAGGGGTATGTGTATCCACCGGCTGGCATTTGCCCCTTGTATTGTAGTGCCTTGCATCAAAGTAAACACCAACAAAACAATCACAACCGGAAGCATAATCATCGACAACGCTTTGAAGTAATTGTAAGGTATTCTATGAACAAGTATCAATATACCAAAGCCCAAAACAATATGCATACCGTGTTTAATCAAAAAAGAAGCGGTATTGCCGTTTCCATACAAATAAGCCAGGTTACTGCTGGAACTGTACACCGGCAAAAATGAAAGTATTGCCAGCACCCCGGCTATGGCCCAGATGGTTTTATCACCTTTGATATCACGCAAATACTTTAACATCATTATTAATTTTTACAATTTTCTCACTGCGTCTTTAAATTGACGACCGCGATCTTCATAATTTTCAAACAAATCAAAACTGGCACAAGCGGGTGACAATAAAACGACATCACCTTTTTCAGCGATTCTGGCTGCCACCTGAACGGCATCCCTCATGTTCTCCGTTTCAGTCATCAAAGGCACAATATTGCCAAATGCCTGAATGATTTTTTCGTTGTCAAGACCCAAACAAACAATGGCTTTTACTTTTTCATTGACCAGAGGCAACAATTCTTCATAGTTGTTTCCTTTATCAACCCCACCCACTATCCATACAGTGGGACTATTCATACTATCCAAAGCATAGAATGTAGCATTGACGTTTGTCGCTTTAGAATCGTTGACATAGGTAACATTCTGAATTTTCAAAACGGTTTCAAGACGGTGTTCCACTCCCTGAAAGTTTTGGAGGCTTTCTCTGATGGTCTCCTTTCTGATGCTTAATAATTTGGCAATTGTTGAGGCTGCCATAGCATTTTTCAGGTTGTGGTTTCCTTGCAATTCTAAACTTTTTACAGGCATTTCTAGGGTTGTTTTATTTGTTGTTATTATTATTTGATCGTTATTTATACTTGCTCCTTCTTCTAATTCATTCGTTATCGAAAAAGGCATTTTTTGAGATTTTATCCTGTTTTTTTCCAGTCGGCTGATAATCACGTCATCATCTGCGTCATAAATGAAAAAGTCAGTTTCGGATTGGTTCATCGTTATCCTGAATTTTGAATCGATGTACTTTTCAAAATCGTAATCATACCTGTCCAGATGGTCTTCTGTAATGTTTGTCAACACCGCTATATGCGGCCTGAACTTTTCAATGCCATCCAGCTGAAAACTGCTTAACTCCAGCACATAGACATCGTGTTTGCCTTCAGCCACCTGAGCTGCAAAACTCTTCCCAATGTTTCCTCCCAATCCCACATTGAGCCCCCCGGCTTTTAAAATGTGATGGGCAAGGGTTGCTGTGGTGGTTTTTCCGTTGCTACCGGTGATTCCAACAATGGTCGCATCAGTAAATTGAGCTGCAAATTCAATTTCAGAAATGACTGAAACTCCCTTTTTCATCAGTTGCTGAACTATATCAACCTTTTCAGGAATTCCGGGGCTTTTCATTACTACATCGGCATTGAGGATCAACCCCTCGCTGTGCTTTTCTTCTTCCCAGTTAATCTCATTATGATTTAGAACTTGTTTGTAATTTTCTTTTATTTTTTGTTTGTCTGAAACAAACACTTCATATCCTTTTTGTTTTCCTAAAAGTGCCGTTCCCACACCACTTTCTCCTGCTCCAAGTATCACCAGGCGCTTCATTATCTTACTTTTAATGTCACTATAGTCAAGACTGCCAGTATGATTCCCACGATTAAAAATCGGGTTACAATTTTGCTTTCGTGGTATCCTTTAATCTGGTAATGGTGGTGAATGGGCGACATCCTGAAAATGCGCCTGCCTTCACCAAATTTCTTTTTGGTGTATTTAAACCAGCTCACTTGCATCATGACTGATAGCGTTTCTATAAAAAAGATTCCGCATAAAATGGGAATCAGTAATTCCTTTCTTACTGCAATGGCGATTACTGCTATGATTCCTCCAATGGTCAAACTGCCTGTGTCGCCCATAAATACCTGAGCGGGAAAAGCATTGTACCACAAAAACCCTATGAGCGCTCCCACAAAAGCCATGATGAATATGGTCATCTCACCCGTGCGGGGGATGTACATGATATTGAGGTAATCTGAAAAAATGACGTTGCCCGAAACCCAGGCAAAAATGCCCAGCGTAATCACTATTATGGCCGAGGATCCTGCGGCAAGGCCGTCAATTCCATCAGTGAGGTTGGCACCGTTTGAAACTGCTGTTACAATAAAAATGACTATGGGAATAAAAAGTATCCAGGCATACTTCGCATAATCCTGACTCACCCAGGTAATCAATCTCGAATAATCCAACTCGTTGTTTTTCACAAAAGGAATTGTGGTCACCAGAGCTTTGGACTCGCGGTTTGCTATTTGCTGCTCATTTAATGTGACTGTTTGAAAAGTTTGTTGCTGTACATTATCATCCAGTCGCACGGTGATTTCAGGGTGGAAATACATGGTTGCTCCCACTATAATTCCCAAAAATACCTGACCAAAGACTTTAAACTTTCCGGGAAGGCCTTGTTTGTTTTTCTTGAATATTTTGATGTAATCGTCAATAAAGCCTATCATTCCCATCCAGATAGTGGTGAATATGAGTAGGATGACATAAATATTGTCCAATCTGGCAAATAGAAACACCGGGATGAGTGTAGCCAAAATGATTATAAGACCACCCATAGTTGGGGTTCCGGCTTTTTCGTTTTGTCCTTCCAGACCAAGGTCGCGAACGGTTTCCCCGATTTGCTTTTTCCTGAGGTAATTGATGATTTTTTTTCCAAAAACAATGGCAATAAACAAGGAGAAAATAATGGCCAATGCCGACCTGAATGAGATAAACTGAAACAAGCCCGTGCCCGGAATATTAAAGTTTTTGTCTAAATAGTCAAACAAGTAATACAGCATGGCTTATTTGTTTAATTGTTTTAAAAATTCGTTTACGATTTTGAAATCATCAAAATCAAATCGTTCTCCTTTGATTTCCTGATAGCTCTCGTGGCCTTTGCCGGCTATGAGTATGATGTCATTGTTTTCTGCCAGTTGACAAGCTGTTTTAATGGCTTGCTTTCTGTCAGTAATCGACATAGTTTTTTTAAAGTTTTGAGGCTCCACTCCCTTTTCAATGTCGGCTATGATAGCTTCGGGGTCTTCATTCCTGGGGTTGTCACTGGTAAAAATCACTTTGTTGCTTAGCGCTGAGGCGATATGCCCCATTTTTGGCCGTTTGCCTTTATCACGATTACCGCCACAACCCACAACGGTGATAAGCGTTTCATTTCCTGTGCGGATGCTGTTGATGGTTTCAAGCACATTTTTTAAAGCATCAGGCGTGTGTGCATAATCGACTATGGCAGTAATGTTTTTATCTGAATTCTGGTATTGAAACCTACCTGTGACACTTTCAAGTTCGCTGATGATTCTTAATACTTCGAGTTCATCGAGTTCAAGAATTGATGCAACTCCATAAATGGCCAGCAAATTGTATGCATTGAAATTGCCAATGAGTTTGGACCAGATTTCGTTATTGTTGATTTTAAGCAAGAGTCCGCTAAACTGGTTTTCCAAAACCTGTGCTTTGAAGTCTGCCTGGGTTTTTAATGCATAAGTATACTTTTTGGCTTTGGTGTTTTGAATCATCACCAGGCCGTTTTTGTCATCTTCATTGACCAATGCAAAAGCATTTTTAGGCAGATGATCAAAAAATGATTTTTTCACGTCACGGTATTCCGCAAAGGTGTTGTGGTAATCGAGATGGTCTTGGGAAAGATTTGTAAAAACACCGCCTGCAAAAGTGAGTGCTTCGGTTCTTTTTTGGTGAATGCCGTGTGAACTCACTTCCATAAAGCAATAATCCACACCTTCAATGTACATTTTGTTCAGATATGAATTTAATGTAAGCGAATCGGGAGTGGTATGGGTTGCTTCAAAGGTTTCGTCATTAATCATAATTTTAACCGTAGAAATCAAACCCGTGGCATAACCCGCTTTTCTGAAAAGCTCATAAAGCAATGTAGCGACAGTTGTTTTTCCGTTGGTTCCAGTTATCCCGATTAACTTCATTCTCTTAGATGGCTTTCCAAAATAATTGGCAGCCATAATGGCCAGTGCTTTTTGGGTATCGTCCACCTGCACATAGGTAACTCCGTTAATGATGGTTTCGGGAAGTTTTTCACAAATTACTGCCAGTGCACCCTGGTTGACCGCTTTTTCAATATAATCGTGTCCGTCTGTAAGGGTTCCCTTTACGGCTACAAAACAGTCGTTCAGGCTTACTTTTCGCGAGTCAAACTGGAGGTGGGCAATCATGGCACCGGTGTTGCCAACAACAGCTTCAAGAGTAACTCCGTATATTAAATCCCTTAAATTCATGAGGATAATTCAAGTATAATTTGTGTTCCTTTTTCCAGTTTTGTACCCTCGGGCAATGATTGTGATTTTACTTTTCCGTTTCCGTTTATTACTACATTCAGTCCTAAATTTTCGAGCAACGAAATGGCATCCATTCCTGCCATTCCACGCACATTGGGTACACTTTTGTGCTCTTGTTGGGCTATTTCATAAAATCTCAAATAGTCTTTTTCAATATCAGCCTGCAAGATTTCCAGGTTGTCTATATAATCTGAATATGGAGAGTCAACAAAAATTTTCTGAGCAATACTTTTAAACACAGGCCCGGCCACGTCCACTCCGTAATATCCGGTACTCACTTTCGGTTTATGAATGACCACAATACAAGAGTACTTTGGATTTTCTGCAGGAAAATAACCTGCAAAAGAGGAAATATAACGCGGGTTTGCAGCCCAATCTGCCATCCAATATTCAGTTTGAGCGGTTCCTGTTTTTCCTGCCATGGAAAAATCAGGGGAGTATAATCTGCTACCCGTTCCTCTTATGACAACATTCTTTAAAATTTCCTGTACTTGTTTGAGTGTTTCAATTGAGGCTATTTGGGGGTTGATAATTTCCACATCAAATGCTTCGATTTTTCTATTCATTGCCTTAACTTCTCTGATAAATCTAGGTTTTACCATAACACCGTCGTTTGCAATGGCATTGTAAAAAGTGAGTGTTTGTAAAGGAGTTAAAGACACTCCATACCCATAAGCCATGGAAGGCAATGCATTTCTGCTCCAAACATTCCTGTCTGACGGGTGCGGTATTTTTGGCCTGCCTTCTCCTAAAATGGGCAAGCCAATTTGCTGATCCAGATGCATGGCCTGAAGCATTTCAACAAAATGAGCCGGTTTGTCTTTGTAGTTTTCGTGAATGACTTTGGCAATACCAATATTTGAAGAAACCTCTATCGACCGTGCCAATGAAATTTTACCGTGACCTCCCCTGCGTGAATCAGAAACTCTTTTACTATAGAAAAAATGAACCCCATTTCCGGTATCCACCACACTACTCGTGTCAACTACTTTATCTTCCAAGGCAGCTATTAAAGCCATCACTTTAAAAGTAGATCCGGGTTCGTGTGATTCGCCTATGGCATAATTTAGTTTTTCAAAATAAGTACCCTGAGCGGTGCGCCCAAGATTTGAAACC
This sequence comes from uncultured Flavobacteriaceae bacterium, assembly GCA_964469175.1. Lineage (GTDB taxonomy): Bacteria > Bacteroidota > Bacteroidia > Flavobacteriales > Flavobacteriaceae > Planktosalinus. The sequence goes on from CAYXXY010000003.1 coordinate 15,731, forward strand.
GCCTTAATTTCGCCGGTTTTGGTTTCCATTACGATTACTGTACCATGGTCGGCTTCATATTTTTCCAACTGTCTGAGCAATGCGTGATGGGCAATATCCTGAATGTTGACATTGATGGTTGAAATCACGTCATAACCATCTTGTGGTTCAATTTCGTTGGCGTCAAAAATGGGTTTCCACTGGCCTTGGGCAATGCGTTGCCTGAGTTGCCTGCCATCTTTTCCCCTAAGATAATCGCTGTATGCACCTTCAAGACCCACTCTGAGCGTGTGGCCATTATGGTCTTTTCGCTCATAGCCCACAATGCGCTCGCCTATTTTACCAATGGGGTGTTCTCTAACAGTATATTGTTCAGCAATAAAGCCTCCGCGAAAAGGGCCGAGGTTAAACATCGGGAAGGTTCGCAACTCCAGATAATCTGAATAGCCCACCCGGCGCTCAATAAGTTGATACCTGTTTTTGTTTGCCCTTGCAGTTCTGAGCAACCTTTCATAATGGGATGCCGGTTTACCAAACTTTTTTGAAAGTGCCTGTGAAAGCGGAACCAGGTTTTGTTCAAAATTTTCTGCGCTTACGGTAACCGCATCAAACCTAATGTCATAATTGGGGACTGATGTTGCAAGAAGACTTCCGTCATCTGCATAAATGTTTCCGCGGTTTGAAGGAATCGTGAAGTTTTTGGTAGTACTAATTTTTGCCAGTTCGCGGTATTTATCGCCCTCAACAAATTGGATGTTGATAATTTTAAAGAGAATGGCAAATACAAACAAAAACAACACACCGGCTATGATGTACAATCGTTGCAATATGTTTTTGTCTTCAAAAGCCATTATTCTTGTTCTTGTTTTGTAATTACTATTTTTTGAGGTGGAGTCTCAGAAGGCTTCAATCCTCTTTTTTCAGCTAAGGAAACCACCCTGCTTTCCATTCTTTTCTTCATCAGCTTTGAACGGGTATCCACAAACTCGCTTCTCAGTTCTTTGACCTCATTGTTAATTTTTGCAAGCCTGTGTACTTTTCTGTCGGCGCTGTGTGCGCTTGAAATCATTACCAGTGCCAATACAGAAAGGAAAATGATGAACTTCCAACTGGTCAATGCACCTTCGTTGATCAAAAACTTTCCTTTTAATATGTCGTAAACACCTTTTCTCATTGGTTATAGTCGTTCAGCGATTCTTAACTTAGCACTTCTGGCACGGTTGTTTTCCTTAATTTCCTCTTCGGAAGGAACAATCAGCTTTCCCACTTTTTTATAAGGCACTTCCACGTTTCCAAAGACATCCTTTTCGGCTTGACCTTCAAATAATCCATCCCTGATAAATCTTTTTACCAATCTGTCTTCAAGTGAATGGTAAGAAATCAAACTCAGTCTTCCGCCTTTGGGCAACAAATCAACCGTTTGCAACAAAAACTCCTTTAAAGCCTGGATTTCCTGATTCACTTCAATCCTGACTGCCTGAAAAACCTGAGCCAGAATTTTATTTTCTTTTTGTTTTGGCAGAAATCTTCCCAATGCTTTTTTCAAATCATCGGTAGTTGCAATTGCACTTACCTGTCTGCTTTCAACAATCATTCGTGCCATTCCTGAAGCCGATTTCAAATCGCCGTATTGAAATAGAATTCGGCGTAAATCGGGCTCACTGTATTCATTGATGATATGAAGTGCTGAAACCGTACTCTCCTGATTCATCCTCATATCTAGCCCTGCGTCAAAACGTGTTGAAAATCCTCTTTCCGCAACATCAAACTGGTGTGAGGAAACGCCAAAATCACCCAGAATTCCATCCACTTGTGTTATGCCATAGAACTTTAAAAATCTTTTTATGTGTCTAAAATTTTGGTGTATGAGCAAAAACCTGCTATCATCGATAGCGTTTTCCAAAGCGTCCACATCCTGGTCAAATGCAAACAATTTTCCGCTATCATCCAGTTGTTCAAGGATTTTTCTTGAGTGCCCACCACCGCCAAAAGTGATGTCAACATACACGCCATTGGGTTTTATGTTGAGACCCCCAACAGACTCTTCCAGCAAAACAGGATTATGATAGGTCATTGTCATCATTGCTTTGATCGCCCATTACATCTTCAGCCAGGTCTGCAAAATCGTTTGCAGCATCGTCAATGGCTTTTTCATAACTGTCTTTATCCCATATTTCAACAATGTTGATAGCGGTTGACAGCACTATATCTTTATTTATTTTGGCAAATCCAATTAAATCTTTGGGTATCAACAACCGGCCTGTTGTATCAAGCTCAATCACTTTTACACCAGCGGTAAACCTTCTCACAAAGTCATTGTTTTTTCGGCTAAAACGGTTGAGCTTGTTTATTTTTTGCATCAATTGCTCCCACTCATCCATAGGGTATAACTCCAGACAAGGTTGAAAAACGGCTCTTTTCAAGACAAAACCTTTTTCCAACATCGGCGCCAATTGCTTCTGCAGGGCAGCAGGCAACATCACGCGGCCTTTTGCGTCTGCTTTGCATTCATATGTTCCGATGAGATTGCGCATGTACTACTGGGTTATACTTTTTGAAATTCAAATATATTTATTTTTTCCCACATTTTACCACATTTTCCCACTTTGTTGATAAATTTAATCAAAAACTAAGCGATTAATCTTTAATGACTTATGAAATGTAGGCTCAATGAGGCTTAACCTTCTCAAAAGGTTTTGTGAATAAGATTCATATTTTTCTTAAATTTTAAATGACAAATAGTGGGAATTTGAAAAATTATTTATAACATTGGAATGCCTATATTTGCTATTGCAAAAGCTTAGTGTTATATGACAAAGGATTTAAAACAAGAAGGGAAATTCAGTTATTTTGAAATTGGCGAGGGAAAACCCATTATCATACTTCACGGATTGATGGGAGGTTTAAGTAATTTTGACACGGTAACCCGCTATTTTTCTGATCGTGGCTATCAGGTCATTCTTCCTGAACTACCCATATACACGATGCCTATTTTAAAAACCAATGTAAAAAACATTGCTACTTATGTAAAGGATTTTATCGAACACAAAAAACTTGAAAAAGCGATTTTGCTGGGCAACTCCCTGGGTGGTCATATTGCTTTACTCTGTGCAAAATTATATCCAAAATACATCGAAGCACTTGTTATAACCGGCAGTTCCGGACTTTACGAAAGTGCAATGGGCGAAAGTTACCCTAAACGCGGCGACTATGAATACATCAGGCAAAAAGCCGAAAATGTTTTTTATGACCCCGCAGTGGCGACAAAAGAAATTGTAGATGAAGTCTATGACACTGTCAATGACCGAAATAAACTCATCAGGACACTGGCTATTGCCAAAAGTGCCATCAGGCATAATATGTCAAAGGATTTGCCTAATATGCCCCACCCCACCTGCATTATATGGGGTAAAAATGACAATGTTACCCCGCCCAATGTTGCAGAAGAATTTCATGAGCTACTCCCTGATTCTGACCTTTACTGGATAGACAAATGTGGCCATGCTGCGATGATGGAACATCCAGATGAATTCAATGTCCTTTTGCATAACTGGCTTACCAAACGCGGAATTTAATCAAGATGCAAATCAAATCAGCCGAATTTATTATGAGCAACAGCGATGTTGCCAAATGCCCTACAAATCCACTGCCGGAATATGCTTTTATTGGCCGTTCAAACGTGGGAAAATCATCACTGATTAATATGCTGATGCTGCGCAAAAACCTGGCTAAAACTTCAGGAAGACCCGGAAAAACCCAGCTCATCAACCATTTTTTAATCAATAAAAACTGGCATTTGGTAGATTTACCGGGTTATGGATACGCACGTGTTTCTAAATCGGCCAAAAAAGTTTTTCAGAAATTCATTACAGACTACTTTGTAAAGCGCGAACAGTTATTATGTGCTTTTGTGCTTGTTGATGTAAGGCATGAACCTCAAAAAATTGATTTGGAATTTATGGAATGGATGGGTGAACATCAAATTCCTTTTTGCATCGTTTTCACGAAAGCCGATAAAGTTAAACCTCTGGCCCTCCTAAGAAATATTGAAGTGTATAAAACAAAACTCCTTGAAACCTGGGAAGAAATGCCACAATATTTTGTAACTTCATCAAGCAACAGTTTGGGAAGGGATGAACTTTTACAATATATTGATGAATTAAATGAGGAATATTTTTTACACAACAAATAAGCCTTTCTTATTTAGAACCTCACTACACTAAATAAAAAATCCTCTTATTCGTAATCAAAGCATACTACGACTTCAATATTTTTATTCTCAAAGTATATTGAGCCTTTCAACCTATTTTTGGTTAACTTTAAAAATAAATCAATGCCAATTCCAACCTTTTCTGACTTTTATCACTCTATATAGAAAAGGACACAACGAGTATGGAAGAACATCTAATCATCCAATGCAGAAAACTGCATCGACCCTCACAAAAGCGAGTGTATGAGCTTTTAGCACCCAAATTGTATCTTACATGTAAAAGGTACCTAAAAAAAGAAGAAGACATTGAAGACACACTGACTGAAGCTTTTTTTACAATTTTTACAAAATTAGACCAATTAAAGGAAAATCTGGCCTTTGAAGGTTGGGCCAGAAAAATAACAACAAACCTCTGTTTGTTGCACCTAAAAAGAAATGTCAATTTTAACCTGTATCTGGAAGATGTTTCACAGCAACCTTTAGCTGAAAATTCAAACGAAACTTTTCTGGAAGAACAGGATTTGCTTAAACTCCTGAACTATTTGCCCGAAGGCGCCAAAACAGTTTTTATCCTTTTTGCAATTGAAGGGTACTCGCACAAAGAAATAGCCGAAAAACTGGGCATTTCAGAAGGAACTTCCAAATCACAACTCAATGTGTCCCGAACTAAGTTAAAAGAGTTAATCGAAGTGTATTACAGTCAAAAAACAGTGAATTATGGAATCTCAAAATAACAATATAGACAAGTATTTTAAAAAAATCTCTGACGAAACCCAGCCTAAAAACTTTCCGGGTATGGATGATGTTTGGAACAGAGTAGAAAAAAAATTAGATAAAAATGAAAAAAAACGGGCATTCCCTCTTTGGAAATATGCAGGTATAGCCGCATCAATACTAGTGCTCATTGGGGTGGGAAGCATTTTTCTGAATAACAACTCTACAAATATCATTCAACAACCGGAACCCACTATTGTATCCATTGAGGAGGATAGTATAAATGATGAGGTAATTACCCTTACTGAAAAGGATAAGTTTGTGCCAGAGGGCCTGGATCAGGAAGAAACAAAAAGAGAAAAGAAAATTGTGTCTGAGATAGCAGGAGATACTAATCTACTTAAGGAAGACATCTATAATGCTGTTGTTGTTTCAGAATTAATATCAGAGGGTATTTCTGAAAAAACTATCTCAGTACAGAAAGAAACAGAGCCCAACCTCAACGTGGCTTCAGCAAAGAAAGTTATTGATAGCAAGGTTTCAGTAAAGACAATTACCGGGACTGTTACTGATTACTTTGGCTTACCTCTACCCGGAGTAAACATAATTGTCAAAAACTCTACAATAGGTACTCAAACTGATTTTGATGGTAAATATTCACTTACCGCCGATGTGGGTCAAACTTTAGTTTTTTCTTATGTAGGTTTTGAATCTCAAGAAATAGAGGTAACCGGCTCAAAAACAACAATCAATGTACAATTGGAAATGGGTCAAGAACTAAACCAGGTTGTAGTGACCGCTTATGCAATTCAAAGAGAAAAAAAAGTACTTGGTTATGCTGTTAGCCAACCCAATAATAATAGTGTTCAAAAAACTCTTTCAGGCAGAACAGCAGGTGTATTAATTTCAGACTATGAAAGTATACCAGCTTCTTCAGACAATGTTAAAATTAGAGGGATTAATTCATTGCCAAATAATTCTCAACCTCTATATGTTTATGACGGGAAGCCGCTTTCATTTGAAGAAATTCAAAAATTAAATGCTAAAGAAATTGGTTCAATTTCCATTTTGAAAAATCAAGCAGCCACAAATATCTATGGCAGTAGAGGATCAAATGGAGTAATTGTAATTCAATCAAAAAAAGAATCAGAAAAGAACAAGAAAATTATTGGTGACACGATCAGTTTCAATGACCTGAAGATTATGTTCCCATTAGTAGAATCCAATCAGGAATCCTACGAATCATTTATAGAAAACCAATTCGAAGGTGCTTTACACAACCCCGTTTCAACATTTTCAATAGATGTGGACAATGCTTCTTACACAAACATCAGAAGGTTTATAAATAATGGCCAAACTGTACCAAAAGACGCCGTTAGAATTGAAGAAATGATCAACTTTTTTAAGTATGATTATCCTCAACCAAAATCAAAACATCCATTCACCATCTCTACAGAGTACAGTGATGCTCCCTGGAACCCAAATCACAAATTGTTGAAAATTGGTTTAAAAGGAAAAGACATTCCAACAGATAAACTTCCAAAATCCAATTTTGTTTTTTTAGTCGATGTTTCCGGGTCAATGAATAGTCCAAATCGACTCCCTCTTGTAAAAAGTTCGCTGAAAATTTTATTGGAAGAGCTTCGCGATGATGATTTGGTTTCTATTGTATATTACGCCAATAATGTGGGGGTTTTACTTGAGCCCACCAAAGCTTCTGAAAAAGAGAAAATTATAGAGGTCATTGATCAAATGCGTGCAAGTGGCGGTACTTCGGGAGGGGCAGGTATTGAGCTCGCTTATGAAATGGCAGAAAAAAGCTTTATTAAAGGTGGAAACAACAGGATTATTCTGGCAACTGATGGCGATTTCAATATAGGAAGATCATCTGATGAAGAAATGCTCAAACTAATTGAAGAAAAAAGAAAAAGTGGTGTGTTCTTAACTTGCTTAGGGTATGGTATGGGTAATTATAAAGATTCCAAAATGGAAATATTAGCCAATAAAGGCAATGGAAATTATGCCTATATCGACAACATTCAAGAAGCAAACCGTTTTCTTTCAAAGGAATTTAAAGGGAGCATGTTTACAATAGCCAAAGATGTAAAAATCCAAATTGAGTTTAACCCAAAACATGTTCAGGCTTACCGATTAATTGGTTATGAAAACAGAAAATTGCGCAATGAGGATTTTACAAATGATGCGATAGATGCCGGCGAACTAGGAAGTGGCCACACAGTAACAGCTTTTTATGAGATTATTCCTGTGGGTGTAAAAAGTGAGTTTTATGAAAATAATTTAGACTTAAAATACACTCAAAACACTTCAAAATCAAATGAATATGCTGATGAGTTGGCGACTGTGAAATTTAGGTATAAAAAACCAGATGGTAAGAATAGTATTGAAATGGTTCACCCCATTACCAAAATTCCTGTAAAATTTGAAAATGCTTCAAAAGATTTCAAATTTGCAAGTGCTGTAGCTTGGTTTGGCCTAAAACTTAGGGATTCAAAATTAGTCTCCAATAAGGAGAGTGAGGAAATACTGAAGCTTGCCAGGGAGGGACTCCATAATGATACTGATGGTTATAAGGCAGAGTTTATTCGTTTAGTGGAAAGTGTAAAATAATTCGGTCAACCCAAAACAATAGCTTGTCTTTCTAAAATTAACGCAATAAGTTCCTTTGGTGTATTTAAAAGGGTGAGTTCATTTGAAGATATAAAAAGCTCCAGCTCACCCTTATTCTTTAACAGAATAACCGGAAGGTTAAATTTTGCTCCAAACTTTGACGCATATTGCTTTTTAAACTCATCGCGATGTAGAAACTCCATTGGTATCTCAGAGGATTTCCTGAATTTTTTCCAGGTTTTATTTTCAGTAAATACATCATAAGTGATGTGACACAAATTGCAGTTGTTTGTTTGAGGGCTTATCATTTTGTGGATACTGTCCATCAAGGCATTTTTCTTTCCTGAATCAGCATTGTATACAAAAATCATTTTGCCCATCTTTAGCTTTGAAGATTTTATCTTTTTAACTCTAATTTTTCAGCAAAATACTCAGTAAAATCCCTCATTGTCGCACTCATTTTTTCATCGTTGGTAGCGCGTTCAAAAGTGTCTGCCATAGCCGAAAGGGTTTGATGAAAAAAGATTTTCATTTCATCAAGGGGCATATCCTTGGTCCAAAGGTCAATGCGCAATGATTCCTTGTTGCTGCTGTCCCAGACTGACAACATCAAAGCCTTGGTTTCTTCACGGTTAATCCCACCATCTGCGGCTGTCCAGTAAAGTTTTTCGGGAATTTTATTTTCGTCTAGGGTAACGTCAATTTCAATGGTTGACTGGTGTGTTTTACTCATTATCTTCTGGGTTTAAATCTTGAATTTTTATAAATTTCTTCCCCGCTAAGGGTTAATAATTGTTTTATATCGACTTGATTGTTTTTCGCGTAAGCCCGCACAATTTGCCAGCCCATATACTGCCCCAAACTCCCGGGGGATTCATTGTCAAGTTCGAGATAAAATTTTGAGAATGGCGCTAGATTTATAAATCTTGAAGGTAATTGAGGGTCTGTACTAAAGAGTAATTCCCTTTCAACAAAATAGCGCCAGATTTCCATTTCATTGGCCTTTGCCCAGTCAAGTTCATCTTCAGTATATCCAAAAACCCTGTGTTCATCATAAAGTGGCATCAGCAGCTCTTTCACATAAGCCTTTTTCCCATAATAAACCATCAATTCCATAAAAGTTCTGCTTTTTGGAGGTGTTATGTAACGTTCTGAAATGGCTTCGGCAATCTCAGGGGTTAATTGTTCAGGAATCATGTTTTTGGATATATATCTGTAAATGTCAATGTAAAAAAAATGGTCGGCACCCAAAAAATTATCAAGTCCAACAACAACAAGGCTGTCAGCATAAATCACTTTGTTTCTGTAGTCCACATCTGAAATAAGCGTTACAATTTCAGGCTCATCAAACTCAGGGAAATAATATTTTAAATGCTGAAACAGCAAGGTGATTTCATCTTCATACTCACTAAAATCAGAAAATACTTTGGCTACCTCTTCCTCCAATTGTTTTTGAAGTGTATCTTGAGATTTTTGAATCCAGATACTATCCGGATAGTGTTCCGGGAACATATAGGGATATTCGTTTTTAAGCTGCCAGATATTTTCAGGGGTTACAAGTGCAAATTTTTTGTCAAAACGGTTGATTTTAACTTCAACATCAATGGCCAACACCTCTTCTTTTACTTTTTTTTCTGAAGTACAGGAAAAAATCAAAACCAAAAAAAGGAAGGATAAAACACGGGTCATTTTTAAAAATATATTGCTTTGCATAGTTTTAACGAAAGTATCATCTATTAATTTTATCTTTAAGGCTTATTTGGCTGTAAAAATAAGATTAACTGAAACACTTCGACTATAATGCAAACAGAAAAAGTTGTTAAACATATTGTAAACTGGTTAAAAGATTATGCCACACAAGCCGGTATGGAGGGTTTTGTGGTGGGAATTAGCGGCGGTATTGACAGTGCTGTAACTTCAGCCCTTTGTGCTCAAACCGGGTTGAGAACACTGTGCGTGGAAATGCCCATACATCAGTCAAAAAGTCAGGTGGAGAGAGGCAAAGAACACATTGCTGGTTTAATGAAACAATATGCCAATGTCACTGATGTAGAAGTTGATTTAACGACTGTTTTTGAAACATTTAAAAATCAGGTTCCTGTTGTTGACTACAGCCCGACTTTGGATTTGTCACTTGCAAATACCAGAGCCAGACTACGGATGACAACCCTTTATTATCTTGCAGGACTACATAAATACCTTGTTGCGGGAACCGGGAATAAAGTAGAAGACTTTGGTGTAGGCTTTTTTACAAAATATGGTGACGGCGGTGTTGACCTCAGTCCTATAGCCGATTTGATGAAAAGTGAAGTATATAAAATTGGTCATTTCTTACAAATCCCAGAGTCAATATTAAAGGCAAAACCCACAGACGGACTCTTTGGTGATGACCGAAGTGATGAAGACCAGCTTGGTGCTACTTATGATGAGCTTGAGTGGGCTATGAAAATGGATGAAAAAAATGCAAATACCAATGAGTTTAGTGGAAGAAAAAGCGAGGTTTTTAACATATATAAAAGATTAAATACATTGAATCAACACAAAATAACACCTATTCCGGTTTGCAAAATTCCGCAGGAATATAGAGAGTGATGTATTTTAACGAATTTTAAAGAACTTGAACGAAAAGTAAAATGTCCAATTGTCTTATTTTATACATTTGATTTTTGTAGTACTTTATTTACAAAGTGTATTTTTATTCCTACATTAAAAAGTAATGAAAATCTAACAAAAAGTCAACCTCACAAATATGACAACGATAATTATAGCTGACCATCACCCAATGACCCGAAAGGGAATTTCTTGCTTACTCAAAAAAAATTCAGATTACAATATTATTGACAAGGTAAATAACGGGGAGGAAATGTTCAAATCATTACGAAAGCATCTTCCAGACGTGTTGATCATGGAAATTGATATGCCACAAGTAAACGGAATCACTGTTCTAAGAACAATTAAAGCTGAATTTCCGGAACTTAAAGTATTGATTTACTCTTGTCATCCTGAAGAAATCTATGCACTTCGTTCTATTAAATCCGGTGCCTCTGCTTATGTTTCTAAAACTGCTTCAACAAAATTGTTTACCTCTGCTTTGAAAAAAGTTGTAAAAGGGGGTGTTTACTTAAATGATGATTTAACCACAACTTTTACAAGTAGAAATGTTGGTGAGAGCAGCATTTTAAGCCGTTACAAAAAACTATCTTCCAGAGAAATTGAAGTTTTGAATTTGCTTTCAAACGGCAAACGAAACAAGGACATTGCAAATGCTCTTGAAATCAATGAAAAAACTGTTAGTACATATAAAACAAGATTACTCAAAAAATTAAAAGTAGATAATCTGGCTGATTTGATTCACCAGTCCAGAATGTTTCAGTTTAGCTGAAAATTGGATTTTAATATTTTTGCATTTAAAAAATTTAAAGCGTTGTTTCATTAACAACGCTTTTTTTATTCAAATCGCCTAACAACAGTTTCAAGCTTTCGCGAAAGCAGTACTTCCAGTTTTTTATATTCTTGTATTGTTTGCAAAAGCTCGACCTTCTCTTCTTCATCCTTTTGATTGATATCAAAAGCCATGCTGTTTATTTGCCTGCCAATCAAAAGCTTTCTGAGGTGTAAAATGGTTTCGTTTAAAAATTGTGAAGCAGACTGTTTTTTTCCTTTTACATAAATATCCTTTCGCTCCCAGTCGTGCAATTCATATTTTTCTTCTTCCATAAAAATATCAGTGATAATTTTGGCTTTTTCAAATTCAAGCTTAGCAACAAAAGCATCACTGTTTAAAGGTGTCTCATTTTGAAAATTTTCAATGATTGTATTATACAATTCCTGAAAAACCGGATTAGTAAACTCCACTTCATCTTGTTGAAGATCCAGAAAGACTTTTTCAAAAGCTTTCATTTCCCTTTTGTCCGGTACATGTATTACATCTCCCTCTTCATTGGTCTTCAAGATTACATCATCAGTTGTAATAGTATCATTTCCGTAAAGCAATAACAATTCAAGAATTTTTAATTCCAGTTGAAATTTAACATCAATTTTTTCAGCAGTTTTTGCCTGATTGACTACTTCAAAGGGCTTTTCCTGTTGTTGATGAGCCACTTTTGATTGCTCTTTATTTCTTTTGGAAATGATTTGAGCCACACTGTTGAATAACACATCTTCTGAAATGTCCATAATCCTTGAACACTCCCTGATGTAAACTTCCCGCTTGATAACATCGGGGATTTTGGAAATACTGGTGACAATATCCCTGATGGTATCTGCTTTTTTGATGGGGTCATTTTTGGTGTCCTTTACAAGAACGGAAGCTTTAAAACTGATAAAGTCTTTTGCATTTTCCTCCAAATATAACGTGAGCTCTTCCAATGAATTTTTTCTTGCAAAACTGTCGGGGTCTTCCCCTTCCGGGAAAGTGCAGATTTTTACGTTCATTCCCTGTTCCAGTATCAAATCCACTCCGCGTAAGGATGCCCTCAATCCGGCAGCATCACCGTCAAAAAGCAATGTGATGTTTTGCGTAAGCCGGTTGATTAATCGAATTTGTTCTTCCGTTAAGGCGGTTCCGGAAGACGAAACCACATTGTGAATTCCTTTTTGCGCAAACTGAATCACATCGGTATAACCTTCTACAAGGTAACAATTGTCTTCTTTGGCGATGGATTGTTTAGCTTGAAAAATTCCGTAGAGTACCTTGCTTTTGTGATAAATATCACTTTCGGGGGAATTCAGGTATTTTGCGGCTTTTTTATCATTGGTCAAAATGCGACCGCCAAAACCCAATGTCCTTCCACTCATACTGAGTATGGGAAACATGACACGACCTTTGAACCTGTCAAATGTTTTGGTTGCTGAGCCTGTCGAAGCATCTTCCTTAACTATAGTTAAACCGGTTTTATCAAGATATTCCAGTTTATAACCTTTGTCGAGGGCCTCGTTTGTGAATGCATCCCAGGAATCAGGGGAATAGCCCAATTCAAATTTTTTAATGGTTTCATCTGTAAAACCGCGTTCCTTAAAATAGGAATAGCCAATGGCCTTGCCCTCTTCGCTATTCAGGAGTGTTTGGTGGAAAAAGGTTTTGGCTAAATCACTGAGCAGGTACATACTCTCCCGCTCATTGGCCTGTTCTTTTTCTTCATTGGATTGCTCGGTTTCCTCGATTTCAATGCCGTATTTTTTGGCCAGGTATTTTATGGCTTCAGGATAAGTAAAATGCTCGTGTTCCATTAAAAAAGCAACCACATTCCCCCCTTTCCCACTTGAAAAATCTTTCCAGATTTGTTTTACGGGCGAAACCATAAAGCTGGGTGTGCGCTCATCAGAAAACGGGCTGAGACCCTTGAAGTTGCTTCCCGATTTTTTTAACTGAACAAAATCGCCGATTACCTCCTCTACACGGGCAGTTTCAAACACTTGATCTATAGTGGATTTTGCAATCAAGAAAATTGGGATTTTGGATAATTTCTAAAAGAGTAAAGTTACTTATTTTCTGAAAAAGAAAGTAAGTAACTTTTAAATAAAAATGAAACCGGGTTTAGCAGAAATTACGGCTTTTTCATCAAGAGTGTTTGCATGTTAACCTCAAGTTTAAGTCCTTGCTTCTTTTTATAATACAGGGTTCCTGTTATGATTAATGTGATGGTTATTATTCTAAACACATTGGCATAAATACCTCCAAAAGCATTGTCGCCGGCAGAAAACAACATCCAGGACAGGTTCATGAACAAGTGTAAAAACACCGGAACCCAAATTGAAAATTTCCATTCAGCATACACCCAGGCAAATAACACTGCACCCAATAAGGTAGTAACAAAAATGCCAAACATCGTTCCTAAATCACTACTTTGATATAAATGGGCTGATGCAAACAACAGTGCGCCAAAAAATACCGAAGGGATAAAACCAAACCGTGTGAATCTGTACAACATCCCAAATAGAAAACCCCTGAAGTATAATTCTTCAAAAAACGCTGCTGCAAGCACACCGATTAATAGATGGTTTAAACTCACCTCAACATTGAAATCAAAAACCAGTGCATAGCCTATGAACATTGGAGCCGTACAAATCAAGGCAAACAAGAGGGGTTTGAAAAATGCGGCTTTCAGGCCAATTGCTGAAAAAAATGAGCTGAATTTAGTGATAACTAATGTTCCCAAAACAAGGGGAATCCCCAATAAAGCATAGGTTATGATATGACTTAATCCTATTTGGTTTAGCCGGACATTGATAAGCTTTCTGAGATCATTGAAATAGATCGTATCCAAAATATAATAAGCTCCAAAAAACAGAACAACCAAGTTTAATATGAAAACTGATTTTCTCATCTTTAGCAACAATACTAATCAATATCCCAACGTAAACCTAACGAAATGTTACGCTGCTCAACAGGGTTGTCTTTAAAAATGGGATTGAGGTCATATTTAACATAGATAGCTGCACATTGCCAGCCCATATAGGCGCTTAGACCGTAGATAAAATCGTTGGTATTGTAATTGTTTTTCAACTTTTCCTTTTTGCTGTCGCCATCCAGATTGTATTTCAGTTTTTGAATGGTGTTCAGATTAAACCCGGCATAGCCCCCCACACCCAATCTAAATTGATTTCTGGTGGAAAACCTTATAGACTCCGGACGTTCAATTTTTCTGGAGGGTCCAAACTCAAAATGAACCGGAAACACCAAATTGTCAATTCTTAATTTTGATTTATTGAGGCTTTGTGGAAAAGTTTCCAGAATGGTTTCATCGCCATCCCTGACAAAAATTCTGTTATCAGTGGGTTTTAAACCATTGAATTGAAACGAAAACCCATATTTAACCCTTAAAAAATTACTGTTGTCAAATACCCTTGTTTTCCAGGCAATCCCCAACTCTGCAAACCGACTACCTCCAATTCTAAAATCTGATTCATCCAGTCCCTCACCATCTGTAATGACGTTGTTAAGTCCAAAAGCAAAGACCACATCATTGGTTGTGCGCCGATCATATTTTATGTTTTTGGAAATGTTGAATTTTTTGCCATTTATAATCAAGCCTGTTCTGCTATCCTCACTGTTAAAATCAATGATTTCATAACTTCTTTCTTTTAAAGCGTGTTCATTTTCGAGAATTGTAATACGGTTTTCAATGTTTAGGGCGTGCTTTTCAGCCATTTGCTGTTTAAGTTGTGATGCTTGTTCAAAAGTAATTTCATTGGCATCAAGCCGGGAATTGATTTTTTCGACTTCAATGCGTAAAGCTTCCCGTTCCTCACTTTTAATGATTTCCTTTTGCAGTTCAAGTTGTGATGTTTCTTCAGATTGTGCACATAGTTTTCCATACACACACATAAAAATTAAGATTCCTAAATAAATTGCTGCATTTTTCATAATGGATTGATTTGATTTTTTTCTTTTACCGGTACCTCCAGCTGAGATACCGATAAAAGAATTGATTGATGAATGAATTATATTTAATTATTGATTTCTGTTTGCCAGGGCGTCCTTTGAAAGGTTAAACCCGTCTTTAAGAAGTTCAAAAACACGTTCCCTGAATGAGCGCTCAACTTCTTCTTCTACATCTGCGAGTAGCTCGACTGCCGAAATGGACTCATTTCCTGAGATTCTGTTTTCCGATAATCCGGCCAAAGCAGCTTCCAGCAAGGTATCAACTTCTGCATCGGTTATTTCAGTGTGTTTTATTTGTTCAACTACTTCGGCTATTGTATTTTCTGTGACATCAATTTGAACTATTTCATTTTGAACGGCCTCATTTTCTTGAGTATTAACCTCAGCCAGGTCTAATTTTTTATCTAAGGCCAGCTGAAGAACTTCTTCAATTACTTGTTTTTGTTCTTCTGATGATTCCTCAGAAGCAACAGTTTCTTGAATTTGAGTCGGTTCAGAGGGTGTTTTCAGGCTTTCAGGTTCCGGTACAACTTCAACTTGGTATTCTGTAATCGCATTGTTTTGATTTGAGGAAGGATTATTGAGCATTAGGTTCACTAGCAATACCCCGCCAACAAAAGATGCGGCAATGGCTGTCCACCAAAAAACCGGAACCGGCTTACTATCCTTTTTATCCAATTTTGAGCGCAACTCCTCCCAGCTTTTTGCTGAAGGTTCAATCGTTCTTTGCTCCATTTGATTTTTTATTTGGTTGTCAAAATTTTTATTTTCCATGAGATGTGGATTTATAGTCCTTTAATTTATGCTGAAGCAGCTTTCGCGCTTTGTGCAATTGTGATTTTGAAGTGCCTTCTGTGATGTTTAGCATGGTTGCAATTTCATCGTGTTTATAACCTTCAATGGCATACAAGTTAAAAATCATTTTATATCCTTCCGGCAACTGGTCAATGGCCTGCTGAATGTGCAAAGTTTCATACCTCAAATGTATTTCATCCTGATTCAAGTCTTCTGTTATTGCGTCTTCCCTGAAAACCACCTTTGAATTTTTCCTTAAAAAATCAATACACTTTCTAATCATAATTTTTCTAATCCATCCTTCAAAACTTCCTTGGTTTTTAAAATCCCCAATCTGAGTAAACACTTTAAAAAATCCGTCGAGCATCACTTCTTCGGCTTGATGGACATCTTTAATATACATCCGACATACACTCAGCATTTTTGGCGAAAACGTTTGATAAATAACGTGTTGCGCCTGCCTGCTGTTTTTGGAGGCCTCGTCGATGAGTTGGGTTTGGTTTTTATGAATGTTGATTATTTTCAATTTCCTCAGGACTTCTATTTACATAGACGTAAAAGTAAGAAGAATGGTTGCCTGTAGGGTTTATTTTTTTCTGTCAATTACATAATTGACCATTAAAATCAGGGATTCCTTGTATGGAGAATTGGGATAAGAATTTAAAATATCAAGCGCCTGCTGCTGGAATGATTTCATTTTAGACACGGCATAATCAAGACCTCCGGAGGATTTTACAAACTCAATCACTTCCTTCACCCGTTTAGGGTCTTTATTGTGGTTTTTTACGGAATTGATCAGCCAGCTTTTTTCTTTTGAGGTGCAATTGTTTAAAGTATAAATAAGCGGAAGTGTCATTTTTTGTTCTTTGATATCGATTCCGGTGGGTTTGCCGATTTTTTCACTTCCATAATCAAACAAATCATCTTTAATCTGAAAAGCCATCCCGATGAGTTCACCAAAAAGCCTCATTTTTTCGACCTCTTCATCAGAGGCATTTACTGAGCGGGCGCCCATGGCGCAACAGGCTGCAATAAGAGTGGCTGTTTTTTGACGAATGATTTCATAATAAATTTCTTCGGTGATATCGAGTTTTCTGGCTTTTTCAATTTGAAGGAGTTCACCTTCGCTCATTTCCCTTACAGCCACAGAAATAATTTGGAGAAGGTCAAAATCACCGTGATCTATGGAAAGTAATAATCCTTTGGAAAGTAAGTAGTCTCCCACCAGGACAGCTATTTTATTTTTCCAAAGTGCATTGATAGAAAAAAAACCACGACGCCTGTTACTGTCGTCCACTACATCGTCGTGCACCAATGTTGCCGTGTGTATCAACTCAATAACCGAAGCTCCGCGGTAAGTGCGTTCTTCCACCTGACCTTCATTGACCATTTTGGAAATTAAAAAGACAAACATGGGCCGCATTTGCTTGCCTTTTCTGTTAACGATGTAGTATGTAATGCGGTTTAGTAAGGCAACATTTGAAGACATGGAAGTGAAGAACTTTTTTTCAAAAAGTTCCATTTCTTCAATTATGGGTTGCTTAATTTGAGAGACGATTTTCATTCTGGGCCAAAGATAAATAAAAAAAGAAGCATAAAATATTATTAAAAAAGTTTGAGAACACTAATCGAATTAGTATATTAGCAGTCTTAATTAAACTTATAAAACAATAATCATGAAAAAAATTACACTATTAATGGCAGCTTTTTTTGTAGCTGTTGGAATGAATGCACAATTTACTGAAGACTTTGATGACATAGGTTTATTGTTTGACTGGGACATTGTAAATGTGAGCCAGTTTCCTGGAACAGCTTCTTGGTTTCAAGGAAACGAGACTGTTTTTCCAGCCCATAGTGGCGCTGGAGACTCATACATCGGTGCAAATTTTAACAGCGGTGCGGGCACTGGAACCTTAAGTAATTGGTTGATTACACCAACATTAGCTTTAAGCGATGGAGATGAAATTAAATTTTATACTAGGACGGTTAGTGGAAGTGAATTTCCTGACAGACTTGAAGTTAGGCTAAGTACAGATGGTGATGCTTCTAACGATCCTTTTGATGCTACAGATGTTGGCTCTTACACAATACTTCTTGAATCAATAAATCCAGACTTAACTGTTGGCGGTTATCCTGAGAGTTGGACTGAAATTACGATTACATTATCGGGAATTGGTACAGCAGTGGATTCAAGAGTTGCATTCAGATATTTTGTTACTAATGGCGGGCCAACAGGAGGTAATTCAAATTACATTGGTCTTGACACTTTAGAAATCACTCAAAATTTATCTGTAAGTGACAATAACATTAATGGTTTTAACTACTTCTTCAATCCTCAAACTCAGAACCTAACAATAAATGCTTCAGAAGCTTTCAGCAGCATTTCTATTTTCAACGTTTTAGGTCAGCAAGTAGTGAACAAGAATCTTTCTTCAAACAATGAAGTCATTAACTTGTCTGCTGTAAAATCCGGTGTTTACATTGTAAATGTTGTTTCAAACGGACAAACTTCTACTTTCAAATTGGCTAAGAGATAATACTCCCAATTAGATAAAATTAAAGGCTTCCAAATTTGGAAGCCTTTTTTTATTGTTTGTTTGCCAATTGACCACAGGCTGCATCAATGTCTTTGCCTCGACTTCGCCTCACTGTTACCGGTATTTTCTTGTTTTCTAACGCGGCAATGTAACGCTCAATGGCTTCGTTATCTGCTTGTTTGAATTCATCCTCCCCAATGGGGTTGTATTCAATCAAGTTTACTTTAGAAGGCACATAACTACAAAACCTGACTAATGCTTCAATGTCTTCTCTCTTATCATTAATACCTTTCCAAACCACATATTCATATGACACTTTACTCTTGGTTTTTGAATACCAATATTGCAAGGCTTCTTTTAAATCGTCAAGTGTAAAGGATTCTGCAAAAGGCATTATGGATTGTCTTGTTTCCTGAATGGCACTGTGTAAAGACACGGCAAGTTTAAATTTTACCTGATCGTCAGCTAACTTTTTAATCATTTTTGGCACACCTGAAGTAGAAAGCGTTATTCTTTTTGGTGACATCCCGAGTCCTTCTTCAGAAGTAATTTTATCAATAGCCTTTAGCACGTTGTTGTAATTCATCAATGGTTCTCCCATCCCCATAAATACAATATTTGACAATGGCCTGCCAAAATATAACCTGCTTTCCCTGTCAATGGCAACTACCTGATCATAGATTTCATCAGGGTTGAGGTTGCGCATTCGCTTTAATTTGGCAGTTGCGCAAAATTTGCAATCAAGACTACACCCCACCTGTGAAGAAACACAGGCTGTAGTGCGGGTAGATGTAGGAATTAGTACAGATTCAACTACTAGATTATCATGTAGTCTTACAGCATTTTTTATGGTACCGTCTGCACTTTTCTGAATTTGGTCAACCTGAATGTGATTGATAACAAAATTTTCCTGAAGATGCTCTCTGGTTGCAAATGAAAGATTTGTCATTTCATCAAAAGTATGTGCCCCCTTATTCCAAAGCCATTCATACACTTGATCACCCCGAAAAGCTTTATCGCCAATACTTTCAAAAAAATAACGTAATTCAGCTCGGGAAAGTGCTCTTATATCTTTCTTTTTTAATTCCATAATGCAAAAGTAGAACATTTTAAATTAAGGCTATTTGTCTAAAACTTGCTAAGATGGTATATAAATTTTTATATATTAGTGTCCATTTAACATCATTTTTATGAATATGCCACAATCTTTATTAATAGGTTACAGATTTAGCTTCACCTTGTTGATTGCCATTATTTCAACAACCATTTCTTTTGGACAACAAGCTTCAAAACCATCTACTGTTAAAATTGGGAATCAAGTCTGGATGGGAGAGAATTTAGCCGCTAAAAAGTTTAGAAACGGAGATCCTATTCCACTCGCCAGAACCCGGGAAGAATGGATTAAAGCCGGGGAAGACTGCACTCCGGCCTGGACATATTATAAACACAATGAAGAATTTAGAAAAAAAAGTGGGTATATTATACAATTGGTATGCGGTAAATGATCCCAGAGGCCTTGCCCCTAAAGGCTGGCGAATCCCAACTGTAAATGATTTTTCGGTTTTGTCAAACTTTCTAGGAGGAGAACAAACAGCCGGAAGAAAACTTAAATCTAAGCAGGATTGGTTTAGAAATGGACATGGAGACAACACATCAGGCTTCAATGCCATTGGAGGAGGAAGCAGGGACCTTGAAGGTTATTTTTATTATATAGTCAGAGTTGGGTTTTGGTGGACAAAAGACGAACTCGACGATCAAAATGCATGGTATTATTACATCGAATTTTTAGATGATGCACTAAAGCATTACGGTGCAGGGAAACCTATGGGGATGTCTGTGAGATGCATAAGGGAATAAAAATAAAACAATTACCTTTTTATCACTATTCGTTTTACTAAAGAACTATTTGTCACTCCGTCAGCCAACTTCAGAAAATAAATTCCTTCTGCCAGACCATAAACATTAATTTCATTATTTGCAAATGGAAGACTGTCAGCTTTAATCCTTTGGCCGGTTACAGCATACAGTTCATAATTTAATTGTGATGAATTATTGTTCATAACATATATCACATTGTTGGCCGGATTGGGGTATATTGAAATATTTCCGATAAACTGAAAATCGGGTGTATTAAGTATGTCAATGGTTGTAGCACCTGTTCCGTTGGGGTCAAGCCAATTTGAAAGCCTAGTGCTGTTTGTTGTTCCAAAATCCCAAGATGTTTCAAACCTTCCGTAAATATCGAATCCACCATTGTTTGAAGTACCTGAACAAGCCGCAGTTCCACCTGCGAGTTGACCTACAATTCTCCCGTTTTGATCAAACAAAGCTGATCCGGATGAGCCTTGTTCAGTAACACCCAGTTCCCAATTTCCAACACGCCACATTCGTGCTGTAGGATCGCCATTAAAATTGAATATTTCACGAGTTGGAGAGTCATCATCTCTACAGACTTTCATAATATCGCCTGCGGGGTGATGAATACCCACTGTGAATTGAGGCACCTCGGTGGTGCTTCTGTTCCAACCGGCCCAAACCAAATTCCAGGATGAGGGAAGATTGGCATCAATATTCACCAACATAAAGTCTGATTTAGTGTTGGTAGCGAGTCGAGTTGCACCACTAGCTGTTTGATTCCAGGAACCATTTGGACTGTTTTGGTTTTGTGCACAAACAGGGTTTGGACTAATCCAATTGAATCTAAATGCCCAATTGGAAGGATTGCCAATATTGCAATGATTTGCTGTTAAAAAATATGGGGCATTGTTGTTCTCTGTATTGTTGATTAATGTTCCTGAACAAACCGATCCTCCCATTAAAAATAAGCCTACTGAACGTTTTAGAATATTCTTTATATCGTCAAAATCTGCTCCTACAGAACAGTCCACATCTAAGTTACATGGTCCGGAATCGTTTAAACCTCGATTGGCAAAATTTTGCGGTATAGACCTATAACCGTGTACCACTTTTGAAAGTTGCAATCTACCTTTGTTGCGTTGCGCACGAGGTTCAAAATACTCCAACCACACATCATCTCCATCAACAAACCAGGTGCCTAGAAAATTATCATTTCTATTTTGTGTTGAAGTGTAAGCTCCCAACAAATCTGATTTATCATTGTTGTATAAATAAAGTGTTCCTCCCGGAGGCAAATAAAAATCGTCAAAAATAAAATTAAGTGTATTGGCACCGGGTGATAATATATTTAACCTCCAAATACGGTCACCGTTTTCAAGCACATCCCAAACTCCGGAATTATTAGTGTTTAAATCTACTAAAATTTCTGTTCCAAAGCGCCAAGGAACATCCCATTGGGCATCGTTAATCTGGTCTTCTGCCATTAGAGCACCCAAGTCTATTTCATCCATAAGAACAGGTGTCACATTTCTCAATTGGTTAAGTTTCCAACTTAGCGGTTCACCTTGGTTGGTTACCTGAGCTAAAAGGCCTGAAAAGACAAATAAAAACAGTAGTAGTAATGATTTCCTCATAAATTTAATTACATTCAATTCACTAAAGTAATTCATTTTCAACAAAAAACCATAAAAAAATAAAAAACCTCAACAACTTTAACGCTATTGAGGTTTAAAAAAAAATTGATTTTCTTAACTATAATATCAGCATAGCATCTCCATAGCTGTAAAAACGGTATTTTTCTTTTATTGCTTCTGCATAAGCTTTCTTGATGAAATCATGTCCGGCAAAGGCAGAAACCATCATCAATAAAGTGGATTTTGGTGTATGGAAATTTGTCACCATACAGTTAGCAATACTGAAATCATGTGGAGGAAAAATAAATTTATTGGTCCAACCCTTGTAAGGATTTAAAGTTCCTTGTGAAGAGACAGTGCTTTCAATAGCACGCATAGCTGTTGTACCAACAGCACATATTTTTTTCTTCTTTGCTTTTGCGTTGTTAACAATAGAAACACAAGTATTATCAACCTCAAACTCCTCAGAGTCCATTTTGTGCTTTGAAAGATCCTCAACCTCAACCGGGCTGAAAGTCCCCAAACCAACATGAAGTGTTATTTCTGCAAAGTTTACCCCTTTAATTTCAAGACGTTTTAACAAATGCTTAGAAAAATGTAAACCGGCCGTGGGAGCTGCAACAGCTCCTTCTGCCTTGGCATAAATTGTTTGATAACGTTCAGCATCTTCAGGCTCTACACTTCTCGATATGTATTTTGGCAAAGGGGTTTCTCCAAGTTCAGTTAATTTGTTTCTAAACTCTTCATAGGTTCCGTCAAATAGAAAACGTAAGGTTCTTCCCCTTGAAGTGGTATTGTCAATCACTTCAGCTACCAGGGTTTCATCGTCGCCAAAATAGAGCTTGTTTCCAATTCTAATTTTTCTTGCAGGGTCAACCAGCACATCCCACAAACGGGTTTCGGCGTTTAACTCTCGCAATAAAAAGACTTCAATTTTGGCACCTGTCTTTTCCTTGTTACCGTAAAGGCGTGCAGGAAACACTTTGGTGTTGTTTAGAATCAACACATCATCTTCATCAAAATATTCGATTAAATCCTTGAACATTTTATGTTCAATGGTTTGGGTTTTTCGGTCTAAAACCATCAACCTTGACTCATCGCGGTTGAGGGTGGGGTATTCAGCCAGTAATTCGGGAGGTAAATTGAAATCAAAGTGTGAAAGCTTCATAGCGTTTTTGAGTATGTTTGATTTTTACAAGGCTGCAAATATACAATCTCAAATAAGGGGTTGTCAAGTAAAATGGGATATATTATTTTAAATTGTAATAACTAATTTCTGAAGTGCCTATTTTACAGCAGATACCTCAATTCCCAGTTTTTGAAAATCCTGCCAGAATTCAGGATAGGATTTAATAACAACCTCCATATCTTCAATTTTTATGGGAAACAAAAATGAAAGTGTTGCAAATGCCATCGCCATACGGTGGTCGTTGTAGGTTGAGATGAATACCGGTTCAGCCTTAATACTCTCTTTTCTTGAGCGCAACAAAAATTTTGATTGGCTGATTTCACAATCCCCACCCAGTTTTGAAATTTCATTTTTTAAAGCCTGTAGCCGGTCTGTTTCTTTGATTTTTAATGTGTGTAAACCTGTCAATTCACATGTAATATTTAAACCGAAGCAACATACAGCAAGGGTTTGGGCTAAATCTGGGGTGCCTTGAAGATTTAGCTGAATACTTTCAGGGTAATTTTGGGTTGTTTTTTTAACCAAAAATGAGTCGTTTTCAAAAGTAGTTTCAACTCCGAAATGCCTAAAGAGTTCTGGCAAAATGGCATCGCCTTGTTTACTTTTCCGGGAAAAACTTGAAAGCTTTATGCTTGTTCCAACCGGTGAAAATGCAACTGCATTATAAAAATAAGATGCCGATGACCAATCTGATTCAATATGAAAATCGACCTTTTTAACGATTCCCCGAAAGGGTTTTACAACAATTCTGGTTTTTGAAAATTCAATGTCAATTCCAAGTTCTGTCAACAAGTCAATGGTCATTTTAAGGTAAGGCAGCGACGTTTTATTCCCCGTAAGGGTAATTTCCAAACCGTTTTCAAGAGCCGGCGCCACCAGCAACAACGCTGAAACATATTGACTGCTGACTCCTGCATCGATGGTGACTTTATTTTTGGTGATTTTTTTACCGGAAATCTTAAGTGGCGGAAAGCCTTCCTTTTCCAAATAACTTATTTGAGCCCCAAGCTGCTTTAAAGCATCTGCCAAAATTTTAATGGGTCGTTCTTTCATGCGCTCAGAGCCGGTGAGGGTGACCTCCCTGCCCGGTTGGGTTGCAAAAAATGCCGTTAGGAAGCGCATCGCCGTACCGGCATGGTGAATATCAATCACATTTTCTTTTGAGTTTAACCCATTAATTAGAAGCAATGTGTCTTGTGAAGTGGACAGGTTTTGAATTGTTATTTTGCCAAACAATTTTTGTAAAATCAACAATCGATTGGATTCACTTTTTGAACCGCCTATTTGAATATGACTTAAGGAAGTGATTGATTTTTTTGACAAGAGGACGTTCATAACAAAAAACTTTACCTTTCGGTAGTGTAAAAATACAAACACCAAGCCGAAAGGCTACTTCAATTTTTTATTATTTTGATGTCGGTCGTGGTCTCTTTTTGCTTTAAGCGCCATTTTTTTATCAAAAGCTTGTTGAAGGTCAATCCCGGTTTGATTGGCCAGGCACAGCACCACAAAAACCACATCTGCCAGTTCTTCGCCCAGGTCTTTTTGTTTGTCGCTTTCCTTTTCGCTTTGCTCGCCATAACGCCGTGCAATGATGCGCGCTACCTCGCCCACTTCTTCGGTGAGTTGGGCCATATTGGTGAGCTCATTAAAATAGCGCACACCGTGTTGATTGATCCAGTTGTCAACTTCAAGTTGGGCGTTTTTGATCTCCATACTTTTAATTTTTTATATTTTCGAAAGTATGATTTTTTCAGCTTGTTTGGTAACTATAGCGCCAAAATAATCTTTTAATGCCTCATAATAGTCTGGCGGAACAAGTGCGATTTTAATTTCTTCAGACACCCTAAGCTGAATGGAGCTATCAGTATGTGAAATCATAAACCTGAATTCACCCAATTCATCGGGCAATTGATAGACCACAGATTCGGGGATAGATTCAATTTTATAACCTTCGGGAAGGTTCAAGGATACCATATAAGCGTGTGATTTTGCAAATGAAAAATCTATGGGATAGACTCTGGTTTCTCGAGTGAATGGATTTTTAGTATAAGATTCAAAAAACAATGGGTTGATGTAAAGTTTTTCACCAATGATATCAAAAGCGTTGTCTTTTGTAAAGCTATAGCTCTCAATCAAAGGTTTATAGACATCGGTTTTGTTTTGAACAGAATAATCTGAAATTTCAAAATCACCCAGTCTCTTTTCGAGTTCTTCCAGATAAACCGTTTCAGATTTTGCAGCGTGGTTGTTCCTGAAATTAAACGCGTGGTGGTCAGTTAATGACAATCTGTATTTTCCATCTATGGTGCCGTTTGGATTCACATTGATCTCCATATTCACAATCCTGCGGGAAGGAGTAGCCGGCATCAAACCCACCTGCTGATTGTGATCTTCATTTCTAACCAATCTTCCAAACCAGTTTAAGGTTCTAACCGGTAAAACATTGGGAGCGCTGTATTTATTTGTGGCATCGAAAAGTATGATCTTATTATTGATTTCTACGGCACAAACCACATAGTTAAAACCGGTTCGGGTTGGGAATAATGGAATTCCGTTACTTTTTGTACTCACAAGCACAGGGCTTGCATTGAGTTGAGCGTGGCGCATCATGGCCGCTAGCATCAGGTTAATATCCCCCACATTTCCGGTTCTTTCTGAAAAAGCTTTTCTAACGCCATTTTGAGTATAAAACCCATACATTTCATTCCAAGTCATCCGGTTTTTTACATATTCAAAAATTGCTAGTGCTCGTTCTTCAGAGGTATTTTTGTTTTGTAGTACAGCAGTCAATTCACTTTCAAAATAGTTTTTAGTGTTAAGTTCATCACCAAAACTTCGGGTTTTAAATATAGTTTTTGCTATATCTTCCCAGGTAGTGGAAAAGTTTCTCAATGGATTACCGGGCGTTTTAGTCCATTCAAGTTCCGGTTTTACAGAAGTAATATAATTTCTAAAATTGTTCATTAAATCTTCCTGTACCACTTTTGGAACGTCTATAGCTGTATAAGTTGTAGTAGTCTTGTTGATGGTAACTGTTTCATGTTGCGTTCTATGTGAGCCCAATGCTGATGTTCCGGAGGTTTGACTAGGCACATAGGAATAAGAGAACTCACCTAAAGCTGTTTTTACATCCCGAGAAAGTGGAAAAAACCCTTTGCTGTAAGTTTTATAACCCAGCCATTCGGGGATTTCCATAGAATATTCAGCATAATCTACTGGTATCTGATCCTGAAATTCAAATTCAGGAAGTGATTGTGGGTAGGGCGAAACAATCTTGTAGGTATATTCCAGTACAGAACCCTCTTTTACATTGGGAAAAGTGATTTTTTTTAAGTCCCAAAACTCATTGACGTCTTCGTCAAATATATCACTGTTACGCACACGTTCCCTGACTGATTTTCCACCTTCCATATTGTGGGTAAACCCCCTGAAATTTGAAAATATTTCATTTCTTCCCGCTCCCACCCTATACAAGGGTATTGAGATGGTTGCATAATCATAGCCCTCCTGATTGTAGATTTTCACACGGGCTTCAAAGTCATATACATATTGCCAGCCATTATCATATTGCATAGAAACTTTACCTTTTTTATAAAGGATTGCTGCCGTTGCTTCAGGATCAAGATTGTGAACGGTTTGTTTAATTTCATCGTCTGAAACCCTTCCAAATTCATAGCGCTGGGCATCGATGCTGTTATAAAAAAGAATACAAACAATTGTAAAGATTAGTTTTTTCATGGTGGTTATTTTTTTATTAAAACTACTTTGGCGTTGTCCTGAATATTTGCTTCCCTTAAAAAGTCTCTGAAAGCTTCATACTCTTCTTTGGGGTACTGCCCTTGCCTGATTAACAAATTTCTAGAGTAAGAAATAGTGTTTTCATCAATCTTTTTAACAAGCACGCTGTAATCCCCATATTTAGTATTGTTGATAAAGTTATTAGGCAGGGATTCTACCTTATAGTTTTCGGGAATTTTGATGGTAAATTGATCCATATAATGAGACCCTCTGTTGTTTACAACCGGATGAGTTCTGTTTCTGTATCTTGCCGGAACACTGATTTGATCACTCAACCTGTTGATATTAAAAATCATTCGGTCACCGTTAACAACACCATAATTTGAAGCTTCCAGGGTTAGGTTTTCAGTAAACGTGACAGCATCTTTATCATTTACAAAATTGAAATCAAGTACTTTTAAGTTGTTTATTCGATTGAAATGTTTGCTATAATATCGCAATTGGTCATTTCTACTTAAGCGCTCTAATCCATACATGCTGTAAACCAATCCCTGATTGAAAATTTCTACCTTCGCATTGAAATTCCCTTGATTATCCAACTGATAATCGGCAGTTGTTTTCCTTAAATTATCTTCATTGACAAAGGTCTGGGTGTTGACAATTTTACCACCATCGGGTTTAATGAGCAGTGCTTTTCTATTGTCATTACCCTGACCGATAAACCCAAAAGGCAAGGTTTGACTTGTACATTCTATCCATTTATAATCACCTTCATGTGGTATGGCCAGTATCACGTGATTCCCCTGTTCAATGGAAGCAAAATCCTCTTCAAAATCATATTGGATTTCGTCTGAATAAATATGGGTATAGTATGCCGTAATTCCCACCGACTCGAGCAAGGCTTTCGTATAATTTGAAAGCCCTTTACAATCTCCATATTTCACCCGGTCAACATCCCCGGCAGTAATGGGTTGTACCCCACCTATACCTACCTGAACACTAATATATCGGGTATTTCGTTGCACATATTCATAAACAAGCCTGGCTTTTTCAAGCTCATCCTCAACACCGCTTACAAGGTTTCTTACCTCTTCCAATGTCCTGGCCGAAACATTATTCCTGCCGGCAATTAGATTATTATAAAACCAGCTTCCAAATTCATTCCAGTTATGAACCGTCCCCTCCATGCCACCATATAAAAATGAAGTGGGCGCCACCATCACTCTGGGCACGATGTATATAAAAGGAGGGCTATACTCTTCATACCGGATAGCAGGAAGGTTTTCAGCAATATAATGTAGCCTTCCATTGGTTTTTGTCTTTAAAACACCATATTCATCCAACAGTCTTTCTTTATAATTGATTGACATTTCACTTGGATTGTAATTAATGGTATAACTGCTTTTTTCAGTACTTACATTAAAACCGTATAAAAAATTATGGTTGGGAAGATGAAATGAATCCGACGAACTAATTTCATAGGAAATCTCAAATGTATATGGATAATTTGTAGGGGTATAATCCGCATAGAGATAACGTGCATCTGAATATAAGGTGCCCCCACTTACTGCACTACGGCTTTTAAAATCCCGTCTTCTGAGTTTTCTAACCTCCCTGCCTAAAGCGTTGTAAATAATCGCCTCTGCTTTATTCACTTTAACACTATTGCTGTAATAAATGTAATCCCTAACAAATTTGTCACCGGCCCTGTTAAGAACGGTAACAACAGTTCTTCGAATCTGTCTCACATCCCTTTTTGAGTTTACACTAATATTGAAGTCGTCAATCCTGATTATGGCATCGGCTCCATCAATTAACTTTGCAGGCAAATTCATAGCCTGAAAATCTTCTTTTTGCGCAAATAGGGGATAAATAAAAAGAAAAGAGAAGATTAATATAAATATAATCCGCATTAACAAATCTTTAAGATTTCAAAAATATAAACTTAAAGTTTAAAAGCAAGAAAAAAAATAAAATTTATTACTCTTTATTTTTGGAGTCCATCACAATGGTCACCGGACCGTCATTCACCAATGACACCTGCATCATAGCACCAAAATCACCTGTACCAATGGGTTTGCCCAATTCTTTTTCAAAATTTGAAACAAATTTTTCATAAAGTGGGACAGCTTGTTCTGGTTTGGCAGCCTTTATAAATGAAGGGCGATTGCCTTTTTTTGTTGAAGCGTGAAGCGTAAACTGGCTCACAATAATTGCGTCACCATTGGTGTCCATAACGGAAAGATTCATATGTCCCGCTTCGTCAGAAAAGATTCTCAGTTTTATAATTTTTGAAACCAGCCAGTCAATATCCCCTTGATTATCGGCCTCTTCAATTCCCAAAAGAATCAATAAGCCATGACCCATCTGAGCCACCATTTTTCCCTCTATGGTGACTGATGCTTCACTGACTCTTTGAATGACTACTCTCATATATTTCCCGCGTAGGCGGGTATCTCGTAATCCCCGCTCCACGCTTCGACTTCGCTCAGCGACCAGAATGGGGAGTTGTTATTATAGTATTAATCTTCCTCCCAATGGTCGGTTCTGTAATTTTCATCTTCACCTTCCAGAATCTGAATGTAACTGCGGTAACGTGACCAGGCCAATTCCCCGTTTTCCAGGCCTTCTTTAACTGCACAACCGGGTTCTTTGAGGTGCAGGCAGTTGTTGAATTTGCAATGTTCCTTCAGCTTAAAAAACTCCGGAAAATAATCACTGAGCTCTTCTTTGTCAATGTCCACCACCCCAAAACCTTTCACTCCCGGGGTATCGATAATTTTTGCGTCAAAACTCAGGTCATACATCTCGGCAAAAGTGGTGGTGTGCTGACCCTGCATATGTTGTTCTGAAATTTCCTTGGTTTTGATTTCAAGACCCGGCTCCAAAGCATTCACTAAAGTAGACTTTCCCACACCACTGTGACCCGCAAAAATGCTTACCTTCTCTTTCATCATTTCCTTAAGGGCATCCAGATTTTTTCCGGTCTTGGCAGAAATTCCCAAACATTCATACCCAATATTCCTGTAGAGGTCTGCCAGAAATTTGATTTCCAAAATTTCATCGTCGTTATAAGTGTCTATTTTATTAAACAGCAACACCGTTTTTATTTCATAAGCTTCAGCCGTAACCAAAAACCGATCGATAAACGAAGTGAATGTGGGCGGATTGTTTAGGGTAACTACCAGAAAAAGTTGGTCAATATTTGAAGCGAGGATGTGGGTACGTTTTGAAAGGTTGACTGAGCGGCGCACGATGTAGTTTTCCCGCTCTTCAATCTCGCTGATGATGCCTTGCGTTTTTTCATCTTTGGTCTGAAGTTTAAAAACCACTTTGTCCCCCACAGCAATGGGATTGGTGCTTTTTATGCCCTGAAGCCTGAATTTTCCCTTGATTCTGCATTCATAAAACAAACCGTCTTCGGCCTTGACCGTGTACCAGCTTCCGGTAGATTTATAAACGGTGCCCTTCATGAAGTTAACGGGTTGTTTTATTAATATTTTGCTGATGCTCAATCGACTCCTGATGTATGGCCTTAAAAAGTTCCGTAATGAAATCTTCGCTTAGGTTTTGGGTTAAGCCAGCTGCTTTCATGCGCTCCAAAACCTCATTCCAGCGTTCTTTCTGAAGGATAGCAACATTATTACTGTTTTTCAGGCGTCCAATCTCATCGGCTATCTTCATCCGGTTTCCTAAATTAGACAAAATTTGGGAGTCTATTGCGTCAATCTGTTTGCGGAGTTTGTTTATTTTAAGTTTGAAGTCTTGGTTTTCACCTTCCGGGCTTCTCACCTGAAGTTCTGAAATGATTTCAAAAAAACGCTGTGGTGTGATTTGCTGTTGGGCATCACTCCAGGCGCGGTCCGGGTCGGTATGGGTTTCTATCATCAAACCGTCATAGTTCAGGTCCATTCCTGTTTGGCTCAAATCAAAAATCAACTCGCGACGACCACCCATATGAGAAGGGTCTAAAATGAGCGGTAAACCGTGGAAATGATTTTGAAAATCAATAGCCAGCTGCCATTCTGGATTGTTGCGGTATTTGGTTTTTAGATAGGTTGAAAACCCGCGGTGTATCGCCCCCAGGTTTTTAATATCTGCTTTTTGAAGCCGTTCCACAGCACCCATCCACAGGGATAAATCGGGATTCACCGGGTTTTTTATCAAAACAATTTTGTCGGTTCCGGCAAGGGCATCGGCGATTTCCTGAACAATAAATGGGCTCACCGTGCTTCGGGCACCAATCCACAACACATCGATATCGGCTTTTAAGGCTTCTTCCACGTGAGATTTGTTGGCCACTTCAACCGCCAGTTTTAAGCCGGTCTCAGCACGGGCACGTTGCAACCAGGGCAAGCCAATTTTGCCAACCCCCTCAAAACTTCCGGGACGGGTTCTGGGTTTCCAGATTCCGGCTCTCATGATGGTGGCATCGCTGTCTTTTAACTGGTGGGCAATGGCCAGCACCTGTGCTTCGGTCTCTGCGCTGCAAGGTCCCGCAATCATCAAGGGATGCGCAAGTTGCATTTGTTTCAGCCAGTTTAACTCCGGGTTTTTTTGCATAACAATGATAAATCAATTTCCCTGTTTATATTCAGAAAATATACTGCAAGTGTTTTAATTTTAATATTTTCGCTGTAGCGAAATAAACTCGCGCTTTTGCTGTTTTACAGAAAGCACAAAATTACAATAATTCTGTCAGTAAAATAGCCTGCACAAAGCAGCAATGCATTATTTTAAATAAAAATTAGCATGTCGATAGCAGTTGAAAACATTACCAAATTGTATGGCGAACAAAAAGCGCTGAAGGGCATTTCCTTTCAGGTAAAAAAAGGAGAAATCGTGGGGTTTCTCGGTCCCAACGGTGCCGGAAAATCGACCTTGATGAAAATCCTGACCACTTTTATTCCCGCCACTGAAGGCACTGCAACGGTCAACGGTTTTTCAGTCACCGAAAACAAAAAAGACGTGCAAAAAAGCGTGGGCTACTTACCTGAGCACAACCCGCTTTATCTGGATATGTATGTGCGCGAATACCTGCGGTTCAATGCATCCATATACAAAATTTCAAAAAGTCGCGTGGAGGAAGTCATTGAACAAACAGGCCTCACTCCTGAAGCCCATAAAAAAATAAGCGCGCTTTCCAAAGGCTACCGCCAGCGTGTGGGGCTTGCCAATGCCCTGCTTCACAACCCCGATGTGCTTATACTCGACGAGCCCACCACCGGACTCGACCCCAACCAAATTGTGGAGATAAGAAACCTGATCAAAAATGCCGGAAAAGAAAAAACCGTGTTCCTCTCCACCCATATTATGCAGGAAGTGGAAGCCATTTGCGACCGGGTAATCATCATCAACAAAGGGGAAATCGTGGCTGACAAGACAATCACCGAACTAAAAGCCCATCAAGCACAGATTATTGAGGTGGAATTTGACTATCGGGTTGAAGAAGTGTCGTTACAACAACTGCCCAAAATTCAACACGTCAATAACACTCATGACTTTATTTACGAACTCACTTTTGATACCGAAAAAGACATGCGACCTGCCGTGTTTGATTTTGCCCACGACAACGGACTTAAAATTTTACAACTCAACACCAAGAATAAGAACTTGGAGGAATTGTTTAGGGAGTTGACGGGGGGTGTTTAAGATTTTTCTTACCTTTAAAACAGTTATTTATTAGCTTTTAAGTCAATTAAACAATGAAAAGCAGACTAGTTGTAAGCATATTATTTTTTTTGATACTAGTCTATGGCTGCGCAAAAGAAGAAAGCCTGACACTAAAAATTAAGCTCACTGAAAATGTCACAAATTTACCTATGTCAGAATGTGAGGTTTGTTTGTATGAAATAAGGAAACCAATTTACAGCATGTGGCAATTTCATAAGTTGCTTTGCCTTTCAACAGATAATAATGGTGCAACTGAATTCACAGTACAAAGTAGGACACATTACAGGTTGGATATAAGTAATAATGAAGGTTTTATTTTTGGGAGTGATGAAATAAGAATAAAGGATTTAAACAAAATTAAAGGTTTCAACTTTATTAATGTTACTGATAATGTAGAAGTCAGAGTTTCTTTAGAATCACAAAAAAAGGATGTGCAAAAGAATGATTGCCCTCCGTGGGATTCAGAGTGTATTAAGAACAAAAAATCTCCTGTTTTAAAAGAGAGTGTTACTGAGAAAAGGTAATAAATATTTAGTAACTAAAACTCTGTAATAATAAAAGTTTCAATCCAAATTTAAAATGGTAAACTAATCGATTTCTTTAAGAAAATCATTATCCCCTACTCAAAAATCAACCTTCCCGTATAAAACTCCACCACCTCCACCTCCGGCGGTTGGTGCACGGCTATCACATCACCCACGCTGCGAATTTCACCAACTATCGATTGCCGGGGATTGACAAACATTTTATTGGTGCTTCTGTGGTAGATGTTTAAGTCCTGAACTATAAAATTAGAGGCCTCTATACGCCCGTCGCCACTATATAGCCCAAAAAAAGCATTCTCAGCATTGCCTGAAAGAAAAAAATTGGATTTGCCGTTTGCAACAATTGACAATGATTGCACATCCATTTGTAAATAAAAATCACCCACGGTATGAATATCGCCTTCCACAGCGGTGTCTTCAGAAATCAATGCTAATGAAGGAAAGGCCAAAACACCCTCACTTATCACCGGCAAACCGGAGCCGTTTCTAATCTGTGTAATGTTTGGCGAAGTGACATACACCTTAGTAATCCCGTAATCCCGCACCAGGTTGCAGTTGTTTCCATTGTCAATGCGCAACTCTCCATCTGTAACATTCAGGGTGATTTTTCCCCTCAAGTTCTCTCCGGTTTCAAGAATGACTTTTTGTTCATCGCCATGCCTGACAATGAGTTGCACGCGGTGGCGCACATCGAGCTTTTCAAAACTTTCTAGCACAATTTCTTCCTGAGTGATGGTCCCCGCAGCTTTAATACAATCCCACGCCCCCTCTGAATCACAGGCAACGAACACAAAAAGTAAAAGAAAATATCTTATAAATCTAACCATATATAATCAATCTATAAACTGAACACTGCTACTGAACACTGAACACTCTTTTTCAAAACCTTACGCCCACCCCAAACTCCACGGCTTCGGCCTTTGCGGCATGTGATTTAACGCTCATCATTCCAAAAATTTGTTCCTTTTCACCAAAATAGCGTTTAAGTCCCAATCGGTTATACATCTTGCCCTCAAAGTCATAGGGGTAATAAATATAATATCCGGCGTTGACAAAAGGAGCCAATTTATTGATGCGAAATTGATATCCGGCAAAAATGCCCACCCGTTTGAAATCTTCATCACCTGTAATCTCGTCTTCTGGGTAAGCAATGGCGCGGTATTCAATCAATTCTTTCAGGAAATAGGACAGGAACAATTCCGTTCCGGCATACACACTGCTGCTTCGTGTAAAGCGTTTATCAGCAAATGCAGAAACCACTATAAAAGGAAATTTTCCCATTCCGATGACGTCGCTTTCATTGATGCCAAATCGCAACAAAACATTAAATTGTATGGATTCTGAATATTTTTCCCGCTCAAACGGAAGGTATTCCGGCAAAGGCTCTTGATAGAGGCTGTAATTCAACCCCGCATTGAAAGCAAAGGTATTTGTACTGGTGTTGGGAGTAGTAAAATTTCCGTTAGAATAATGAAACAGCGAAATTCCGGCCTGAAGACCAAAACCGTTCCAGATATTTTCACGGTGATAATTTAATTTCAATATGGTAGCGCTCATAAAAGAGGAGCCAAAAGCATTGTTCAAATAATTGTCATCAGGATGGTAGGGATTGGTAGCATAAGCAACTCCCTGACTTACTGAAAGCCTCAGATTTCGTTTTAAAAAATACCAGCTTATGTGACTGTAAAGGCCATACAATTCGCCCAGTGCAGGGTTTTTCATATCCTGATAAGCAAATGTAAACCCCCAGTCGGGATAGTTGTGCCTGCGCTCCCATTCATTAATTCCAAATGTTTTGAGGTTGTATTGCAATATAAAACCTTCAGGGTGGTGGGTGATTAAATGACCAATATCAGGATTGTGCTCGAGAATTGTTCCGTAAAAATAGTGTGCCTCAAAAGTGCTGAACCTATTTTCCCTTTCCTGAGAAAATACAGCTAGCGAAATTAATGACAGAATAAAAGAAGGCAACCATTTCATTGCGGTAAAAATAATAGAATTCCCCATTTTAAAAAGTTCTTTCCGGAAATTAATCCCCGGTATTTTTTAATTGTTTTTAAATACCTACTTTTGCGCAGCACCCGAGGAAAAATTTGACTGATTGCAACCTCTTGTTCCGGACATTTTTCGGAACCTCATCACAGATGAGATACCAAATCAATTTTGGTGTAAAAATGCTAAAACAGTGGTTTTCTTACCCGCTTTTTACGTCAATTTTTTTCCTTACTTTTAAACTTTAAAATTTTTGTATGGCTTATTTATTTACTTCAGAAAGTGTATCTGAAGGACACCCCGATAAAGTTGCAGATCAAATCAGTGACGCCCTTTTAGACAATTTTTTAGCCTTTGACCCGCAGTCAAAAGTTGCCTGTGAAACACTGGTCACTACCGGACAAGTAGTGCTTGCCGGCGAGGTAAAAAGCAACACCTATCTAGATGTGCAGCAAATTGCAAGAGATGTCGTCAATAAAATTGGATATACCAAAGGTGCTTATAAATTCAGTGGGGATTCTTGTGGGGTAATTTCCTTGATTCACGAGCAATCTCAGGATATCAATCAGGGTGTGGATCGTGAAAACAAAGAAGAGCAAGGCGCCGGCGACCAGGGAATGATGTTTGGCTATGCTACTTCTGAGACGGCCAACTTTATGCCGTTGGCACTTGATATTTCACATAAAATATTAATCGAACTCGCAGCCTTACGTCGCGAAGAAAAAGAAATTCCTTACCTGCGCCCCGATTCCAAAAGTCAGGTTACCATTGAATACAGCGACGACAATGTACCTCAAAAAATTGTGGC
The DNA here is from genome assembly GCA_964469175.1 of uncultured Flavobacteriaceae bacterium. Classification (GTDB taxonomy): domain Bacteria; phylum Bacteroidota; class Bacteroidia; order Flavobacteriales; family Flavobacteriaceae; genus Planktosalinus. The sequence continues at coordinate 51,417 of CAYXXY010000003.1, forward strand.
GATTGTTGTATCCACACAGCACGATGATTTTGATGAGGACGAAAAAATGCTCGCCAAAATCAAAAGCGATATCATCAATATTTTAATCCCTAGAGTTAAAGCACAATTGCCTGAATATGTACAGGAGTTGTTCAATGATGATATTACTTACCATATCAACCCCACCGGAAAATTTGTAATTGGTGGTCCTCACGGGGATACCGGTTTAACCGGAAGAAAAATCATAGTGGATACCTATGGCGGAAAAGGTGCACACGGTGGTGGTGCATTTTCAGGCAAAGACCCCAGCAAGGTGGACCGCAGTGCCGCTTATGCCGCGCGGCATATCGCAAAAAACCTTGTAGCAGCAGGTGTGGCAGACGAAGTGCTGGTTCAGGTGAGTTATGCTATTGGTGTGGTGGAACCCACCTCCATTTATGTAAACACCTATGGCTCATCACCGCTCAATCTAACCGATGGTGAAATCGCCGAAAAAGTCATGCAACTCTTTGACATGCGCCCGGCAGCCATTGAATCCAGATTAAAACTGCGCAACCCCATTTACAGTGAAACCGCTGCTTATGGCCATATGGGACGCGAGCCCCAATCCATCACCAAAGTTTTTGAAAGCCCCTATTCCGGTAGAAAAGAACTGGAAGTAGAACTGTTCACGTGGGAAAAATTGGATATGGTGGAAAAGGTGAGGAAAGCGTTTGGGTTTGAATAAATTAACGGATTTGCGGATTTAAAGAATATCATTTTATAAAAAACCTGCATAAAGTAATTTTAAGCAGGTTTTTTTAATAATTTATCTCCATAAAACAAGAAAACCAAATACATCATAATTGCTGTAAAAAGCCCTGACAGAAACACAATTGGGAACCCATGTAATAGCGTTAAAACTATTAAATAAATTAAAACTCCCGTTCCAAATTTTAGAAATCTTTTGACTTTTGTTTGGCTTTGAGTAAAATGTAGAATGAAAAAAGCCAAGAAAAAACTTAGAATAAAACCACCAACCCTACTATTTAAATTTGCTTCAGAATCAATAAACAAATACCCAATTATAAAAACGATTGCCAAATTTATCAATACAAGGAAAAATAGATTTATTAAATCCTCTGCTATTGGTTTTCTCTCAGTTGATTTTAATAAGTCCAATAACACTAAGTGGTCAATTTCCAATGCTTCGCAAATCAGCTTAAGCGTTTTGCCTCTTGGAACATTTTCACAGCTTTCAATTCTTTGAATGGTTCTTAAATTTACTTTAGATGACTCGGCCAACTCTTCCTGAGTAATCCCCTTTGATTTTCTGGATTCTAATAATATTTCTCCGACAGTATTCATAGACTTATTTTTTCAAATTTAAGATTTCTATCAGTCTATTGATAACGGTTTTAACGTGACATTTTTACGGCAAACAACAAATGTCCGTGATTTGTATTGCCAATACAATGAATCAAATTAAACCCACTCACCTCTACCCTCTAACCACTAAAAACTACAATTCATACTTCACAGTCAACATCACAATGCGCGGCATTACACTGTAAAACGAAGTGGTACTGAAGGTCTCATTAAAACTGTCCTGATTGATGGTTTGCACATCCAACAAGTTGGTGGCCTGGATTCTGTACTCCCACTTGCTGTCTTTTTTCTGATAGAACAAGTCTGCCGAAAGGAAAGAATAGTTGTTTTTGATGGTGTTTTCCTTGTTGCTGTAATCATAGTAGCTCCAGTCTGCTTTAAAAGTAAAATCCTTCAGGAAATTAAACTCGATATTGGCAAACGGCCTGTGGGTATAAAAAGTGGATTTTATCCCACCATTGTCATATTCGTTTAGGGTAAAGTTGTAACCCACTTCAAAATTGGGGAATTCCCTGAAATTACTTCTCGCACTGGTGCGGTAATTTTGGGTAAAACTTTCAGAAGTGGTAATTTGATTGTTGATAATATTATTAAAACTACTCCAGTTAAAGTTTCCGTTGATGCTGTATTCTATTCTTTTGATACGTTTGCTGAATCTCCCAAAAACCGAAAATGTTTCATCTGCAAAGTTACTGTCAATGTTTATGGGTGACGATACCTGATTGATAGCTACAATTTGTGTATTGTTTTTAATCCCTTCAATCCTTCGGGTATAATTCAAACTTCCCGTTACATTGGTATAATTGAACATATTGAAGCTGAAATAAGTCAAATTAAAACTATTTGCCAGCGAATTTTCAAGATTGCGATTTCCCCTGAAGAGGCGGTTGTAGTTGTTAAACACAAAACCTTCTGCATAGTTATTGACATCAGTATATTCTGCGGTCATTGCATAGGTAAACCGAATGCTCTCACTGCGCTTAAGTTGTGCTATGGCCAAGAAATCCGGCAAAATACGCCACTCGTTTTGCGAGGTTGTGGTACCCAGTTGCTCTGTTTTTAAATCATAATTGTGCAATGTCACACCCGGGGTAAAAGTGAATTTCCCGGTTATGAATTTGTATTTGGCACCAAGAAACACATCGCTAAAATGATACGTCACATCATTAGCAAGCGGAAAGATTTCACCGTCAATTTCCGGACTTTCATCAAAATTTAAAGAGGTGCCGTTGTCGAGAATCTGAAAAATAGCCGAGTTAAACCGCTGACGGCTTTGGGTGGTCCCCAAAGAAAAATTCAGGTGGCTTCTATTATTGATAATGTAATAATGATCAATTTTTGCGTCCAGTTTGTTTGTCTTTACACGTTTTTCCTGGTTGATGTCAAAATTGTTTTGGTTTTCGTCGGCATCCAGAATTCCCGAAAATGGCAAGAAATCCAGTACCGCATTGTAAAACGGGTCTTCATCCTGCCACAAATGCTGTACCTGGGTGGCAAAAATATTTTTATCGTTTAGGGTATAATATGCATTCACGTTTTGATTAATCGAAAACGGATTGTTGACCTTATCTTCTAAAATGTTGTTATCAATGTTTCCAAAGCTTGAAAACTGGTTGGAAAATTCGGTTTGTTTGGCCAGTCTTCCCAGCACGTCATAATCCAATTGAAACCTCAGATTGGGTTTGTATTTTGAACTCAATTTCAACATACCCAAACGGTTTCTTTGATCGCTGGTGCTTGTACTGTTCTCTACTTCGCCGGTGGTCACAAAACTCCGCACGGTGTTGGTCACAAAATTGGTCCTGTTGTCAGATAGTATGGCAAACCCACTTATGTCAAGTGCTTCTGAAGCCTTATAGCTGAAGTTTCCGGCGACAAATTCAGCTTCAATATCGTTGGCTCGATTGTTTTGGGTAACCAAAAAGCCCAAGCCACTGTCGTTTATATTAAAACGGGTTCCACCACCTTGATTGAAATTCCTGAATCCGCCGGTAAAATTAAAATAATCCCTGAATGTAAAGGGCACATCACCGGTGTTATTGAAATTTGTGATGATGTTGATGCTGTATTCCGGACTATAGTAAAAAAGTTTTGGATTAGCCAAATACCTGAACTTTTCACCATAACCGGCTCCGGCTGTAACTTCCCCAAACCAGAAATTGGTTTTGCCCTCTTTCAACCGGATGTTTATAGCCACCTGATCCTGAGTGTTGGTCACACCTCTCAATTGCCCTACTTCGTTGTAATTTCTCAAAACTTCCACTTTACTAACGGCATCTGCAGGTATGTTTCTGGTGGCAAGTTTTGAGTCGCCGTCAAAAAAATCTTTGCCTTCCACCATGACTTTTTGAACAACTTTGCCGTCCACTTCAATTTCGCCGTCTTCATTGAGTTCAAGACCCGGAAGTGCTTTGATGATGTCACCCAGTCTTCTTTCATTTCCGGTTACAAAAGCATCAGTATTGTAAACAATGGTATCACCCCTGATGACAACGGGCATTTCATAAATAATTTCAACCCCGTCAAGCTCATCAGTCGCTGCTTTTAAGATTAAATCCCTGTTAATATCTGAACGATTATCACCAATGGTTATATCAAAATTCAAAGTTTCAAATCCCAGATAACTGGCCTGAAGGCTGTAAGTTTCATTGATAGGAAGAAAAATCTGGTATCTTCCGGCATCATTGGTAATAGCATAGCTCTCAATTTTATCTGTCTCTTTTACTTTGGCAATGATGCTGGCCATTTCAAGAGGTTTACCCAGACTGTCTTTGACGGTTCCGGTAAGTTTTACACTTTGTGAATGAATTTGTATGCTGAATAGAAATAAAAGGCAAGTTAAGGAAAGGTATAACTGTTTCATCAAATTTTAGTTGGCTTAAAAAATATGGGTTTATACTAAAAACAGGTTTCAATATGAATGAAAAGAAAATTATCCTCCCATTCTGAATCTCATTCCACCACTACCTCTACGGCCACCGCCATACATCTCCTGCATTTCTTCGACTTTTTCCTTTACGATTTTTTGGTATTCTTCCTGCGATACTTTTTGTCCGCGTGAAGGCTTTCTAATCGTTTCAGGGTTTCTGGGGTTTAGGACAATTCTTGTACACAATATGGATGTCCTGTCGGCCTGAACTTCAAGTATAAGCCCCGGTAAGCCGTGAAACTCTCCCGGCCCATGCTGAATGGGAATTTGCGGTGTGTACCAGGCGGTAATAGTGATTTCCTTGGGGATTTCTATTTCATCCATGATATTGACTTCTGTTGAGTCGCTTTTGGTTTCTGCATCCTTTTTTTCATCACTTGCATCCCTGTTTCTTCTGCGCATCGATTGCCAATCTGTGTCACCCAGTTGCTTTACAGCGGTTGCTTTAAACACCACATATTGACCAATTTGTTTAGACTCGTTTACTAATGTCCATTCCAGCTTTGGTAAAGTGTCGGTAATTAAAAATTGTTTTCCAAAGAACTCCTGTTCCTGTAAAAACTCGTTGGTCTTGGTGTTTTTGTATTGAGCACCGGCTGTGAAATTACCCATCATCATCATCATTCCACCGGCTCCGCCTCCGGGAGTAGCCAGTTTTTCTTCTTCACGATAAATAGACTCTTCCTGATTGAAGTTTAAAATATAGGTTTTCTCTAGGGCGCTTTTCATCATTTCTGCAATTTGCTGGCGCATTTGCTCGGTCATCTGTTGACCTCCAAAATCCATATCAACATTGGTTTTTGACTGATAAGTTGCCTGACCGGTAAAGTTTTGCGCGGATATTGCAATAGAAAAAAGTAGTGCGAATAGGGTAACAATTTTTTTCATAATCTTAATTGAATTTCAAAAAGTAAGAGTCAAATCTAATACAATTGTTACATTAAGACTATTTTTTTAACAAAGGGTTTAACATATGTGGACTCCTCTATTGTATTAATCTTTTTAGTACATTTAGCTTTCCTATGAAATACATAATCATTCAGTTTTGTTTTTTTACATTCATATCCTCTTTCGCTCAAGGCGAAATGAATCTTGGCACTGTAAATCACACTCCCCTAAAAGCCGAACGTTTTGTGGGAATAGACAACTTTGGCCATCTGTATTATATTAAAAACCAAACACTTTTTAAACAATCACCCGCCGAGATAGTTGAATTTAAAGACTTCCAATTGGGTACTATCGGACAGGTTGATATATTAAATCCTTTAAGAATCACCCTTTTTTATCCCCAATACCAAACCGCTGTGATTTTGGACAACAAGCTCAACGAAATCAGAAGAATTTCATTTGTTATGGAGCCGCCATTTTTAAATGTTGTAAACGCTACAACTGCGGCAGACAACAAACTTTGGACATTTAATGAGGATTCACAACAGCTTGAAACATACAATTACCGCGAAAAGGTCAACTATACACTTTCGCGACCCATTGCAGAGAGGTACATCACTCAGCAAAGCAATTTTAATTTTTGCTATGTGTTAACCGATAAAAATTTGAGAGTTTACAATGTTTACGGAAGTTTAATACACAGCATTCCCGGAAAAGGCATTCAAAAAATGTCACTGTCAAACGATAAAATTCTGATGTTGAGAAACAACTCCCTATATCTTTTAACCGAAAACCTTTCAGTGGAAACGGGCATAAAAACCCCTGAATTAACAATAAAAGATTTGTATCTGTCTGATGATTTCCTGTATATTTACGATGGTGAAATAATTCACAAAATGAAGCTAACCAAATCTCAAAATTAAATCAATGCACGTTGCCATAGCAGGAAATATCGGTTCAGGAAAAACTACCTTAACAAAGCTATTGTCAAAACATTACAAATGGCAACCCCATTATGAAGAAGTAGATGACAATCCATACCTCGACGATTTTTACAACCAGATGGAGCGCTGGTCTTTTAACCTGCAGATTTACTTTCTGAACAGCCGTTTTCGCCAGATACTCGACATTCGCAACAGCGGTAAAAATGTTATTCAGGACCGGACCATTTATGAAGACGCCTATATTTTTGCACCCAACCTGCACGCTATGGGCCTGATGACCAACCGCGATTTTGAAAACTACAAATCGCTGTTTGATTTGATGGAAGAAGTTACTGAAAGCCCGGATTTGATTATTTACCTGCGTAGTTCCATTCCCAATTTGGTGGCACAAATACACAAACGCGGACGTGAATATGAAAACAGCATCAGCATTGATTACCTCAGCCGATTAAACGAGCGCTATGAAGCTTGGGTGCATAAATATGACAAAGGAAAGTTGCTCGTTATAGATGTAGATAACCTCAACTTTGTGGATGACCCCGAGGATTTGGGTTCTGTCATCAATAAAATTGACGCCGAATTGCACGGATTATTTAAATAAAAAAATCCCACTTGAAAACAAGCGGGATTTTTTTGTTTTAAAGATATAGTATTACTGATTTTTCAATACTTCTATGCGTCTTTGAACATCTTCATTACTTCCGGTAAATTCAGTAACATCCTCGGTTCTCTCACCGTTTATAACAGTAACAACTGTTACCTTAGCTGTTGTTTCGTCACCGTCAACAGAAGTTTCAACAAAAATTTGCCTAACCACCTCTGAAGTTTCTTTTGCCTGTCCCACCTGATCTTGGGTGATTAACCTCTGTGTACCGTCTTCTGCTGTTACATAAACCTCTTTAACTACATTGGGTCCATCGGCTGTTTCTGAGGCACCGTGACCTCCAAGTACCGGAGCTATCACAAGACCAACCAAACAAGTCAACTTGATTAAAATGTTCATTGAAGGGCCTGAAGTATCTTTAAACGGGTCACCCACTGTATCACCGGTTACGGCAGCTTTGTGAGCATCAGAGCCTTTATAAGTCATCTCACCGTTGATTATCACACCGGCTTCAAACGATTTTTTGGCGTTATCCCAGGCACCACCTGCATTATTTTGGAAAATTGCCCACATTACACCACTCACACAAACCCCGGCCATATAACCACCAAGGGGTTCAGCACCAAAGATAAATCCAATTAAGATTGGGGTGATGATCGTAATCAATCCGGGTAAAATCATTTGTTTTAGAGCTGCATTGGTTGAAATTTCAACACACTTTGCATACTCGGGTGTTGCGGTACCTTCCATAATTCCCGGAATTTCCCTGAATTGTCTTCTCACTTCGTGTACCATTTCCATCGCTGCTTTACCCACAGATTGCATAGCAAGTGCTGAGAAAATAACAGGTATCATACCTCCCACAAACAACATAGCCAATACATCAGCCTTGAAAATGTTGATTCCGTCAATTCCGGTGAAGGTCACATAAGCTGCAAAAAGTGCAAGTGCTGTAAGTGCTGCAGAAGCAATCGCAAAACCTTTTCCGGTTGCTGCAGTCGTGTTACCTACTGAGTCTAAAATATCTGTACGTGTTCTCACTTCTTTTGGCAAATCACTCATTTCTGCAATACCTCCTGCATTATCTGCAATGGGTCCAAAAGCATCAATAGCCAACTGCATTCCTGTAGTAGCCATCATCGCTGAAGCGGCCAATGCCACCCCATAGAAACCTGCCAGTTCATAAGAACCGTAAATAGCGGCAGCAAATAACAATACAGACCAGAAGGTAGATTTCATTCCCACGGCAAGACCTGCAATGATGTTTGTTGCAGCACCAGTCGAACTGTTTTGAACAATGTCCATCACCGGCTTTTTACCTAAACTTGTGTAATAGGCCGTAACAAACGAAATCAAAGCTCCAACCGCAAGACCAATACAGGCAGCAAAAAACACATTGATTGAAGGGATCATTTTAGCAGATGCTTCACCGAAAAATCTCATTTGCATGGTTTCCGGCAACATCCAGTCAATTAAAAAGTAACTGGCAATTAGCGTAAGTAAAATTGCAGACCAGTTTCCTATATCCAAGGCTTTTTGAACCTGAGGTTCTTTAGCTGAATTGTCTTTTATTCTCACCAGGAAAGTTCCCAACACAGAAGCCAACACACCCACACCGGCAATCGCCAATGGAAGCAGGATAGGCCCCATATTGTTAAAAGCATCGGTATGCTGAATGGTTTCAGACATATCCCTGATGACATAATTCCCAAGAACCATTGCTGCAAGAACTGTAGCTACATAACTTCCAAAAAGGTCGGCACCCATACCGGCAACGTCTCCCACATTATCACCCACGTTATCTGCAATGGTAGCAGGGTTTCTTGGATCATCCTCAGGAATACCGGCTTCCACTTTTCCAACCAGGTCAGCGCCCACATCGGCTGCTTTGGTGTAAATACCACCACCCACACGGGCAAACAAAGCAATAGACTCTGCTCCCAATGAAAAACCTGCAAGGGCCTCAAGAACCATCGTCATTTTAGTATAGAAATCATAGTCCGCCACGCCCATAAACTGGCCAAGGAAAAACAAGAAAAGCAAGCTCATCCCCAATACTGCAAGACCTGCAACACCCAGACCCATAACGGTACCACCACTAAAAGAAACTTTTAATGCCTGTGGCAGGCTGGTTTTAGCAGCTTCAGCAGTTCGGGTATTGGAATCTGTAGCGATACGCATACCAATGTTACCGGCAAGGCCTGAAAAGAAAGCTCCAATAATAAATGCGGGAACAATCATCCAACTTGTCAATTCAACCAATGTTGAAATATAAAACAAGGCGATTGATGCAATGACAACAAAAATGGCAAGTAGCCTGTACTCTGCATTTAAAAATGCCAGAGCTCCTTCCTTTACACTTTTTGAGATAAACTGCATGCGGTCACTGCCGGGAGATTGTTTTTTCACCCAGCTCATTTTATAGAGCATAAACAATAGCCCTATAACTGAGAGTGCTATCGGCAGATAAATTACGTTTGATTCCATATATTAAATAATTTGATTTTTGTTAAAGCAGCGCAAAAGTATGAAATTAGGATAGAACAAAAAAAAACAGCACTACAATAGTGCTGCTTTTTCACTTAACCTTAAACTTAACTTAAAAACCTAATTCAAAAAAACTTACCTTTTATACAAATTGTAAAATTCCTTTTTTTCTTCAGCCAGTCCGTCAAAACGGTCTGTACATTTATCAATGATATCCAGGGCTTCTTCAACATTGCCCCAGCCCTCTACATCTACTTTTTTGTTTTCTAAATCTTTGTACACCTGAAAAAAGTGCTCAATCTCTTTAATTAAATGCGGATTGATGTCTGAAATATCATTGATTTTATCCCCGTTTGGGTCACTTAAAGGCACACAAATTATTTTTTCATCCGGTCCTTTTTCATCAGCCATGTGGAAAACACCTATGGGTTTCACCTCAATAATACATCCCGGGAACGTAGGCTCGGTTACCAGAACCAAAACATCCAGCGGGTCACCGTCAAGCGCAAAGGTATTTGGGATAAATCCATAATCTGCCGGATACATCATAGATGAAAACAACATACGGTCATACCTGATTTTTTTCAATTCAAAATCAAACTCATATTTGTTTCGGCTTCCTTTGGGAATTTCGACTAAAACGTCAAATTTTTTCAGTTTTGCTGCGCTCATAATTCATGTCCTTAAAACGGGGTGCAAAATTACGAATAAAAAGAAGTATGAAACAAGGAAAAAGCGTGAAGAATTTTTGCTTAAAAATGAAAGCCAAAAGCCCCTGTAACACCAAAAGACCTGGCTCCCTCATTATCAAAGTAATTGCCTCTGAAATTAAAATCGAGGCGGAAAATTTTAAATATATTCCCCACCCCAAAACTGTATTCGTAATAAATATCTTCCGGTGCCTGATAGACAATGTTTGAAGCGTTGATAGCTATATTTTTATCAGAAATTTGACCATAAATGGCTCTGATTCCCACAATTTCCCTAAGGTTGAGATTTCTTAAAAACCCGATTCGGGAAAATATCCTTCCGCCAAAATTGTGTTCCAAATGCACCGAAGCATAAGTATCACTAACAAACTCATAATAATCAAGCTGCGTAAAGGTATTATAAATACTAAACAAGGTCTGGTTTCCGGGAACAGGACTCAACAATCCCAAAGGCACTTCACCAAAAATTTTTCCCAATTCCACAGTGGTGTACATCCTTCCAAAACCACCAATATTCCAGGGTTGGGTGTATAGTGTTTGCAGCTTTTTATATTCAAAATCACCACCGGCTATATCTTTGGCACCATAAGTATAACCAAGAAAAAACTGTGGGTATTTACCATAGTTAATGATGGTTCGCTCCACACCAAAACCTGATGTTCTGATACCCGGGGTATAGGTCAATGAAAGTTCGACTTCAGCCTGTGCGATTTCCGACTGGATGTTTCCTTCACTGTCAAAATAGTCCATGCTAAAAGTCTCTGTCGCCGATTTCAATGTTCTGTATGAAAATGTATTTCTGAAAACAAGGTTTTTGACCGGTTCAAGTTCAAACCCAAAAGTAGTAAGGTTGATATTGGTCAGGCGATCATTGGCACCCACTGTAACCAGTGAAGAAGAGGCCAGGTTTCTTCCCAACACATCATTTGAAGACGTCAGACTGGCTCCGGTTTGTTCAACATCACGGCGGTTACCACCAAAAACGATCAGGCGTGAGTTTCTGTCAAGCAGCCATTTTCCGGAAATTCCATATTTAAACTTGTTGTCTTTTAATCCATATGCCAGAAACCCTTCTAAACGCCACATATCATTTTGCCCGAAATAGGTTCGTCCACCTCCTCTTAAACGCAACCCTTCAGCGTCATTGTATCCAAAAATTGAAAATACAGGACCAACATCAAACCCCGGCAATTCATAATAGCCTGAGGCAAGTACTGTTCCCAAACTATAAAGCCTTTGAAAACGCCTTACGGTTTGCAGGGTGTCGAGCATCACATAGATTTGCCGCTCATCCTTGTTGAGTTCTTCCATACGACGTTCTTCCCAAAATTCATCAGGACGGTTATAAACTTCCCATTGGTAGGGGTCAACCTGTGCCCTGTAAAAACTACGTGGTTTTTCTTCATTAAAAACGTGATTCTCAAAAAGAGTAGTGCGTTTTCCATACATCCCTCTCGATTCATCCCTTTTGGAAAAAGCAAAATCGGTCATAAAATGGTCACGCTTCAACAGAAAAACCGAGTCATTCAACACATCAAATTCCTGTTCGATATAGATTTCCTTGACCCAGTTAATGTTGGCGCTTCTGTTGAGATGCATATTGATTTCCTTGATGGCCCAGGTGGTGTCATTCACCCAAAAGTCTCCCCTGAATGTGAGTTCGCCCTTTCGCCGCGGGTAAAAAACAATATTATAACACCATTTGTTATCGCGATATGCACTGTCTAAAAGGGCATAATTATAAACGTCGATTCCGGTTCTGGATAATGGGCTGGTAAACGCTTTGTCAAAAAACTTCAAATAGTTGTCATAAATATCATAGTCTGCATAAAGTTCTTTCACAAACTCAATCAACGCCTGGTTGTTGCTAAACCCTGAGTTTTTATTGCCCTCAAGAATCTCCTTTTTAAGATTCATCACATTGTCACCATACACTTTGTAAATAGCTTCATTGATAAAAATGGGCAAATAAGTTTTTCCGGTGATGCGTGAAGTATCGGCAAAGTCAAAAATAAACTCCATTCCTTTGAATATTCTTCTATTCATAAAGGCGCTGTCAAGGGTGTTGATGTCAAACTCCAACTTTTCATACTTATCATAACTGTATTGATCAAACATCTTAACACCGTTTGACCTTCGGTTTTCCCAGATTTTACGAAGTATATCAATAGCCGGATTGTCTGTTTTAGACGTCTTTCCCCCAAAGACTACAACCTGATCCAACTCTGAAGCTTCTTCATTAATAACAATATGAAGGTCAAAATTATTTCTTGACGGAAGTTCAATTTCTTTGGTTTGATAGCCCACAAAAGAAATAACAAGGGTTGTGTGAGTAAATCTGGATTCGAGATAAAACCTCCCGTTTTCATCGGTGATGGTGCCTTCATTGGCATTTTTAAACAACACATTGGCAAAAGCCACCGGCTGGTTAAAATTGTCAAACACCCTACCACCTACCCTAGTTTGGGCAAATGAATCTAAAGCAAATAAAAAAGTAAGAATGAAAAGTAATGGGTACCTCATAAAAAAAAACTTCGCCAACAAAGGTGACGAAGTTACATGAATTATGGTAAGTTTAATTATTTATAAAGCACCTTTTTTACAGCTTTAACAACATCATTGCTGTTGGGCAACCATTCCTTTAATAAGTTTGGCGAATAAGGTGCAGGAGTATCTGCAGTGTTGATTTTTATGATGGGTGCATCCAAATAATCAAAAGCTTGTTCCTGTACCTGATAAGTGATTTCTGTTGAAACGTTTCCAAATGGCCATGCTTCCTCAAGTATTACCAGTCTGTTGGTTTTTTTAACCGAATCAATAATGGTTTTGTGGTCCATCGGGCGAATTGTTCTTAAATCGATGATCTCACAACTGATGTTTTCTTTTTCAAGCTCTTCAGCAGCTTTATAGGCTTCTTTAATAATTTTTCCAAAAGAAACGATAGTCACATCTTTACCTTCTCTTTTGATTTCGGCAACACCAATAGGAATTACATATTCACCTTCAGGCACTTCTCCTTTATCACCATACATCTGCTCACTCTCCATAAAAATCACCGGGTCGTTGTCACGGATAGCTGATTTTAGAAGGCCTTTAGCATCTTTGGGATTTGAAGGAACAATTACTTTTAATCCGGGACAATTGGCATACCAACTTTCAAATGCCTGTGAATGTGTTGCACCAAGCTGACCTGCAGAAGCAGTAGGTCCCCTGAAAACAATGGGAATATCAAATTGACCACCACTCATCTGGCGCATTTTTGCAGCGTTGTTTATTAGCTGGTCTATGGCTACCAATGAGAAGTTAAAAGTCATAAATTCAACAATCGGGCGGTTACCGTTCATCGCTGAACCAATAGCAATACCTGAAAAACCCAATTCAGCAATGGGGGTATCTATCACTCTTTTGGCACCAAACTCATCCAGCATCCCTTTTGAAGCTTTGTATGCCCCGTTGTATTCTGCCACTTCTTCACCCATTAAATAGATACTTTCATCGCGACGCATTTCTTCACTCATCGCTTCGGCTATGGCTTCTCTAAACTGTATAGTCTTCATAGATTTATTCTTAATTGTTTAAATTCCTGAAATTTTCATTTCGGGTAGGCAAAAATAGTATTATTTCCACTTTAAGTGAGATAAAATTGCAACTTTTAACTGAAATTTGTTATGCGTGCATAGCATAAAATTAAAAATATATGAGTACCTTCGTGCCATCAAATCTGACGTCTGTCAGTCATTATTTAGAAATCCAATTTAAATAAATTTTAAGATGAAAATATTAGTCTGTATCAGTCACGTTCCGGACACAACTTCAAAAATAAATTTCACAAACAACGATACCCAGTTTGACACAAATGGAGTGCAATTTGTGATAAATCCCAATGACGAATTTGGTTTGACCCGTGCTATGTGGTTTAAAGAAAAGCAAGGTGCAACCGTTCACGTGGTGAACGTGGGCGGCCCTGAAACCGAACCCACTTTACGTAAAGCTCTCGCCATTGGTGCTGATGAAGCCATACGGGTTAACGCAAATCCCACTGACGGTTTTTTTGTTGCCAAGCAACTGGCTAAAGTCATGCAGGATGGCGGCTATGACCTGGTAATTGCCGGAAGGGAATCTATCGATTATAACGGTGGCATGGTTCCGGGTATGATTGCTGCACTTACAGGAGCAAATTTTGTGAATACCTGCATCAGCCTTGAAGTTGAAGGAAGCAATGCCAAAGCCATCAGGGAAATTGACGGTGGAAAAGAAACTTTAAGTACTACATTACCTTTAGTAATTGGCGGTCAAAAAGGACTGGTGGAAGAAAGCGATCTGCGCATCCCCAATATGAGAGGAATTATGATGGCGCGTCAAAAACCATTAAAAGTTGTTGAGCCTGCCGCTGCTGATAATGCGTCACAGGTTTCCAGCTTTGAGAAGCCGGCGCCCAAAGGAGCCGTGAAAATGGTAGATCCTGAAAATGTGGAAGAACTTGTAAACCTGCTTCACAACGAGGCCAAGGTGATTTAATCCTTTCACAACCCAATTACAATTAACAAATTACTATTAACTAATAACTATATACAAATGTCAGTTTTAGTCTATACAGAATCAGAGCAGGGAAAGTTTAAAAAAATTGCGCTTGAGGCAGTTTCTTATGCCAAAGGTGTTGCAGATATGCTGGGCACAACCGTCACGGCCATTTCAATCAATGGTGGTGATGCTTCAGAGTTAGGTGCCTATGGCGCTTCAAAAGTGCTTCAGGTTTCCGACGATAAACTTGCCCAATTCAATGCCAAAGCATATGCTGATGCCATCACCCAGGCAGCTCAAAACGAAAGTGCCAAAGTGGTGATTATCAGTTCGAGTGCAAATGCCAAATTTTTAGCTCCTTTGCTTGCCATTCAGTTAAATGCGGCTTATGGACCCAATGTGGTTGCACTTCCTGAAGGCACTTCGCCTTTTGTTGTTAAATCAAATGTATTTACCAATAAAGCTTTCGCGAAAACCGAATTAAAATCAGACATCAAACTCATTGGACTTTCCAAAAATGCTTACGGTTTAAAAGAAAACCCTACTTCAGCTGCAGCTGAAAGTTTTTCACCTTCATTAAACGACGCCGATTTTTCAGTAAAAGTGGAAGCCGTTGATAGAGTGACCGGAAAAGCCACCATCGCCGATGCCGAAATCGTGGTTTCAGGTGGTCGCGGACTTAAAGGTCCAGAAAACTGGGGATTGATTGAAGACCTTGCCGAAGTATTGGGCGCGGCAACAGCCTGTTCAAAACCGGTGAGCGATATGGGATGGAGACCACATAGCGAGCACGTGGGCCAAACGGGAAAACCCGTAGCTTCAAATCTTTATATCGCTGTGGGAATATCCGGTGCAATCCAACATCTGGCAGGTATCAACTCTTCTAAAGTAAAAGTGGTTATTAACAATGACGCTGAAGCCCCTTTCTTTAAGGCTGCAGATTACGGCATTGTTGGTGACGCTTTTGAAGTGGTTCCAAAACTCATCGAAAAATTAAAAGAATTTAAAGCCAATAACGCATAATTTTTTATAAATTGTGCCTCTCTAAGGGCTGTTTAAATAAGGTTTGGCCCTGTTTAAACAGCTTTTTGTTTTTTGTCCTATGAGCTTAGTCAGACTTAATATAAAAGGGATTTCATACAGTCAAACTCAAAACGGTGCTTATGCACTGATTTTGAGCGAAGTTGACGGTGAAAGAAAACTTCCCATCGTTATTGGTGCTTTTGAGGCACAATCTATTGCCATTGCTTTGGAAAAGGAAATCAAACCACCAAGACCACTCACCCACGATTTATTTAAAAACTTTGCTGATCGGTTTGAGATTCAGGTCAAGCAAGTCATCATCCACAAACTGGTTGACGGCGTTTTCTTTTCCAGCATTATTTGTGAAAGGGATAAAATTGAAGAAATCATCGACGCCAGAACCAGTGACGCCATTGCTTTGGCGTTGCGTTTTAATGCGCCTATTTTCACTTATAAAAACATTCTGGAGAAAGCAGGAATATTTTTAAAAGCAAGTCCCAAGAAAAAAGAAACACCTGAAAATGAACAGGCCATTCTGGAGCAGTTGATGACTGACGATACCGAATCCACAAAAAAATCAACCAAAAGTTATAAAACCTATTCCCTGAAAGAATTACACGACATGCTTGACAAAGCAGTTGACAATGAGGATTATGAAAAAGCAGCACTCATCAGGGATGAAATCTCCAAAAGGGAAAAATAACCAAACCGACAAATGATCAGACTTCTACTCCTCAGCTTTTTTCTGTTTGTTTCTCAATTAAATTTTGCACAATCCATAGAAAAAACCTGGTCGTTTTCCGGCATTACAAATCAGGATGAACAACCGCTGTTTGAAGTCAACCCGGCGACAGATACAATCGTTTTCAATCAAGGGAAGTTCCATTATTTCCTTTCGGCCAAAGACAACCTGGAAGCTTCAGGCGACTATTTGTTTCAAAACAATTTGCTGGTACTGTTTTACACCCAGCCCAACGACACCATTAGAAGGTACCACATCACCCAACTCACCGAAAACGAACTTGCGTTTACTGAAAACAACGTGATCTACAGTTTTTCAGACCGGGCTTCCTCACTAGAAGAGGTCATCCAAAAAGATATGATTCCCAGCGGGGGCTTTACAGCAGAAAGTCTTTGGAAAGGGGTTTTGGGTATGCTGGTTTTGATGCTGCTTGCCTTTCTCTTTAGCAGCAACAAAAGAGCCATTCGCTGGAAAACAGTGGGCATTGGGTTAACAGCACAATTGCTGCTTGCTATAGGGGTTTTAAAAGTTCCTTTTATACAAAGTGGTTTTGAATTTGTCGGAAAAATATTTGTCAAAATTCTTGATTTCACACAAGCCGGAAGTGAGTTTCTTCTTGGCGGTATGATGAATGTGGAAAGTTTTGGGTTCATTTTCTTATTTCAGGTTTTGCCCACTATCATTTTCTTTTCGGCCTTGACCTCGGTATTGTTTTATCTCGGTTTTATTCAAGTTGTGGTAAAAGGAATGGCCTGGGTCTTGACCCGATTGATGGGTATTTCCGGAGCTGAAAGTTTATCGGTTGCAGGTAATATTTTCTTAGGTCAAACCGAAGCCCCATTAATGATTAAAGCTTATCTCGAAAAAATGAGCAAATCTGAAATGCTGCTCGTTATGGTGGGCGGTATGGCAACGGTTGCCGGAGGGGTTTTGGCAGCATACATTGGGTTTTTGGGGGGTGATGATGAAGTGATGAAAATATTTTATGCCAAACATTTATTGACCGCTTCGGTCATGGCAGCACCCGGTGCAATTGTCATCGCTAAAATGCTTTATCCGGAAACCAAAGAAATCACCAATGAAGTGGCTGTTTCAGAAGACAAAATTGGTTCAAACATACTTGATACCATTGCCAACGGCACTACCGAAGGGCTAAAACTTGCCGCAAACGTTGGTGCCATGCTTTTGGTGTTTATCGCCTTTATTGCAATGATTAATTTTGGTTTTGAAAAAATAGGTGACATCACCTCGCTCAATACCTGGGTTGATTACAACACCCCTTATGATAAATTCTCGCTGGAGTTTGTGCTTGGCTACTTGTTTGCTCCTTTGATGTGGCTCATTGGCGTTGCAGAAGAAGATATGGCACTAATGGGGCAACTGCTGGGTATCAAGCTCGTTGCCAGCGAATTTGTGGGTTACATCCAACTGGCCGACCTGAAAAACACCGCCAACCTCATCAGCCTGAACTATGAAAAATCGGTGATTATGGCCACCTATATGTTGTGTGGTTTTGCCAACTTTGCCTCTATCGGAATACAAATTGGCGGTATTGGTTCACTGGCACCCGGTCAACGCAAAACCCTTTCAGAGTTTGGCATCAAAGCGTTGATTGGGGGAACATTGGCTTCTTTACTTTCGGCCACTATCGCAGGGATGATTATTGGGTAACCCCAATTTCCGCGCAGGCGGAAATCCCGTTATTCAACCTCTATAATTAGTTAATAACTTTTAATAGAAATTACATTACTTTGGAATACTTTTTTAAATCGTTTTATTAATTTCGAATTCTAAATAAAGTATTTTAATAAATTAACGAGATTCCCACCTACGTGGGAATAGGACTATGAAACAATACCACGACCTTGTAAAACACGTACTCGAAAACGGCACCTTTAAAGGAGACCGCACCGGCACCGGCACCAAAAGTGTCTTTGGCTACCAGATGCGCTTTGACCTCAGTGAAGGTTTCCCCATGGTGACCACCAAAAAACTGCATTTAAAGTCCATCATCTATGAACTTTTGTGGTTTCTTAAAGGCGACACCAACATTGGTTACTTACAGGAAAACGGTGTAAAAATCTGGAATGACTGGGCTGATGAAAACGGCAATCTGGGTCCCGTTTACGGACACCAGTGGCGTAACTGGAACAGTGAACAAATCGACCAGATTAGCGAGCTCATCCACACCATCAAAACCAACCCCAACAGCCGCAGGATGCTTATTTCGGCTTGGAACCCAAGTGTATTGCCCGACACTTCGGTTTCATTCAGTGAAAATGTGGCCAACGGCAAAGCTGCTCTTCCGCCCTGCCACGCGTTTTTTCAGTTTTATGTTGCTCCGCCTGATGAATCAAAAGGAGAAGCAAAAGGAAAACTTTCTTGTCAACTCTATCAGCGTAGTGCCGATATTTTCCTGGGTGTGCCCTTTAACATTGCTTCTTATGCCCTGTTAACCCTGATGATTGCCCAGGTTTGTGACCTTGAGCCGGGTGATTTTGTGCATACCTTTGGTGATGCCCATATTTATTCCAATCATTTTGAGCAGCTTGAATTACAACTTTCAAGGGAGCTCAGACCACTTCCAAAAATGATAATTAACCCAGAAGTCAATAATATTTTTGATTTTACGTTTGAAGACTTTACCTTAGTCGATTACAATCCTCATCCGCATATTAAAGGTGCGGTGGCAGTTTAATTTAATATAAATATCCATGAAGAATTTAGCTTTTTTACTTGTCCTTTTATTAACGATGCCTGTAATGGCTCAAGAAACGTGGGGTGATGTGGACAAAAACAAAGTCACTATGCGTGAAATTGCGCCGGTTTGGCCCGGTTGTGAAAGCAATGACGTGTCAAAAACTGATGCCTGTTTTACACAAAAACTCAACGAACACATTCAGAAAAACTTTCGCTATCCCGCCAATGCATGGAAAAACAATGTGCAGGAACGTGTGGTAGTGACCTTTATTATCAACACCAAGGGCGAAGTGGAAATCAAAAATGTGGAAGGAAAAAACAAAGAGCTGGTGGATGAAGCCAAACGCAACATCTTGGCCATCCCAAAAATGAAACCCGGAATGCTGGCAGGAAAACCACGTGCTATTGAATACACTGTGCCTTTTAATTTTAAGACCGGGAAGTAATTAATTTATGATTATCATTATCGCCACTGTTTCTGAAAAAAACTTTGAAAAAGACCAGAAGATTTTACATATGATGAATAAATAGGTCTAATCTCATAATATTACAATACTAAATAATACTATGCCGACGTCTTTGCTCAAGATTAGAAATTCACCTATCAAACATTCTTTTAGTTTTCTATGTTTTTTTATTTTTACTCTTGGGTTTTCTCAACCCATTGATTTCAATAAATGTAATACCTCTAATTCTTTAGAAATTAGACAACAATGCTTAGAAAGTCAATTTGAGCTGTTCTTCAATTTTTTAACAATCCGGAATACTGAAAAAACAAACTTAAAAATAGGCAAAGAGGAATTGGTGTATTTTGAAATAGGTATTGACTCTTTAGGTGCGTTTCGCCTTAAAAATTCATATTCTTTAAATGAAAGATTTGAAGATATGGTTTCCTTTATGCTTAAAGAAATTGAGCCCATAGGCAAATTTAGAGTCGACAATAAGGCCATTGAAATGGCTTTTGTATTTAAGAATCTTTATATCCTCGACAATTACAATCAAGTTTCGTATAAAAAGTTTAATGAACCCGATTATAATTTGATTCCAACACCTTTTTTTTTAGCAGACACACCTCCTGAACATAAGGATTGTGCAAACGGTGACAAAGAATATAAGATAAGGTGTATAAATCTCGCCATTCGATCGTTATTATTTAACCAATTTGATACAGCTGTATTTTCTGAAGCTGAAGTAAATCCGGGTTACCAAGAAATAATTTATACTTTTATAATTGACGCAAACGGCGAAATCACAAATATTAAAACTGAAGCATCTCACCCACTTATAGAGGAGGAAATCATTAGGGTAATTTCACTGCTACCGGCATTTAAACCGGCAACTAAAGATAATAACCCTATAGCAGTTTCATTCAGGCAAAAAGTTAGCTACGAAGTCACAAGAAAAATGCTCAGAAAAAAAAGGAAAAATTAAGTTATTACAGTTAGTCCATTATAACAAAGCCATAATATATGTTTTAAAGGGTGTCTTTCAGTAAGAAATGAAGTCGAAAAAAAGAAATGACATTGCCTGATGTAAAATCTAAAACACCGAAAATGAATCAAATCATCACCCTAATTGCCGCCGCAGCCGAAAACAATGCCCTGGGCAAAGACAACGACTTGGTGTGGCACCTGCCCGATGATTTTAAGCGCTTTAAACAACTCACCACCGGCCACCACATCATTATGGGCAGAAAGACCTTTGAATCCTTCCCGAAGCCCTTGCCCAACCGCACCCACGTTGTTATCACGCGAAACAAAAAATACCAAAAAGAAGGCGCTGTGGTGGTGCATTCTATCGAGGCGGCACTGGAATTGGCTAAAAACGACCCGCAACCCTTTATCATCGGCGGCGGGGAAATTTACAAACAAGGTCTACCATTTACTGATAAAATCGAACTCACCCGCGTTCACGAAATCCTGGAAGCCGATGCCTTTTTCCCTGAAATTGACGAAAATAACTGGCAACTTATCGCCGAGGAATACCATCCCAAGGACGAGCGACACGAGTTTGCATTTACCTATTTGACTTATATTCGGAAGTAAGAGAATAATTCTGCTTTGATCATTTTCAAGCAGTTAACAAGTTTAAAGGAGGTTTTTTAAATTTTTCTTTCTACATCAAACTGTTCAAAATAATCAGCAATCCTTCTAAGGAAACTGCCTCCTAAATAACCATCCACAATGCGGTGGTCAAAGGAAAGGGACAAATACATCATCTGCCTGATTTCAATGGTGTCGCCTTCGGGTTTTTCAATGACTTCAGCGCGTTTTTTGATGATGCCTGTTGCCAAAATGGCTGCTTCCGGCTGATTGATAATGGGTGTTCCCATTAAACTTCCGAAGGTACCCACATTACTAATGGTGAATGTGCTGCCTTTGGTATCGTCTGCTTTTAATTTATTGGTACGGGCTTTTTCTGCGAGTTCGTTGATTTCTTTGGCTAAAGCCGGCAACTCTTTTTTGTCTGCATCACGAACCACAGGAACAATCAAATTCCCGCTGGGCAGTGCTGTTGCCATCCCAATGTTGATATGTTCTTTTACAATGATATTGCTCCCATCTACCGAAACATTGATCATCGGGAAGTCTTTCACGGCTTTCGCGACAGCTTCCACAAAAAGGGGCGTAAACGTCAATTTCTCACCATATTTTTTCTGAAAAGCTTCCTTGTTTACATTGCGCCAGTTGACCATATTTGTCATATCGGCTTCCACATAGGCGGTGACGTGAGGCGAAGTGTGTTTGCTATACACCATATGATCGGCTATCATTTGCCGCATACGGTCCATTTCGACTATTTTTCCTTTGCCTTTGTCCAGATTCAATTGCGGAATGCTGTAACCGGCTTCTGCCACGGGCTGTGCAAATTGTGCCGGACGCCCTTCCTCGATATATTTGAACACATCGCTTTTGCGTAAACGACCTTCTTTTCCGGTAGCGGGTATGCGTGCGAGTTCTTCAAAACTGATGTGGAGCTCGCGTGCGATTTTTTCTATTAGCGGAGAGTAAAATTTGTTGGTCCTGTTAGCAGGAACTTGATATGTTAATGATGCAGCCGCTGAAGGCTTTTGAGCAATTTTGTTAGTTTTTTGTGGTGTCAAAATGGCCGTGGGTTTCTCCTCGCTTTGGTTTCGACTCCGCTCAACCGCCGCTTTAGTTGAACTATCTGAAGGCTGCAGAATAGCAATTACTTCCCCTATTTTGACTACATCTTTAGCATTGTACTTTGTTTCCACCATAGTTCCCGAAAAAGGTGCCGGGACTTCGTTATCAACCTTATCGGTACCCACTTCCACGATAATATCGCCTTCTTCAAACGACTCGCCGGGTTGGACCAGCCAGTTGATGATGGTGCCTTCTGTTATGCTTTCTCCCATTCTGGGGAGGACAAATTCCTGCGTAGGCAGGAATCCCGTCTTTTTATTATCCATTTCTTAACTTATTAAAGTTTAGGTTCCAGTTTGTGCTTAAATCAAACCAACCTTCATTCATTTCATTTATTAATTTAATTTTCCAATCTCGCTTCCATTTTTTAAATTGCATTTCTCTTTTAGATGCTTCATTGGCTTCAGTAAACTCCTCAAAATATACCAACTTTTCACAGTTATATTTTGCAGTAAAACTTTTTCGATAGACTTTTAATTTGTGTTCTTTTACTCGTTCATCCAAATTGTCAGTCACACCAATATATAGAACACCATCCTTTTTATTGGTCATTATATAAACATACCATAAACTCATCTAGATGCATTTAAATTTCGTCTTTTGAATCACGAGATTCCTGCCTGCGCAGGAATTTGTTCAACGTTTTATAAAAATCCTCTTGCTTAGGACGATTCGCCGGAATTTCCCTCAAAGCCTCCACCTCACGTAAACTCTCGTGACAATCGGCCGGCAATTGCTGATACAATCGAGTTCCTGCTGTTTTCCAGGCGATCATTTCATCGCTGACTTCTTTAATTACTTTAGCGGGATTGCCCACTACCAAACTGCGCCTTGGAATCACCGTTTCAGCTTTTATAAAGGCCATTGCACCAATAATTGATTCATCCCCTATTTCGGCATCATCCATAATCACTGTGTTCATTCCCACTAAAACATTCCTTCCTATATTGGCACCATGAATAATGGCACCGTGACCAATGTGTGCGCTTTCTTTTAAAACGATAGATTTCCCCGGAAACATATGCACCGTGCAGTTTTCCTGTACATTCACACCGTCTTCCAGAATGATCTCTCCCCAATCCCCGCGAATGGCCGCTCCGGGTCCTATGTAGCAGTTTTTGCCAATAATCACATTGCCCGTAACAGCTGCTAAAGGATGTACAAAACTGCTATGGTGGATAACGGGTATATGTCCTTTGAATGAGTAAATCATAAGCCCAATTCCCGCGAAGGCGGAAATCTCGTTTATTAATGATTAGTTTTTATTTATAGCTCTCAAGCTTCTTCTTCGTAAACGCACTCAACACCAATCTCCCGCTAATCTTTGCGCGTTCTTTCAGCAATTCGTCCCAGTCTTCAGTGCCGGTCCAGAATACTTTTTTCATTTCTTTCATGGCTTCGGGGTTGTATTGGCATAGGTTACTGGCCAAAGTTAATACTGCTTCATCCAACTCTTCCAATGTTTCATAAACTTCTGCGAAAAGCCCTTTATTTTTTGCCCATTCGGCTTTATAAAAACTGTTGGCATCAATGGCAATTTGTGACATACCACTCAGGCCTAATTTACGCTCCACAGCAGGACCCACCACAAACGGACCGATACCCACGTTGAGTTCGCTGAGCTTAATCTCTGCATATTTTGTCGCCATGCAATAATCCACTGCTGAAGCAAGACCAACGCCGCCACCCACGGTTTTTCCCTGAATGCGTCCAATGATGAATTTTGGACATTTTCTCATTGCATTAATGACATTGGCAAAGCCGCTGAAAAAGACTTCGCCGGTTTTTTCATCATTGATGGAAATGAGTTCGCTAAAACTGGCACCGGCACAAAATGTGCGGTCACCACCGCTTTGAAGAATGATGACCTTTACGTCTTCGTTATTACCGGCTTCTGTTATGGTATTTGCCAATTGTGCCAATAAATCACCCGGCAGGCTGTTGTGTGCCGGATGGAAGAACTCGATCGTAGCGATTTGGTTGTTGATGTTTTGTTTTACGTAGGGTTGTTCAGACATGCTGTAATTAAAATTAAATTAAACCAAATTGATTAAAGTGGTGGTTAAGGTGTTTTCTTTCCAACAAATACCATTCATATCTGTTTAAATACCCAAATACCGCATTTTTATTAAGAGCATCGGGGTTTTCTTTAAAAAACGCCAGATATTCTTCACGGGCTTCCAGCATTTTCTGCTTTGCTGTTTCCAAATCGGGATGCTGCAAGGGTTCCAATTCATTTTCTTTCATCAATGGCATTTTATATCCTTGTGGCATTGGATTATAATTCCAAAGGGTTTCCTGGGTTTTTTCCAAATATTCTTCGGGCGTGGCAATATCAAAATTCTGCATTTCTCCGGAAGCTATCCGGTAACTGAACTCCAAATGTTCTACCATATGCTGTGGCGTCATAGTTCCCCATTTCGGCTTGAACGATTCAGATAATTTGCTCAGGTAAAACGGAATGGTTTCTGAAGTCATTTCGACGAAAGTCGTTTGTTTTTTCTGAACCATCGTCAAAATCGTGGCAAAAGCGACCATTTCATCTTCGGTATCAAAAACTTCTACATACCATTTTACAATGCCTGAAGGATGTTCTTTTCCTTTGGGGTCGCGATCCACTTTTTGTTTACACGTAAGGCGCACATAAATGGTGTCGTTGTGATACAAAGGACGCAAAAACCGAATGTCCTCCAAACCATAATTGGCCGCCACCGGACCTTTATTGGGATAAACAAACAAGCCCGCTGCCGCCGAAATGATAAAATAACCATGGGCGGTGCGCTGTTCAAAAATACTTCCGTCAAGGGATGTGATGTCTGTATGAGCATAAAAGTGATCCCAGGTCAAATTGGCAAAATTCACGATATCGCCATCGGTGAGTGTCCTTTTGTGTGTTTTTAGAGACATTCCCGGCTGGATGTCTTCCCAGTGATAGGTAAACGGATGCTTTTCTGCTTCTTTGTAATCGGCTTTGGGTTGGTAGATACCGGTGATTTCAGTGAGGGTTGTTGGCGAACCTTGAATGGCGGTGCGTTGCATATAGTGTTTGACACCCCGCATTCCGCCCATTTCTTCGCCACCACCGGCGCGACCAGGACCTCCGTGCACCAAACTGGGCAAGGGCGAACCGTGACCGGTGCTTTGTTTGGCACTTTCGCGATTGATGGATAAAATTCTTCCGTGATGGGAAGCGGTGCCAATGGTGAATTCTTTGGCGATGGAATCATCGTTTGTGAAAATCGAACTTACCAACGAACCTTTCCCGAGTTTGGAAATTTTTATGGCTTCCTCGATACTGTTATAAGGCATCAGCGTACTCACCGGGCCGAAAGCTTCGGTAACGTGAGCGGCTTCATTTTTCAAAGGATGGTCTTCACGCAATACTATCGGGCGAAGGAAAGAACCTTTTTCGGCGTCAGCTCCCACAGCTTCAAAGGAATCAAAACTTCCGTAAACGATTTGTGCGGTTTCAGCAATCTTTTGCACCTGACTTTTAACCGACTCGCGTTGCGCGTGACTTACCAGTGACCCCATACGCACTTCCTTTAAGCGCGGGTCGCCAACGGTCACTTTATCGAGGGCTTTTCCAATGGCAATTTGCACATCTTCCATATACTTTTCAGGAACGAGGATACGGCGAATGGCGGTACATTTTTGTCCGCATTTCACGGTCATTTCGTTGCGCACTTCCTTGATAAACAAATCAAATTCGCGTGTGCCGGGTGCTGCATCTTCACCCAGAACAGAAGCGTTCAAGGAATCTGCTTCCATCGTGAACGGCACCGATTCTTCAATAAGTTGGGGGTGTGCTTTCAGCATTCTACCTATTTTAGCCGAACCTGTAAAGGTCACGACATCCTGAGACTGCACGGTATCGAGTATATTTTTTGCCGTTCCGGAAATGAGTTGCAAGCTGCCTTCGGGTAAAATTCCTGAGGCGATGATTTCTTTGACTACGGCTTCGGTGAGATAAGCGGTTTGCGGTGCCGGTAAAACTACTGCCGGCATTCCTGCCATCCAGTTGACGGCACATTTTTCCAGCATTCCCCAAACGGGAAAGTTAAAGGCATTAATATGCACCGCGACACCTTCTTTGGGTACCATAATATGATGTGCCATAAAGCGTCCGCCACGGGATAAATCGATGGGTTCGCCCTCTACGTGATAGGACTGGTTAGGAAATAATTTCCGCAGAGAAGCATTGGCAAACAGGTTTCCAAATCCGCCTTCGATGTCTATCCAACTGTCGATTTTGGTAGCACCGGTGCGGTAACTGATTTCGTAAAACTGCGCTTTCTTTTTATTAAGGTACATGGCCAATTTTTTAATCATATTACCACGCTCCTGAAAGGTCATTTTGCGGAGGGTGTCGCCTTTTTCGCGACCATATTGCAGTATGGATGGAACGTCAAGCCCTTCTGTGGTGACGCTTGTAAAAACCTCACCGGTAACGGAGTCTTGTATTGGGGTTCCTTCGCCTTTGCCTTCGGTCCAGTTGCCGAGTATGTAGTGTTGTGTTTTCATATCCTATGCCCGTCCCCAATTTTATTGGGGAGGTCTCTTTTTGTTTATTTTACTTTTTTTCCGTTGATATATTCGATTACAAATTCTTCACCATCAACAACACAGAACTCTTTTCCGTGTTTTCTATTATTCTTATATTCACAACTGTAAATTAAATTTCCGTCTAGATAGCTTTCAAATAATTTTTTCTTTCCGTTAATATCAAAATGAGTAATCATTTTTGTGTTTTTCTTTAAGCCAAATTGAATTTTTTTAATCGCCCTAAAATTATTTTTTTCATCATATAAGATTTTAGTAGCCGGGGTAGGTTCTTTGGTTCTATTATAGTAAACGGTGCTTTCAATTATAAATCCATTTTTGTATTCTTCTTCATAGACCAAATGGCCATTTTTTCTTTTTCTTTGAGCTTTTCCTGTAAATGGTTTGTCAGTTTGAGTGTTATAAACTAAATTTTCATCAGATATATAAGTTTCATTAAATGAAACGATTTGTTGAGAGAAAACAAAGTTTCCAAAAAACAAAAAAGTATAGAATATCAGTATTTTTAATACTTTACTCATAGGCTTTCATTTGAATATCAACCATTGAATTACGAGATACCCGCCTACGCGGGTATATTTTCGATTACCGCAGCATACCCCTGCCCTACGCCAATACACATCGTAATCAAAGCATATTTCTTCCCTGTCAAAGATAACTCTAATGCGGCGGAGTAGCAAATGCGGGCTCCTGTGACTCCAAGCGGGTGACCAATGGCAATGGCGCCTCCGTTAGGGTTGATTCGTGGGTCGTCATCTTCCAGTCCCCATTCGCGGATGCACGCCAACGATTGTGCTGCAAAGGCTTCGTTCAGTTCAATGATGTCCATATCCCCCATCGTCAATCCGGCTTTTTGGAGGGCTTTGTTGGAAGCTTCCACGGGGCCGATTCCCATAATTCTGGGTTCTACCCCCACTACTGCTGAGCTTACAATTCTGGCCAGTGGTTTCAGGTTGTAATTTTTAACCGCAGCTTCAGAAGCGATTATAGTTGCAGCTGCACCGTCGTTTAGTCCTGATGAATTTCCGGCGGTAACGCTGCCGTCTTTTTTAAAGGCTCCACGCAGTTTTGCAAGAACTTCTTTTGAAGTCGATGGTTTGATAAACTCGTCTTCCGAAAATTGTATTGGGTCTTTTTTTCTTTGCGGAATTTCCACGGTTACAATTTCTTTTGCAAGTCGTCCTTTTTGCTGTGCTTTGGTGGCTTTCATTTGGGAATGGTAAGCAAAAGCATCCTGGTCTTCGCGCGAAATGTTGTATTTCTCCACCAGGTTTTCTGCAGTTACACCCATACCATCGGTACCGTACATTTCGTGCATTTTTGGGTTGACAAAACGCCATCCAAAACTGGAATCATACATCTTGGCATCGGTACCAAAAGCGGAAGAAGGTTTAGCCACCACATAAGGCCCGCGAGTCATATGCTCCACGCCGCCTGCTATAAATACATCGCCGTCCCCGGCTTTAATAGCGCGATGTGCGTGAATAATGGCTGAAAGTCCGCTGCTGCAAAGGCGATTCACGGTTTCCCCGGGAACGCTGTAAGGCAATCCTGCCAGCAGGGAAGCCATGCGGGCAACGTTCCGGTTGTCTTCACCGGCCTGATTGGCACAGCCCAGTATGACATCGTCATAGGCATCTTTTGGGATATTGGGATTTCTTTTTACGATTTCGGCGATAACAAGGGCTGCCAAATCATCGGTGCGAACCGGTGAAAGGGTGCCTTGATAATTACCTATGGGTGTTCTGATTCCGTCGATTATATACATTGTGATTTATGATTAACGCCTGCCTGCCGCAGGCTGGATTTAGATTTATGATTGTTGATTAATAGAACGCGGATGACACTGATTCAACTGATTTCCGCGGATTTTTCATTCCTAGTCTTTGCTGGTTCTGTAAACAACTCCTTTAAACATTATTAATATTAAACAAAAAAAACGGGCTATAAAAATAACCCGCTTGGCATAATATAAAAAATATTTTTACCTTTTAATTTCTTCTACTGTTAATGTACAAGGAGAACAAGAACAACTCGCAACATTTGTCTCTAAATTAAACTGTGGTCTGCAATCACAACTACCTCCTGAACAGTTTACAATATAGGTGTTTTTATTTGTGTTATTATAAACAACAAGCAAGGTTTCTTTTTCATTACTTGGCGTTAAGAAATCAATTGTAAGTAATCCATTTACATCAATAAAATCAACATGAATATTAGTAACCAAAACCTCACTAGTGTTATAGTTTTTCTGAATAAAATTATCCAAATATTTTTTGGAAGATTTAAAAAACTCAGATTCCAACATTGAATTGTAATAATCGTTCAAACTTTGATCTTTATTTAATTTCAACCGATCAAGAGTAACCTCCATTGAACAAGGACTACATGAACACGATACTGTATCTGATCCAATAACCCACTGAACTTGGCATCCACAAGAACCCCCACAAGTAATAGAAACCCCGTTATTTTTTGTTACCTCTTTCAGTTCTTCAAATGACATTAAGTTAAATTCGGAATTATTGGCAATATCTATAGATTTACCATTTTCGACAACGGCACTATTACCATCTATCTCTTTATCTACAGTACAAGACAAAGCTGCAAACAGAAAAATTAAAATCAACCTTTTTTTCATAACATTGATAATTAATTGGTTACACATATCACAAATATACCGCCCCTATATGAATTTTAAAATATATTTAAGTTAACTTTTTGTTAATTTTTCATGTCCAGTTTTTACTAGTTCTGTAAACTACACCTTTGAACAAAGCTACCAATTTTTTGCCTTTTTTTACCTCGATGATGTGAAAACCGAGTTTGTTTCGGGTTTCGTCTATGATGGATTCGGCGGTGATGTAGTCGCCCTCTTCAAGCGCTTCAATGTGGTTGATGGAGGTTTCTATCGAAACGGCAAACTTCCCATACGTATTGGCCGAAAACCCAAATGCAGTGTCTGCCAGCGAATAGGTAATCCCGCCATGGGCTTTGTTCATGGAGTTCAGCATTTCTTTGCGCACGGTCATCCCAACTTTACATCGCCCGATTTCACATTCCAAAATCTCGATGCCGAGCCATTGGCTAAAGGGATCGAGGGAGAGCATTTTTTTAGGAATAGTCTTTGAGCCTTTGAGTTTGTGAGTTTGTGAGTTATCTTCCATTTGCATTAGTTTTTGAGTCTTTGAGTTTCTGAGTCTTTGAGGTGTTTTTTATTTTTTATTTAGATACTTTTTATAAGATGTAATCATTTTTGACAACTCAGTTACCCACTCACGATTTTTTTCATCGGTTTCCTCATCAATAAAACCCCTTCTTTTGGCTTTTGTACTACACACAACACATTCGTGGGCACTGTCCCAAGCAATCTGCAGGTATCTGTTAAAATTTGGTTTTGTACTTGATGAGCCTTCCGCAATATTCAAAGCTATGGCGTCAGCAGCTCTAATAAACTGAGAAGACAATCTGTAAGTCTCTTCCTTAGGGAATTTGTTTACTTGCTCATAAACAAAATCAGCAAAATCAAGAGCTTTTTGATACATAATCAAATCTTCAAACTTGAAATGGAATTTACTTGGCATATATTATTAATTTGAATTTACTCACAGACTCAAGGACTCACAAACTCACAAACTAAAATTTCGTCCTTCTCTCCTCATTTTCCGCAATAGCGGACTGCATCGATACCTGTCTTCACGGTATTCATCATATAGCGCATCCATTTCTTCGACGCACCAATCGATGCTTTTTTCATTGGCCCAGGCGAGTAATCCTTTTGGGTAATTAACCCCTTTGGTCATTGCTAAATCAATATCTTTCGCGGAAGCGATATTTAAAAACAAGGCGTCTGCAGCTTCATTAATGAGCATTACAAGAATCCTTTCAAAAATTTCTTGCCCTATTTTTGGGTCTTTTTTGGGCTCGGGATTGGTAGTATTTTCAGCATAATTGTAATAACCCCTTCCTGATTTTCTGCCTAAATATCCTGCTTCAGCAAAACGTTTCTGAGTGAAGGCAGGTTTGTATCTTGGGTCAAAATAGAATGAGGTAAAAACAGTTTCGGTAACGGTATAATTGACATCGTTACCAATAAAATCCATCAATTCAAATGGGCCCATACGGAAACCACCGATTTCTTTCATCGCCCAGTCTATGGTGGCAAAATCAGCTATTCCTTCTTCATAAATGCGGAGTGCTTCCCCATAAAAAGGCCTGGCAACTCTATTCACAATAAACCCGGGCGTGTCTTTGGTAAGTACACCAACTTTTTTCCAGTCCTTAATAATTTGGACCACTTTATTTTTCACTTCTTCAGAAGTTTGAATCGCGGGGATGATTTCCACCAAAGGCATCAATGGCGCGGGATTGAAAAAATGAATCCCGATAAAGCGTTCCGGTTTTTTTAATGATGCTGCCAGTGAAGCGATGGAAAGTGACGAGGTGTTTGAGGCGATAATGGCATCATCAGATTGGTAACTTTCCAGTTCGGCAAACACTTTTTGTTTGATTTCGGCATTTTCTATAATGGCTTCAATGGTTAAATCGGCATCTGAGAGATCTTTTAATGAATCTACGTAACTTATGCTGTTTTCGATGCGGGACTTTTCGTTTTCATCAATTTTTCCTTTTTCTACCAGACGGCTCATTACTTTCGCCAAAGCGGTTTTACTTTTATCCAATGCTGCCTGATTGGTGTCATACAGTTTTACCGAACAACCGGCTGTAGCTGCTACTTGTGCGATGCCGCTTCCCATTGTTCCAGATCCTATAATTGCTATTTTCATTGTTAATTTTTATTGTTTGAGGCGCAATATCTTACGCCTTTACCTTTTTCTTTATTTACCGGTAAAGTTCGGTTTTCTTTTTTCCATAAACGCGGTTACGCCTTCCCTGTAGTCTTCAGTTTGGGCAGCTTCTATCTGATATTTTGATTCCAATTTGAGTTGGTCATCCAGATTGTTTTTCATGGATGCGTTCAACGCCTTTTTGGTCAATGCGAGTCCGTGGGTGGGCATTTGGGAGAGGGTTACTGCTATTTTTTCAGCTTCCTCCATAAACGTTTCCACGGAAAATACTTTGTAAATCATTCCCAGTTTTTCTGCTTCTTCAGCTGAAACTTTATCGCCAAGCATCATCAAAGCCGAAGCTTTCTGAAAACCAATCAACCGCGGTAAAAAGAACGTCCCCGCACTATCAGGAATCAACCCGATTTTACTAAACGCCTGAATAAAACTTGCTGCTTCTGAAGCCACCACCACATCACAGGCTAGGGCAATATTTGCTCCTGCTCCTGCTGCGACACCGTTCACAGCGGCTACAATAGGCTTTTCCATATTTCGGATTTTTGTTATGATGGGATTGTAATGTTCCTCGAGTATGGCTTTGAACCCCGGATTCAACTCGGGGGTTGTTACTTCTTTTAAATCCTGGCCGGCACAAAAGGCTTTGCCGTTTCCGGTGAGGAGAATGGCGCGTACATCTTGGTTTGAAGCGCAATCATCCAGTGCTTTTTGCAATGCCAGTGCCATCTCGCGGTTGAAGCTGTTAAAAACTTCGGGGCGGTTTAGGGTGATGATGGCGAGGTTGTTTTTTAATTGTAATTCTATACTTTTCATAGTCTAAAAAGGTTCTGTCATTATAATTACGAGATCCCCGCCTTCACTTCGACTCCGCTCAGTGACCACGCGGGGATTGGGGTTATTTTAAGCATTTAAAGTAATCAAAGGGTTCTAAACAATCATTGCATTTAAACTGTGCTTTGCAAGCTGTGGAGCCAAACTGACTTACCAATTCGGTATTTTTTGAACCGCATTGCGGGCATTTTACCAGTTTTTTGTTTCCCAAAAGGGCTTCTTTGTCGGCCGTGGCGTCTAGTGGTGCTGCGATTCCGTATTTTTCTAATGCAGACCTTCCTTCTTCTGAAATCATATCTGTGCTCCAGGCGGGTGAAAGGACGAGTTTTACTTTGGCTTTCATTCCCGCTTTCGCGAAAGCGGTTACTATATCATCGCCAATTACATCCATCGCCGGACAACCGCTGTATGTGGGTATGATTGTTACCTCAACATTCCCGTCTTTTAGGATTTTAGCATCTTGAACTACGCCCAAATCAACAACCGTCAATACCGGGATTTCCGGGTCGGGCACGGTTTTGAGGATGTTGAGGAGTTTTGGGGTTATATGTGTAACAGATTCTGTCAATGAGATTTATATTTTCGTTTTTACATTACGAGACACCCGCCTGCGCGGGTGTGAGGGTTACCATTTCATTCCGGGATAGGTGCGTTGCATAAATTGCATATCAGAAAGGATGTAGCCCATATGCTCCGTGTGAACACCTTGTTTCCCTCCTTTATGGAAATATTTGCTTTCAGGAACTTCAAGTGTAGCTTCTCTTAAGAGTTCGCTTACTTCTTTATAATACGCTTCTTTTAACTGACTTGCATCTACACCTACTCCTACTTCTGCTGCGGCTTTTGCTGCTTCGGTCATTTCAAAGAGTTCGTTGGTGTAAGGCCACAAGTCGTTTACGGCTTTTTGAACACGTTGATGACTTTCTTCTGTACCGTCACCAAGGCGTTTTACCCAATCGCCTGAAAAACGTTTGTGGTAACTCACTTCTTTGAAAGCTTTTTTGGCTATCGCTGAAAGGGTTTCGTCTTTGCTATGCTGCAATTGTTGCATCAGCATCAGATGAAACACATCAAAGAAATACTGACGGGTGATGACGTAACCAAAATCGGTGTTGGGTTGCTCTACCAACAAAACGTTTTTGTATTCACGTTCCAAACGCAAAAAAGCGATGTCATCTTCGGTTTTATCTTCTCCGGAAAGTTGGGCGATGTATTGGTAATAACTACGCACTTGCCCAAAAAGATCGAGCGACATATTGGTGAGGGCAATATCAGTTTCCAGACTGGGCCCGTGACCACAGAGTTCACCGAGGCGTTGACCTAGGATGAGGGAGTTGTCGGCGATTTCTAGTATATACTGGGTCCTCCCCCCAGCCCCCTCCGAAGGAGGGGGAGTTGGATTGGTACAATTGTTTCTTTGTGTATTCAAACTCATAATTTTATAAAATTAAAAAATCTGTTCCCTCCCCTTGGGGGAGGGTTAGGGTGGGGATTTACATATGCTTCAACTCATCCGGTAACTCATAAAACGTTGGATGACGGTACACTTTATCTGCGGCAGGTTCAAAGAATTCGCCGTTTTCTTCGGGGTTGGATGCTGTTATGTGTTTGGACTCCACGACCCAGATGCTTACGCCTTCATTGCGGCGGGTATAGACATCGCGGGCGTTTTCCATAGCCATATCTGCATCGGCGGCGTGCAGGCTACCAAAGTGGCGGTGCTCCAATCCGTTTTTGCTTCTTACGAAGATTTCCCAGAGGGGCCAGTTTTTCCTCCCCCCAGCCCCTTCCGAAGGAGGGGGAGTTTGGTTTATGTCTTTTGTCATGTTTTATGCTTTTTTCAAATTTATTTGGTTCTTTTACATATCGTCGTAGGATTTTACGACGGCACGAATTAACGTGTTTTGCGACGTAATGTATTACGTAATTACGTTTTAGCGACGTAATATATTACGTCGCTACGATGCTTTTGATACTTTTTTATTTTCCTGCTTTTCGGCGTAAGCCATTGCTGCATCACGCACCCATTCACCATTGTTCCAGGCGTTGACTCTGGCTGCAATACGTTCTTTGTTGCAGGGGCCATGGCCTTTTACCACTTGCCAGAACTCATCCCAGTCGATTGGTCCAAAATCGTAATGGCCGGTTTCTTCGTTCCATTTTAAATCGGGGTCAGGGATGGTGAGTCCAAGAATATCGGCTTGTGGAACGGTCTGGTCAATGAATTGCTGGCGGAGTTCATCATTGGTTTTTCGCTTTAGCTTCCATTTCATGGATTGTGCTGTGTGTACAGATTCGTCGTCTGTGGGTCCCAGCATCATCAAAGACGGCCACCACCAACGGTTTAAGGCGTCTTGTGCCATAGCTTTTTGCTCGGGGGTTCCGTTGCATAGTGTCAGCATAATTTCATATCCCTGACGCTGGTGGAAACTTTCTTCCTTACACACACGCACCATCGCACGGGCATAGGGCCCAAACGAGGTGTTACACAACGGTACCTGATTGATAATAGCAGCACCGTCAACCAACCAGCCAATGGCTCCCATATCTGCCCAGGTTAATGTGGGATAATTGAAGATACTGGAGTATTTGGCTTTTCCGCTGTGGAGTTGCTCGTAGAGTTCGTCTCTGGAAATGCCTAATGTTTCACAGGCGCTGTAAAGATAAAGTCCGTGGCCGGCTTCGTCTTGCACTTTGGCTAACAAGGCTACTTTTCTGCGTAAAGAAGGCGCACGGGTAATCCAGTTTCCCTCAGGGAGCATGCCAACAATTTCAGAATGGGCATGCTGTGAGATTTGTCTGATGTGCGTTTGACGGTACTTTTCTGGCATCCAGTCTTTGGGTTCGATTTTTTCGTCGCGTGCTATTTTGGCTTCGAAAATATCTTCTAGGTTTTTTATTTCTTTTTCGCTCATAATTGTCCTCCCCCTAACCCCCTCCAAAAGAGGGGGAATTGTTTTGGGTGTATTTTGGGTTAATCTTTAATTTCAAACTTGTCTTTTGATTGACGAGACACCCGCTTTCGCGAGTGTTGGGTTAGACATCAAAATCTAAGACTATTTTATCTGATGTTGGAACCGCCTGACAGCTTAATATCAGGTTTTGGGCGACTTCTTTTTCATCCAATGCATAGTTGACTTTCATCGCTACAGTGCCGTCTTTGATTTCGCATTTGCAGGTGCTGCACACACCGCCTTTGCAGGCGAAAGGCAAATCAGCTCCGGCAGCGAGGGCTCCGTCGAGGAGGTTGTCATAATCCTCGCTCATGGTGAAATGAAATTCTTTTCCACCATCAATAATGGTGACCTGAGTGCCTTCTACTTTGCTTTCCAGTGCTTTTTGTGCACGTTCTTTATCGGCTTCTGTAAGGCCGGTTACAAAGAGTTCATAATGGATTTTGCTCTTGTCCATTCCGGCGTTTTGCAACTCATCGCGGATAAGGAATATCATTTCCTCAGGGCCACAAATAAAGCAATGTGCCGTGTCTTGTATGTCGATGAACGTTTTGGTGAGTACGTCCAATTTTTGTTTATCAAACCTTCCGTTAAGGAACTCAATGTCTCTTTTTTCTTTCGTAAGAAAATAGAAGATGTGAAATCGGTTAAAGTATTTGTTTTTAAGCTGTTCAATTTCTTCTTTAAAGATAATGGATTTTGAATTACGATTCAAGTAAAAGAGCTTGAATGTGCTTTCCGGTTCTTGGCTCAAATGCGCTTTTATCATCGAAAGCACGGGTGTGATTCCGCTTCCCGCTGCAAAAGCGATGTAATTTTTGGGCGTTGAGGGGTCACAAGCAACGCCAAACTCACCACTGGGTGCCATCACTTCCAGTGGGTCACCTGCTTTGAGTACCTTATTGACAAAAGTGGAAAACTTTCCTTCAAAAATTTGTTTTACGGCTACTTTCCATTCTTTATCTGAAGGGTTGGAACATAGCGAATAGGTGCGGCGCACGTCTTCACCATCAATCATTTTGCGCAGTGTGAGGTGCTGTCCTTGCCTGAATTGAAATTCTTGCTGCAATGCTGTAGGCACATCAAAAGTAATGACTGAGCAGTCTTTGGTTTCTTTATAAACGTCTTTAACGCGTATGTTGTGGAATTTTGCCATAAGAATATTTTTCAGCTTATTGCTGAAGTTTTACAAAACTAACGATTGTTAGTTTAATATGCAAGTCCTCTGTCCTCCCCCCGCCCCCTCCTAAGGAGGGTGAGTTCACTTATACTGTGATAGAATAATTTTTATTGATGGTTTTTAGCTACAAAAAATCAGTTTTTAGGGAAAATTCATTAAAAATATTAAAATCATAAACACTTGATTTAAAGACCTCTAAGTCATTATTTTGAAAAATTATTTAAAAAACATTTGCCGGTTTTAAAAATTGAAATACTTTTGTAGTTGTCTAATCAACTATTGTTATGATAACTTTTTTAAACAAATCAGATTACCATCATTTATTAACCGGAAGAACGCCAATGGCATTGAACCGTTTGTTGCTTCAGGAGTTAAAAAATGAAAAAATTAATTTAACCCGTGAGCAACTTATCATTTTGGTTGCCTTGTGGGAAAACGACAAATGCTCGCAGCAAATGCTCGCCACTGCAACTTACCGAGACAAGCCCAGCACTACCCGACTCATTGATAATTTGGAAAAAGCCGGATTTCTCATTAGAAAAGCAGACCCTAACGATAGAAGAATCAATCTTGTGTATCTCACAAAAGAAGGAAAAGAAATTAAAGAAAAGTCTATAGCAGTCATCAACAAAGTACTTGCCTATGCTGTTGATGGTATTTCAATTGAGGAGCTTGATGTTTTTAAGTCGTGCTTTGATAAAATTTACGCCAATCTTGAAAAAAAATTAAACGATGAAAAATAAATCACTATACCTGTTCATGCTTTGTTTCATTTCGGTAAACAGTTATGCGCAGTTGCAAATTTCAGAAGAATTCAAGACCATTTTAGAAACTTCTATTTCAAGAAATGTGGAGTTAAAAAACAGGCATTTAGATCTTGAAAAATCAAGCTTGTTTGAAAAGGAAATAAGGAGTAATTATCTTCCAAAAATTGAAGCAAATGCTTTGGTAACTCATTTTAATTCAGATAACGATTTCAACACTAAAGGCTCGATTTTTAGAGGAAATATTGTTGCGCGTTCTGTTTTATTCAGTGGGTTACAAATACCCCATGCTATAAAAGCCAACAAATTTAAAATGGAAGGCGACCAATGGATGCTAAAATCTGAAGAAGAAAAAGTTATTTTTGAAGTCTTACAAAGTTTTGATCAATATACTTTACTTCAAGAAACTCAAAGGCTCATAGAGGCCAGTGAAGCACGACTTGCTCTTGAAAACCAAAAACTAAACACAGCTATTGCCAACGGTCTCGCCATACCTAATGACAGAGAAAAACTAGAACTTGCACAGCTAGAGCTTGAACTAAAAAAAATTGAAATTAAAAGCAACATAGATTTACTTACTGATAAAATTGCTTACCTCACTGGCTTAAACACAAAAGAAATTGAAAACACTCAAAACGAATTGGCAGCTATAAACCCATTACAAAACGATTTTGAGAACACAGAAGCCAGACAAGAACTAAAAGCACTTGAAGCTTATAGAAATGCACAAGAACATTTAGTAAAAAAGGAAAGAGGTAGTTATTTGCCAAAGGTTGCGGCTTTCGCCGGAATGAATTATACAAATGTGCACGAGGTTGACATTACCACGCCGGTGCTTCCAATAGTTGATAACCCTTGGTATTTTGGGTTGAACGAAGTAACACTCGGACCAACATTTTATGTGGGTGTGGGGCTTAACTGGCAACTTTTTAGTGGGTTTGAAAGAAAACACAAAATTGAACAAACAAAAGTGGAACTTCTTAAAATTGAAAACAAACTCAACGACACCAAAGAGCAAATAAGTTTGCAACAACAAAGCAAAGAGAATGACTATTTACTGAAGCAACAGCAACTAAAAATTGCTGAACAAAAACACAAAATAGCCCAATCAAATTTTGAAACCAGCACAAAATTGTTTCAACAAGGACTCATAGATATTGTAGAAAGGATTGAGGCCGAGAACCAACTTATAGAAGCCGCTTTTCAAGAAACAAACGCTGCATACAACTTAAAAATCGCCTTATACGAACGCTATATGGCAAACGGAAATTTAGCTTCAATACTATAAAATAAACCAATAAAAAATGAAAAAAATAATCATCATATTAAGTGTTTTCATTGTGGGATGTTCTACCCCCAACGATGAATTAAAACAAGGCAAAGTTGAAAGAGAAAGCATTTCAATAGTAACCAAAGTTCCGGGAAGAATCCTCGATATTTATGTTCAAGAAGGAGACCGCGTGCAGCAAGGCGACACCCTTGCCATTTTAGATTTACCAGAGGTAGATGCAAAACACCTTCAAGCTACTGGTGCTTTGAATGCCGCCAGCGCACAATATGCCATGAGCGTTCAAGGAGCAACCACAGGGCAAGTAAGGCAGCTAGAAGCCAAACAAAACGCCCTTAAAGAACAATATGACTTCGCTAAAAAATCTTTAGAGCGTATGCAGGTTTTACTCAAAGACTCTCTAGTACCTCAACAAACTTTTGATGAAACTTTCTCAAAGTATCAAGGTGCAAAATCACAATACCTTGCGGTTCAAGAAGAACTGAATGAAGCTCGCACCGGAGCAAGAATAGAGCAACAACAAATGGCACTAGGACAAAAAACCCAAGCAAAAGGGCTGCTGAAAGAAGTTACTACCGCCCATAATGAACGCTATATCATTGCCACACAAGACATGTACATACAAAGCATCACGCTCAATGCTGGAGAATTGGCACTGCCAGGCTACACGCTTTTTAGTGGTTTTATTGAAAACAGTGTGTATTTCAGATTTACCATTGCCGAAAGTGAATTGGCACACATTCAAGTTGGGGATGAAATCAACTTAAAAGTGTTTTACAACCATCAAGAATTAAAAGGCACTGTACAAACCATCAAACAGCTTTCAGGCTATGCCGATATTGCAACCGCTTATCCAGATTTTGAATTGCACGAATCGCTTTTTGAAGTTATAATAAAACCTTCAGATGTCTCTGAAACAAAAAACCTCATCAATAAGGCGACAATCACCTTTAAATTATAATCGAAAAATGACATTTTCTAAATTATTAGCAAGAGAATTCAAACTATTTTGGAACAACAAAATATTAAGAATCTTATTTATTGGCGCACCCGTTTTGTATGGCATACTGCTCGGGTTTGTTTACAACAAAGGCAAGGTAACAGACTTGCCCATTATTGTAGTAGATCAGGACCAAAGCCTTTTAAGCCAACAAATGGTTGAAATGTTTACCGAAAACGAAGTGCTAGATGTGCAACGCATTTTGTTTTCGCAAGACAACTTAACGCAATACACCATAGAAGACCAAGCTGCTTGTGTGGTAATCATCCCTAAGGGATTTGAAAAAGAAATTATGGTAAAACGCTATCCTGAGGTAACCACCATTGTAAACACGTCAAATGTGCTCACAGCAAACTATGCTTCATCGGCAATACAACTCACCCTTGGCACATTAAAGGCAGGAATAGAAATAGAAGCACTAAAAAAACAAGGCATACCAGAAGCCATTGCTGTTACTCAATATGAACCCTTTAAAACCACTTTTATAAAAAAACACAACCGCAGCACCAACTATATGTATTTTTTATGGCCAGGTGTTTTGGCTACAGTTTTACAGCAAGTATTGCTGTTGGGTCTTGCACTTTCCTTTTCTTCAGAATTTGAAAAAGGAACATTCAGAGAACTTGCAAAATTATGCCCTTCAACCTTTAAGCTAATCACTGTGAAAGTTTTGCCATATTTAATTATGAGTTTGGGTATTTGGGTGTTGTACCTATTGTTTGGTTTGTATTTTAAAATGCCCCTTTCCGAAAAATTAATTCCGCTGACATTTGTAACTGGGTTTTTGGTAATATCTGTGAGTTTTATTGGTATTTTGTTCAGTATTTTAATTCCCAATCAGCTTAAGGCAACCGAGGTGTTGATGGTAATTGCAACCCCCAGCTTTATTTTAAGTGGCTTCACATGGCCATTAAGCCAAATGCCCGGATGGATTCAAGGAATTGCACAAGTAATCCCGCTAACGCATTACTTACAAGCCATGCGTGTTTTAATTATTGAAAAAGGAAACTTAAGTATGGTTACCGGTCCCATTTGGAACATGGTTCTAATTGGCGTTGTGTGTTTTACTCTTGCTTATGTTGCGCTTCATTTTAAAATTAAAAAAGAAGTAACAACCAATCCTGTTTTATAATAACTAGCTTAAATGCCTTTTGAGCGTGCCCCCAAACTTGTTTCGGGGTCGGGCTATCCGTTACAAGTCCTCACTACGCCTGCCCGACTGCCTTTACTGGCAGTCAGGCAGGCTTCGTTGTGGGCTTTTCACTGCTATCCCTCACGCTCTATTAGTATTAAGATATGAGTATTAAGTATTAAGACAAATATGTCAGCAATTTTAAATACAATTAAAATCGACAAATCTGTATAGTGATAAGCGAGACAAACACTATTTTAAAAAACAAATCCCTCCCTTTTGGGGAAAGTTAGTAGGATGGCTTTTAATCCCTACTCATAAAAATCTGAAGAATGTACCAAAACATCATCATTAACGAAGCAAAAAGCCCTAATGAAGCGCCCACATAGTGGGTTACTTCATATTCATATTTTAGTTTTGAGGTTTGGTAAAGAATGGCTGCGGCAGTAAGCGCAACCATACCAAAAGAAAACCAAAGCCCAAGGCTAAAGCCAAATATAATTCCCGCTACTATGAGTCCCATAGCAATAAAAACACCAATGGTTATGGCAGACCTAAGAAATGAAAAGTCGGTTTTGGTCATAAATACCACAGCGGTGAGTCCTGTGAAAAGTGATAATGTAATTACCGCTGCTTGATTAATTAGGGCTGTACCACCTTCTACAAAGTTAATGGCAATGTGTAAAAGTGGAATGAATATAAGTGCATAAAATACCACATACACCCCAAGACCCAAATATTGTTTGGTTTGGTTGGTGTCGTGAGCAAGTTTGTCTGCTTGACTGGTTGCCAACCAAAACGCTCCCAAAAGCAATAACCACAAATAGCCTTGTGTCATTGAAAGCATAAAATTAACAAGCGCAGGAATTTTTAAGAAGAACGATTCTACAACAATAAACGCCAAAACTGCAAGTGCAACATGCTGGTAGGTTTTTCTGTAAAATGCCGCTCTTTCTAACTGGCTGGCTTGTGCTACTAAAACACGTGGCTGGTAGTGTTGATCAAAATTGTTTTCCATTTGTTCTTTTATTTTGTGGTTAAAAACTTGCTGCAAAAATATAAAAAAAATATTTAGTTTTTAATGCCATTTAGAAGAGTAGCAGGCATTTGTTCTTTAAGGGTTTTGGCATCTACTCCGTCCTTTTTTGTGTGCCAAATATAAAGCGTTCTTAGGGTTGAAAGCATTGAAAAAAGCATAATCTCAGGATCTCTGTTTGCGATTTCGCCTTGAGCGATTCCTTCTTTTAAAATTGCCCGAAAATTTTCTTCATAATCGGCACGCATTTGTACAAAATAAGGAAGTTTTTCCTCCAGATGCATCCAGTCGTTGTTGAGACAGGCCATCGCATCAGGACTTTTGACGGTGAGATCGATATGGAGCAAGATGATTTTTTTAAGTTTGTCTAGGTTAGAAACTGGCTCCTTTTTGATGT
This sequence comes from uncultured Flavobacteriaceae bacterium, assembly GCA_964469175.1. GTDB lineage: Bacteria > Bacteroidota > Bacteroidia > Flavobacteriales > Flavobacteriaceae > Planktosalinus. The sequence continues at coordinate 93,429 of CAYXXY010000003.1, forward strand.
GTTCCATTCCCTGAGTGAAGGCTTCAGCGATATCGATTATAATGGTTGATAGAATTTCTTGTTTGGAATTGATGTGATTGTACAGACTCGCTGCTTTGATGTTTAACACATCGGCGAGGTCGCGCATGGTTACAGCGCTGTATCCCCGCTTTTTAAACAGCTTTGCAGCTGTATTTATGATTTCCTTCTTTCGTCTGTTTTGCATGCGGACGAAAATATGGAATTTTTAAGAGAATAGGCTATTATCAAATGATATTGTGTCGTTTTGCTTTTTGAACAGCTTCCAGTTTGCTGTGTACCTGAAGTTTTTTGTAGATGTTTTCAATGTGTTTTCTCACAGTGCTGGGTGACAAAAAAAGATTGTCTGCAATGGCTGTATATGACAAGCCTTTACTGAGCTGCTCGAGCACATCAACTTCGCGACTACTGAGAGAAATATCTTCTTTGTCGCGCGGGTTATCAATGTCTATAGGGTTTCTGAGCAGTTTGAGTGTTTTTAGGGCAATAGAAGGATTCATAGCGGCACCGCCGTTGAGGGTTTCCTTGATTCCGTTATAGAGGGTTTCGGGGTTGACTTCTTTGAGCAAATAGCCGTCTGCACCGGCTTTTATGGCGTTGAAGATGTTTTCGTCGTTGTCAAATACTGTAAGCATTATAATTTTTATGTGGGGGTATTTTTGCTTGACGATTTGTGTGGTTTCTATTCCGTTTAAAACCGGCATTTCAATATCCATTAAAATAGCATCAAGATTGTGATTGTCCTCCAGTTTTGTAAGCAATTCAGAGCCGTTCATGGAGGTGTGTTTTATCGTTATGTCTTGAAAGAACGAAAGCTTTTCCTTGATACTGTGAATCAAAAAAGTATTATCGTCAACGATGGCTATTTTTACTGACATGGGCTTCAGGTTTTGGTAATCTAAAATTACATCTATATTTTATGAATCATTATACGTCAATTGCCTTATTTAAGACGCTTGCCTTTGAGTTTTGAAATTGTCCTTTTTAACTATAAGTTTAATACTTGTGCCTTTCCCGGGTGTGCTATCAATTTTAATTGTACTATTGATTTCTTTGGCTCGTTTTCTTAGATTGTTTAGGCCGTTGCCCATTTGTGCACTGTTGATATCAAAACCGTTTCCATCATCTTCAATGGTTATGTTTATGTCCTCGTTTGTTTCTTGTATTTTAACGGAAATGTTTTTTGCCTCGGCATATTTTAATGCGTTGTGCACCGATTCCTGAATCACCCTATAAATATTCATTCCTTCAACTGATGAAAACAATTGCTTGTTGCTTAACTCTTCTGAAATTTCAAAGCTAAAGTTTGTTTTTTCAGTAGTTTCCCGGGCTTTGTCTATAAAGTTTGTGATGCGGGCATTGAGGTCTTCAAAACTGATTTCGGGTTTGTTCATGGCCCAGATGGTGTCCCGGAGTTCAAATATGGTGTTTGAGGTAAAGTTACTGATGCTTTGCAGCTTTTCACCAAGCTTGTCGTTTTGGAGCTTAAAGCCGTATTTGATATTGTCCAAAGTTGAAATGATAAAAGTGAGTTGGGCCCCAATGTTATCGTGTAAATCGCGGGAAATTCTAAGGCGTTGTTCTTGTAACTGATTTTGAGTGGCTATCTGGTTAAGGGCTTCTTTGAGTTGGGCCTCTTTTTGTAATTGCCGGTTTTTGAGTTTTTGCTGGTTGAAGAGTAAATATCCCAAAACTGCAAGAATAAATGCCAATGATAATGTTCCATAAATGGTGGCGTTTTTTTGTCTTATTTTAAGTTCTTTTTCGGCGATAACTGCTCGTGACTCCAGCAGATCTTTTTCTTTTTTTTCGGTTTGATATTTTGCTTCGACCTCAGCTAATATTTCGCTGTTTTCCCTGTTGAGGATAGCGTCTTTAACTTCTATGTATTTATACAGGTATTCATTGGCTAGTTTAAAGTCATTTTGTTGTTCGTAAAGCGCTGAAAATGCGCCATAGATTTGTTGTTTGACTTTCAGCAAATCGTGTTCTTCAGCGATTTGTAAACCGCTTTCAAAATAGGCTTTGGCTTCATGAAATCTATTGTTTTTTCTAAGGAGTTCGCCGTAATTAAAATAAGCAAGTGCTATTCCGTTTGTGTCGCCTATTTCTTCCCTAATTTCCAGTGACTGATTGTGATATGCTTCCGACTTTGAAAAATCGCCCAGATTGTAATAAGCCACGGCAATGTTGTGGAGGTTTGTGGCCATTTCGCGTTTGTCATTGTGAGCTTCATTTAATTGAAACGCCTTTTGGTATTGCTCAATGGCTTTGGGGTAGTTTTTCAGGTAATCATAAATAGCTCCCAGATTGTTGACGGCTTGCTTAATTGCAGTGGGGTCGCCTATTTTCTCTTCCATTGCAAGGGCTTTCTCAAAATATTCTGTGGCCCGGTTGAAGTTTTGCTGATAGAAATAGATTACCCCTATATTGTTGTAAGACTGGGAGATTCCTTTTTGGTTTCCCAATTGCTCTTCCGCTTTAAGCGCGTCGAACATTAAGGGAAGAGCAAGGTCATATTTTCCTTGCCGAATGTGTACCATCCCGGTATTGTTGTACAACATGGCAAATCCTTTGATGCTGTTTATTTCTTTGGCAATCTTCAGGGCTTTATCATAAGTATTGAGTGCATTTTCATAGTCAGTTTTGTTTTCGTAATAGTTCCCCAGCACATTCAGGTTCATCATTTCGCCTTTTTTATAGCCAAGTTTTTGTGCCAGGGAAATTCCACTTTGGGTGAAATATGGAACAGTGTCAATATCAGTTAAAATAAAATGCTTTGAAACATCGTGATAGAGATTGACTTTGAGTGTGTCTTCCTTGGCACGGTTGAGCTCTACCAAAAGACTGTCGATGTTTTTGGATTGCTCCTGGGCGATTATAAATCCCGTGAACAGGATAAATGCCAGAACTGAAAATATAAACTTTTTCATTTTAAGACGCTGCTTTGGTTTCAACCGCAAGGTTTGCCGGAAGAACAACCTTTATGATTGTACCTTTTTCTGTTTCTGTTTTTATGGTTAATTTACCTTTCAGGTCACCGGCTCTTTTTTTCATATTGTTCAGGCCGTTTCCTAATTCGGTGTTGTTTTGGTCAAATCCTTTTCCGTCATCTTTGATTGAAATAATTATATTTTCATCTTTAAGGCCCAAGCTGACCTCAATATTTTTAGCTTCGGCATACTTTAAAGCATTATGGACAGCTTCCTGAATGATGCGATACATATTCATTCCCTGAATGGATGAAAATGCTTGCTCGTCTGAAAGTTGTTTATCTACAATAAATTCAAAATTTACATTGGCTGCAATTTCCCTGGCCTTATCTATAAAATTGATGATTCTTAACTTTAAATCCTCAATAGTGATTTCAGGTTTGTTCATTGCCCAGATTGTATCCCGCAATTCAAAAATCGTATTTGAAGTAAATGAAGATATGTGGTCAAGTTTATTGCTCATCTGTCCATTTTCTGACTTTATACCATACTTTAAATTTTCTATGGATGAGATAATAAATGTAAGTTGTGCACCAATGTTATCGTGCAAGTCTCTGGAGATTCTCAAACGCTGTTCCTGCAATTCATTTTGAATGGCAATTTGGTTAAGTGCCTCCCTCAATTCTGCTTCTTTAAGCAGTTGATTGTTTTTTAATTTTTGCTGGTTGTAAAGTAGATATCCTAAAACAATTAAAACCAAAGCCAAGGCGGTGATGCCATAAATAAGCATGTTTTTTCTTCCGATTTTAAGTTCGTTTTCTGCGAGCGCTGCTCGTGTTTCGGCCAATTGAATTTCTTTTTCCTGTGTTTGAAATTGCACCTCATAATTGGCAAGAGCCTCTGCATTGTTTTTTGTAAAAATACTGTCGTTGATGGCGATGTAACCGGCTAACAGTTCACTACCCTTATTGATGTCGCCAATCATATAATGGCTCTCTGCGGCATTCTTATAAAGCGTGGCAGCAAAATTTTTAAGCGAAGGGTCTTTTTCAAGGATGTCAAATCCTTTTTGAGCATAATTTAATGCCTCATGCGGCTGATTGATGGTTTTGAAAGCCGCCACAAGATTGCTGTATGAACTTAAATCTGATTTTGGATTTCCGCCAACAGTTGCCGGTCTGTCCAGTGATTTTTTATAGAGTTCAATTGCTTTTGGATAGTCCTCCAATTCAAAGTACACATTGGCCAGATTGTCATGAATAGCATGATAAAGTCTTAGATTATTTGCGCTTTTTGCATAGGCTATCCCCCGGTTATAATGATAAATGGAGTTTTGGTAATCATTCAGGTTTTTATAGCATACTCCCAGATTAGCATTTGAGATAGCCAGGGCTGATTCAAGATTGAGCTTTTCCCTAATGGTCAAGGCTTGTTTGTGATTGTCAATGGCCTTTTCATATTGTCTCAATTCTTGATAAATAAGGCCAATATTACTAAGGTATGTGGCTTTGTTTTCTTCATTTTCCGGGGTGTGACGGGTATTTGAATCCAGTGCCTTGTAAAAGTGGTCTAAGGCCTCTTGGAAAGAGCCACTACTCCAATATATCAACCCCAAGTTATTAAGGGTCATTTGCTCAATAGTGACAAAATTGTATTTCCGGCTTAGATTGATTGATTTTTCATAATAAATTTTCGCAGAATCTTTTACGCCTTTAGCATTGTAAAAATTGCCTTTTGTATTTGTTAACTCATTATAACTAAACCATAACTCTTTCTCATTGGCCTCATCCAAGCCGGAATCTATCATTTCAATGGCTTTCTGGATGTCATTAAAAATATAATAGAAAGCTACCTGATTGACCAGCCTGAGTTTAATTGAGTCGTTGGTTGTGGTTTTTATTACATTTTCCAAACTATCAATATGTCTTGCTTGCTGAGCATAACTAAAGCCCACAAAAAGAAACGAAAAGCTTATTAAAATACAATTAAGTTTCATCTTAGGGTTGCGGTTATCTGAAAGTTAGTGAGTTATAAATGTAATAAAAAAGTAACAGACAGGACAAATACATTTAAAATAAGTTGAAGTTAATTCAAGGTTGAATTTTTGATTTTAGAAATAGTTGCAATCCTAAAGAGTGATATTTTATCAATTCTACTTCTTCAAACAATGCCTTCTGTTTTTCTTCAAACTCTGAAGCAGATAGCCTAAACTTATTCATTTGTATTTGGTATTGATCAAGTTGTTTTTTTAATTGGTTTACTTGAGTCTGATATACAGCTTTCTGCTTTTGGGTTGAAGAAATCACTAAAAAAATTGAAATTAAAGCCATCAAAACAACCATCAAAACACCATAAAACAAAACCAGATCAATATCACTCTGGTTTTTGATAATGTTCAAAAACAACAAGTTGAGTTTATTACTTAATTGAATAATAGCATTCATCTTTTGAAAAGCTTTTACCGGTATTGAAAGTTGAGAAATTTTTATACTAAGATAAATTGTTTAATAAGGTTTTATCATAGGGCAATTGACGTATAATTAATATTTTTTTACTACAGGTCAATTGAAAATCTCCAAATGTAAAGTCATCTGATAAGCTCTTGTGTAAACAGATTATGTTTGTCCGGTAATTTAAAACACATACAAAATGAAAACAATTTTATTCATGTCTGTTATGGTATTTTTTTCATCAAATACACTTTTTGCAAAAAACAACAATAATCAAACAACCGAAAAAAGTGAAGAAAAACTTGAAGAAAACAAAGAAGTACATCGGGTTTATTACTGGGAAGTAAAAACAATTTATGGAAATGCAAAAGGAATATCGCATTCCGAAAGTGATGCAAGAAAAATGATTACTTTATTTTCTAAAGAGGATTATTTGGTTTTTATGATGATTACCAGTTCTCCAAAAAATTAAAAAACCCCGGGCAATCCCGGGGTTTGTTTGTGCCCTAAAATCATCCCCATAATTTTAGGTGCATCACTAACATTATCTTCTGGCGTTGCTAAATGCTGTTGCTAATTCATCAGCATATCGTTCCAAAGCCATTTTGACGTTTTTAAAATACTCTTCTTTAGTGGTTTCCACTACAAAAGGTGTGATGTCGTGACTTTGTCCAATTGAAATTCGGGGTACCAGCCAGCTTCTTCTTTTGATTTTTTCTTCATCCTGAGAAACTGTGGCATTGAATTCTTTTGGTGCCTTAACATCAGTCATGTTATATACTTCATCAAACTGCCTGTTTGAAGGAAAAAGAAACACTTGATTACCTCCAGAGTGTCTTCCGGTAACTTTTACCCTTGGACTGACATCATATTTAACCTCACTTTTTTGCCAGGTAACTGTTGAAAATGTGCGCTCAGAAACACCACTTTTCACATCTCCATCCAGGTAAATATCTGCAAAATCAACAACGATATTTAGTGCGGCTATAGTGCTCACTTTTAAATCTTTACCATAATTGCTCAATCTCACGGTTCCCCTTACAGCCGGTGCATTGTAATAGTGGTTCATCGGGTTGTATCTAATGGCTCTAGGGCCATTGTTTGCGGTAACAATTTTCCAGGCATTACCGCGTCTGGTCATCTCTTCAGTTAATTTTTCGTCCTCTTTTTCTCCGCCCAATTGTGTATAAAGTGTGGAATTTGCAAAACTTTGCCACGGTGTGGATTTTATACCTTTTTCATCCAGCTTTTTGTTGAGATACACATAAAAGTCATCTACAACTTTTTGGTACTCGGCATCGGTGGGCTCACCGTCTGAAAATACCAGATATGCAGTTAGTTCAGCTGACATTGAAGCCCCATGGGTTTTTGCAGCGCCAAAGATTCCTCTTTCATTTTTGAAAATACCTCTTTTAGTCGTATTTTGAAAAAGTACAGTTGCCTGTATTACAGAAATGTCATTCATTCGTTTCATCAAGTTAATACCATTGATGTTTCGGTCTCCACCACGTCTGAATTCAACTGCTTCCTGTGAAAATCCTGTTAGGCCAAGAAAAAATGCCAGAAACGTCGATAATAAGACCTGAGTTCTAAGATTTCCCATAATAAAGGTTGTTTGTTTGTTTATCAAGTTTGTTTTCATAATCACCTGTTTTTTGGATTAGTCATAATCAAATTTCCTAAAAAATTAAATTGAATTCAGTAGGGTAATTGCCTTAAAAAAAGCCGAAGTTTCTTAAAAAAGTTCCCTTCGGCTTTGAAAAAACAACAACTTGTTTTTAGAAATTCATATTGAAAGAGCCTTCAGAAATTGCTTTTGTGGAATTATCCCCATTTACATTTTTACCGGTAAAACTGAAGGTACCAACAACCTTAGATGAAGATAGTTCATTAATTTTTACTTCACCGGCAACAGTATCGTCAAAAGGTGCCTGCCAGGTTTGAGTGTCTGCCGGATTTGAAACATTCACTTCCAAATAGCTTGCACTGATGGATATGTTTGCTCCACCACCTATATTATAAGTACCTGTACCTGTGAGCCCATTCATCACAAGGACTATTGCCTTACCGGAATTATCATTACCCTGAACAGTAACTATAGTTGAACCTCCGGCATTAGTTTGAGTAGCCATACTCAATTGAGGGTTTGAAGAAAAGTTTGAACCGTCAACTTTTGCCTTTACAGTTCCGGCAGCCGCATTTCCGCCATCACCTCCATCATCATCTTTGTTACAAGATGTCATTGTAAATACTAGTGCTAAAGCGATCAGCACTGTGTACATTGTGTTTTTCATTGTTTTCATAATTAATTGGTTTTAAGTTATTGTTTGTATTTAGATTATTTGAATTGTCCTAAGAATTGAAATTCCAATGTCCCCACATTGATTTCGTTAAAATCACCATTTACATCATCTGATGCGCCAAAGAGTACATTGAACACACAGTTATCCCTAAAATTGGCTTCTGTAGTGCCTTCTGCAAAAAGGATGGGGTTTGAAATGGTTACACATTGAGAGCCATACACCACCACAAGTTTATTGTCTGAAGTCAATTCAAACTCTGCAGTATCCCCATCAGAAAAAGGGCCGCCGGCATTGATTTCAGTATAGGTTAATGTGTAAGTGCCTACAATACCTGCGGGAGTCGTTGCAGGAAATTCACCTGATGCAACCGGCAAAGCGCAGGTCGTTCCACATGAAGTATTGTTTTCGCCGTCGTCATCACTACTACAAGAAGTAAAAAATAAGGTACATAATATTGTACAAGTAAAAATTAGCTTTTTCATCTTATTGTTTTTAAAGTTGAAGCAAAGATGAAAAATGGAGAGGTTGTGTTCAATAAGGCAGTTGCCCTATATTCACAAAATTTTAAGAAATTTTATTCAAATACAGCCACAAGAATGGATTTTGAACTGGGAAGTGATGGGATTGTCATTGACCTGTTTTGGTAATTTAGTTCAATGGGTTTATCGATTTTCAACCATACATCTGCTCCGCTCATAAAGGGCATCACCCCAAACAACTGTATGGGGTTTTTGGAAGAAACCCGGTCTGTTTTGTCATCATAAACAAAATGGGCGATGGCGGTTTTTTGAGCGGAAGCCAGTTCAGGAGTGGTCAATTCCACATTGTTTACTGAAAGAAAATCCCTGCCACTTATAGTAGCCCTGTTTGCACTAAATATAACCAGTACAGATTCTTCATCATTAGCAGGCAATCCTGAAAACAACATCGCAGCCATACCGCTCGTGGGTAATGTTCTCAAATAAACCAAATGGTTTGAAGCCCTAAAAGGTTCTCTGAAATAATGGATAGCTCTTCCGCTTTCAGGAGTGATAACAAACTCCAAATAACTTGTTGAGTCCACCTTAACGGGAAGCCAATTACCGTTCATTGATAGTGTTCTGGTTGCTAAAGCTTCTGTTTGAAGCCTTTCTCCGTTTTTCGGATTGAACGGATAAATCGTAAGGGTTGCATTTTTAGGAACGCTGTTTTCACCCATCTCCAATACTTTTCCGCTAATGGTTACTTTGTTTTCAGAGTTTTGTTTAAGAACCGGCTTTGGGTTTTCACCGTGAAAGAAACGGTACATTTCGGCGAAAGCCATAGAATCTGTAGCAATTTCATAGTGATCCAAACCCTGAAGTTTGACATTTGTAACGCCTTCAATTTCTGAACCTTTCACAATCAAATCTGCTTCAGAATATAAATTTAAAGTGGGCACCTGAGAAATTTGTTGCAAATTACCACTTCCCACGTGTACATATTTGTTGACTTTCTTTGCGATAGAATCGTTCAAAATGAAATTGGAAACCAATCCGCCGCCTGCTGAATGCCCCACGAGATTTACTTTATCCTTCCCCGTTTCTTTCAAAAGATGGTTGATGATACTGTCCAGCTTTTTTATGGCAACACTTCTTTGAGGACTTAACGTATTCCAATCGAGCACATCCAGGTAATTTTCAGAATAGCCTTGATTTTTAAACTGTTGAACCGGCTTCACCCAGGTATCACCGCTTCCCAGCATACCGTGAACAAAAATAATGGGGTATGTATCTTTTGCTTGTGAAAATCCCTGAAAAGAGATAAAAGGCACTAAAAATAACGCAAGAAGATAGATTTTTTTCATACCCGAAAATAATAAAATACAATCACATTATTTATGTTTTTTGTGTCAAATATTATTTGATATTTGCGGAAAATTTAATTATTCTCTCAACCTATGAAAAAGTTACTAATTGCCTGCCTGATATTTAGTTGCTTTAATATATACTCTCAACAAGAAGAGGAACCCATAGAGTTCAATAAAAATGAAATTAAACTCAATATGCTTTATTTCTTATTAGGCGCAGTAGAAGTTTCCTATGAAAGAAATTTAAATGAATATTCTTCAATAGGCACCTCTGTTCTCATCAACACCAATGACAGCGAATTTTGGGATTTAAATTATGCGATAACACCATATTACAGATTATTTTTCGGAAAAAAACCTGCTCAGGGTTTCTTTTTTGAGGGATTTGGAATGCTGAATTCCTATAAAGAATATGAGTATTGGTCTTATTATAATCCCGAAATTGACTACTATTTTTATGAAGAATCAAGCCGTAATACCACCTCTTTTGCCATAGGTGTTGCTGTGGGTGGAAAGTTTGTTCTTCGTGAAAGATTTGTCACTGAAATCTCAGGTGGTATTGGTAGAAATTTTATCAACAACAGTGAATATAACGATTATACGATAGTGCCCCGATTTTCAATCAATTTGGGCTACCGGTTTTAAGGTTTAAAACTGAATATGACCCAATTTCTTTTGTAGTTGTTCCATTTGATTTTTAAGCTTTTTTAGAAACTTGAGGTGACTTTGACTATCCGGGCTGAAAGATTTATGCGCCAACCCTCTTTGAATGCTGTCAACTTCTTTCATTGTTGCAAATGTCTCCTCAGTAAAATAAGTTTCTGAAAATCGTTCCCATATAATATCAATCGCCAGTTGATTGGGGTGAATCAAATCTTCTGCATAAAAACGGTAGTCGCGCAGTTCGTCCATTAGGATTTCATAGGAGGGGAAGTAAGCCCCCCAACCCCCCGAAGGGGGGCTTTCTTTTAGCAATAAACTATTCAAGCCAGCAACTAAATGTGCTTTGCTTCTTTGGTTTTCTACAAAGCCGTCTTTGAGGTGCCTTACCGGCGAAATGGTGAAAATAAAAGTGATGTTTGGGTTAGCTTCCTTTATTTTTTGGACAATTCGTTGCAGGCTTTCTTCAATTTCCATTACCGAAAGCAATTGCTTTTCAAATTCGTTTTGAGGTACTTTATGACAATTGGCCACCACTTCAGTTGAGGTTTTGTGTTTATACACCCAGGCTGTTCCGAGCGTGATGATGCAATGTGTTGATTCCATCAAGGCATGTCTTGTTGTCTGTAATGCCTCATTTAGGTTTTGTAACAATACTTCTTTATCTGGATGACTCAATTGGGAATGTACATCAAAACAATGCCAGCGTTCATTGAGAAAGAAGATGTCATTTTCAGTGAATTTTTTTTCGCTTAAAGCGAAATGAATCACTTTTTCAATCGCCAGGGGATGAAATAAAATCCCGAATGGATTGGTGGTGCTTTGAAATTTATAATACTGAAACTTTGCCCCCATATTTTCAGCAAAACAAGAACCGAAAGCCATGATTTTTGAATGGTAATCGATGGGATGCTTGCTTTTTGGAATTTTTATTTTTGTGGTTAGTTTCATGGTTTTCTCGCAAAGGCGCAAAGGCGCAGAGATGTGGTTTTAACCCTCTCAGGGTTTAAAACCCTGAGAGGGTTAGTATTAGCTTATATAGGCTTTTGCTTTTTCAAGTGCTTCTGCAATTCCTGCAGGGTTTTTCCCCCCGGCGGTTGCAAAAAATGGTTGACCGCCACCGCCGCCCTGGATATACTTCCCGAGTTCGCGAACAATTTGCCCGGCATTTAATCCTTTTTCTGTGACGAGTTCTTTGGAAATGTAGCAGGTGAGCATAGGCTTGTCATCCTGAGCGGTTGCAAGTAGTAAAAATAAATTAGAACCTAAATTGCCCAATTCATAAGCCAAATCTTTGGCGCCATTGGCATCGAGATCCACTTGCTTTGCCAGAAACCGAACTCCGTTAATTTCCTGAAGCTCTTTTTGCAATTCGCTTTTTAGTCCTTTGGCTTTTTCTTTAAGCAGTTGCTCGAGTTGTTTTTTGAGTTCGTTATTTTCTTCCTGAAGGCCTTTCAAAGCTTTTAAAGTATCCTGCGGATTCTTAAGCGTTTCTTTGATTATGGAGAGGTTAGATTCCTGCTCCTTGAAATAAGCTTTTACGGCATCACCGGTAATTGCTTCAATACGACGAATTCCGGAAGCAATTGCCCCTTCACTTGTGATTTTAAAGTGCCAGATATGGGCTGTATTATTTACGTGAATTCCGCCACACAATTCCATGCTCTCACCAAATTTGATGGCACGCACGGTGTCGCCATATTTTTCGCCAAAGAGCGCAATCGCTCCTTCTTCTATAGCTTGATTATAAGTAATGTTTCTTTTTTCATCAAGTGGCAATTGCTCCTCAATGCGGGCATTGACAAAGTTTTCAACCTGTTGTATTTCTTCAGAAGTCAATTTAGAAAAGTGAGAAAAATCAAACCTGAGATAATCAGGACTAACTAAAGACCCTTTTTGTTCCACGTGAGTACCTAAAATTTCGCGTAATGCCTGATGCAACAAATGGGTTGCCGTATGGTTTTTTGAAGTTTTGGTTCTTAATGCCGTGTTGACAGAAGCTTTAAAAGTAGCGTTTACATCTGAAGGCAACTTTTTTGTAAAATGTAAAATGAGGTTGTTTTCCTTTTTGGTATCAAGGATGTCAATTGTTTCGACTTTTGCTCCTTCTCCTTTGGAGAGGGCCGGGGTGAGGATTCCTTTATCTCCCACTTGGCCACCGCCTTCGGGATAAAAAGGGGTGCTGTCAAGAACGATTTGATATAATTTTCCGTCTTTTTTGGAATCTACTTTTCTGTAACGTATGATTTTTACTTCGTTTTCGGTTTGGTCATAGCCCACAAAAGGTTCTTTAATGGATTCTGAAACAATTGTCCAGTCATCAGTTGCAACTTCTGAGGCGGCTCTGGAGCGGTCTTTTTGTTTTTGCAATTCGCTGTTGAATTCAGCTTCGTCCAGGGAATAACCCCTTTCGCTTAAAATCAAAGCGGTTAAATCGATAGGGAAACCAAAAGTATCATACAGTTCAAATGCTTTCTTTCCTGAAATTGTTTTGGTTTTCGCCTCAGCGATAAGATTTTCCAGCAACTGTAAACCTTGATCGAGGGTACGCAAAAAAGAATTTTCTTCCTCCTGAATCACTTGTGCTATCAATTGTTTTTGAGATTTAAGCTCAGGGAAAGCGGCTGCCATTTGCTCACTTAAAGTATCAACCAGTTTATAAATAAAAGATTCTTTGGTGTTGAGGAATGTAAAACCATAGCGAATGGCGCGTCTTAAAATTCGCCTGATGACATAGCCTGCACCGGTATTACTTGGTAGTTGCCCGTCTGCAATGGAGAATGAGACTGCTCTAACGTGGTCTGCAATCACACGAATGGCAATGTCTGTTTCATTATTTTTAGCGTAAGTAGCGCCGGTTATGTTTTCAATTTTTTTGATAAGCGGGGTAAAAACATCGGTGTCATAGTTGCTTTGGGTGCCTTGCAGCACCATACAGAGGCGTTCAAAACCCATTCCGGTATCGACGTGTTGAGCGGGTAGTTTTTCCAGTGAGCCGTCTGCCTTTCTGTTGAATTGCATAAACACGAGGTTCCAGATTTCAACTACCTGTGGATGGTCATTATTGACAAGGTCTTTACCGGGTACTTTTGCTTTTTCTTCAGCAGAGCGTATATCGACGTGAATTTCAGAACAGGGTCCGCAGGGTCCCTGATCACCCATTTCCCAAAAGTTATCTTTTTTGTTTCCGTTAAGGATGCGCTCTTCGGGCACAAATTGTTTCCAGTAATTATATGCTTCAGTATCTCTTGCCAGTCCTTCTTTTTCATCGCCTTCAAAAATGGTTACATAGAGTATGCTTTTATCAATTTTATAGACTTCGGTGAGCAGTTCCCACGCCCATTCAATGGCTTCCTTTTTAAAATAATCACCAAAACTCCAGTTCCCCAGCATTTCAAACATAGTGTGGTGGTAGGTATCTTTACCTACTTCTTCCAGGTCGTTGTGTTTTCCGGAAACACGCAGGCATTTCTGGGAATCGGCAACACGGGGGCTTTTTGGTTTTGAATTCCCTAAAAAATATTCCTTAAACTGATTCATTCCGGCATTTGTGAACATCAAAGTGGGGTCATCCTTAATAACCATTGGAGCAGAGGGTACAATGGTATGTTCTTTGGATTTAAAGAATTCTAAGAATTGGTTTCTGATGTCTTGTGAGTTCATAAATGCTAAAGGAGTATTAAAATCAAGCTGGTGTAAAACTATTTTTTATATTTGCTCGTTAGGTATTGCGATAAATGAGCAATTTCTAAATATTTTGATGCAAAAATAGCACATTTTAACTTATGTCAAAGGTTAAATATTATTACGACAGCGAGACACTTTCCTATAGAAAAATTGTGGTGAAAAAGGGCAAACGCATTGGCGTTATTTCACTTTACATACTTGGAATGTTTCTTGGCGGATTCTTGTTGCTATTGGTTTATTTAAGTTTTCCTACACTTGAAACCCCTCGTGAAAAAGTCCTCAACCGTGAACTTGCCAATATGCAGTTGCAATTTGAACTTCTCAACAGAAAAATGACTGAAATTGAAGATGTTTTGGCTGATGTAGCTCACAGGGACGATCAAATTTACCGCATTTACTTTGAAGCAGACCCCATTCCTGAGGAACAGCGCAGAGCGGGGTTTGGTGGAGTAAACCGATACCGAGACCTTGAAGGATTTGACAATTCAAGACTGATTATTTCCACCAGCCGAAGAATGGACATTCTCACAAAACAATTGGTAGTCCAATCGAGATCCTTGGATGAAATAACAGTTTTGGCAAGTGAAAAAGAAAAACTTCTGGCTGCTATTCCTGCCATTCAACCTGTAGCCAATGAAGACCTTTCACGAATGGCCTCCGGTTATGGCTGGAGAACAGATCCGTTTACCAAGGTGAGAAAATTTCATCACGGAATGGATTTTACGGCTCCTACAGGAACCCCTATTTACGCCACAGGAAACGGAAGGGTTGTGAGAGCAGACAACACCGCCACGGGATATGGTAACCATATCGTTATAGACCACGGCTTTGGCTATGAAACCCTTTATGCACATCTTCACAGGTACAATGTGCGTGTGGGTCAACAGGTAAAAAGGGGTGACGTTATAGGTTTTGTTGGAAGTACGGGAAGATCACAAGCGCCCCACTTACATTATGAAGTGATTAAGGATGGTGAACGCATCAACCCAATCAACTTCTACTATGGAAACCTTACAGCTGAAGAGTTTGAAATACTGTTGAGAAAATCACAACAAGAAAACCAATCCCTGGATTAATTTTTTGTGGAATATTATACCTATTTTTGATAACTCTGCTCAAGCAAGTGGATTTATGAAAGCAAACCTACCTGAAAAACGCTATTACAACATTGGCGAAGTAGCTAAAGCATTTGGCGTAAACACCTCTTTAATCCGCTTTTGGGAAAAAGAGTTTGACGAGTTAAAACCAAAGAAAAACGCCAAGGGAAACAGAAAATTCACTCCGGAGGATGTAAAAAATTTAGAGCTTATCTTCTATCTTGTTAAAGAGCGTGGCTTTACACTAGAAGGTGCAAAAACCCACTTAAAAGAAAACAAGAAAAAAACATTTGACAACTTTGAACTCATTCAAAAATTAGAATTTATTAAGAATGAATTAATAAAAATTAAAGAAACCCTTTAGCCTTAAATCATTATATTGTGATTCAGTTTTTAACCTGAGTATAACCAAATATAATGATTATGAAATCTCAAAAATTTATTACCACAGGCCTTTCACTTTTATGTTTAACCTTCTTATTTGTTTCATGTCAGCAAACAGTTGACAGACAAGAAGAAAAGAAAGAAACAATTATAGTGGATGGTGTTGAAATTGAATTAGACGCTGAAGAAATTGAAAAAATTTTAATTCTTCAAAAACAGGAAAAAGTACAAACCAGAGAAGAACAGCAAGCTTTAACTCCCGATGGAATTTTGACTTCACTAAAAGAAGGTAATCAAAGATTTTTAAACAACAATTTAACAGCCAGAAATCACTCAGCCCAAGCTAGAAATAGTGCTTTGGGTCAATACCCAAAAGCGGTTATCTTATCATGTCTGGACAGTAGAATTCCTGTAGAGGATGTTTTTGACAAAGGAATTGGAGATTTATTTGTTGCCCGAGTGGCGGGTAATTTTGTCAATGCCGATATCCTTGGAAGTATGGAGTTTGGAACAAAGGTAGCCGGCGCAAAATTAATTGTCGTAATGGGACATCCCACTTGTGGTGCCGTTCAAGCATCCATCGACAAGGTTGAGCTTGGAAATATTGGCTCGATAGTCACAGCAATTAGACCAGCTGTGGAAATGTCTAATGACTTTAGTGGTGAAAAATCTTCAGGAAACAAAGATTATGTTACCCATGTGAGTAAAAACAATGTAAGGAACACCATAGAAACCATCAGAAAAAACAGCCCGCTTTTAAGAGAAATGGAAGAAAACAATGAGATTAAGATTGTTGGGGCTTTTTATCAGATGGAAACAGGTAGAGTAGAGTTTTTGTAGACACTCTCAAATTCATTGGGCTAAAAACGAAACATTCCACCCGAATTTATCTCACCCTTTTGGCCCAGTGAATTAAATTTCCATGTAAAGCTCAACATGAAGTACTGTTGCAAAACCTTACTTTGGACATCCTGAATATAATTTTGGCTTACAGACCTGCGGGCATTGGTATTCTGGTTTAACAAATCATACACCTTAAGTGTCAAAATGCCCTGGTCTTTCAGAATAGTGTATGCCAATGTTGAGTTCCAAAACCAGGCACTTCGTTGGAAATTATCAGCTATATTGGGGTTGTAAATAAAATTGATGTCATTTCTCCACTCCAGCATTTTAGGTAAAATTGTAGCAGTTTCTATCCCAATTCTATGTGTAAAAAAACTCTCATCCCTGAAAGCATCTATATCATAGGAATTTATAGTATAGCCTAAACTGTAACCGGGCCTGAACTCAAGCACATCTTTCCAGGTATAAGTAAATCCAAAACTTGGCGAAATTGTCATGAATTTTGAACTGAATTTCTCCTCATTGTTAAAACTCACCACTCTGTTAATAGATACATAACCCCCAATAGATGGCTTTAAACTGTGTATGGAATCCAATTTGAAGTTTTTGTTAAAATTTCCACCTACATAACCGTTATAATTTCCGTTGACGTTTGTATATGTTGTGGTTCTGATTAAATTTTCATCAAAAGTTATTACCGGAGTCACCTGATTATTGACTGCCCTGATATTTGCATAAAAGTTAAACCCTGTTCCTGTTTGAAAATCAAAGGCGTTGTAACCAACATAGGCCATGTGGGTACTTGACGGATCAAGATTGGGATTTCCAACAATAGTGTTTAGCGGGTCTGTAACATCTTCAAATGGCTGAAGCTGTTCCAATGTGGGCGGAGTATTGTTAAAGAAATAGTTTAAATATAAAGATTTTTGAGGTGAGATTCTGTAATTAAAAAATGAACTGTATTCAAACACTTCAAAAGTTTCTTTGGCACTTAAATCGGGCCTTAACCGGTCATTGCTTTCCAAAATCCTTGTAACATATCCGGCACTAAACATAAGTGTGTAATTGTCCTTACGAAGTGTTAAACCCAACCCGGGAGTACTCCTTATATTGATAAATTTAAAATCTGTACTTAGTTGCTCATTGAAGACATCAAACTCCTGGGTATCTGCATTAAATTCCAATGTATTTCTGATACTGTTTCTGGTATCAGCGCGGTAACTGTAATTGAAGTCTAAAAAAAGTTGCTTTGAAATTAGAGGCAGGCTGTATTTAAAGGTTCCAAAGTAACTTTTTAAAGCTTGCTCTCTTTCAGTTTGTTGATTCCTGATTTCATCGGGTTGATTTTCGTTAAAAAAAATCGTTTCAGAATTTAAAAAATCTTCTCCGGTTTGATTATTATTTTCATAAGTGAAACTGAGGCGCATTGACGAACCTCTATTTCCAAATCGTCTGGTCACATCAATAGAATTTTTAAAATTTCTTGAAATAGAATTATTCAGGTTTTCAGAAATACTTTGGTTAGTAAGTTGCCTAAATTCATCCAAAGATTGTTCCTCTCTGTTTTGCATACTTTGTAACTCTGAATAACTAAAAGACGGCTTGATATTTATCAGCCAGGTAGTATCAATTTTAATATCAAATTTTAAGTTTGAACTGTGTGTGTCTGAATTTGTCTTATTTATTGAAGTTGAATTTGTAAAAAACCTTGTTTCAGGAAAAATGTTTTCTCTTTCGGTAATAATTTCATCATCAGAATCAGAACCCGAGTAAAAATAATCAACAGATATATCAGTCGATTCGCTGTATGAATCAGCATAGTTTGCGCCGGCATTTCTTGACTTTATAATACCACTACCAAAGCCAAAAGACCTGCCATCAATAGCAAATCCACCGCTAGATGTGGTCATTACTGTACTTCCTCCCCCAAACATTTTCTGAATTTCACCAAAACTAAAACCGGGTGAGTTGATATTATTACCCCCGGCGAGAACACTTATTCGGGTATCATTGTCAAATCTGTTCACCATACCGGCATATTCATAGCGTTTATCTGTTCCTGCTCCTGCCGATAATCTTCCGAAATACCCTTTATTTTTATCTTCACTAATGGTCAGGTTTATGGTTTTGTTCTCCTGATCGCCCTCCTCTCCGGCAAAAGCCTCAGCATCGGTTTTAGTGTCCATGACCTGTACTTTTTCTATCATTTCTTTGGTGAGATTTCTTGTAGCGATAGTGGGGTCATCGCCAAAAAATGGCTTGCCGTTGACAAGCAATTTATTAACCGGTTTTCCATGAACTGAAATATTGCCTTCAGGGTCTACTTCAACTCCGGGCAATTCTTTTAATAAATCTTCAACAGTTGCTCCCTCCCTTGTTTTAAAAGAAGCTGCATTAAATTCTAAAGTATCTTTTTTTATGGTTATTGGCGCACGAGATCTGATTAGGATTTCGTTAAGGGTGTTATCAGCCAATTGAAGGCCTAATGTATTCAAAAGAATAACCTCATTATCTAAAGCTATTTTTTTCTTTAACGTTGCATATCCTAAATAGGAAATATATAAACTTAAACTGTCTTCATTGGTTCTGCCCCTTAAAACAAATTGTCCGTTTCTATCAGAAATTGTATAGGTGACAAGTAAACTGTCCTTTTCCCTTTCAAGATAAATTGTTGCAGCCTCTAAGGGTTCATCAGTTTCCTGTGATATGATTTTTCCGTAAATTTCAAAAGGCTTTTGTTGGGAGCTTGCGCTAACAGTAAAAAATAAGAGTAGAATAATTGCCGATAGGCTTGAAAAATCTGCACCAAATATTTTCATGAATATTTATTATTCAATGAAATTAGATATAATACTTAAATAATAAAAGTTAAATTTATGAATTGTCAAAAAATACGTATAAACACTTAGAAGAGTATATACATTTTAAATAAACCTTTATTTCTTCCTGAAATAAATAGTAACTGGCACACCGCTAAAATCAAATTCTTCCCTGAGTTTATTTTCAATAAAACGTTTGTAAGGTTCTCTAACATACTGCGGTAAATTGCAGAAAAATGCAAATGCCGGGAAAGGTGTGGGCAACTGGGTGCAAAACTTGATTTTTACATATTTGCCTTTGTAAGCCGGTGGCGGTGTGTGTTCTATAATCTCCAGCATCACATCATTGAGTTTGCTGGTGGGTATTCTTTTACTGCGGTTTTCGTGAACTTCAACTGCTGTTTCAATCGCCTTGAAAATGCGTTGTTTAGTCAATGCCGAGGTAAATATGATTGGAAAATCTGTGAAAGGCTCACATTCTTGTCGAATCATTTTTTCATAATTTTTTGTGGTGTGGGTGTCTTTGTCTTCCACCAAATCCCATTTATTAACCAAAACAACAATACCTTTGTTGTTGCGGTGTGCCAACCAAAAAATATTGACATCCTGACCCTCAAATCCACGTGTGGCATCTACAACTAGTATGGCCACATCACAATGTTCAATGGCCCGCACACTGCGCATTACTGAGTAAAATTCAAGATCGTCTTTTACTTTTGTTTTTCTTCTGATACCGGCAGTGTCCACCAAATTGAATTCAAACCCAAAACGGTTATATCGTGTATCAATGGAATCACGCGTGGTTCCGGCGACATCGGTAACAATATATCTGTCTTCGTCAAGAAGCGCATTAATAATCGATGATTTTCCGGCATTGGGTCGGCCCACTACAGCAAATCGAGGCAGTTCTTCAGTTTCTTCTTCTGGTTTTTCCGGTAGTGCATCAACCAAATCATCCAGTAAGTCACCGGTACCGCTTCCGTTGATACTTGCAATGGTATATATTTTTTCAAAACCAAGAGAATAAAATTCAACGGCATCTTCAGCCCTCTTGGCATTGTCCACTTTATTTACGGCAAGAAAAACAGGTTTGTCGGTGCGGTGCAGGAGTTTTGCAACCACTTCATCCATTCCTGTTACCCCGTCTTCCACATCTACCATAAAAATGATGGCATCTGCTTCCTCAATGGCAAGTTCTACTTGTTTGTCAATTTCTGCTTCAAAAACATCATCGCTTCCCCTCACATAGCCACCGGTGTCAATGAGCGAAAACTCTTTGCCATTCCAGTCGGTTTTACCATAGTTTCTGTCGCGCGTTACACCACTCACTGCATCAACAATAGCCTCGCGACGTTTGATCATTCGATTAAAAAATGTTGACTTTCCTACATTGGGTCTCCCCACCACAGCAACTATATTTGGCATGACTTTTTTTAAATTTTTTGCAAAGGTAAGTGTTTTGTTCTTAGTTTTACAGCAACTCAGCATTTTAGCTTTTCAGCAAAAACACTATGGAACTGGATAATCAAATTCAACTAAGGCCAAGATTTGAAAAAGTGGTTTCCAAAACCATTGAAAATATTCAAACAGACGCTGACTTGTTAAAACAAAAAATCAAACCCGATTTTATTATCAATCGGCTAGACGAACACCTTTGGATTTACATTGGAAAAGAAAACAAAAAGTTTTATTCTCCACACCTGCATCTGGAATTTGAAGCCCTTGAAAACGGAGAAACAAAAGTAAAAGGCCTCTTTGGTCCTGACCCCGCATTGTGGACTATGTTTATGTTTTTGCACTTTGTGGTCGCGGGAATCTTTATCATTTTTGGGGTGTTTGCTTATTCCAACTGGACTTTGAAAGAACCTTACGGAATCCATCTGGCTGTTATGGGGTTGATGGTAGTTGCCTGGTTTTCATTGTACTTCATCGCCAGAAGCAACCGAAAAAAAGGAATGCCCCAAGCGCGCGAACTAGAAAAAGTGATGAATCAATTGTTGGATGCCGGATGACAAGGAAAAATTCCAAATAACAAGCACCAAATTCCAATAATAAACCTCTGTGAATCTCCGTGATATCTCCGTGTAACTCTGAGCTATAGTTCTACAACTATTATTACTTAAAATCTATTTTGGGATTTGGTGCTTAAATTTTTGGTGCTTTTAAGTACTAACCTCTATTAACTAAGAATCGTATCCAAACCTCCTCAATTGCCTCGCGTCACTGCGCCAGTTTTTGTTGACTTTAACATACAGTTCGAGGTGTACCTGTTTACCAAAAAATTTCTCGAGGTTTTTGCGTGACTCTACTCCCACCCTTTTTAAAGCTTCCCCTTTGTGGCCAATGATGATTCCTTTTTGGGTATCGCGTTCCACCATAATGACAGCACGCATCCTTATGATATTTTCTTCTTCAAAAAACTCCTCAGTATCTACCTCAACGCTATATGGAATTTCCTTTTTGTAATGCATCAGGATTTTTTCCCGGATGGTTTCGTTGACGAAAAAACGTTCGGGTTTATCGGTGAGCTGGTCTTTAGGGTAAAAGGGTGGTGATTCAGGAAGTAGCTCTATGATTTTGTCAAAAACTTCTTTCACCTGAAAACCTTCCAAAGCTGAAATAGCAAAAATCTCGGCATTGGGCACTTTTTGAGCCCATAACTGCACCTGTTCCTCCAGTTGCTCCTGATTGGATTTGTCTATTTTATTAATTAGCAACAACACCGGAATCTTTGAGTGAATGATTTTATTGAAAAAGTCTTCGTCTTTTAATTCCTTTTCACCAATCTCCACTATATAAATCAAGACATCGGCATCTTCAAAGGCAGATTTCACAAACCCCATCATCGATTCCTGCAATTGATAAGCTGGTTTAATGATTCCAGGAGTGTCGCTTAAAATCATCTGGAAATCTTCGCCATTAACGATGCCAAGAATGCGGTGTCTGGTGGTCTGTGCTTTACTGGTGATGATGGAGAGTTTTTCGCCCACAAAGGCATTCATCAAGGTAGATTTCCCCACATTTGGATTTCCAATGATGTTTACGAAACCGGCTTTGTGTTTTTGCATAACAAGAATTTGAACTGCAAAAGTACGGCTATTTTAATTTTTTGAGTAATTTTTGTGCTTGCGGGTACTCTTCAGCTTCTTGAGGAATCAATCTCAGAATAGCCTCAGTTTCTTTTAATTTTTGTTGCTTCAGTTTACTCAAAGCGGCATACCATCGCGCTTGATTCAAATATGCTGATGGTTCATTTATAAGTTCATCAAAAAGTGTATCTGCTTCCGCGAAAGCGTCTTGCTCAACAAATGCTACCGCAAGGTAAAGCTGAATTTCGGTGTTTTCAGGCTCAGTTTCCAGTAAGGTTTTAAACAGAGGTATAGCTTCTTTGTAATTTTGAGCGTTAAAAGCATTTTCAGCTTCAGCCTTGGCTTGACTGCTATCGCCTCTTACTGTAAGGCTAATTTGAGGGTAATCTGCAAAGTCTTGATACACCGGCGTCGTAAACCATTGTGCATAGAAGAAGCCAACAATTACAACTATAGAAGCCGCAACTGCCAGCTTCCATGGATGTAATAGTCTTATTTTTTTTGAAGGTACTTTTGTATCATCTGAACTGGCTCTGCTAATTTTTGAAAGATTTTCTTTAAAAGCATCCCTTTCGGTTGTATCTGAAAATTTGTGTTCTAAAAATGCGGAAGTCTCTTTATAAAGGTCAAAAGCTTCACGAAATTCGGCATCTTCTTCTAAACGCTTCTCAAAGGCTTCTTTTTCACTATTACCCAGCGACTGCGAAATATAATCTTCAAATAAAATGTAATGATGATCTTCCATCGCTTTAAGTTTTTAAGTTTTGGTACACAAGAGATTCCTGTATCATTTTGGTTAATTGACCAATGCAAAGTGATTTCTTTTTTCTAGCATAGCCATAGGTCACATTAAGTGCTTTAGCTACTTCTTCCATAGAATCCAGTTGAAAACTTTTTGTAAGCAATTCTTTACAAGCGTCTCCTAAATTTTGAAACATCTTTTCATAAAGAGATTGTTTGGTTTCAAAATGTTCAGTTTCTAAAACCGATTCCTGCACGGGTTCATTAGCAGATACAATTTCTTCATTAATTGTTACCTCATTGAGCGAAGATTTCTTTAAAATATTGAGCCATTTTCGCTTGCAAAGTAAAAAGAAGTAAGCATCAAAAGGACAAGTGAGTTGAAGGTTTTTTGTTTTTGCCTGGTCATAAATTACCAAAAGCACTTCCTGAATAAGATCCTGTGCCTGATCACTGTCTCCATTGTTTTTACACACAAAACCTATGACTTTGGGTGCAAACTTGTCATAAATTGATTGAATGACAAAGGAGTTGTTTTGCGCCAAGGCGTCAATATATTTTTGGTCTTCATGAACTTTGGAAGCACTCATCAAAATGTGTTTAGTACACGAAAATACTAAAGATTTTTTATTCAATAACGTCTATCTACCATCAAATAATAGCAACTGTAAGATAAAGGATTAAAAAGGGGTAACAAAATGTCGGCTTTTTTGATATGAAATTAAACAGGTTGATAAAACAGCCAAAACTAAAAGTTTCACTAATCTTTTTAGCCATGAAAACAATTACATTATTCAGACACGTATTGCTCTTAGCAATATTACAAACAGCAATTTGTGGATTTATTGAAAGCATTTCTGCTCAAGTACCACAATTGTTATTAGACATCAATCCTTCCGGCTCCAGCTTTCCCCACAACTTTAAGGAATTCAATGGAAAATTATATTTTGCAGCTGAGAACATCAACGGTGTTGAACTTTGGTCAACAGATGGAACTACATCAGGAACACAAATATTTCTTGACATCAACCCGGGCTCTAATGGTAGTTTTCCTTCTTTTTTAACTGAATACAATGGGGAACTTTATTTTAGTGCAACCAATGGTACAAATGGAAATGAGTTATGGAGAACTAACGGGTTACCGGCAGACACCCATATGGTATTTGACATCAATCCCGGTGCTAACGGCAGTTTTCCTCTATTTCACACCGTCTTCAATGGCTTGCTTTATTTTAGTGCTGATGACGGTATAAATGGTCGTGAGCTATGGGTCTCTGACGGGACATCCTCAGGAACGCAGTTATTTATGGATATCAATGTTTCTGGCAGCAGCTTTCCCGGTCACCTCACTGTTTTTAACGGACAACTTTATTTTATAGCAAATGATGGAGTAAACGGCTTTGAACTTTGGAAAACCGATGGAACAACAACCCAAATGGTGGCAGATATCAATCCGTTTGGCAGTAGCAACCCCAGTGGTCTAACAATTTTTGATGGCCTGCTTTATTTTAGTGCAACAAATGGTGTTGATGGCGTCGAACTTTGGAAGACAGACGGTACTTTGTCCGGCACCCAAATGGTAGCAGATATTAATCCTTCAGGTGACAGTTCACCCAATGGAATGACTGAATTTAACGGAAAATTATATTTTGCGGCAGATAATGGCATAAACGGTTCTGAGCTATGGTCAACAGATGGCACCACTTTGGGTACACAAATGGTTGCAGATATTAACCCAGGCATCAATAGCAGTTTTCCAATTAATTTTTATGTATATGACGGCATTTTGTTTTTTGCGGCAGACAATGGCATTGACGGAAATGAGTTGTGGACCACAGATGGAACCCCATCCGGCACGCAACAGTTCCCCTTTCCTCTAAATCCAGGTCCTTCCAGTAGTTTTCCGGGTGGGTTCACACAGTATGACAGTCTTTTGTACTTCACCTCATTTGATGATGTCAATGGGCGCCAATTGTGGTCCTCAAACGGTGTTACGGCTCAAATGCATTCCCCCGTTCAACCACCTAATCCAAATGCCTTGGATAATATATTTGAATTAAAGGTTTTTGATGGTTCGTTATATTTCTCTGCTGAATATAATCCCTCACAAGGTCATGAACCCTATTCGCTTACGATAAGTTGTGACGCACCATCCAATTTAAATCTGTTTTCTGTTTCTGAAACTGAAGCAATTATAGAATGGAATGCTTCTCCAGACGAGTTTGATGGTTATAATTGGGTAGTAATGCTACAAGGAGAAAATCCTGATGTTGATACCCCAGTGGTAACCGGTACTGAACCCACAGGTCATACCAATGCTTTCATTACGGGACTTACTGCCAATACAGATTATGATTTCTATATACAAACCAATTGTGCATCGGGTATTTTTATGATCACCGGTCCTTATGAAATGATTTCATTTACTACTCAAAACCTTAGCTTGACAGACAATACCATTCCGGGTTTTGTTTATTATCCAAATCCTGCAGGGGAAGAGATTAACCTGAGTGCACACAATTCCATTGAAAAAATAGCACTTTATAATATGGCGGGTCAAAAGATAATGGAAAACCAAATAGGTTCCTCTAAAGTCCGGCTGGATATTGGTCATTTAACTACAGGTGTTTACCTCCTTGAAGTTTCTTCAAACAAACAGACAGGAATTTACAGAATACTAAAAAAATAATCAACTTTTAAAAATCTGCTTTGTTTTGTTGGTTAGTTTCAGAAAACCCCGCGCTTTGTTAGTCTAAAGCGGGGTTTTCGTTTAAAAATTCAATCCCATATTTTTTTGTACATTTGATAAAGACAGGTTTTATTACAATCCCTATTATGAAAAATAAGCCCACATTATTACTTTTTCTGTTTTTTATACTCTCTTTGATAAGTTGTGATCGGGAAACCTGTTGTGATAACCCAATTGAAGAAAATACTTTCACGCCACCAACCGCTCAGGAATTCAATTTATTGAGAGAAGATGCTTTACTGCAATCTTTACAGGGAGGGACTTTTATCGCTGATGAAGGTGTTAATTTCACCTCTGGCAACGGCGCTCAACTCCAGATATTCCCGGGCTGTTTAACCTCGACAGACGGGGAAATCATAGTAGACGAAGTGGAACTGGAATTCATCGAATTTTACAACAGGGACGAAATGCTCGGTCCCAACAAACCCACGATGGGCCGTTTGCAGGATGGAAATAAAGCCATGCTTATTACCGGGGGCGCCTTTTACATCAATATCACCCGAAATGGCGAACGTGTCCTGCCTGTTTGTGGCATCCAACTCATTGTCCCTACTGAATTAACAGGCGGTCCAGATGAAGAAATGACACTTTGGACCGGAGTAATTGATTCAAATGGTGATTTGACCTGGGAACCCAACCCAAATGGAGAAGCCTTTGTGGAAGGTGATTTTTATTTCACATTTTTTCAGGATTTTGGTTGGACTAATATTGACCGGTTTTTTAATGACCCCAGACCCAAAACCACCTTACAAGTTTTAGTTACCGATGGTTATACCGCTCAAAATTCTTCAATATACCTTTCATTTGATGGTGAAGAAAACGGGCTCGCCCATCTTGATACCTTTAACCCTGAAACCAATATGTTTTCTGAACATTATGGGCAATTGCCTGTTGGACTTGAGGTTCATTTAATTTTTGTGAGTGCAGAGGAAGATTTATGGCGTTATGGTATTAAGTCAATTACAGTATCAGAAAATCAAACCTACACGATTGCTCACAGCGAAACACAAACAGCAACATTAGCTGAACTTCAGGCACTCATTGCCGGTTTACCATAAAACATTTCTTTTTATATACCCCTCTAATCCAGTACCCTGCAAACAATGCGGGGTTTTTTATTGAAAAAATTATAAAAGAAGGGTAACAAAAATAAACCAAGCTTGATATAAGGGTGTAAACAATAAAATACAAACTTTAAAATTTAGAAATCATGAAAAATTTAAGAAACACATTCACACTTTTAGTCGCTACATTCATTTTAATCACAAGTTGTAGTATTTCAGATGATGGTGATTTTGACCCTATTGTCGATACATTTACACCTCCCACTGCAGCCGCTTTTAAAGCAATGCAGGAAGATGCGTTCAACAATTTAAAACAAAATGCAAGTTTCAATGCAGAAGATGGGATTACTTTTGAATCTGAAGCAGGAGTTATGCTTACTATTTGGGGAAATTGCCTTTCATTAAACGGTGACCCTGTAACCGGCCAAGTTGACCTGGAGTTTGTTGAGGTTTTTGACCGCGGGAATATGCTTACCACAAACGCGACCACAGTGGGTAAAGATGAAAACGATGAGATGGGGCAACTCATCTCAGGCGGTGAATTCCATATCAAAGCCTTCCAAAATGGGGAAGAACTTACATTAGACTGTGGTATGATGATAAGTGTGCCGGTTGACATTACTGGTGGCGAAGTGCCAGGTATGGGTCCTTTTGTAGGCGAAATTGATGACGATGGAAATCTGGTTTGGTTACCACAAAACACTGAGTTTTGGGTAGGTGAACATCAAGGATCACAGGCTTACAACGCTTTTATAGAAAACTTTGGATGGTTTAATTGTGATGTTTTCATAGCAGACCCAGACCCTAAAACCGAAATCCAAATCTCAGTACCCCAAGGATTTGACAACAACAACTCCTCTGTCTATCTTGCGAGGGTTGGTGAGTCAAGCAGCCTAGCTTTTCTCTATGGTGAATTTCCCATAGGTCTTGAAGCACACATTATTTTCTTATCAGAACACGAAGGCGATTTTAGATATGCCATTCAAACAATCACTGTTGAGGACGGGCAACAAATCGTATTTACTCTTGAAGAGACAAACATTGCTTCAATAGAAGACTTAACCCAAATAATTAATGACCTGCCATAAGATTGATAGTTAGCCAAAAAAAGTGATGGCAACCCACGTTGTCATCACTTTTTTATATCTTTAATTCATCTAACCAAAAGCCAAAATGAAAACACGATTTCTTCTTTTCTTTTCATTTATAGCCAGTTTTCAGCTCTTTGCTCAGCAAAATCCTGTTTCTGATACACTGTCGCGCACAGCTACTTTTGGTTATGACATCCTTGGCAATCAAATTGACTTTTCACCGGAGACACCGCCACTCATTCAAATAGCCGGTGCCCCCAATGCATTTTATTCCTATTACTGGGAGTTTGGCGACGGTAACTTCAGTAGGGAAAAAAATCCGCAACACATTTATAAACAACAGGGTGAATATGAAGTACAACTCTGGGCAACCAATCATTATGACAACGGAAAAACCCCGGCCACAAGACCCCAAAAAGTAAAAGTGGATAAAGTCACAAAAGACTATAAAGAAACAGCCTCCATGACAGATGATCTTAAACTTTTGCGCAATCGCGACCCCATTCCCAATGAGGAAATTGTAGTGGTTATGCGCTATAAAAACCCCAAAGACTATATTACTTCAGGCAAACTTTATTTGTTTTACAACGAAAAACAATACAAACCCAATAACTTTGAACTCACAGATACCCGCACCTATCACGGTGAAAAACAACGACAAGACATACAATTTGCTTCCACCGGAAAAACCGATGCTAATGAAACCTTAATCGCTTCCGCGAAAGCAGAAATCTTACACCTTACAAAAAAATGGAGAGACACCACAGAAAAAGTCAACCTCCCTCTCACTCTTGAAGAATCCAGAGCATTTTATAAAGAACACACCCTGCTGGAGTTTGATGCAATGCAACCCGGCGAAGAGCGCAATATCTTTTTTACCCTACGCACCACCCCAGAAATGCTTAAAGACACCAGCGCGATAGTCACCGTAAGAAGCGTCTATGTGCCCGACGGAAATTTTGACAACCACAAGGTCAAAGAAATGGAAATGGAAATAGTTACTTCTTATGACCCCAATAAAATGTCATCAAATGCTACCTTGATGAATTACAGGCTTGTAAGGTTTAAAACATTCAAATTCAAAATTGACTTTCAAAACAGTGGTGAAGGCCCCGCAAGAACCATAAGGCTGGAAACAGATATTCCAGAAATGTTTGACAAAAGCACTATAGAAATCACAGACCTCTACCCGGATTGCCCCATCTGCCCAAAAGAAAAAGAAGTGTTTTATAGTTGTATCGACACCACCTTTACTGATACCAAGGCTATTTTTACTTTTAAAAACATCTATTTGCCGGGTAGTGAGCAAAAAAACGTAAAAGAATTTGATTCCACTAAGGGTTTTGTAAGATACAATATCCAACTCGCCAAAGATTTCCATAAAAAGAAAACGCGAAGCCGCACCGCTATTTACTTTGACAAAAATGAACCCATCATTACCAACTATGCAACTACCCGTTTTATGCCCGGTATATCCATTGGTGCAAAAGCCGGCTATATGATTTCACCGCAGCTTGACAATCACAGGGAATATTTTGTGGGAGCTACCATTTCGCCATACAAATCCTATCGTGGCTATTTACAGGCAGAGTTGATGATTTCAGCAAATTCCTTTGATGAATTAAGTGAATTCAGGGAAGAAACCACTACGGCCAATGGATTTATAGAAAGGTATGATATTGAACAACTCAAAGAACATCAAAACATTTCGTTTTATCTGGTACCGGTTTCTTACAGGTATAACCTCAACAACTTTCTGGCACTGGGAACCGGTGTGCAATTGAAGCTCAACCTGAGCAGCGAGGTATGTGAAAAAAATACAGGAGAATACAGCCTCTTTATTCCCTCTGAAGGCATCACTTTTAGGGACGACACAAAAGATTTCACCACATTGGAAACCACAAACACTGGTTTTGACAATTTTCAAACAGGTGTGTTTGTGGGTTTTAATGCCGGCATTGCACGCATTGGCCCCAGTGCCGGTGTGCGTTATGTCTATAATTTCAATACCCCAAACAGCCAGATACAATTCTATGCAATTTGGAAATTTTAAGTTGCACAAACAAGCATATGATTCAAAAATGGTCACTTTTTACTTGTCTTTTGTTTTTCACTTTAGTGCAATCTCAATCACTGGAGGACACCATCTATAACCATTTAGACCTGTTTATTGAAAATCCAAACCCAACAACACTTCAGCAACTTGAAGAAAAGGAAGCTGTTTTTTCCAAACAAGTAAAAACAGATGAGGAATTTCTTGCGTTGGTGGTTTTGAACAGCAATATGGGCTATTATCAAAGGCAGTTTGGCAACAACCAAAAAGCAATTAGATATTATGAAAAAGCCTGGAGGAATTATAGGGAAAAACGACTTGACGGCTATGATATTATTGAATTTTGCCTCAAACCTTTAGGCAATCTCTATACCATAACAGGTGATTTCACAAATGCCGAAAACACGATAAAAAGTTATCTCTCTTTCGCTGAAAAGCAGAATAACCCCATCCAAAAAATTGCCGGTATCCTCAACCTTTCTGTGGTATATCATAACACCGGCAAGCACAAAACCGCTATTGAACTCATACAGGAAGGATTAAAAATGCCCGGTATAAGCACTGAACAGAAATCGGCTTTGGAGAACAATCTGGCGACAAACCTTATGGCACTTCAACAATTTGAAAAAGCTCAAAACTTACTGGACCAAAAAGAGGGAAATGATTTTTTAAGCCAAAGAAACAAGGCACTACTGGCAGCCCAACAAGGAGACTTTGAGAAGGCACTATCCATCCTTGAAAAAGCTGAAAGTAAATTATCTGAAAAGGTTCCGCTAGCCAGGGACTTGGCACGATTTTATGTTGATAAAGCCTCCATTTTTGTCCACAAAAAGGAAACAGAAAAAGCCGTTGAAAACTTTCAAAAAGCACTGCAAATTTTAGTGCCCGGTATCACAGCCACTACAATTCCTGAAAGAGAAATGCTGTATGCAGAAAATACGTTTTTATCCATTTTTGATGGCTTGGCTAATCTTCAGGAGAATCAGATAGTGGCATTGAAGTATTATGATCTCAGCTTTTATGTTTCCGGTTTGTTGTATGAGCAATACACAACTCAGGAAGTGAAAATCATTCATCAGGCCGCCAGGAAAAGACGCACAGAACGTTGTCTGGAAATCTTGTATGAGCAGTATTCAAAAACCCGGGATGTTCAATATTTGGAAATGGCTTTTGCTTACGCCGAAAAAAGTAAAGCATCTGTCCTTAGCGAAGTGATTTCACAAAAATCCCTTTTGGAAACTTATCCTGAAGATAAAACCCTTCAGGAAAGGAATCGCCTTACCGGTATTCAGGAACAAAAAATCAATGAATTGATCAGGGAGCAATTAACAACTGCAAATCCACAAAAACTTCAGGGGATTAATGACTCATTAAGCATCATAAATTTAGCCATTAAAGAACTTCAAAATGAAATCGCAAAAAACTACCCTGATAAAATTTCACCGGTCGTTTCGCTTAAGGAAATTCAGTCAAAAGTTCAAAAAGACAATGCTGTTTTAATCACTTACTTTTTTGGAAAAGAGATGTTGTATCGCTTTGAAATTTCGGCAGATGATGTCAATTTTCAAAAAACAAAAGTCGATAAAAACCTGTATGAACAGATTGCAGGGTTTATAGGATATTTTGAAAACAGTATGATGATAAACAATGATGTTGCAGGATTTAAAGAAAATGCCTTTTCCCTTTACAAACTATTACTGCCAGAATCCCTTCACAAAAACAAAAACCTCATCCTCATTCCTGATGGTTTGCTGCATTTTATCCCTTTTGAGGCCTTACTTACGGCCTCCACACAAAGTAACTCTTATGCAGGCATGCCATTTCTTGTCAAACAAAACAACGTGATTTACAACACCTCTGCCGCCTTATACCACAATGCAAAAACACCAGATATGAAGAACTCGGTTTTGGGTGTTTTCCCTGTGTTTGAAAACAGTGTACAACCTTTAAGATACTCCCTGGAAGAGGCAAAAAACCTGAGCAATTTGATGGAAACACACATTTTGATGCATCAGGAAGCATCAAAGGAAAATTTTCTCGCTTTTGCGAAAGATTATTCTATTTTGCATCTCTCCACACACGCCCACAGTGGCACCTTTACCATTCCCGCAGCTATGGAGTTTTATGATGATGTGATGCTTTTGCAAGAATTTTACAGCCTTCATTTAAACCCAAAACTGGTGGTGCTGAGTGCTTGTGAAACGGGAATAGGTAAAATTCAGACCGGGGAAGGTGCGATGAGTCTCGCACGTGGCTTTCAATATGCAGGTGCACAAAACCTGCTTTTTAGCCTTTGGAAAGTCAATGACCTTTCCACTTCGCAGCTCATGACTTCCTTTTATGAACATTACAGTAAAAATAATTCGGCTTTTATTGCAAACAGAAACGCCAAACTGGATTTTTTAAATAACAATAAGATATCAAATGCAAATAAATCACCCTATTACTGGAGTGGGTTTGTGTATTATGGGGCTTTGGAGGAAGAAACTCAGAGCCATACTTTTTTCTGGCCGGCCGGAATATTTTTAATTCTTTTAATTGTCGCTTACATACTTTACCGTGTATTAAAAAGACCATCAGCTGTTTAATTTTGATTTTCTTATATTTTCATTAACTATTTCTTCCAAAAGAATCCATTATATTTCATTAAACTACCAAACCCGATATCATGTCAATACTACCCGATTCCTTAGAGCGCTATAGAAAATTCATAGGCTTTATGCTTAAATATTGGAACAGTGATTTATTTAATGAAACTGCTCAAAACGCTATAGAAGATGAAGTCGCAGAAAATGAGATTACCACCTCATACAACCAGACTCCCGAAGAATTAGTGGAAGACCTTAAAAATATGGGACCAACCTATATAAAATTAGGTCAATTACTTTCCACCAGGCCAGACCTTTTACCCGATACTTATTTGAAGGCTTTGGCAAGTTTGCAGGATGATGTGGATCCTATTCCTTATGAAGATGTCCATGAAATTGTGGAAGAAGAAATTGGCATTCGCATATCAAAAGCTTTTGAATCTTTTGATGAAGAACCCCTGGCAAGTGCTTCCATTGGTCAAGTACATCGGGCAGTTTTGCGTTCTGGAAAACAGGTAGCCGTAAAAATCCAACGTCCGGGAATCAGGAAAAAGTTCTTTGATGATCTGGATACATTGAAAGAAATGACAGACCTTGCCATTAAGCACAGCGCGGTTGCCAGAAAATATGCTTTTGACGATGTACTGGCAGAATTAAGGCATATTCTATTACAAGAACTCGACTACAACCGTGAAGCACAGAATCTCATTATTCTTAACAAAAACCTGGAGAAGTTCCAGCATCTTATAGTACCAAAGCCTTTTCTTGAATATTGCTCATCAAAAGTGCTCACTATGGAATTTATTGATGGAAAAAAGATAACTTCCATCTCCCCCATAAAAAAACTGGAAGCCGACTTAACCCCCCTTGCAGATGAACTTTTGGAAGGGTATTTAAAACAAATAATCATTGATGGCTTTGTCCATGCAGATCCACATCCCGGGAATGTACATATTACAAGGGAAAATACAATTGCCCTCATAGACCTTGGTATGGTTGCAAAACTCACTTCAGAAATGCAGGACAATTTAATGCAATTGTTAATTGCCATTAGTCAAAATGAGGGAAGTGCCATTGCAGATGTCTTACTAAAGATGAGCGAAGTTTCAGAAGATAGTAGTGTAACTGATTTTAGAAAATCCATCGATAAGGTAACGATGGACACTCAAATAACCAATGCCAAGGATTTACAAACAGGAAAGCTCCTTATCCAAATGAACAGGATTGCCGCATCAAATGGCATACAAATGTCTGTGGAATTGAATATTCTTGGAAAAATCCTTTTAAACCTGGATCAGGTAGTTGCTACTTTAGCGCCCGAGTTTAACACTCAGGAGGCCATAAAAAAACACATTCATAAAATGATGCAGTCTAAAATGTTTCAGGAATTAAAGCCTGAAAACCTTTTCTCTGTGCTTCTTGAAACTAAAAAACTTACAGAAAAACTTCCTGAGCGCATCAACAAAATTTCTGAAAACCTGGCAAACAATGATTTTAAAATCAAACTTGAAGGCATTGATGAAAAACGTTTTACAGATGGTTTTCAAAAAGTGGCAAACCGCATTACACTGGGTGTAATCATTGCCTCAATGATTATTGGTGCCGCCATGCTCATGCAAATACCCACTGCCTTTACCATTTTTGGATACCCCGGCCTTGCCATTGTTTTATTTATTGCTGCAGCAATAACGGGAATTGCATTGAGTATAAATATACTTTTAAAGGATGAGGATTTTAAGCTTAAGAAATAATTTAGCCCATTATCTTAAAAAAAGAAGTAGCTTTGCCCCAGTTATCATCGTTTTAAACAAAATGATAACAGGGTATCGCTACTCTTTTTCTTTCCTAAGTTTCGGAAATAATCCTCCAAATCACATTTAAAGTTTAAGCAGTACAAAAAAGAATTCCTGTCACAAAGACCGAGACAGTGAACCTTTTACAATTGATTCGGTCTTAAACTATTTACCATTTATAATGACATTTGAAGATTTAAATTTAATAGCCCCCATCCTCGAGGCTTTAAAAAATGAAGGATATACAACCCCAACACCCATTCAAGCACAAACCATTCCTCTTGCTCTTCAGGGTAAGGATATTTTAGGCTGTGCCCAAACCGGAACCGGAAAAACCGCTGCCTTTGCCATCCCCATCATACAATTGATGAATCAGGATCGTGAACACCATAGCGGGAGGCGACCCATCAGGGCTTTAATTTTAACTCCCACAAGGGAACTCGCCATACAAATTGCCGAAAGTTTTGAAAATTATGGCGCCAAAACCAATTTAAAATATGAAGTGATTTTTGGCGGCGTAAGTCAAAATAGCCAGGTGCGATCTTTGCGTTCTGGAGTGGACGTTTTAATAGCAACACCCGGAAGATTACTGGATCTAATCAATCAGAAATTTGTTCAGTTAAATCAGTTACAGTTTTTTGTTTTAGACGAGGCAGACCGTATGCTCGATATGGGTTTCTTAAACGATGTGAAGAAAATCATCACTAAGATTCCGCAGAAAAGACATTCTTTATTCTTTTCAGCCACTATGCCCGATCCTATTGTAAAACTGGCCAACACGATTTTAGTAAATCCTTCCAAAGTGGAAGTTACTCCTGTTTCAAGCACCGCAAACACCATCAATCAAGCCGTGTATTTTGTGGATAAGGAAAACAAAAAGCATTTGTTAAAAGAAGTACTTTCAGACAAAAATATTGACAGGGCACTGGTATTTACGCGCACCAAACACGGCGCAGACAAAGTGGTGAAAGACCTTGTTAAAGCCGGTATAAAATCACAAGCCATTCACGGTAACAAATCCCAGAACGCCCGTCAACGTGCTTTGAACAGTTTTAAATCAAAAGAAACCCGTGTGCTTGTAGCTACAGATATTGCCGCAAGAGGAATTGACATAGACGATCTCACCCACGTGATCAACTATGAACTTCCCAACATTCCTGAATCTTATGTACACCGCATTGGAAGAACAGGAAGAGCCGGGGCAGATGGTATTGCCATCGCATTTTGTGATGCAGAAGAGAAAGCTTATTTGAAAGACATTCAAAAACTCATCGGGAAAGCGATTCCTGTTTTGGAAAATGATAATTATTCTTTGGTTAACCATCACGTGGAAAAAACACCACAAAGGCAAAAAAGATCCTCTAGAGGTTCAGGTCAGCGCAATAGTACAAGAAGAAGGTAAGCCCTTTTTTAACAAAAAATCAAACCTCTAATATCTCAACCTATTTAAAAGTTGGAGAATTAGAGGTTTCTAATTTAAAAATTTATTTTAACTAATTATTTATTTGAAGCTTTAGCCCTGTTAAGAGGTCTGTACTCAAACTTCTGACCACCCACCGAGACCTCAGCCATTAACCCTGCTTTGGGCAATACATAAACCGCGACATCATCAGTGAATTTGGTATCCAATGATACTCCTTCTTCAACTGCAACAGCTGCAACACGTGAAGTTAATTCAAACTGGTTGTTTTTAAGCCTGCTAAAAGCTTCTTCACTGTTAAAAAAAATCACTTCGCTGTAAGCTTCACCACCAATCTGTGCCCCAACATCCAATTGTTTCATACTGGCCATACCCACTAATTTACCACCTCTGTAAACAGCTCCATTACCTGAAGCACCTCCTACAATTAGGGCTCCTTTACCTACATTGGGAAAAATTACATAAGCAGTGGAATTTTTAAATTGGCTTTCAATGGATTTATTGGTTTTGATAAATTCGGCCTTTGCTTTTTCAGCATCTTTAATGATTTCTTTGTCTTTTTCTGTTTGAGCAAAAAGTGTCATTGACACCAACAGAAAGAACGCCATAATTATTTTTGAATTTTTCATAATTTATTGTTTTTAAGTTAGTTCCATAAAATTAAAACATATACTACAATGGAGTAGTTAATGCTTAGTTATAAAATGTACAAGGTTATATTAAAACTTAGGGCTTTCACTTTTTGGTTTATACATTTAAAACCGATTTAACCTGACAGTAACCGAAAAGAATGATTTTTAACCTTCAAATCCTATCTTGACATTTATCATTCTTAAATGCAATAGGATGGTTTATTTTTGGGGTTATCACTGAAAAAATATATGCCATGACCGATTTAGACATTGCAAGAAAAGCCAAACCACTTCATATAAGCCAAATTGCAGAAAAACTAGGAATTGATTCTGAAGAAATTGAGATGTATGGCAAGTACAAAGCCAAGCTTCCGTTACACCTTATTGATAAAACAAAAACTGATCAAAGCAATCTCATTCTGGTTTCTGCCATCTCCCCCACACCGGCCGGTGAGGGAAAAACAACCATTTCAATAGGGCTGGCTGAAGGTTTGAACCAATTAGGAAAAAAGACCACAGTAGTTTTAAGGGAACCTTCTTTAGGCCCTGTTTTTGGGATTAAAGGAGGAGCTACCGGAGGCGGCTATGCACAGGTCATCCCGATGGAAGATATCAACCTTCATTTTACGGGCGACTTTTCGGCTATTGAGAAAGCACACAATTTACTTTCGGCGATTATCGATAATAATATACAGAGCAAGGCTAACTCAATTAATCTTGATCCGCGCACCATTTCGTGGAAACGGGTAATGGATGTCAATGACCGGTCTTTACGAAAAATAATTGTGGGTCTGGGCGGAACACTTTCGGGCATCCCAAGAGAAACGGGATTTGACATTACAGCGGCTTCAGAAATTATGGCCATCCTTTGTCTTTCTGAAAGTTTGAGTGATTTGAAAAAACGTTTGGGTAACATTTTTATAGGATTCACTTTCGACAAAAAACCCATCTATGTAAGCGATTTACGAGCTCAAGGTGCTATGGCTGCCCTGTTGAAAGATGCCATCAAACCCAACCTAGTGCAGACACTGGAAGGAAACCCTGCGATTATTCATGGCGGACCTTTTGCCAATATCGCCCAGGGGACCAACTCGGTACTCGCCACACAAATGGGGATGACTTTTTCAGATTATACGATAACTGAAGCCGGTTTCGGATTTGATTTGGGTGCAGAAAAATTCTTTGACATCAAATGCCAAAGCGCCGGATTAAAGCCGAAAGCCGTTGTGTTAACCGCAACCATCAGGGCATTAAAATACCACGGAGGAGGAGCATTGAAGGACTTAAAAACCCCCAATGTGGATGCGCTTAAAAAAGGGTTGCCCAACCTTGAAAAGCATTTGGAAAACATCAAACTTTTTGGTTTAACCCCGGTGATTGCAATCAACAAATTCATCACAGATAGTGACGAAGAAATAGCAGTGATTGAAGATTTTGCAAGAGAAAAAGAAGTAAAAGTTGCCCTAGCAGAAGTTTGGGAAAAAGGAGGCAAAGGCGCTTTACAACTTGCCGAAAAAGTCATTCAGGCTATCGAAGAAAATAACTTTCAGTTTAAACCACTATATGAATGGGCAAGTCCTGTGAAAACAAAAATTGAAACCATTGCCACAAAAATATATGGAGCAGAGCACGTGGATTACAGTTCCAAAGCCAAGCAGGATTTAAAGAAAATTGCCGGTTTGGGATTGGAACATCTACCGGTGTGTATTGCCAAAACCCAGAAATCGCTTTCAGACAACCCTGATTTATTGGGAAGGCCTAAAGATTTTATCATTACAGTCAGGGAAATTGAAATCGCCGCCGGTGCCGGGTTTTTAATCCCCATAACCGGAGATATTATGCGAATGCCCGGACTTCCCGCTCATCCTGCTTCAGAAAGTATTGACATTGATGATGACGGAAATATTTCCGGATTGTTCTAGTTAAAGATTTAACTTTAACTCTTGCAGAAACAGAAATCTGTTGTATATTTGCAGACTGAAAGGAAAAATGGTCAATGTATGGTTGACTTTCAAAAAGCATTTTTTCTTTTAAATCCATATCGCGGGATAGAGCAGTAGGTAGCTCGTCGGGCTCATAACCCGAAGGTCACAGGTTCGAGTCCTGTTCCCGCTACTAAGTAAATAAAGGAAAAGCCAAAGATTTAATTCTTTGGCTTTTTTGTTGGGTACAACATAGGTACAACAAAAAACTAATTAAATTAATAAATCTTTATCTCTACATAAAGATAACTCATCGAATGTTTATCGGACTTCCAAACTTTATTATCACTTTAAA
This sequence comes from uncultured Flavobacteriaceae bacterium, assembly GCA_964469175.1. Lineage (GTDB taxonomy): Bacteria > Bacteroidota > Bacteroidia > Flavobacteriales > Flavobacteriaceae > Planktosalinus. Next base: position 131,948 of record CAYXXY010000003.1, read on the forward strand.
GAATAATGCTTTACTAATTTTTTGAGAAAATAAAACATATTATATTGTTATTTTTTTAAAGTAGTAAAATATGAAACCCGATAAAGTTATTATCACCCAAGAAAATGGCAAGTACAAATTTACTTGCAACTTCAAATCACTGAATGATAGTCAAGGTTTTATAATGTCATCATCAAACTATAATGAAGTTGTAGAATTTGTAAATGATTTATTATCAATTTTTGCTGATAATGATGAATATGGGAATAGGGTAAAAAGATTAAAACTATTACAGTTCAATACCCTGAACATAAAGAATGATTTTATTTTATTATCTGAAAAATATGAAAAAAATCTTCCGCAGATAAAAGGACTTATATCCTTTTTCAAAAAAACTGGTGACAATAAAGCGTTTGTCATTATACTCAATGAGCCAATAACCCCAAAATTATCATTTGATTTAAATGCTTACTTGTATTCCTTGTCAGGAAATCGATCTTTTGAAGAAATAAAAGAAGAAAACGACAAGTTGTTCAAAAATGTTATAGAAGAATATCATATCCGAGCAGTAGGAGAATTTAGAAAATCTATTGGCAATCCTATAAAAACTGAGCGATTGTGTAGATTTTGTAAAAAAAAGGTGCCCGAAGTAAGTTTTAAATATAAAGCACACGCTATGTCTGAAGCGTTAGGGAATAAAAATGTAATCCTGTTTGATGAATGTGATAAATGTAATGAAGTCTTTGGTAAATCTATTGAAGGAGACATCATTACTTACTTATCTTTATTTCGGACGATATATGAAGTGGATGGTAAACGCGGTAAAAAAAAGATAAAAGGGAGAAATTTTGAAATGACTAAAAATGAAACGGTAGAAATTAAGTTTTGGAATATTGATGAGCGACCTAAAAAAGGAGACCCTTATAACCTAAGACTTGATTTTGGAAAAGATTTAAACCGACAAAACATTTATAAAACACTTTGCAAATTTTTTCTTTCGGTTATTGAGGAAGACCAATTACATTATTTTGAAAAGACATTTGATTGGATCAACGGCAAGTATATATCCACAAATAAACTTCCTAAGGTAGCAGAGTTAATATCATATGAGCATTTCTCTAAACAGCCAAAAATATTTTATTATTTAAGAAAATCAAATAAAACAAAATTACCATATGCAATTTGTGATTTTCAATTTACCTGTAAAAAAATGGTATTCATCATACCATTTTGCTCATTAGATAAACAAGAGTTCAATAGTAGTAAAGACTGGGATAAGATTTTTAAGGTTTTCAAGTATTTTGATGAAACACGTGGTTGGCAATTCAATGACTTTTCAAAAGATAAAAATGAAAATTTAATAGTGCAACTAAATAGTAAACTTCATATAGAAAACAAAACAAATGGCAAATAAAAAACCCCGAAAAGGAATTAAACTTTAATAGGTTTTTCTAAATTATTTATGCAGAAATATATAGATGCGTTATAAGTAGTGATAGTGCATCAAAATAACTCATCGAATACGAATCAGATTCCCAAGCTTTTCGAGCTTTTGGCATCTTTTGTTTTAATTGTGGATACCACTTAATTAGTGTTTTGCAAATTTCATATTTTGTTTTTGAATCAAATTGATCAAAAACATTTTTAATATCCTCACGTGAATACTTAAACACTTTCATTTTTTTCTCTTTAGCTTTTAGAACCATCTTATCGATAAGTTTCAGAATTCTTGAACTCTTTCTAGTGTTTTTTTCTGAATAATTTCTCAATACAACTACTTGAGGCTTATAAAAATCCAAAAACTCTAAAAATCGTTTTAAAGTCTTTTTGTTTTGAATTGGTGAAATCTTTACTACCCCATAATCAATTAATTCTTTAAAATTCTCAGCTACGGTAAAGCCAAATCCGTAACTATTTGGATATATCGAAAGTGTAATATCAATCCTTTCTTTTCTTTTCATCATAATTTTCTTGTAAACACCCGATTCTGTTCACAACATTTTGAAGATATGATATTCTTTCTTGGACTCTTGGTGAGTTTGCATCTTCATTTAAGAGCTCTATTAATTCTTGTGTACGTTTTAAAACCTTTTGTTTATAATCGAAATACATATATTTAAACAAGGTGGAGAGAGACACGTTAAAAAAGAGATGGTAGAGAAGAATTATGGGAAGCGATGGCAGTCGCTTTCCTTTTTCATATCGAGAAATACTCGTTTTTTGTATTTCAAATATGTATGCTATATCATCTTGTGTTAACTTAGATTTTTTTCTAAATATTTTTAAATAGTTCATACGACCAGTGAAGCTTTTTTTGCCTCAAGACTATCATAGGAGTGCAACCATTTTTTAAAATGCTTCAAAAATTATCCAAATGGACAATTAATATTTTAAGTATACCGCGATATCGTCAGTTTGCAGGGTAAAACTTAATTTTTATGAGTACTTTTTTCAATTAGGGAATGTTTACATTCCCGTTAAAAAAAATGTACTCAATAAAATATTATCCATACTCATCCCTGCTTTTGATTTGCTGAAACCTTTCCCAATCAGTAAGCTTTGTAATTCCTTGTCCCTTTTTTGTAATAGTTAGTTTTGTATTGGGTAAATTTTGCACATTAGAAGAGGTGTTTTTGTCCTTGAATTTATTAAAGAGATATTCATAATAAATTCGAGATTTACCCTTTCTTTGTTTTGAAGTTTTTAAAGGACTGTAAGCAAAATCAGTTGCAAGTATTAATCTTTTTTCAATTAAGCTGTCTATGCTTCTTGAAATGGTTCTAGCACTTAATCCGGTTTTGATAACGAACTGTTTTTGACTTATCCAGTCTCTTGTTTTTCTTTTCCCTTGTAAATCTAACCATCCAAGGGTTTGACGAACAATAACTAGAAGTACAAGAACTTCACTTGGTTTAAGTCTTTTAATATAGACATCAAATATAGCGTTGGGTACCTGAGTTGAATGTTTGAGCATACCCTGATTTTATGAAACATTTGAAATACAAAAATGATTCAAAAATTATACAAATGGTTCTTTAAGAAGTCTTTTGAAAAAAAAATCTTAGATTATTATTAAGGCAATGGCATTAAGAATACCCGAAAAACTTACTGAAGAGGATATTAAAGAATTTCAAAGAATCTATAGAAATAAATATGGTGAAACTCTTTCTACTGATGATGCGAAAGCAGAAATTATTACAATGCTGTGTTTTATTGCAAGTGTTATTGAGCAATAGTTTTGTTTAATTAAAAATGATATACTCCAAATAACCACACAAAAATTATTGATTTAAGTTTAAAAATGGGCATCAGAGTGATTTTTGTGTGGTAACTTAAATCAAATTCTCTGGTGTCCATTTTTGAATAAATAGATATGCAAAAAGAATTAAAATACTTTATATATGCTAGAAAATCAACAGACAGAGAGGATAAGCAGGTCGCTTCTATTGAAGATCAAATCTTTGAAGTTCAAAAAATAGCAAAGGATAAAGGACTTATCGTAATTGATTTAATTTCAGAATCAAAATCTGCAAAAGAACCAGGAAGGGGTCGCTTTAATGAAATGTTGAAAAGAATTCACAAAGGAGAGGCTCAGGGAATTTTATGTTGGAAACTTAATCGTTTAGCGAGAAATCCCGTAGATGGAGGTCAAATATCTTGGATGCTCCAACAAGGTATTCTTTCTCATATTCAAACCTATGGTCGTGAATATAGACCCTCTGATAATGTTATTATGATGCAGGTAGAATTTGGAATGGCTAATCAGTATGTAAAAGATTTGAGTGTAGATACTAAAAGAGGAATGCGAAGAAAAGCGGAAAGAGGATGGTACCCAACTCCGGTTCTCCCAATTGGGTATCTCCATAATAAAAAGAAACCTCTTAAAATAGGTATTGATGAAGAAATAGAAATTGACGAAAAAAGTTACCTTTTAGTTAAGAGACTCTGGAAGTTTTTATTAACGAAACGCTATACCCTGCCCGAAATTCACAAAAAGGCAGAAATAATAGGATTGAGGAACAAAAAAGGAAAACCTTATACTATAAATACAATAAGAAATCTATTCCAAAATCCTTTTTATGCCGGTATTTTCTACTGGAACAATGAACAAGATGAAAGCGTTGAATTTGTTGGAAAACATAAAACTATGATCACTCTAAATGAATTCTATCGTGCTCAAGAATTATTATCAGGAAATTCAAGGCCTACACGAAAGAATAACATTAACCATAAATACAAAGGAATTATTAAATGTGGCCATTGCACTTCCAATGTTTGTCCAGATCATAAACACCAAATAATATGCACAAAATGTAAACATAAGTTTTCAGTCAAGAATACTCATACCTGTCCAAACTGTGCTTTAGATATAAAGAAAATGAAAAACCCAACGGTACTTAATCACACTTATTACAGATGTACCAGACGAAGAATGAATTGTATGGAAAAAGCAGTAAAAGAAAACGTAGTAGAGCAACAAATACAAATCATTTTTGAACGACTCTTTTTAGATGAGGAATATTACAAATACCTCATCAATTTGTTAAAAAGAGAAAACCAGAAAAAGACTTCTGAAACGGTAATTGAAAAAAACCTTAAACAGAACATTCATAAGCTAAATTCAAATCTTGATAAATATCTAGAGATGCGTGTTGAAGGAGAACTGAATGCACAAGAGTATTTAAAATTAAAGAAAGAAACACAGGAAAAGCTAAAGGTGCTTCACGTGGAATACCAAAATATTAAATACGATTCAAATCAATGGCTTACTACCCTCATTTCAGCATCAGAACTAATGCTCAAAACACAAAAAATATTCAAAAGTAATGATGATAAAAAGAAAAACAGTGTGCTTTCAAATTTCTGCTCGAACCTAAAATTAAAAGGAAAAAAGCTATATTTTATAAGGCCTAAAGCGTTAAAAGTACTTGATGAAGGGTTTAAGGTATACAGTGCATATTTTGCAACGCTCGAACCTACAAAAAGCATTGAAAAATATAGTGTTTTCACCTGTTATGAAGACTTGGATGCAAGACTGCTGCCAGTCGTGTGTAATGCTCGAACTTAAGGTTTTTTATTTATATTATTTTTTATAGTTCAAACCTATCTAGTTATCTTTTAGTTCTGTATACTTTTGAATACCTTTAATGAATATTTCTTCATCTTTATAATCATAAATTATAAAGACACTCGTATTCGCCCTAGTAACTGCTACATAAAATTTTGCGATATCAAAAGCATCTTTTTCTTCAATAATACCTTTTTTATTCTTAACTTCTTTTATCAAATTACCGTCCTTTAGGTAGTCGATAATTGTTTTAGTGGGGTAAATAAAAACCCTTTGGTATGTTAAGCCTTTTGAGTCACCATAATTCTTCTCTGGATGAACTGCTTTTTGCCATCTTAATACTCCAATATTCTCACCTATAAATTTTTGTTTACACTTTTCCACATCTATCTCCCTTATTACATACAATCCTTCATAATTTTTTGGAATTCTACATTTTAGGCAAGTACAAGGTAATGATATATCCATTGAGGGATATAATCTTGAGGAAAAATCACATATATGACTATTGTTTCTATGTGACTCCCTAAGTGTTTTCTTATCAAGTTCAACACTTAAAGTGTTACATTTATCTTTAATATATTGTTCAATTTTTCCATTTTTATATGGGCTATTTAGTTTTGGCTGGTTTGTTAAGTAAGTTACCTGTCTTGGGTCACCAACCAGCAATATATTTATTGGAGATTTAAATAATTCTCTTATTAATTCCAGATCATACCCCGCTAAATCTTGTACTTCATCAATAAATATATAAGAATAAAGACTTGAGAGTCTATTTATTACCTCATCATCGATTTTTTCATTTGTTTTACAAACAAATTTTGATATAGAGTTTGGAATTATTTTATAATTAACAAAATAATGTTCAAGAATTTTATTTTCAGATTTATATCGGTTAATATTATATTGAAAATCTGGAAATAGCCCTATAGATTTATATTTTAAGCTATCGTCCATCAATGATTTGAAAGGTCTTACTCCTTCTCTCAAAAGAAAAGTAAACCATTCTTGAATAACAATATCCTTAGGTATATTATAATTCCCACTTCTTTCAAAATTTCTTTTTTTAACTTTTACTCTAATCTGTTCAGCATTTGATCTAGTATACGTAGTGATAAGAATTTTTACATTTTCTCTTTTATCAATTATTTCAAATGCTTTATCAATTAAATAGGTAGTCTTTCCCGCACCTGCTGAAGCAATTATAAGTTTGTTCCTACTCATAAACCAGTACTTTTTTCACCTTCTAAGAAATTTAGTGCTTCAACAATATATTTTGGAGGAGTTATTTTCTCTTTAAATTTAAAAATATCTAACGCACATTGAGTTTTGTTGTCTTTCATAAACTTCAATATTTCATCATCAGATTTAAAATCCTTATTAAATATACGATTCAAAAGTTTTATCCCATTATACTTCAAAAGAAGTGGTTCAAGAGTATTGTTGTTATAATTATCAAGAGTGCCCTTATATTCATCATTTTCTTCAAAAAACACATCAATATGATTGATTTTTTTTAAATCTTTTTTAAGTGCTTCTCTAGATTCCTTTTTGTTATCCAAATCTATTATTAATGCAACGTCTTTTTTTAAAGGTTTTGCTAACTGGAAGAATCGACCAAATGTATTATTCACTGAAATAACATCAATTCCATTTTCAATTGGAAGTGTGCCATCGTTGATATCTTTATATATTTTTTGAACGACTAATTCATCTGCATCACCTTCTACTAGAATAACTTGTTTAGATAAAAGTAGCCTTAAGGTATCATAGCCTGGTAATTTCTCAAAGAAATATTGAGTATCTTCATCTAAATCATTGAAATATAACGGGTTTCCATCATTCAATAATATTAAATTTACTAAATTCAATTTATTTGCTACATAACTATTGTGTGAAGTAATAATAATTTGTTTGTCTCCATATTTATTAGATATCAGTGATACTAATTCATTTAAAGTACTATGAGATAAGTGATTTTCTGGTTCTTCAATAAGTACAACACTTGCCTCTTCGGTTTTTTTACTTGATAAAGCGACTTTGGTCTTAAGTATAGTCTGCAATCCCTTTCCTACAAAAGCAAAAGGAATATCTTTTATATAAACAGATAGATGTGTATGCCAAGCGTTTTTTGAGGATGGATCAATTGAGACAGAGGTATTTGGGTGATCAATATGCTTTTCTAATTTTGAGTGAATTTCGTGTTCTTTATAATTTTCTTTCAAACCTCGATAAAACTGACTAGCCTTTATTTTATCATCTGTGTTTAAATTTTGCTTGAGTATTTTTGAAATAGTTTGGTCAGAGGCATTTTGAAAGTTTGACGAAGTGTCAATAAAGGAACCCTTAATAGGAAGTAATGCCCTAGGTTGTCTTCCTCCAGAGAATCGTCTTAATTCTATTGAATATAGTTCAATCGGTAGCGACCGGAGGTCATCTTGATCAAGATTTTGATAGTATTCTTTATGTTCTTCCATTAAAGCGATTCTTAGATAAATTCCTTTCGCTTTTTTATCTGAAAAGGAGTTTTCTGATCCTTGAAAATCAGAATGAGTGTCATCAGAAAAAAATAATTCTATAAGAATTTCTGGAGGATATTCTGGTCTATTCCCTTTCTTTACATTTTCAATAAAATCATTAACTGCTGAATTGTTAAAAAGATAGGGATCTAATGTATCCTCAGTAAGGTACTTCCCGTTTATTGTACCGGTAAAGACGAGATTAATGGCCTCTAGAATAGTGCTTTTTTTTGCTTCATTATCACCAACTATAATATTCTTTCCTTCTGTAAATTTTAGTGATTCTAGGTTTTCATAACCTTTAAAATTTTTAATCGTAAGTGATTGGATATACATATATTATTATTTTATCACGTAATTTATTAATATATATTATTTCGGATTATGTGAATCATCACAGAAAATCATTTCAGTGATTAAATATGAGGGGATTATCAAATATATAAAATATATTGTACTCATTGTCTCAGTGTCAGTCTTTCTCTCTTCTTTTAGACCTATTATTATATTTAATCCATTTAGATATAATCTTAGTAATCCCAGTCATAGGGAAAAATGATTTATAATTTTTTGTGACGTTGTTTCTCGTCCTCTCAGGTAATACAATAAGTACAAAAAGTACTATTAATAAGAACATCAGTAAAGATTGAAAATCACTTATTTCCATAGCTTATTATTTTTAGTTCAACAAATTGGTGTTATTTGTGGAGCAAGGTATTACTTGGCTTTATTTTAATAAAGTACAGTTTTTTAACTCCTTCACCATTAATATGGGAGAAAGATAAAGTGGCTTAAATTATTTTGGTGTGACGTTAAATTGAAGGTGTTTTTCTATTAAGAAAAAAATGCTCAGAGTTCTTCGTAGGTTGAGATTTTAAATAGATGTTATACTAAATGAAGAATGGAACATCTTCTCTATGAAATCTTTATCAAAAACTAAAAATTTAAACAGTATTTTTTCAGATTCAAATAGTAAAAACTTTGACAATATTTTTATATTTGTCAAAATAGGTCAAAGTATGATGGACACATTAATTTCAATAGGAGATACATTAAAAACTATTAGGGAGAACAAGGGGTTTCCCCTACAAGAAGTGGCGGATCAAACTTCTATAAACTATACAAGTTTAAGTAGAATTGAAAATGGGAAGCGACTTCCAACCAAAAATCAGGTCCAAAATTTGGCCTTGTTTTACCAATGCAGTGAGCAAGAATTAATTAAACAATTAATCAGTGATAAAATTATAAGTGAGATTAAAAGTGAAGATTTTGGCATTGAAGGATTCCATCTAGCTGAACAGAAGTTGCGATTTGGAAACATCATTTTTAGTGACTACGATAATTTAGAAAAATTCGAGCTTCAAAGTAGAAGATACATTGGTAATAAAGCAAAATTGACAAATTGGATAATGAAAATTATTGATAAAGAAACTAAGCAAAGAGGAACTTTTATTGATATTTTTTCTGGAACTGCGATTGTTGCAAAATCAGCAATGGCAAAATATAAGAAAGTTATACTTAATGATATTTTGTATTCAAATGAGGTAACTTACAATGCTTTTTTTAAACATCAAAAGTGGAATAAAAAAAATATTGTTGAATTAATCAATCACTATAATTCTCTTGACGCTAAAAAGATTAAGGCAAATTATTTCTCCAAAAATTTCGGAAGCAAATTTTTTGAGAAAGATGTTGCAAAATTAATAGGATATATACGTGAAGATATAGAGAAAAAAAAATCCGAACTACTACTAAATGAAAAAGAATATTCAATTCTTTTAACTTCTTTAATATATACAATAGATAAACTAGCAAATACTGTTGGTCATTTTGATGCTTATATCAAAAAACCTATCAAGAAAAAGCCACTTAATATGAGGTTAATTCAGACGGAAGATTTCAAAGGTGCAGAAATATATCGTGAAGACTCAAATATCTTAGTAAAAAAAATAAAAGGAGATATTGCGTACATTGACCCTCCGTATAACTCACGTCAATACAGTAGGTTCTATCATATATATGAAAATCTTATAAAATGGGAAAAACCAAAACTCTATGGTGTTGCTCTAAAACCAGACCCTGAGAATATGAGTAAATACTGTACGGTTCAAGCCAAAAACACCTTTAGGGATTTGGTAAATAACCTTGATGTAAAATATCTTGCTGTATCCTATAACAATACCTATAAATCAAAAAGTAAGTCATCAGCTAATAAAATTAAGCTTGAAGAAATACAAGAAATTCTTGAGGAAATCGGTCCTACTAAAATATTCCAACAGTCTCATAAATATTTTAATGCAGGAAAAACTGATTTTAACGATCATAAAGAATATTTATTTCTCACTAAAAAAAATACCAAATAACTGATATTGTGATATGAATAATAAAGAAATTAAAATTTACCGCTCCCCATTATTTTATGTAGGAGATAAATATAAATTACTTCCCAAAATCAGTAAATATTTTCCCGATGATATAGAACGATTTATAGAACCTTTCACAGGTGGTGGCTCAGTATTTTTGAATATTAAAGCAGAGCAATACCTATTAAATGATATAGATCAGAATGTTGTTAATATTCATAGTTATCTTGTAAAACAGTCTGAAAACCCGGAATTATTTTTAAAACAGGTTAAAAAAGTGATTAAAAAGTATGGACTTTCTCGTTCATATGAAGAAGATATTGTTCCAAGCGAGTTAAAGGCTCAATGGAAAAAAACATATTATGCAAAATTTAATAAGGAAGGTTTCAATAAATTAAAAGAAAAATACAATTCAACATCAAAGAAGGATATCTTAGAACTTTACGTTCTATTAATTTACGGATTTAATAGAATGCTCAGGTTTAATAAAAAAGGAGAGTATAATCTACCTGTTGGAAATGTAGATTTTAATAAAAATGTACTTACTTCCCTTCAAGAATATTTTTCAACTACTAACAAAAGAGATATAAGGTTATTTAATTTAGATTTCACAGATTTTTTAGATTCTATTGATTATCAAAAAAATGACTTTGTATATCTTGACCCCCCTTACCTAATTACATTTAGCGAATATAATAAGTTATGGAATGACGAAAATGAGCAGAAGCTCATCAATTTCCTCGAAAAACTAAATGAGAAAAATATAAAATTTGCTATTTCAAATGTGACCCATTATAAAGGTAAAACCAATAAGATATTCCTTGAATGGAGTAAGAAATATCACTCTTATAATATTAAAAGTAACTATATTAGCTATCACGACAACACGAATAAAGTTTTTAACGAGGTATTAGTTACTAATTTTAAAAAAAATGATAAATCAATTTTAAAAGAGAAACAAGGTTCCAAACTAAAACTCTTAGAAATCCAATCTTAAATTATTATGGCCAAAAAACCAACTTACAAACCATTACTTTTCACTACTACTTTAAGGAATCCCAAAAGGATGAAGGGTTTTTTAAATGTATTCCAAAATTACGACGGGATGGTTTTAACTAATGAGTTAGCTACAGAGATTATCGGCGATTTAATTAAATATGGATTGTACAGGCCGATGAAGATCAGTAAAATTGTAAGGGATAAATGGTCGACAACAAAGAGTGGTGAATTTTCAGATTTACTATTAAATGTAAATGAAGTTCAAGAAATTTTGGATAATAACCCACAGGCACATAAAGAAGCCGGATTTGATAGAGGTTGGCCTTCGCGATTTGCAACGTATTATGACTTTGCAAAGGAATTAGGCTTTGTTTACTTTTGGCCAGGAGAAGAAATAGAATTTTCTGAAATAGGGTTACGATTGGCAGATTCTATTGAAGTAATAGAAGAGGGAGAAAATATACTTGTAAATGAACCTCACCCAGAATTTGAACAACAAGCTTTCCTTCACGCCCTTGCAAAGTATCAAAGAAATAATCCCTTTATTAAAGTCCTCAATAGTAATGTACCTTTAATTCTACTCCTCCAAACGATTCAAAAATTAAATAATGACCCTGATTTTAATGGTGCGGGAATTTCTAAATTAGAAATTCCATTGGTTCTCTATTGGAAAGATAATGATTCTGAAAGACTTTATCAAAGAATTAAATTACTACGAAAGGAATACGGATATGATCCAAGCTGGGAAATCGTAACTGATATTTGTAGAAACGAAATAATGAATGGTGAAGATATTGTAAGAACCGATAAATCAATAATGGTTGATTACCCAGATGAATTTATACGAAAAATGAGATTAACAACATTGATTTCATTGAGAGGTGGAGGTAGGTTTATTGATATCAATAAAACCGAAATTAACAAAGTTGAATATGTATTAAATACGTATTCAGATTATCCAACATTTGAATCAGAAAAAGAATATTTTGATTATATGGCGGAAATGGATGCCAATTTAATTTCCATTGAAAGTGAACCTCTTACCATTGATCAAAATGATGAACAACTACTAAAATGGGTAGATTATTATACGTGGGAAACCATTAAAAAAGAACTTTCAAGTTTATCCACTAGGAAAAATTCAAGTGATGATGTCCTAAAACTATTATCTCATCCAATTCGATTAGAATTTTTAACCTCTTTAGCGATAAAAGCAAAATATCGAGATTTAAAAATCATACCAAACTATCCTTCTGATGATGAAGGAATTCCTACCTCTACAGCAGGAGGCCAGGGTAATCAAGGTGACATTGAATGTTTTGAAGGTAATAACGGGATATTGGTTGAAGTGACTATGTCCGGAGGAAGAACTCAGACAATGATGGAAGTGTGGCCAATTGAAAGACATCTTGAAGAATTTTCAAAAAAAGTGAAGGAAAACTCTATGTGTCACTTTATTGCTCCAAATATCTATGTAGATACTATTAGTCAAATTGATTATGTAAGAGATAAAAGAGGATATCACATTAGCCCACGTTCAATTGATGAATTTATAAATTATCTGGAAGAGAGTGAAGAATTATTTGAATCACTTTAAAGGTACAATTTGAAGTCTTTTTTATTAAAATATTCATTTATAAACTATGTAAATGAATATTTTAATAAAAAACAAGGACATAACTTACTTTGCCGAAACAAATTTCCGCAATGAGCGGAAAACTTTTGGTATATACCAAGCTGACAGGTTACTCCACACCTATATCATAGGAAAAACCGGTGTTGGTAAAACCACTCTCCTAAAGACAAAACTTCTTCAAGATATTTATTATAAAAGGGGTTGCTGTTTATTTGACCCTCACGGAGATTTAGTTGAGTCAGTGATAAATGAAATACCGGAAAATAGAAAGCAAGATATCGTTTATATAAATATCCCAGACAAGAGCTTAAAACTTGGTTATAACCCAATTGAAAAAGTCCCATATCACAGGCGTTCTTTGGTTGCTTCAGGATTAATTGAAATTTTTAGGAAATTATGGGGAGATAAGGCCTGGGGACCAAAAGTTGAAAATATACTGCGTTATATTTTATTAACCCTTTTAGATCAGGAACACGCTACCTTGCGTGATATCATTGTAATTATTCATAACGAACATTACAGGGAAGATTGTCTCAGAAACATTATAGACAAAGATGTTAAGGAATTCTGGAGAAAAGAATTTAAACAATACTCAAAAAACGATTTTGTGCCGGTATATAATAAGATTGGTGCCTTTCTTTCTCACCCGGCATTAAAACAATTTACAGTTGAAAATGAAAATCAAATAAATATTAGTGACATAATGAATCAGGAGAAAATACTTCTAATTAATTGTTCAAAAGGAAGGCTTGGTATTGATGGTTCAAATGTGATTGGTTCAATGTTATTGAATGCCATTACATCGGCTGCTTTTTCTAGAATAACTATTAAAGAAACAAACAGAATTCCTTTTTTTGTTTATCTCGACGAGTTTCAAAATTACACAACAGAAACTGTATGTAGTATGTTGTCTGAACTAAGAAAATTTCGGATAGGCTTGATAATGGCTCATCAATATATTGCTCAACTTAATCAACCGATTCGAGATGCGGTACTGGGTAATGTTGGAACTATTATTTGTATGCGTATTTCTCTCGATGATTCAAAATATATGGAACGTCAATTTCATCCTGTTTTTCAAACCACAGATTTTATCAACCTTGGAAATTATGAAATGTATCTAAAGCTTTGTATTTATGGAAAACTATCTAAAGCCTTTAGTGCAAAAAGCATCCAATGGAAAATACCAGAACGGTAATATTTGAAGTCTTTAACATCCCTTCTCGTTCATTCATACTTAAGGAAATTAAAAATTAAAAAGTATGGAAACAACACTTAAAATTAAAGAACTAATTTCAGCTCACGAAGTGCAGGTTCACTATAAAAGACCCGTTTTTGATTCAATGATAAAGATAACTTCTTCCAGGCAATCAGAAACTATTTTTAGAAAGTATATTGATGCAAAACGTATTGATCACAAGGAGTTTTTCTGGATTTTATTATTAAATAATTCAAACAAGCTTCTTGGGCTATCTGAAATATCGATAGGTAATGATCTTGGAGTAATTGTGAATGTTAAGGAAATTTTTCAATTAATCATTAACACAAATTCGAGTAGTGTAATTTTATGTCATAACCATCCTAGCGGAAACATTAATCCTAGTACAAATGATAAGCTACTCACAAGTAAAATGATAGCCCTTGCTGAAGTTATAAATGTGAAGGTTTTGGATCATATTATTCTTACCAGTGAGAGTTATTTTTCATTTGCTGATAATGGAATGATGATTTGAGATATAATTATTTAAACCACCCTTTGGGGTGGTTTTATATGCTATTCAAAAAGTTTTGATTGTTAACAAGACTTAGTTCAAGAATAGATTTCCAATAATTATATCCAAAGCTTCTCCTGTTTGCTTCACTTGTATTTGTTACTAACCTTACTATTTCATTTATAGGTAAGTCCTCTTTGTTAGTTTCTATTGTATTTCTTAGAGGAGTAATTACTAAATCCACGTTAAGTTTAAATCTATCTAAAAGATGTAACTTAGTATAATGGCTTTTAATTAAAAGAAATAAACTATTGTCAATGTTATTTGGATTATCCAATTTAAAATTAACATCTACAATTCCATCTACTATATTAATATCAGCAAACAGGTATTGTTCTTGAGGTAATGTATCTAAATATAAATTTAAAAATAGAGGACTATTATTTTCCTTCCAACGTATACCTTTATAAGAATTGCATTGTGTACAGGATGGGAGAAGATTAATTGGATTTACAATATATTCAGAATATTCTTCTTTTGGCACGTAATGATCAAATGAATTAATCTCGTTAATAGTACAATTTTGACAAGTATTAATAATTCTATTTAATTCAGATGTTGTCAATTTAACTTTAAGTCTTTGAATTAGAGAACTTCTATATGAATAAAGACTCATAAGGTCATTTTTACATAATAACGACATCGGTTTAGGTGCTAAATTGACCAATGAATTTGTTGCAAAACAATTTCTATAATCATCAAAACACTGAGAAATAGCTGGATTGTAAGAGTTTAATCTTGTCTTATAATCTGGGTCAGTAGCAGTGTTATTTTTTGAACGAATAACATTTTGATGAAAATCAAAGTCTGACTCTTCATATGGTTTTAAATTACGCATTATGATTTGAGATTAAACTTTTAATGTAAATTTTAGCATTTAAGCTTAAAGGTATATTATCTGACTCAAAGATTGATACCATCCCCTCAAAAGTATAGCCAAGACTTACCAATTCATTAATCATAGTCTTATAATGTTTTGGGATTTCCTTATTTCCGAAAACTTCTTCGGTTAAAATTGATGTATTTTCACCAAAAGATTCTATTGAAATTTTTCTAATTGAAGAAACAGTTTCGTGTTTTTCTAATACGTAAACATTCTTTGAAAAAATTTCGCGTATTATTAAAGGTGAATGAGTTGTGATTATACAATATGACTCAAATTGATTAACGAGTTCATATATTGTATTTACTAATTGCGTTATTGCATTTGGATGTAAGTGAGTTTCAGGTTCATCAAATAAGAGTATAGAATCAAATCTTATATTTGCTACGATCTCAGTAATAATAAACAATATAATACTTTGACCAGAACTTAATTTATTTTTAGTCTCTCCAAATTTAGTAATATCTACACTGAGCCCATCATTTTCTAAATCATTCACGATAAACTCATCAACCAATTCGTCATCAATAAAATTTAGGAGTACATTCCTCCACCTATCCATCCTTTTGAGCTCTTTAATTTTTTTCCAAGAGTGATGAAACCTTAATGTTAATCCCCTTTTACTATACGAGTCTCCTTCATCCGTTCTAATTCCACAATATACATAATTGAATGTCTCTGTTTTTTTAGGAATCTCAAAATTGTCAAAAACACTATAGGATACTGCTATAATTTTACTAAAAAGGGGTGTTCTGGGACTAAAGTTCTTATCTTTTTTTAAAGAAATATCTTTAGGCAATGTTGTAATTAATTGAGTTTTTCCGGTACCATTATTTCCTATAATTCCATATACTCTATTCGGAACTGGTTTTTGGTTATTAAAGTTAAAATCAATATCTAAAATTTCTTTTGAGAAGTTAGGTTTAAAAAAGTATTTAAATGAATAAAGATTAGATAAATCGAAGTCATATAGAACATACTTAGCTTGTCTTAAAAGTCGTTCAGCAAAATCATCTCTAATTAAAGAGGTTATAAAAACATCATTGTTTTCATATTTCTCTTGGATAGAGTTAAAAAATGCCGCGTCTTTTAATGCAAACAAAACACTTTCAAAATCTCTTCCAAAGATTTTTTTTAAATTTTTATAATATGTAATATCCTGTCCTAAAGAACAAAAAGTTTTTTCAAGAATAAAAAATTCATCGGGTATTGTTGAAGTGTTTTTTTGATTCTCACTCATTATTTTAATATCCCCAACTTGGTGAACAACACCTTTTTCATCATAGTAAAACAAATAAAATAATGTATAAAACCCAAAATCATTCCACCCGTTATTGTGAGAGAGTACGAATGCCGGAATATTTTTTTGGCTTGAAAGATTCCTGATTTTATTATAAAAAAAACCATTGCTTTGAACATAAAAAGGAATCGAATTTTTAGAGATATGGATTGATAAATTTTCCGGATTTTTTCTTTGGATTAAATAAACTGGTAACCCATCATCATTATAGTCTTTCCTATAAAGCTCTAAATCATCTTGCTCTATAAACGAATTTATAAAAAGAACAAATTTTACAATATCGTCCTCATTTTCCCGAAAACGTGGGTCAACGACAGTCTCTAAAAATTTTATAAAAATATCATCTTTATCAAATAATCGAAATCGTTCAATAAAAAGGTAGTCGATATCCCAATCGTCGTTATTTATAGTATGTTGGATGGTATCTTCAAGCGCATTAGAAAACCTATCATCTTCTGAGGGCAAATTTTCTAAATCCCATATTTCATTGAGAAATGGTATAAAACCATCTCTTTCAGAGAATTTTCCAAAGGCATTTTCCTCCTTCTTAATCGAATTAAAAAGGTTTATTTTATTTTTTTTTGAAACTTTATAAACTGCCATAAATTTTCCCGACTTTATTCAATATTCTTTCTAATGAATCCATATTTAGCATAAAACACTTTAAGTTAACTATACTTTATTGTATCAAATATAGGGTTTTTGTTATAGCTCAAGGTATTAGTGCTAAAATTGTCGGGGGATTACAGCAACTAAAATACTTTAGAAAAGCTATCAAACAAACTTTTTATTATGGTTTATTTAAAGTGTTTTAATTAACTTTAAAGAATATTTTCAACGAAAATGACTCTCTATCAATTCATACAACTTAGTAAAGAAGCAAAGCATACTACATTATCAACGAAAGGAGTGTTTGTAGATTCGCTGGTAATTTATTCCAACCCAAATTTTCAATATCAATTGTATGCTATTGATCGTTTTTTTGTAGAACTCATTTATGATTTAAAAAACGATAACTTGATAAGTATATCTGCATTCTATGAAAGTAATAAGCTAAATAAATATTACAATCATATTGATATATATTTGGATTAATTTTCATCAAATATTTATTGAAGGTGATAATCAAGTTTTAGTTGAACTTGATTAAATATTAATTAATGCCTTTGCACCTATTAAATAAAGAAATTACCTCGAAAGAATATGATTCTGTTCGAGGTGTTTTTTTAGGGTGAGGAATTATAGGGTTTAAAGATAAAAACCATATTCAAATCGCATTAAGAAATCCCAATTGTATTAAAGGCTACTTTGCACCGAGAGCACTTGGTAATAAATATCCGATCTTTCGCATCTTTTCCCTATTTCCTTTAATTGAAAATTTCATTCTTTTTTAATAAGTAATCACAGTAAAAATAAGGACAAATAATCATCACGCTTGTGCGTGTGTTCATCATTTCTGCAAGGAATGCTCTTTTAGATTCCTCCTTGCAAAAATGCTTAGCCCCACACTAATAACGTCACGTGTATTATTCGTTAACCTTATTTAATACTATGACTACAAAAAACCTTATTAAAGAATTAGAAATACTTTCTCAATCAAAAGAAAATACAATTGAAAAAGCTGTCGCAATTGAAGCTTTAATGCACGATGACGTTTCGGCTTTCTTTTCAGACCTATTTCAATATGGATGTGTATCAGGAATGGTTAATTCATTAATCTATTATGTAGATACTCATACCTTTTTTGATACTCATTACCACCAAATTGAAAATATTAGAACTGAATATGAAGAAAGTACCGGAACATCATATGTCATTAAAAGTGATTTAAAAAATGACCTTGCGTGGTTTGCCTTTGAATATATTGCTCTTCAAGTATCACAAAATCTTGGGCTTGATGTCTGAGTTTTTTTTATTAATGGGGTACATTTATTTATTGAGCCTTTTATCAAAATCCTCAAAAAACTCAGCCAAGGTCATTTGATGCGCATCAAGGATTTTCAGTAAGCTTTCAAAAGTAAAGTTCGTTCCCTTCTCCATCCTCCAGTACTGCATCCGTGAGATGCCAAATTCAATGGCAAAGTTTTCATAGGAGGTAAAGCCTTTTTCTTTGCGTATCTTCTCTAGTTTTTTCGCCACATATTCAATACGGGGGTCGAATGCTTTCTTTAAGGGGGATTTCTTTTGAGCCATTTTTAAGATACTTGTTTGTGTATCACAAATGTGACATATATACCCCTAAAATATTACCCCATATAATTTACCTCACATATAAACATTTTTTGTATGTTTGTCTTAACGAACCTTTTAATTTTCTCATTATGAAACATTCAATACTTTTTTTCATAGTGCTTGTGCTCTTTTCCTGTTCAGAAAAAGAGGTGTCACTTGAATCACTGGTGAACAGAAATGGCTTACTCTATGAAGTGAACAAAGATAAACCCTATACCGGAAAAATAACCGATCACTATGAAAACCAACAGCTTAAAACCATTGGATATTATAAACAGGGGTTGAAACATAAGGAGTGGAAAGAATTTCAAGAAAACGGACAACTGCTCTTTCGGACAAACTATGCTTTAGGAAAGCTAAATGGTGAGGTCGAAGAGTTTTACCTTGATGGGGTGCGCAAAGAATTGAGGGAGTATAAAAATGACAGCCTTAACGGGACATTTAAAACGTATTATTCTAGCGGTGAACCCTATCTCGAAGGAACCTATAAAGATAATTTAAAGGAGGGGCTTTGGGTCAACAATGGCAGGAATGGGACAAAAATTGAAGAAACATATAGCCAAGATGCACGGGACGGTCTCTATCGTGAGATAAATGCCTCAGGAACGGTAACCTTTACCGGAAACTATTCCGCAGGAAAGAAAGAGGGATTATTTGAAGTTTTTAATGATACCGGAATCACAACGAGGGAAACCATTTTTGAGAATGATGTGGTCATTGCTGAAAAGAGTTATGACAATCAAGGGAACCTCACCTTTGAAGCGGAGTATCCGGGAACCGGCATCTGGTATGTGAATGCTACTAAACGTGCCGAAGCTACTTTCAACAATCAAAATTATATACAGCCCCAAAGTTTAAAAATGTGGAATGGAGCTAAGGAAATCAAACCGATGGAAATCCTCAATGAAAGTGTATGGAAGAGCCCGTATTTTAATTCAGGAAGAGGATGGTACCGGGAACATTATATCTACCGATTTAATGCTAACGGTTTTTACAGCAAAAGTTATCGGTACTCAAGGAATAGTAATCCCAATTTAAATCGCGGGGATTTAAGCGGCACCGTCAATAGCGGTCGTTGGGAAATTTATGTCCCTACCTTACCTGAACTTGGGATAAAGATAACGGCTTCGAAAAGTTCGCAGGGGTTTAAAGATGAGTTTTTATCCATCTCAGAAATCACCAATTCCTATTTCATAGTGAACGGTCAAAAAATAATGCGGGAATAACGGTGATTATTCTCTTTTGTGTAACCTAAAATTTAATTAAAATGAAAAAAACATTTTTCTTTTCAACCCTCTTGATGGTATGTACCCTCATTGTTTCTTGTGGAAGTGATGATGATGCCAAAGGTATTGAGTTAAGCGGAACCAGTTGGATAGGTACGGGAAGTACCGACTCGTCCCGTTCCATAACCTTTATTAGTGATACTAATTACAACTACACCGAACCGGGAGGTGGCCCAAATGGCACTTATACCTTCAATGGTTCAAGTGGGGTGTTGACTGACAATTATGGAACAATCCCCTTTAGTGTGAACAATGATTTGCTGACCATTGACTATGATGGTGGTACGGACGGGTACGTTGATACGACCGGGAAAGAAACCTTTATACGGCAATAAGAATGAGCACGAACTTTGTTTGTAATAGCAACCCGGGATGTTTTATTCTGGGTTGTTTAATTGGTTTATATTTTAATTTTTATCCATATTTTCGCCACTTAGGTTTTACAAAGATGAATTAGAAAAAAATAAAAAGAGAAGCCAAGCTTCTCTTTAAAATTTAATTGTATCGATCTTCTTCAATTTTATTAACAAAATCTAGCAGTTCATCAATCTCTCTATTGAGTTGAACACAGTCTTCCTCAAATTTATTTTGGAACTCTTTTTCAGAAACCACTTTTCTTGTTTTAACAAAAGGAGTGTTTTCAAAACCTGGAAGAGTATTGATGGTACGAAAAATTTCTTTTTCAATATGATCCCAAGAAGAATTTTGAGTTTTTTCAACACAGATGACACCCTTAATTGACTTAAAGGATTCGTGCAGTGTGCCAGCAAATTTGATATAACGGATATTTGGGTTTGGCACTTCGGTAATATGAATATTCATTTGTTATTGTTTTAATGGGTTATCAAAAAATACTTATGTGAAATACTCTTTGAAAACCCATTAATAACCCTTTCAATATCTATAATAGCATATAGAAATATAATGTCAATAGCATTTACCTAATTCCAGTTATCCAGTTTGTTCTGATCTTCAGAAATCCAACCTCTTATTCTTTCAATTGATGCTTCAATATCATTGATTTTATCATCCATTTCATCTAACCAACCTTCAGCTTTCCTCTTCCAGTTATCGCTGTATGATTCAGAAATTTTATCTCTAAGGTTTCTTCTACTGTCTTTAATTTTTTCTAAAGCATTGGTGGCTTTATCCAGCTTTTCTTTATTTTTTGAAATGTTATTTTCAATACTCCCCCTGATTCTTCGACTTTTTTCTTGCTTTTCCTCCCAATCCCTCTGCTTCTCGTGTCTTGCTTTTTCTCTTTCGATTTTAGTTCTCTCGTAATTTACTTGAGAAATTTCCTTATATCGGGACCAAAAAAGATTATGGCTAGATCGAATATCAGAGAAGCGCAGGAATACTTCTGCCTTATCTTCTCGAGTCATTTCTAATTTAACACTTTTAAAATAAGCTCCAGCCTCTTTAAGTTTTGAGCCTGCCCACTTCATATCTTCTACTTTAGTCTCCAGTAATCCAAAGGAGAGTATTTTACCTATTAATAAATCCCCAAGCCAATCATATTCAGTATAGCGAAGCATATCGTAAATTTCGTTTTTTCTTGTGCTCGACAAACCCTTGATTTGTCTATTTTTTTCTTGAAAGGCTTTATTTCTCAAATCGAAAAACTTTTGCCAAGCAATAGACCTTTCTTCTTTTGTAGGGTATCTTATGCTCTTAAAGTCCTGGTGTATTTCTCCACATAGATCGAAAATTTCTTTCCACTGATAGGGGTTAAATGAAGTAAATAATCCTGATGCATAATTAATCGCAGAATCAAGACTCTCTATCTTTTTATCTAATCTCTCCCAGTTTTCATTAAGAAGATTAAACATTTTACTTTGATTAAGTGATTGAAAGATAAAGTTATAAAAAATACTTAGAAGCAAGATTGCCTTTTATCAGATAAGTTCATCTTCTAAAAGGCATCTTGGCAATGGAATAAATTCCCTTTGCAAACCCAATAAAATAAAAAACCACAACAAATTAATGTTATGGTTTTATTCTTTTTAATACAAACTACTTAATCGTAGTCTCTATCTTCTCTTTGATTTGTTTTCATAGTGGTAAGTATTAAGGTTAATTTAATTTTTTCTTGTCTAAAATTATACCAAAATTAAAAATTATGTGCAAATATAAACTCTTATATGTTGCTAAATGTAGTTAATCTACCTTTAAACTCCAATTTTTTGGGAGTATATTAATATACGCACCATTTCCTTTAAGCATCCATTTTTTAGATTCAATAGCTATAGAATTACTATCTCTATCAATAAATATACCATTTCTAGGGTTAGAAGCAGTACCGAAAAGATTACCGTGAAGCTCAACATCTGGATGATCAAAAACTAAGCTAATTTTAAAGTTTTTTGCTGATGTTTCTAATCTAAAAGAATAGGTTAAATCATCAAGTGGAATAATTCTTTCTTCTATTATTTTAACCTCACATTTATCATTGAAGTTTAGATTAAAATTCTTTTGATTATCACGATAAATCAAATATGTTTTAATTGTATAATCTTCATCATATTCATACATATTTTCTGAAAATGTCTTTATTTCTATATTATCCAATATTGAAATAGGCGATTTTGCATCTAACCATACATCAAAATTAATAATCTTTCGAATATTTTTATCTTCAACACCAAGTATATTTTTAAACCTTATTTTTGGTCTTAAAAAATCAAAAAGTTCAATTGTAGAGTTTTGAGGATTAATTAATTTAAAACGAGTGATAACCTTCTTTTTTAAATAAGTTTTATCTTCACTAAGAGAACAATAAGCAGACTCCTGATAAAATTCAAAATAAGGTTCTGTTAAATCATTACAAATTTGCTTATCAAGTTCAATTAAACCTAAATCTACATTATTAGATTTCTTATCATAAATATTTTTTGTTGCTCTTTGCCTCAACTTCATAAGCGCCTCATAGTTTTGATGTTTTAAATAATCATCATCAATAAGTATATCTGAAATTCTTTTCTCAAAATAATTTTTTGTTGACCTAATCTCGAAAATCATACCTATTAGTCCCCCAACAAGTAAACCTTGGCCAATATTATAAAGTAGGGATATTGCTAAATCTCGAAAATCATCTTCCCATAAACTTGTCGGTATAAACCTAACATCTACTAAACTACCCAATGTAATTAAGGTAATACCTATTACGGCTGTAATTGACATAAAAACCCCCATTGGGATTGAAACTTTATTTTTTATACGCATAGGGTTTAATTTAAAAATTTAATAAATTTAAGAAAAACAATTAATTACCTATATTTTTTATGTTATTTTCCTTTTCATTACTTAATAATTTAGTGTCTCTGAGAATTGTAACTTCCTTCAACCTTTGATTAATTCTCATATTAATCTCTTTAATTTTTTCATTTGAATACCCTAAAGTTTTTAAACGATACCGTCTTTTTTCTCCTTGTACTCCGGAAATATTGCCACCACGTTCATAGAGAGTAAGCCCATTCTTTTGAAGTAATTGGTAAAAGTTTTTTTCAGAACGTGCCTTGGTATAAGCAAGAGCTAACTGATAGTGTAAATTTTGTTTTTCTGATGTTTTACCTGCCAAATTCATTTGAACTTCAGCATCTTTTAACAAGGCTTTTTTTTTACGTGATTTACTTTACTAAATACGAGCCCGAGTTCTCTATTTTGTCTTTCCATCGTAAGTTTTATTTGCTCAAATTCCTTTCTTGTTTTTCTAACCACCTTGCCGGTTGCAAACTCAACAGATGATATAACAAAATGTATATGGAGGTGATCTTTATCACTATGCATCGTTGAAACTACCAATGAATTTTTACTTCGTTCCTGAATGTATTTCCTGGCAATTTTTTGAAGTGTTTCAACCGGAAGTTTATCGGTGTCATTTTTGTGAAAAGAAATAATCTCGTGATAAGCTACATTTCCATTCTCTCTTTTTATCAAGCGGTTTTCATTGTTTTGGACAAACTGAGAATACATATTCTCAACCCGTTTTTCGGTAAGCTCAACCTTTTGCTCAGGCTTATCTATATTTTGCAGTTGATTACTTAGCGCTCTATCACCTCGAATACAATGAGATATAACAAACCCCTCTTCACGATTGTTATGACCCGTGAGAATGTAGTACAGGGCTTTCTGAACACCTTTTACCGTTTTTATGGACTTTGATTTAATAATCATTTTCTTTCTGCTAAGTATAATTCTATATTTTCTAAGCTATCACGTATGTTTTCGAGGGATTCAATATGTCTGTTATCTAAGTATTCATCAATTTGAAAAATAAGAGACATTATCTTCTGCTGTACTTGTTCAAAATCGTTGTCGGGTACAGAACAGTTCTCATTGAGGCTTTTCAAGAGGATGTTTTTGATATGCTTGGTAACCGATAATTTACCACGCTGTGTATTTATTTTTTCTAGTGTTGCGAGGCTAATTCCAATTGTAAACTCCTTGTATTTTTTTCTCCGTTCTTTGTTGTAGTATTTATGATACAAACGCCAATACTCTTTTTTTGCTTTAACAATATCGTTGTTATTGAGGTTTTTCTTTTGGGGTAAAACCTCGTTTAAATATTCGTGTATGGAGGCATATTTAAACATTGCGATACTGTTCTATATCTAAATATTTTACTTCGTGCTGTTTTACTATTTCTTCGTCAGCACTATCATTAGGAGGCTCTAATTCAAGGAACTTTACCAACCTCTTTTGTTTATAATATGGAGTGGTTTTTGCATAAATCGGGCGCATACCGGAAGGAATAATGAGTACCCTATCTTTGGGCATCGTTCTGATTTCATCTGCGGTTTTAAGGCTACGTATTCGTTTGCCACCAGTTTCCTTATCTTCATAGGTATATTGTCCCAAAATTTTCTCAAGTCGGTTGCACTCATCAGTAAGTCCAGTGAAGTAAACTTTCGTGGCACAATTATTTAAAATGGTTTTTGCATTGTATTCACCATAATTGTTATATAGTTGATTTTCTGACTGTAACACTCCTAAGATGGGAATTTTGAACTTCCTCGCATTAGAAATTATATTAGCGAGATTGGGTAAAAAAAGTGAAGAAAGTTCATCAATTATTACAAAGATGTAATCGTCATTATTATTTGGTAATTTTTGAAATATTTCAGAAAAAAATTGTTCAAAGAAGATACTCAAAATAGTACTGTAATATGTCATATCGCCTAAAGGGCATCGCAAAAACAAAACAGTTTTTTCAGTTCTCAGTGAAGAAAAATCAAAGGTATCAGTACTTGTCAATTTTGATAAAACTTCATCATCAGCAATAAAGGAAAGAGAAGCTTGAGCGGATGAAATTATTGATGCTCTTGTATTTTCAGAATTTCCAATAAGTGATTTATACTTTTGCCATAGCTTTGGTGAGGCCTTATCTGCGAAAAGAGCGTCAATAGTTCCTGACTCTCCCTGGAGCAGTTCTAATAGATAAAAAACGTTCGTTAAGTTCTGACTCTCTTTAGGTGCGTTATCAAGGAGAAAATGCATAAACATAGATATGAGTTCTACCGCCTTATTACTCCAAAAATCTTTATTGTCTTTAGTAGTTGCTCTCACTAAAATTTGAGCAATTTTATTAATATCGGCATTTGATTGAATCCGATGCATCGGATTATAGTAAATAGAGTTTTCCGGCATCGTAAAATCTAAAGCACACACTCTAAAACCGCGTTTTAAAAAATAGTTTTTTGTTTTATAAATTTCTCCGCTCGGGTCATTAATAATCATCGAGGACCCTATATTAAAACAAGAGGGATACACAACAGTTGTCGTTTTACCCCCTCCTGATGGAGAAATAATCATCATATTATTCTGAGAATCATTTATAGATAAATGTTTTTTTCCGGTTACAGAAAAACCCTTATAACTTGCAGAGAGTAGTTTTGTTTCGCGTTCAAATTGAGCATTGAGGGAATGGTCTTTTTCAGCAATATTCTCCATTGCCCTATCTATGGACTCCTCCAGAAATTCCAAAACTCGTATTATAAAATCTTGAACATTCATCTTTCAACAGATTTTTGCAATACCATATTAATGGCGTTGAGTAGCATCTCAAGCCCTTTTGTTGTTATAAAAAGGAGAATTAAGACAACCTTCATACATAGGTTAAAAATTATTTCTATCCATTTCATAAGCGATAGTTTACATATTAGCTGAAATAGTGAGGGGTATCTTAAGACGTCTAAAAACCTCTTTATATACCTTAACCAGTTTCATAAATTCTTGATTATCTTTTGCGTCATAGGGGATGTAGATAATTTGTAACGACACTCCACTGACGTCAAAATCTTGTGGTACTTGCTGTAGAAATTTCTCAACAACAAGGTCAGGGTTTTCATTTAAAATCTTATAATCACGAGATAAGTACCAAGAATAAAAATTTGAATTTTCTTTAAGGTCAGAAAATACTATTAATTCTTTTCGGTCTGCTGTAAGCTTGCTGAGAGCTTGTAGTTCTCGTAAAATCGGGTTAAAAATTGAAGAATGTGTTTGAAGAAACGTATCCTTTTCCTTGGTTACCACTTCAATGATTCTATTCTTGAAACTCGAAACTTTCTTATTTCTCAAAAGACTATTTTCAAACAGCTCATTTCCTAAGGGTAAAACTATTTCGTCTAAAGGAGTATAGTCAAGCTGGCTTATTTTTCTATATCGAAAATGTGCCGATTTCCATATATCGTTCCCTAAATCGAAGCGGTCAATGATAATGTTGGGATCAGGTGAAGCGATAAAATCCGGCTCGGTGATATCCTCTAACACGGACATAACCATAGTTTCATATTTACTTGAGCCTTTGTTAAAATCCTCACAGGAAATCGCACTCAGAATGAATATAAGCCCTATATAAGTAGTTATTGTTTTCATAACGATAGTTTGTTTAGATTAATTTCTTTGATAGTATGTTTGAACCAGAGGTGGTCCCTCATCAAAACAAACCGGAACAAGCCTATCTAACCTATTTGTAAGGTTTGTAGTAACATAAGTTTCGTACGCTTCACTATAGAGAGTCAAAATATACGCTTCAATATTAGTAGCATAAAGCATAATCTGAGCACTTGAGACCCTATTGTTCACTTTATTATCCCGTCTTTTTTGACTTTCTTTTTCTAACCTGAGTTTTTCATTTTTAAACTCTTTCAGTTCTTTTTGTTTTACATTGAGCTCTTGGATTTTTTTAATCTCCTCTTTTGTTGGTTTTCCGTAGAAAGTTATTGCTGTTGCCACAGCAAAGAAAAATAGGTTCAAAATCATAAACACAAACGGGTTAAGACCGAGCCCAAAAAGTTCCGGATCTTGATTAAATCTTAAAGTTCGTAATGTCCCTAGGAAATAGAAAACAACAGCGAGGATGAGAAAAAATAAAACAGTAATGGAAATTCGTTGGGATTTAGTTTTACCTTTTCTTATAATATTAGGTATGATGTCGCTACAAAAGTAAATCACAACACCAAAACCAATACCAACTGCTATAGCTATTAAAAGTGTAAAACCCATACTTTCAAAAGCGGCGGCGGAGAATCCTATATCTGCAAATATGATAATGGCTTTCCAAAACTTAAGCCATATCCATTTTTTATCCTTACTAATAAGATATTGATCAAAGCGTTCAATATCAGCTTTCTTTTTGCGATTTTTTTCATTCACTAGATAAAGGTCTTGGGTGATTTGCACTTGTTCTTCATCATCCTGTTTCTCCTTTTCAGTAGTGTGAAAATAGTCAGCCTCAGCTTGGATTTTCGTTTTAGCATAGTGAACAATCCTTTGGTATTTGCTCCTTATAATTCTAAAATGGGAGTTCCCTTTTGTATCGTTCGGATCAGGTTGATTAATTTCTCCTTGTTCACGAGCAATAGGAATTGCAACTTCTTCTACAATTCGCTTGTGCTCTTTGTCAATGTAATTTTCAAGTTCTGCATTACGATATCCGTCTATTTTGATCCCGTAATTGTTGGTGATAAGATTTCTCATAATTGAAGATTTTAAGGTTAATAAAAGTGTAATTACTATTCTTTGAATTGATTATTTAACCAAATCAAGGATTCGTTATCCTTAAATTGATTCAAACCAATTACAGTTAGCCGTTTGGCAACATTATAAAAATGGTTTCTTTGTGATTCTGCTAGGTGATATTTACTAAGTTGAAACTTTGTATGAGCATTCAAAAAGTGGTATTTGGGATTTTTAATATTTAGCTCATTCTCCTTAGCTATTTGAAAAATCTCTCCAAAATAATCGCTTGCGTATTCTAAATGCTTGGTGCCATTATTTGGGTTTTCACGGTGAAGAAAAGAATAATACTTACCCTTTAGGTAACAACTATACATTTGTAGCCCTGGGTTGAATGTTTCTACTTCTAAAGCTTTAAGTTTTTCATAGCCAAGTTCCCGGCCAATAGGGTTCTTGATTAGGTCGTTGATACTTCTTAAGTAAGAGAAGATTTCGTTTGAATTTTGAAGATTTGTTTTCATATGACACTATTTAAAAATTAATAATAGTGCCGTGTCATTTTTGAATTTAGTGAAGAAAACTTTGGAAGATTGGAAAAGTAGTAAATAAAAAAATCCTAAGATTTGAAGTTTTCACATTTCAAATTTTAGGATTTAATAAACGATATTAGGAGGAGAACCTCCTGAAACGTGAAGTTTTGACTTCACAAATTCCGTGAAATGCCACGGCGCTTTTATATCGTTTGAAACAAAACTAAGAAATTTTTTCTAATTTGCAAAGGAAAAATAAAAAAATAAATAAAAGCTTGGAAATCAAATATGACAAAAACAGAACTATAGCTGTTCTTGAATTAAGTTCAAGTGCCGTTAAAACTCTTTATAAAATTCCTGCTTACATTAATAAAAATAAAACAGATATAAGCAGATTTGATGGAGATACATATCAAGTAAATCTAAGTGCTTGCATCCAAAAAAAGATCATAGATATTGAGCTATTTAAAGCTAATGTATTGCCTATAATTGAAAAAAGATTTATGCAACTGCATAAATTAAATCCTCAAGCATTTAAGGTTGTCGCAACAGGATACTACAGATTAGCTAAAAATTCAATTGATATTTTATCTCTTTTAAGGGAAAGATTTTTCTCTTTATCTTCTAAAAGATATTCAATTGAAGTTTTAAAAATAGAAGAAGAAGCGTTTTATGGATATTTATCTTGGTTTGTAACTAATAAAGAAGCAGAAAATATAAACCTAAATAATAAAATCTGTATATATTTAGATGTAGGAAGTAGTACAACAGAAATTTTTGTAATAAGAGACTTTCAATTAATTAATGGTATGAGTATTCCGTTTGGTTACTTCAACATATCAAATATCTTAAATGCAAAAAACTTTGTTATATCAACGGACTTAAGAAAAATTAAAGAAGAAAATACCAAGAAATATCGTAGAAGGGTCACTAATTTAATAAAGGGTATGAACATTTCTTTTTGTGTCTGTACAGTATCAAAATTGAATACTACTACGTCAAGTAATGATGCTAAATCAGTGATAAGTGAATATAACATTGCAATTGAAAATATTATTAGAATTCTTGATTCTGATACTTCTGAAGAAGGTTACCCTAAATATTATGAGTCCTATGTCAAAAGTTTTACAGCAACAAGTCTTTTAGTTTCATTATTTAAAGAATTAAAAATTGACACTTATTATTTCAATTCAGCTGGGTTACGATATGGAATATATCATTATCACCTTGAAAAATTAAAAAACCCTTCTATATAGGAAGGGTTTAATCAGGTAAATTGATTGAAAATGAAAAAGCATTTTCAATGAGCCTTTCATAAATGTCAAACTTTAAGTAGAAATACTCATTAAAATCGTTAAAGGAATAAGCAATATAATAAAACATAGGGATAGGCTTATCATCATCGGTATAAGCCATCTTGTAGTCAAATCTATGTCCTTTTTTGATTTGCTTTTCTTTTTCTTCTTCTAGAAATGTTTCAAATTCCTTAAGAGAAACCTTTAATTCAGATAACCTAACTAAGATTTTAAGGTTGTACTCATAACTAGAATCCGCTTTAAATGGATTTTTTTTTGCCATAATTAAATTATTAAAAGTCTTTTTAACCCACAGTATCAGGTTAAAAAGATTTGTCAATAGCAATAAAATAATGATGTTGATTGATTGTTGAATTGGAAATAACTCGATAGAGTTATTCTACTTCAACAATCCTTTTCGGGGGTCGGAGTTTTTTACCGTTCCAGATCTTTATCTTGATTTTTAGAGCGAAGTTTTTGTAGTTCTTTTATACGACTTTTTTGTTGCTCTAACTCGTATGTTTTTTTGCCATCTCTTAATCCTTGAAGAAAATCATTATCCGTTTCAGTACGAATAAGCATTTCTATTAGTGTGGGATTATACTCTGCAAGGAAATAGGCATTATTAAACCCTTTAATATAATATGGTGTGGGTGTCTGTTCCATTAAAAGGTATCGTTTGCGTGATTATCGAGATAGTGAATAAGTGAATTATAATCATAAAGAATAATCTTCTTTTGAGGTTGAGTAAAAACAATTGCTCCGGTATCACGTAAATTTTGTAGTGTTGTCTTGCTCTTGATATTGAGAATTTCCATAGCACGTTCAGGTGACACCCACTTATCATTGTTTATTTTATGCTTCTCTTTAATGCGAGTCACCACTTCTTCAACAAGTGTATAAAAAGCTTCATCTTCAAGGCAGATAACATTCATCTAAAAAACATTTGTATAAATGTAATAAATTTTTTAAAAAGTAAGTACTGCATCTAAAGCCTCATCTTCTTCATTGTAAATGAAATTGGACTGATAATTAACTGTGGTGGTTATTGAAGAGTGCCTGTATAGCTTTTGAAGCATCTGTATAGGTATTTTAGCTCCTGATATATTCCCGAAGCTATGTCGGGCTATATGCATTGAAATATCTTTATCAATCTTGGCTAATGTAGCCACTTTAACTAAATGTCGGTTAAACTTTCTTGTGGCCGTTTGAATTTTACGTGTTACATCTTTTGAATCCTTAAGTTTTGCTTTTCTTAATTCAGGAAAAATAAAATAATCTTTTTTTGTATCAGAAGTTTTATACCCATCTAGAATTTGAAGTGCTTTCTCAGGCATTTTAAGGCTTACTAGCTTCTTATTCTTACTCATACGGTAATTCAGTCGTCCATCAGTGATATCGCCCCATTTAAGGCGCAATACGTCGCCTACACGAATACCTGCAAGATAGAATGAGAAGAGCCATACATTAAGTGCGTGTTGCTTTGCTTGGCTTTCGAGATTTAACGATTCCAATTTTATTATTTCATCTTTATTGAGCCCTACTTTATCACTTTCAGGAATACGTATCGTAACTTTCCCTCTTCCAAACGGATATAAATCTCGGTCAATCACTTCGTCACGAATAGCAATATTAAAAGTCGTTCGAATTAGAATAAGGTAATTAACAACGGTTCTTTCTGTAAGTTTCTTATCTCCTAATAAGTAACTTTTGAATCGATATAGAAACGACTCAGTAATATTTTCAAATGGTAGAGAAGCTGTTTTTGCAAATTCCTTAAGCACTTTTATTCGACCCTCTTCGGTCTTTGCTTGATGATGTTGCTCTCTCTTTATTAAAGTTTGGATATGCTTTTGAGCTAATTCAAAAAAATTAGTATCACTCCCCTTTTGAATCCGTTGTTTGATCTGGGAAACTGAGGTTGATTTAGAATCACTCTCTACTTCAAGGACTGTATCACTAATTTCAGCCATTTTAGATAACAAGAGATTATTCAATCGTTTTGAATTTGGATGATTCTTCTTAACAATTCGCTTTTGATCATCCCATTGATTTTCGGCAATATTAAATCCGGTGTAGATATAGGATGATTTTCTGTTTTTTGTTACTCTAATAGCTAAAGGAAAAAGACCTTGGCCATTCTTCTTTTTTCGTAATATTGCGGTAACTGTACTCATAATGAAGATGTTTTACATTTATAAAGGTACAACATAGGTACAACATTTCTTGGTTTTATATGGTTTTATTTGTATCAATTTATTCACAATCTGTTGATAAACAATGTGATAAACGACATATAGTTTCATAAAAATACATAGCGCCTAAAACTCATAACCCGAAGGTCACAGGTTCGAGTCCTGTTCCCGCTACTAAGAAAGCTTCACAGAAATGTGAGGCTTTTTTATTTATGTATACAATCAACCCACTACTTCTTCCTAATCGATTTGTATAAAAAATAAAGCAGTACTACAGAGACAATTAGTAACAATACAATATGAATGCCTTTAAGAAAGTCTAAAAACATTTGGTATAGGTTTAGTTTTTTAAGCTTTTACATATATAAACGACGTATTTATCTTCAAAAACGATAACTAAATGTTAAACTTTAGCAGTTGCTGTTTTTTTGGGTATCTTTAGTAAATGAGTAAGAGAGCACGCATTATTTTAGGAAGTATCGTTGGGCTATTGATTTTGATAGTGGTGGCATCATTTATTGCAAATCCCATTATCGAAAATAAAATCAAAGAAGCCATCGCCCAGGAAATCCCTGAGGAATTTCAAATTAATGATTATAAAATCTCAGTCAATACTTTTGGTGGTTCTGTATCTATTGAAAATTTAGAGGCTACTATAAAGGACACTATTGATGTATTTAAAGACTCCAGGATCAGCCTTAAGAAAGCTTCCATCAATGGGCTTAGTTACTGGAGATACCTTCTGTTTAATAAAATTGCAGTTAATGACATCACACTTTATGATTTGCAAATTATTACATACAAGGATACCACAAAGACAAACGACTCCCCTGAAAAACAACAAACCGATTTTAAAGAAAACATAAGCGCCGGGAAATTCACTTTGGACAACGCCTCTTTCTTATTTAAAAACACAGATGAAAGCATTGCCTTGCAAGTGGACAGCTTCAATTTTTCGCTCAAAAATGTGGAAGTCAATGAGACTACCCTGCAAGAAAAAATACCCTTTTACTTTTCTGAAATGGAAGTGGATACCCGTGACTTTTTCTATGAAATCAATGAAAATGAAACCCTCTCCCTAAAAGAATTTTCCATAAAAACCCAACAACTCAAAATCACGGATATTGCAATTCAAACAAAGGCAGACACACTGAATAACCACGAAAAGTCCAAAAATGAAAATGGGCGCACAGACATAAAAATACCATCGCTCACCATAAGCGATCTTCATTTTGAGGTGGTAGATGATACTTTTCAGCTTTTAGGGGAAAATCTAGAGCTGGACAACCCCATTGTACTCATTCAAAAAGGCTCAAACAAGATTCCTGATAAAACTAAAAATACCCAAAAAGAAGAGAAGAACAATGAAATGCCACTGCCATTTTCTTTAGGGTCTATAACCATTAAAGATGCAGGAATTACCTTGCTCAACCACGACGCCACCATCAATTTACAGGTTGAAGATTTTAATTTAAACCTCAAAGATGTGCTCGTCAACACAACAACTTTGCAACAAAAAATCCCTGCTCTTTTTTCTGATCTCGAGATCAAGAGTAATGCCATTCAGTATCAGCTTAACGACTATGATTTGCTTTCTTTAACTTCCGTTTCGTTAGAAAATAACGAACTTCAAATTGAAGATTTAGCCATAAAAACCATCTATTCAAAAACCGAACTTTCCAGGGTAATTTCAAAAGAACGAGACCATATGGATGCAGAAATGCCTATAGTTACTTTAATGGACTTTCGTTTGGAAGTTTTGGACACCACCTTTCAGGTTTCGGCCAGTGATTTCATTATCGAAAACCCGGTTTTAAAGGTGTACAGAGATAAGCTTGTAGCAGATGACACCAGCATCAAACCCCTTTACAGCAAATCGATTCGCAACATCCCATTCCCTTTGACGATAGACTCCTTACATATCAATAATGCCAGCATTCTTTATGAAGAAAAAGTGATTGCCAGACAGCCTGCCGGGGGCATTAACTTTTCAAAGTTAAATGCTGCCATTGGAAATGTAAGCAATACTTACGCTCAAGGCGAAAAGAAGACTGCCATTCATATTAACACCATCTTTATGGATGAAAGCCCACTTAAAATTAACTGGAGTTTTGACGTGACTGATACAAGGGATACATTCCAGATTCAAGGCGAACTTGACGCTTTAAACGCCACAAAAATGAACTCGTTTACAAAAGCCAGCCTCAATGTGGAACTCGAGGGGAAGGTCAAAAAAACATATTTTAACATAAATGGCAATGACGACACTTCAACGGTGGATTTACGGATCAGCTATGACAACTTAAAGGTTGAAATTTTAAACAAAGAAAACAATCGCAATTGGCTTTTATCTGCTGTTGCCAACATTTTTGTAAGAAAAGATACCGATACAAGAGAAGGCACTTTCAAAGAAGGAAAAGGAACCGCTGAAAGAAACAAAGACAAGTCCTTTTTTAACTATTTATGGATTAATATCCAGGAGGGATTGAAGGATGTGATGGTTGCTATCTAAGCTTATTGCTCAAGATTTGAAACTTCAAATTCAACCAATTCCCCGTCCCTGAACACAACACTAAGCTCCATGGGGTTGCAACACACCTCACAGTCTTCCACATAAGTTTGTTTGGCTACTGAAGTGTCCAGCAGCATCGAAATTTCTTCCCAACAGTAAGGGCATTGAAATAAATGTTCAAACATAATAAAGGCATTAGGATTCCAAAGCCATCTGCACATCTTCCCATTCTTTCATTTTTTGGTCGAGTTCGTTTTTCTTCAGGTCATATTTTTTGAAAAAGTCTTGTTTTGAGTTTACTTCCGGATGGTTTTGATGAATCATCACGTCCATAATTGAAATTTCCTTTTCCAGTTTACTTATTGCTGCTTCAATGTTACTCAATTTATTTTTAAGGGTTTTTTCCTTTTTCTGGTCGTTGTATTCCTGCTTGTTTGATGTGTCTTTTGGGGTTTTCTTTTCTTTGGTCATCAATTCTGCTTCACGCATTGAACTGATTTTTCTCTGTTCAAGGTAAAAGTCAATATCGCCCAAATATTCTTTTATTTTCCGGTCTTTAAATTCATAGACTGTGTCACAAAGTCCTTGAAGAAAATCCCTGTCGTGAGAAACCAGTATGAGTGTACCTTCAAAACTTTTCAGCGATTCTTTCAACACATTTTTGGATTTAATGTCAAGGTGGTTTGTGGGCTCATCCATCACCAGCACATTTAAGGGTTGCAATAATAATTTGGCTAAAGCCAAACGATTGCGTTCACCTCCTGAAAGTACCTTTACAAACTTTTCTACTTCCTCTCCCCTAAAGAGAAATGAACCCAATATATCCCTTACTTTACTGCGATTGGTTTCATTTGCAGCGTTTATCATGGTGTCAAGCACTGTGATATTTCCGTCTAGATAGTCTGCCTGGTTTTGAGCAAAATAGCCTATTTGCACATTGTGTCCCAATTTTACCCTTCCCTGATGGGCGATTTCGCCCACAATAATTTTTGCAAGTGTTGATTTTCCCTGACCGTTTTGACCCACAAACGCTGTTTTGATACCGCGTTCAATCATCATATTGACACCATCCAGAACGTGGTTTTGCCCATAACTTTTGGAAACATTTTCCACCTCTATCACTACTTTTCCGGGTTGTACCGAAATGGGGAACCGCACATTCATCACGGCATTGTCATCTTCGTCCACCTCTATCCTGTCCACTTTATCCAGCTTTTTGATGAGTGATTGCGCCATGGAAGCTTTGGATGCCTTGGCCCTGAATTTTTCAATCAAACGCTCCGTTTGCTGGATTTGCTTTTCCTGGTTTTTCTGTGATGCCAGTTGTTGCTCACGCAATTCCTGCCTTAATACCAGATATTTTGAATAGGGTTTGTTATAATCGTAAATGCGACCAAGCGAAATTTCTATCGTTCTATTGGTCACATTATCCAAAAACATCTTATCGTGAGACACTATCACAACCGCACCGGGAAAATTCACCAAAAAGCTCTCCAGCCAGATGATGGATTCAATATCGAGGTGGTTGGTGGGCTCATCGAGCAATAAAATGTCATTGCTTTGCAAAAGCAGTTTGGCAAGTTCAATACGCATACGCCATCCCCCGGAAAATTCTTCGGTCTTTTTTGTGAATTCTTCCCTTTTGAATCCAAGTCCCTGAAGAAATTTTTCAGTTTCGCCCTGATAGTTGTAACCGCCCAAAATTTCATATTGATGGGTGAGTTCACTAATGTCCACCATCAGGTCGTGATAAGCCTCAGATTCATAATCGGTGCGGGTGGCCAACTGGTGGTTGATGTCATCCATTTTGGCTTCCATGGCCTTGATTTCTTCAAATGCCTCATACGCTTCTTCCAACACCGTTCTACCCTGTACAAAATCAATATCCTGCTTTAAAAAACCGATTTTTATTTTTTTGTCTGAAGCGATTTCCCCTGTGTCAGGTGACATCTCTTTCGCCAATATTTTTAATAGTGTGGATTTTCCGGCGCCATTTTTCCCCACCAAACCCACGCGATCACCACCACGCAATTGAAAAGAAATCTCTTCAAACAAGTACTCTCCTTGAAAAGAAACCGATAAATTATATATGTTTAACATCTGTATGTAACCTTGGTAACAAATTATCGTGCAAAGATGCTTAAATTTGTGGTGTTAAAAAAATAGATTAACATCATGTTGAAAGGCACAAAAATATACAGCATTTTTACCGGAAGTTGCCCGGTTTGTCAGCACGAATCCATGTATGAAGAAGGCAACCCTTTCAAACTGAACAAAATCTTTAAAATGCGTGAAAGGTGCAGTCACTGCAACACCAAATACAAAATTGAACCTTCCTTTTTTTATGGGGCGATGTATGTGAGCTATGCTGTGGGTGTTGCTTTCGCGATGGCAGCATTTATTGTTTCCTATGTGTTTTTGGGTGGCGGCTTAATGACTTCATTTATTGCCATCGTGGGGACTTTGATTGTCTTTATGCCAATAATTATGAGGCTTTCGCGAAATATCTGGATCAATATTTTTAT
Source organism: uncultured Flavobacteriaceae bacterium (assembly GCA_964469175.1). Taxonomy (GTDB): domain Bacteria; phylum Bacteroidota; class Bacteroidia; order Flavobacteriales; family Flavobacteriaceae; genus Planktosalinus. The sequence continues at coordinate 169,001 of CAYXXY010000003.1, forward strand.
GCATTACGACAAAGAAAAGGCACACAACTTATAAAAACCTACTTATATCAATTTCTTTGTCCAGAGGATTTTTATTTTCGATAAAATCATATAAATTTTGAGCAACCGAAGGTGCAATCATCACACCTCTGGAGCCGAGCCCATTCAAAACAAACATATTTTTAATCTGCGGGTGCTCCCCTACAAGTGGTTTTCTGTCAATTGTGGTGGGCCTTATTCCGGCTTCATGCTGAATCACTTCAAAGGGGCAATTGATGATTTTATTTAATTTTTGGAGTATTTCGGTTTTAGCTTCGGGTGTGGGAGCCGTGGTTTTATCCTCATGATTGTAAGTGGCCCCCACCCTGTAGAGCCCTTCTCCTAATGGAATAATAAAAACCGATGATTTAAGGATAACATCTAATCTAAGTTCGGGTGCTTTTACGGTTAGTAGTTCTCCTTTATTTCCGTTTAAAGGTAAATTTTTGAACCACGGGTTTTTTTTAAGCCCGAAACCTTCTGCAAAAACAATGTGTTTGGAAGTAAATTCATCATAATTAAATACTTCGTCAATTTTTAAATTTTCATAATCAAAAGTCTTTTCAATCAGTTTTTTGTTTTCAACCAAATATGCTCTATAGCCATTAATCAAAAGGGAAGTGTCAATTCTCCCTGATTGAGCAACTTCTCCCATACCGAATGGAGCATTAATTTGCTTATTGCTTGGGAATTTAACTTCAGGGATAAGAAAATGGCCTAAAACAGGTTTATCTGAAGCCTCAAACCAGAGGTTTTGTTCTTCAACTGACGCAAATATGCGATTGACCGGGGTTTTATAGTCAAGTTTTACCTGAAGTTTTGTTTCCAAATCTTCATAAAAAGGCAAAGCAGTGTTAATTTGGTTTAAAGCGTCCCAGGAGGCGGTGAATCGTTTAAGGGTCACCGGATTGTAAAGTCCACCGGCGATGGTTGAAGAAATATTCAATCCTGCGTCATATACCAAAAAAGATTTGTTGTGCTTTTGCAATTGTTCACAAAAAGCAACACCTGCAAGGCCCAAACCCACAATGATATAATCTACATTCATATACTACAAATAAAAACTCCCGCAAGATACGGGAGTTTAAAGTATTTATACTATTTTGGATTTATTAATAATTCCAAAGGTCAATTTCAATATTCCTAATGGTTTCCCTGATTCTATTAGACTCCAAGAGTTGCATCAAAGAATTGTCATTGATGTAATCCCTAATTTCCCGGTCTCCATATTCATTGTCTTCTTTATAAATCACACCGCTAAAACGCCTTGAGTTTAACAAATGGTCAAACGAAAATGGCATTGAAGTGTTGTGCCTGTTAAAAGCTTTATACTCGTGAAGCACTTCTCTCGCTTCCGGGAAAAACACCCAGAACAATTCAACCAAAACAGAATCTTCATCATCTATAAAGTTGACGTCGCGAGCACAAGGAGCAATACCGATAATTCTGTATTTCAATTCTCCAAGGCGCTTGTCGATATACCAGTAACCACGAACTCTGTATTCTTGTATATCAGCGGCAGACAATTCTCTGATGTCCACATATTGAGGATCAAGAGGTAAACCGGCATTGAGTTGTTGAATTCCAAGGTCTGTTGTATCTACTCTTCTCAATGTAGCCTGAATCTCGTCCAGCGTCCTTTTGTCATTGAAATATGAGTCAGCATAGATATTTGGAATCCTACCATTTTTTATGTTAGTCAATAAAATATCATATAAGGATCTTCTTTCAGGACCAATATTCATTGTGTCTATAGGAAAATACAAAGGGAAGTTCATCCTTTCATTGAGATCAACTCTTTCCCAAACAGATTTTGACCATAGCACATCACGTTGATCAATATATCCATATGGCAATGGAGTATCATTATCATAGGCTATTTGAGCTTCAGTTCTCATATTGATTTCATCGGGTGTTCTTGCGTTCAAAAGATTGGTTTGTGCAAAGCCACTCGAAGTAACAAGAGTCGTGAGGAGGATTATTAAAAATGATTTCAGATCCATAAATAATTAATTTTAATTTGTAAGCTCTATTATTACAGGGCTAATTCGTTGTAAACGGTATCCAGATGCACCTTCAAGGTTTGCTGTGATATCAAAAATCTGAACGGTTTCACCTCTTCTTGCTCTGCTTAAAGCATTTTTAGCAGCATCGTTTAACCTGTTTCCATTTACAGTTGCTGTGGGTTGACCGGGAACATTAAATTTAAACCCGGTTACATTCAGGTTAACATCAAAATCAAAGTCAGGAATCATTGCTCCAACAGTTGATATTTCCAATGCATTACGCTGCATTTTTACAATACCGTCTTCACCTCTAATGGTTCCAACCGGTCTTGGAATATCCTTGATTCTGAAAGTAGCTCTTGAGGGGTATGAAGTGCCGTCAATTGTACCACTCACATTGATAGTGACTTCTCTACCTTGGGCTGTTGTAACGTTCATGTTATATTTACTTCCGGAAACTCTAGTCAAACTACCACTAGATGCAGTTGCATTAATATTGTTTTCAGAAACACCGGACATAGAGATGGTCATCGGGTTTACAACACCTCGATAGACCACATTCATTTTGTCTGCAGAAATTACTGCGTCAGTTGGTCTTGAAATGGTTGTAAAACTTAGATCAACCGGGACTAAAGTCTCTTCGCCGCCTTCAGCAAAAACGAGATTTCCCCCAATTTTTCGCTCACCGGGCGCACCAGTATTTACATTAAGTACCACACGGCCTCCCTGAATTGAATATTCATTTTCAGTAAGAGGTCTTCCGTCAAGGGTTAATTCAACCCTGTTTGGTCTGGTGGTTTCGTCAGTTCTTCCTAAAACCACAGCTCCGTCAAAGGTTTCCCCTTGAAAAAATGCTGAACGCGTTGTTTGTAGAATTGTACCGTAATTGGTCATTGCAACTGCAGCAGTCAATTCTCCTTCCAGCATTCTGGTTAAAATTTCACTGTTTGTTGTTCTGATGTCAGCTTGCATTTGAGTAAGCTTGGTTAGTGAAGCAACTAAAGGAAATCCTTCAAAGTGGTATCTTAACCAATCTACCTTTACACCGTCTCTTCTGGTTTCTTCTTCTGTACTGAATTTTCTGTTAACATCTGCAACAACAGGCTCAAAGCCAGGCTCATTGCCAATAATATTGATAACTCCCTCTCTAAAAGAGTTTATCTTATCAAGAAATTCCTGACCTTCCTGAGAGTGGTTTGCTCCCATAAAAAGTTTTCTGTCAAGATAATCGGGTTTGTCCATCACCTCATAGTTGTCTTCATTACCCGGTTTAACATTGCTCATAAGAAACGTTTTGAGTTCTTCAATATGAACATCCAATTCATTTGACAAATTGCTGATTTGATCAGCTTTTTGTTTCATATCTGAATATCGCTCTGGATTTTCACTAACTTTTTCAACTAGTCCCGCCATAAAAGCGGCATTTCTTTCTGAGGCTGAAATATTAGCTTGTTCTAGTCTTTCATTCATTAAGCCAAAAGCAGATAGTACTTCTTTTGACATATTCATTGCAAGCATGGAGATGAAAACCAGATACATCAGGTTAATCATCTTCTGCCTTGGGGATAATTTTCCTCCTGCCATTTTTCTTTAAGTTTTAAAATTAATAGAGTTAGAAAATTCTTTAGTTTCTGTTTGTCATTGCAGATAGCATTCCACCATAAACTCCGTTAAGCGAAGATAGGTTTGTTGCCATTGCCTGCATTTGTTGTTTCAATTGGTCTGCATTTTGCGCAACCTCTTCATTGATTTGAGCTTGACGGCTTGCAGACTCTACCTGAACTTTGTATAGAGAATTCAAAGATTCCATTTGTGCAGCTGCAAGGCTCATTTCTTGGCTGTACTTTTTGGTGGCGCTCATTGCATCTGCAGTGGGTTGCATTTCTTTTGCCGCCCCTTCAAAAGAACGAATGCTATCACCCAAACTTGCCATTAAACCTGCATCAAGTTTAGCTTCTTTAAGCATTTCATCTAATTTTTTAGACAAAAGCCCTTGAGCATCTTCAGGGTTTTCTCCTAGTTGTTTACCTTTTTTACCTGAAGATTGTCCTCCGGCCAATTCAGGATAAACCAAAGACCAATCCAAATCATCATCTACTGATTCAAATGCGGATATAAAAAATACAAGTGCTTCAACACTTAGTCCAATAATAAGCATTTCGTTACCAAAAGGCCAGTGCATAATTTTGAATAAAGCTCCAAGAATAACTACGGAAGCACCGATACCGTAGGCCATGTTAAAAAGTTTTTTTGTTGATTTTGATTGTGCCATGATTTAAAAAAAATTAAAGTTAAGTTTAAAAGTTAGTGAATTTGAAGTTATGTTAAGTTGTAATTTAAGTTATCTTCCGTCGCCAAACTGCTGGTTTAACACCACATCGGTTCCCATATAATCCTGAACTGTTCTAAAGCCTATGTAGCTTCTTGCAGTGTCTGCATACTCATAGTCCCTGGTACTTACCTGAAGGAAATATGCAACATCTTTCCAAGACCCCCCTCTTACTACTTTACGCATATTGTTGGGATCATTTACAGATGGGTTCATAGTTGCCATAAATTCATAAGATGCGGGATCATATGATGAATCTACCCATTCTGAAACGTTTCCTGCCATGTTATATAGGTTGTAATCATTGGGCTCATAAGATCTTGCTTCAACAGTATAAAGTGCTTGATCAGCAGCATAATCTCCACGAAGCGGCTTGAAGTTTGCCATAAAACAGCCTCTGTCATTCAAGGTATAAGGCCCTCCCCAAGGATAGGTTCCAGATGCTATACCACCTCTGGCAGCATACTCCCACTCTCCTTCAAAGGGTAGTCTAAAAGAGGGCACAAAGTGTCTTCCTCTTTGCTTTTGGTATGCATTTTTGTAGAGAGTTCTCCAAGACGCAAAAGCTTTAGCCTGCTTCCAGTTCACCCCTACAACAGGATAATCATCATAAGCCCTGTGCCAAAAATAGTCGTTGTGCATAGGCTCGTTATATGAATAATTGAAATCTCTTATCCAAACTGTTGTGTCTGGGTAAATTTGCAGATTTTCCCTGATAATATATTTACTTCTTTTCTCTCTGGTATCTAAAGATCTATCCCTCGCAGCCGCCTGAATGTCCATAGTTGTATATTGGAACTTTAATTTACTGACATCCAGAGTCCTTAAGCCGTTGTATGATTCTGAAAAAGGAAGATACATAGTATCCATAACCTCTGCATAGTATTCATCAGGATATCTTGACGTGTCCCAAATTAATTCAACGTCCTTATTTATTCTTCTGCCTTCATAAAAATCTTCACCCATACCCCAGTAATTGTCATACATATATTGTTCATAGGGTGTCATATTTCCAGGATCCTGATCCATAAATGCAAACTCGCCAATACCACCATCACCGGGGGTTGCCCCAACTTCATCTGCAAGGATGGCTAACCTTAATCTTACTATAGAATCTCTAACCCAATATACAAACTGGCGGTATTGTGAATTGGTGATTTCAGTTTCGTCCATATAAAAAGAGCGAACAGTCACTGTTTTAGTGGGAGCATCCATAACGCCAACGAAATCATCATCAGACTTACCCATTATAAAAGAGCCTCCCGGAACAAGCGTCATTCCATAAGGCTTTTCAGGATGCCATTTTTTTCCTTTAACCCCAACCAACTCACCTCTATCACCCGAGTTGCAGCTAAACAGAAAGGACACAATTGCAGCTAACGCTATAAACTTCTTCATAAGTATTCGGTTAAATTTTCAGATTTCAAGGGCGTAAACCTATTTATAAATTTTTTAATAAGCAACATTTTTTTTAAAAACCCTTAAAAACAAATTTTATATATTTTAAATTTCATTTTTATACCTTGCCTTGTACCATCTTTCAGGGATTTCCTGATTGCAGGCAGATTCATAATCACTATATGTGCAAGGTAATAACGTATGTCTTTTTAATTTATTATTTGCATCAGAGATAAACGGCAATTCTATCCACCATCTTTCTGTCTTTAAACTTTTTTTAAAAATCAGAACTTCATCTTCAATTGGAACTTTGTATGTTTTAAAATCTGTATCTCTTGAAAAGTCACCATCGTCTATCCTAAAGTTGACACCCTCGACAAAATACCAAATAACCTGAGCCACAAGCATAGATGCAGTGAGGCTTTTTTCAAGATTTTTTATTTCAAAAACGCCAAATGCACTGACTTTATTGCTAATTCCGGCATATCTTGATATGGCACAAACTTCCCTACCGTTCAATCCATTTGGCGAATTATTATCTATATAACTAAGTTCTGTGCTTTTTATTGCAGAAATATCCAAACTAATCAAATCAGCATCTCTAGTGATGGGCTCCACCTGATGAAGGTCACTCACAACCTCACCCAGCCTTACTGCATCAAAATACATTCGGTCAATCAATGTGATTTCATCAGCCGGATTGTAATAGGACTGATAGCCAACTGTGCTGTAGTTAAACAGGTTATAGGGCTTATCAACCACCATTTTACCCACATAGGATATGTTTGAAATCGGCGCTTCAGCATTCCCTATGTCAAATCTGCTGTCGATATTGACATAGTTGATCATTTTGTTCAAATTATCATATGCCCTGTAAATCGGGTAGATTAAATCCTGCCCTCCTCCCAGTACAACCGGAATAATTTTATTTGCAAGTAAATCGGCCACTATGGTTTTTAGTGCAAAATAAGTGTCTTCAACATTTTCGCCGGGGGCGATATCCCCCAAATCTGCTATTTTATAGTGCCAGTTTCCGGCATAAAGGGAATAGAATGCTTTTCTAATAGAATCAAAACAAGGAAACTCTCCTCTGAAGTTTATTGAATTTCGAGCTTCTTTGACACCGAATAGAGCTATTTTACAATCAGAAATTTCAGGAAACCCATTGCGTTGGGAATGTATCGCAATCTGTTTGCCCAAAACTTGTTCAGGTAAAATTTCACGATGTGCCAAAACTGTTTTGCTCACAGGAGTAAAAAACTCTTGCATAAATTATTTTTTCTTGGTGGTTTTCTTTTTGGTGGCTTTCTTCTTGGGCGACTTGCTGTCAATTAAAGCCTGAGCTTCTTCAAGCGTCATTTTATCTACTTTGGTGTCTTTTGAAAGCTCTACCTTGATTTTTCCTTTAATCAGGTTAAACCTGCCCCAACGTGCTTTTTCGATAGTGATAGCTTGCTCCTTCCACACTTTCACTACTTTTTCTTTTTCCTTCTGAAGTTTGTCTTCAATCAGTGTTTCAATATCGCTTTGGGATAAGTTATCAAAATCATATTTTTTGCTCACGTTGATAAACATATTGTCCCATTTAATAAAGGGCCCAAACCTTCCCACTCCTTTTTGAACCGGCTTTCCTTCATAAGTTGCAATGGGCGCGTCAGCTTTTTCTTTTTCTTCGATGAGTTCTTTTGCAGCATCCAATGTTACGTCAAGCGGGTCAACACCTTTAGGTAGTGAAACAAACTTTTTACCGTAACGCACATAAGGCCCAAACCTTCCGTTATTCACCTCTACTTCTTCACCATTTACCTGACCTAATTGTCTGGGAAGCTTAAACAAGTCCAAAACTTCTTCAAGGGTAATGGTGTTGAGTTGCTGATCCGGTCTAAGGCTGGCAAATTGTTTTTCTTCATCATCTGGCGCCCCAATTTGTGCCATAGCGCCAAATTTACCCAAACGCACCAATATGGTTTTTCCGGTTTCAGGGTGTTTCCCCAATATGCGCTCACCGCTTTCGCGTTCAGCGTTTTTCTCGACATCAAGCACTTGCGGATGAAAATCTTTATAAAAATCACGCAGCATTTCGGTCCACTTTTCATTACCGTCTGCTATATCGTCAAAGTCCTGCTCTACTTTTGCCGTAAAATTGTAATCCAAAATGGTTTTGAAATTCTCTACCAAAAAGTCATTCACTATCATCCCGATATCTGTGGGAACAAGCTTTCCTTTGTCTGAACCCACCATCTCTGATAAAGTTTTTTCAGAAACCGAATCTTTCTTCAACGAGAGCATTCTGTATTTCCTTTCTTCTCCATCCACACTCCCTTTTTCCACATAATTGCGCTGCTGAATGGTTGATATTGTTGGCGCATAAGTTGAAGGACGGCCTATGCCCAGTTCTTCGAGTTTTTTAACCAAAGCAGCTTCAGTATAACGTGCCGGTGGCCTCGTGAATCGCTCTGTGGCAGTGATGTAATTGTTTTGAAGTTGTTCCCCTTCTTTCAGGTTGGGCAACATCCCTTCCTGCTCTTCATCTTCATTGTCGGTGCCTTCCAGATACACCTTCAGGAAACCGTCAAATTTTATCATTTCGCCATTGGCGGTAAATTCGTTCTTATGTGTGGAAGCTTCAATGCGCACATTGGTTCGTTCCAGCTGAGCTTCACTCATTTGTGAGGCGATGGTGCGTTTCCAAATCAATTCATACAATCGTGATTGGTCTCTTTCAAGATTAACAGAATGCACAGAAATATCAGTTGGTCTAATGGCCTCATGAGCTTCCTGAGCCCCTTTTGATTTTCCTTTGAAGTTTCTGGGTTCGCTGTATTTTTCGCCAAATTCAGAAATAATTTCAGCTTTGGCAGCACTTCTGGCTTCATCAGAAAGGTTGACACTATCGGTTCTCATATAAGTAATCAAACCGGCTTCATAGAGGCGTTGGGCCACATTCATTGTTTTGGCCACCGGAAAATACAGTTTTCTTGATGCTTCCTGTTGAAGGGTTGAAGTGGTAAAAGGTGCTGCCGGATACTTTTTTGCCGGTTTTTTGGTAAGCTCGGCTACTTTAAAGGTAGCACCCATATTTTTCTCTAAAAAAGCTTTGGCTTCTTCAAGGGTTTCAATATTTTTGGGAAGCTTGGCTTTAAATGTTTTTCCTTCTTCAGTGACAAACTCGGCATCAATTCTGAAAGATGCTTCGGTAGAAAAACCTTGTATTTCGCGTTCACGCTCGACAATCAACCGCACAGAAACCGATTGCACACGCCCGGCTGAGAGTCCGCCTTTCACTTTTTTCCACAAAACCGGTGATAATTCATAACCTACCAAACGGTCTAATACCCTGCGGGCTTGCTGGGCATTCACTAAATTCTGATCAATTTTACGCGGATTTTCAATTGCTTTGAGTATGGCGTTTTTGGTGATTTCGTGGAAAACAATGCGTTTTATTTTGGAATCATCGAGTTTTAATTCCTCTGCCAAATGCCAGGCAATGGCTTCTCCTTCGCGGTCCTCATCACTTGCGAGCCAAACCATATCGGCTTTATCGGCAAGGGACTTCAGGTTTTTTACCAATGCTTTTTTATCTCTGGGAACTATGTATTTGGGTTTAAAATCTCCTTCAACATCTACAGCGAGTTCTTTGGATGGTAAATCTGCGATGTGCCCAAAACTGGATTCAACCTTGAAATCCTTTCCGAGAAATTTCTCGATGGTTTTTGCCTTTGCCGGTGACTCTACAATTACTAAGTTTTTTGCCATACTCCTACTCCCACGAAGGTGGGAGTCTCATTATTAATATGTTAAAAATTACCTCGAAAGCGAATACAAAACAAACAATTTATCGCATCAAAATTTCGAGATTCCCATCTTTGAGGGAATTGCAAAAGTATATGATTTTTTTAATTCACAACGTTTTAACCTAAAATCAAGCTGTTATTTGGTATAATTATTTCTGCCAATTTGTCACAAATGCTTTAAAAATTGTATCTTTGCACGCTTGTAGCTATAGGACTATTTATGGAGAAAATTATTGACGAAAAAAAACAAGGAACCCAACTGGTTGTTGATGCACTGGATGGCAATACCAAAAAGCTTTTTATAGAAAGCTATGGTTGCCAGATGAATTTCAGCGACAGCGAGATTGTGGCTTCCATACTTGCCGAAAACGGTTATAACACCACAAATAATCTTGAGGATGCTGATTTGGTTTTGGTAAACACCTGCTCCATTCGCGATAAAGCCGAACAAACCGTTAGAAAACGCCTTGAAAAATACAATGCCGTAAAACGCGACAACAACCCCAATATGAAAGTGGGCGTGCTGGGCTGTATGGCCGAACGCCTTAAAAGCAAGTTTCTGGAAGAAGAAAAAATTGTTGACCTGGTTGTTGGCCCCGATGCCTATAAAGATTTACCCAACCTCCTGAGCGAAGTTGAAGAAGGTAGAAATGCTATCAATGTGATACTTTCCAAAGATGAGACTTATGGAGACATATCACCGGTAAGATTACAAAGCAATGGCGTCACCGCATTTGTTTCCATCACAAGGGGATGTGATAATATGTGTACCTTTTGTGTGGTACCTTTCACACGTGGCCGTGAACGCAGCCGTGACCCGCAAAGTATTTTAGAAGAAGTCAATGATTTGGCTGAAAAAGGCTTTAAAGAAGTAACCCTCCTTGGACAAAATGTGGACAGCTATTTATGGTATGGCGGCGGACTCAAAAAAGATTTTGAAAAAGCCAGCGACATGCAAAAAGCCACAGCTACCAATTTTGCCGGTTTACTTTCGCTTGTAGCGGAAGCGCAACCCAAAATGCGCATCAGGTTCTCCACATCAAACCCACAGGATTTTACAATGGACGTGATTGAAACCATGGCCAAATACCAAAACATCTGCAACTACATCCACCTGCCTGTTCAAAGCGGAAGCACACGCATTTTAAAGGAAATGAACCGCCAGCACACCCGTGAAGAGTATATGCAGTTGATTGACAACATTAAAAGCAAGATGCCGGATTGTGGTATCTCACAGGATATGATTTCAGGCTTCCCAACAGAAACCGAAGAAGACCATCAAGACACTTTGAGCCTGATGGAATATGTGAAATATGATTTTGGGTTTATGTTTATGTATTCTGAACGCCCGGGAACCCTGGCCGCCAGAAAGCTTGAAGACGACATTCCCGAAGAAACCAAAAAAAGACGCCTCCAGGAAATTGTTGAATTACAACAAAAACACAGTGCATACAGAACCAAGCAATTTGTTGGCAAAACGGTTGAAGTCTTGATTGAAAAAACGTCAAAACGCAATGAAAATGAGTGGAGCGGACGCATTCCACAAAACACAGTGGCGGTTTTCCCGAAAGAAAATTATAAAGTAGGCGATTTTGTGATGGTTAAAATTAATGATTGTACCAGTACGACTTTGATTGGTGAACCGGTCGGCTATAGTGAAAATAATTAGTAAAATTTAAAACGAGATTCCCGCCTTCGCGGGAATTGGACTATGGAATCAGTACAAGCAATAAAACAACGTTTTGGGATTATTGGCAACAATGCCAAACTCAACCGTGCTGTCGAAAAAGCCATTCAAGTGGCACCAACAGATATTTCGGTGTTGGTTACCGGAGAAAGTGGAGTCGGGAAAGAAAGTATCCCAAAAATCATTCACTCACTTTCTCACAGAAAGCATGGAAAATACATCGCTGTTAACTGTGGTGCTATTCCGGAAGGAACTATAGACAGCGAACTTTTTGGACACGAAAAAGGCTCATTCACCGGAGCTACCCAAACCCGAAGCGGCTATTTTGAAGTGGCAGACGGCGGGACCATCTTTTTGGATGAAGTGGGCGAACTCCCCCTTCCCACGCAAGTGAGGCTTTTACGTGTATTGGAAAACGGCGAATTCCTGAAAGTGGGTTCCTCCAAAACCCAAAAAACCGATGTGCGTATAGTAGCTGCAACAAACGCAAAAATGGCAGAAGCCATCAGTGAAGGTAAATTCAGGGAAGACCTGTATTATCGACTCAGCACAGTTGACATTCACTTGCCACCGCTGCGGGAACGCGAAGAAGACATTCACCTATTATTCAGAAAATTTGCTGCAGATTTTGCGCAGAAATACAAAATGCCCACCATCAGGTTAAATGATGAGGCCACAAATTTACTTTTGAAATACCGCTGGAGCGGAAACATCAGACAGCTGCGCAATGTTGCTGAACAAATTTCCGTTTTAGAACAAAACAGAGAAATCACAGCAACCACCTTAAAAAACTATTTGCCCGATATGGGGCGTAATCTTCCGGCTGTTGTGGGTTCCAAAAAATCTGAAAGCGATTTTGGTTCTGAAAGGGAAATACTTTACAAGGTGCTTTTTGATATGCAACGGGATGTAAACGATTTAAAAAAGCTCACTCTTGAACTCTTAAAAAGTGGTAATGCCGAGAATGTTCAAAAAGAACATTCAGGATTGATCAAAAAAATATACACCCCACAAGAAGAAGATGCTTTTGAAGAGTTGACCGACATTATGGACGAAAACAACGCTCAAAATGATGTCGAAATTATTGAAGTAAGGAACTCAGAAAACCATCAGGATGCAAAAGACAAATATTATTTTGCCGAAGAAATTGAAGAAGAAGAAACCCTTTCCATAAAAGACAAAGAGCTGGAGTTAATCAAAAAAGCACTTGAAAAAAATCAAGGCAAACGAAAAGCCGCCGCAGATGAACTGGGAGTTTCAGAACGCACATTATACAGAAAAATTAAACAATTCGGACTTTAAACAATGGGTAAAAAATCATACATCGTTCTTGCCTTTATAGCGCTTTTCACATTTCAAAGCTGTGGGTTCTATTCGTTTACCGGAGCTTCGGTGGCACCAAACATCAAAACCTTTCAGGTCAATTTTTTCAGGAACAATGCACTTATAGTTGAGCCGGGTTTAGACAGGCAGTTTACACAAAAATTGCAGGACATAATTGTCAATCAAACCAATCTTGATTTAACCAATCAAAACGGCGACCTGATTTATGAAGGTGAAATCGTTGAATATTATGTAGCACCCATAACGGCTACCGCCCAAAACACCGCCGCACAAAACCGATTGACCATAACGGTTAACGTTAGGTTTTATGACACCAAAAATGAAGGAAATGACCTCGAGCAACGTTTTTCATTTTATCATGACTATGCCGGTGCTGCCCAGCTTGTGGGCGCTCAGCGGGACGATGCAGTAAACATAATTTTTGAACGCATCACTCAAGATGTTTTTAACGCCACTTTGGCCAGATGGTAAAACTTTGAACAAAGAAGAAATCACATACCTGCTCAAACATCCTGAAAAGATTTCAGAACAACACCAAATGGCCTTGGGCGAACTCATTGAAGACTATCCCTTTTTTCAACCGGCACAGGCACTGTATCTGAAAATTTTAAAAAATCAAAACAGTCACCGGTACAATCAGCAATTAAAAAAAACAGCAGCATATACTTCAGACAGGAGTGTGCTTTTTGAGTTTATAACATCCAATATTTTTACAGAACCGACTGTTTCAGAACCAATAATTTCTAAACCGATTTTAACTACAGAAGAAGCCGACAAAATAGAACTTGAAAAAGCCGAAGCCATTTTAAACCCTGCCTTGTTTGAACGCAAAGTCGAAAAAACCGAACAGGAAAAAGCTGTAGAAGAAATTCTTGAAGTTCACAAACCGCTTACCTTTTCAAAAGACGACAAACACTCCTTTAATGAATGGTTGAAACTTACTTCGGCCAAACCTATTCAAAGAGAAGAAAAACCGGAAAAACCGGTTTCTCCTAAAGAAGAAAAATTCAAGTTAATCGACAAATTCCTTCAGGAGAACCCAAAAATTGACCCCACTGTTCAACAGTCAACTGAAGATTTGGCCAAGCCATTTACAAAGACAAACGAGCATTTAATGACTGAAACTTTGGCCAAGGTTTACATACAGCAAAAGAATTACAAAAAGGCCATTCAAGCCTATAAAATTTTAATTTTGAAAAATCCCGAAAAAAGTGGTTTCTTTGCAGACCAAATTCGGGCAGTAGAAAAATTACAACAAAATAATTAAATAGATATTCATGAGTACGTTCACAGTTTTTTTAATCTTAATCGTTCTGGTAGCGTTTTTATTAGTAGTGGTTATTATGGTACAAAACCCTAAGGGTGGCGGATTGTCTTCATCGTTTGGCGGGGGTGGAACCCAGCAATTGGGTGGTGTTCAAAAAACAACCGACTTCCTGGACAAAAGCACCTGGACACTGGCTACTTTATTACTGGTTTTAATTTTAGTGTCAAACATTTCCCTTTTCCAGAATATGGGAGCAACCCAGTCAAGATCTATTGACGCTGTAGAAAGAACCAGTCCGCTTCCAACAACACCTGTACAGCAAACACCTGTAGAGTAACAAAAACAACTTTTTAGATTCCCGCCTACACGGGAATTATTTATGCCAGCTTATGACAAGCTGGCATTTTTTTTTCAATATGTCAGTAGATTATGCAGTGGCATAATTTCTGCCAATTAACGGCTGTAACAACTAATTTAAAAATTCAAATTATATGGCATTGAAAATTCAACCTTTATCAGATCGTGTAGTCGTTCAGCCACAAGAGGCCGAAACCAAGACTGCTTCAGGCATCTACATTCCTGATTCTGCAAAAGAAAAACCCCAACAAGGAAAAGTCGTAGCCGTTGGCTCAGGTAAAAAAGACCACAAAATGACCGTTAAAGTAGGTGATACGGTTCTTTACGGAAAATATGCCGGCACCGAATTAAAACTGGAAGGCAAAGATTACCTCATCATGCGTGAAGACGATATACTGGCAATAATTTAACCAAAAAACAAATTCCAAATTCCAATTTAGTACTTCATTATTGGACTTTGGTGTTTGAAACTTTAATAATTAATTTAAAAAATTTATTATGGCAAAAGATATAAAATTTGATGTTGACGCTCGCGACGGATTAAAACGTGGAGTTGACGCATTGGCAAATGCAGTAAAAGTAACATTAGGCCCTAAAGGAAGAAATGTAATCATTAGCAAATCATTTGGTGCACCTCAAGTCACAAAAGACGGTGTAACCGTTGCAAAAGAAATTGAACTGGAAGACGCCCTTGAAAACATGGGTGCTCAAATGGTAAAAGAAGTTGCTTCAAAAACCAATGACCTCGCCGGTGACGGTACTACTACCGCAACCGTTTTAGCACAAGCTATCGTAAAAGAAGGTTTGAAGAATGTTGCTGCAGGTGCCAACCCAATGGACTTAAAAAGAGGAATTGACAAGGCTGTAGATGCTATTGTAAAAGACCTTGACAAACAGGCCACCAAAGTGGGCAACTCTTCAGAAAAAATCAAGCAAATTGCTTCTATTTCAGCAAATAACGACGATATGATTGGTGAGTTGATTGCCGAAGCATTTGGAAAAGTTGGCAAGGAAGGTGTCATCACCGTTGAGGAAGCAAAAGGAACCGAAACTTATGTTGATGTAGTGGAAGGTATGCAGTTTGACCGTGGTTATTTGTCACCTTACTTTGTGACCAATTCTGAAAAAATGCAAGCTGAGCTTGAAAACCCATACATCTTGATTTGTGACAAGAAAATCTCAAACATGAAGGATTTACTTCCTGTACTTGAGCCCGTTGCACAACAAGGAAAATCACTTTTGATTATAGCTGAAGATGTAGACGGAGAAGCACTTGCTACTCTTGTCGTAAACAAACTTAGAGGTTCGTTGAAAATTGCAGCTGTAAAAGCTCCCGGTTTTGGCGATAGAAGAAAAGCAATGCTGGAAGATATTGCTATACTTACAGGTGGAACCGTAATTTCAGAAGAAAGAGGCTTTACACTTGAAAATGCCAATATCGATATGCTGGGTACTGCTGAAACCATAACAATGGACAAGGACAATACCACTATCGTAAACGGAGCAGGAAGCAAAGATGCCATCAAGGCACGTGTGAACGAAATCAAAGCACAGGTTGAATCTACAACCAGCGATTATGACAGGGAGAAACTTCAGGAGCGTTTGGCTAAATTGGCCGGTGGTGTAGCTGTACTTTATGTGGGTGCTGCCAGCGAAGTGGAAATGAAAGAGAAAAAAGACCGTGTGGATGATGCACTTCACGCTACAAGAGCTGCTGTGGAAGAAGGAATAGTTGCCGGTGGAGGTGTTGCTCTTGTGAGAGCGATTTCAGTATTGGAAAAACTTCCAACAGAAAACCTTGACGAAACCACAGGTGTTCAAATCGTGGCCAAGGCTATTGAATCACCTTTACGCACTATTGTTGAAAACGCAGGTGGTGAAGGTTCGGTAGTAATTGCAAAAGTACTGGAAGGCAAGAAAAACTTCGGTTTTGATGCCAAGAGTGAGACTTATGTAGATATGCTTAAAGCCGGAATCATCGATCCCAAGAAAGTAACCCGGGTTGCCCTTGAAAATGCAGCTTCAGTTGCGGGAATGATTTTGACAACCGAATGTGCATTGACCGACATCAAAGAAGAAAACGCCGGTGGAGGTATGCCGGGCGGAATGGGTGGCGGTATGCCGGGGATGATGTAGTTCCTCCCCACTTCGTCGCACGCTGTCGCAGTAGCTTTAGCGTAGGCGCCTGAAGCTATGAAGCGCAAGTGACCCAGCCCCCTCCCATACTTCGACTCCGCTCAGTTACCGGAGGGGACTATAATATTATAAAGTAAAAACGCCTTTTCTTTGGAAGGGGCGTTTTTTTATTTCATATAATTTCATACTTTTAATTTTCCAACCATTAAGCTTTCTCATATGAAATCTATAAACTGGAAGTACGCTCTCGGCGAAATATTGATTGTTATCATCGGTATTACCATTGCTTTTAGCCTTAACAAATGTTCTGTTCAAAAAGAAAACAACCAATTGAGTGAGATGTACCTTGCCAATCTCACAAGGGATTTGGAACAAGACAAAAAGAATCTGGAAGATAATCTTGAAAAAATTGAAATCAAAAGCAAGAAAATCAATAACATCACCGCACTTCTTGGCCCTGAATCAATACTTGAAGGTCGGCACAATGCTTTGATTTTTGAAGTGTCAGAACTTGAAAAATTCAAACCAAACAATGTGACTTACAATACACTTATTAACTCAGGGGATTTTAAGCTTATCAAAGATTTTGAACTCAGAAAAGCCATTGAGGAACACTATAACAACACCTATAATACCATCCTGTCTGACTATTTACGATTGGAAAATATCCATAAAGTTTATTTGGCAGACTATTATATTTATAAAGTAGATTATGAAAGATTCAAAGTTAACGAATTTGTCTTTGAAGATAAAAAACTGCTAATGAAT
Organism: uncultured Flavobacteriaceae bacterium; assembly: GCA_964469175.1. Classification (GTDB taxonomy): domain Bacteria; phylum Bacteroidota; class Bacteroidia; order Flavobacteriales; family Flavobacteriaceae; genus Planktosalinus. The sequence continues at coordinate 186,105 of CAYXXY010000003.1, forward strand.
ATCCTTGTTAGCAAAGAAGGTGCCAGTCAAATTGCCAAAGAGGCTTCAATAAAAGGCATTGAAAGTTGTGAACGGTTATTGAAGCAAATCAATGCATACAAAAAATAACGACTTTAGTTTTTCATAATTCTTTTTCTCATTAATTCCTTATTGTAATAAAAAAGTGCGGGACCACCACCGGTGTGCCAGAATAAGACCTTATCGGTTTTTGAATAGCGACGATTTCTTATTAAGCCAATCAAACCTGCCATGGCTTTTGCTGTGTAAACAGGATCCAGTAAAATTCCTTCATATCTTGCGAGCAGGTCAATCGCTTCCATTTCAGCGGTGGTTACTATTCCGTAACCGTCACCCAAATATTCGTTGTTTAAATGAATATCTTGTATTGAAAACTCCTTACTTAAATCAATGGCCGTCGCTGTTTGATTGGCGAGATTTAAGATATAATTCTCAAGGGAGACTCCTTCAATTTCGTCTTTATCAATGCCAATTCCTAGAATATTATACTCGGACTTAAACAGTGCTTTCCCCACCATCAATCCGGCTTGGATACCTCCTGAGCTGGAGGCAAAAACAACTTCATTGAATTGAAGTTGCTGTTCTTTCATTTGCAACTGAAGTTCTTCAACAGCAGCAACAAAACCCAAAGCACCGGTTATATTTGAACCACCATAGGGAATGATGTAAGTTTTTTTTCCTTGGGCAGTGAGTTGCTCAACCATTTCAGGGATTTTTTCGCCTTTTCTTAAATCACCGCAAAAGTGAAGTGTTGCCCCAAAAAGGGTGTCCAACAATAAATTTCCGGTAAAAACATCAGGCTTTTCACCACCTAAAACCAAGTGGCATTCTAAACCTGCTTTTGCAGCTGCCGCAGCAGTCTGCCTGCAATGATTGGACTGCTGGGCTCCACCGGTTATTATGACATCGCACTTTTTACCAAGAGCATCGCCTACTAAGTATTCCAATTTCCGGGTTTTGTTGCCTCCCATGGCCAATCCCGTCTGGTCATCCCTCTTTATAAAGATTTGTGGGCCATTCAGAAGTTTGGAAAGGTTTTTCAATTCCACCAAAGGGGTTGGAAAAAACCCCAGTTTATATTTAGGAAAACTTGAAAGCATTTACTTTTAATAAAAAACAGAAAAAAACCCACTCGTTCCTGAGTGGGCTTTAAATATTTAATCCATATGATGGTGTTTCCCCTCTTCGCCATCGATGGGCTCGTCAAGGTTCATCGCCATTTCACGGTCATACTGACAGCACTTTGGCAAATCATCATAAGCATCCTGGCTTCCGGCGACTCCTTCTGTATCATAACCGGATGCTGCAATTGCTATGTGAATATCCTTTTCATTGGTCAATTCTTCATTGAAAGCAACTGTCACTTTCTTCCGGTCGATGTCCCACTCTGCTTTTGAAACTCCTTCCACACTCATTGCAGCTGTTTCAATGTTCTTTTTGCACATTCCGCAATTGCCTCTTACACCAAATGTCACTTCGACAGTTTGTATAATTTGATCTTCAACCATTTCTGAGGAATCGCTTTTTTCTTCAGTCTGAGTTTTGCAGGCACTAAAACCCACTAAGGCAATAACGGCTAAGCTTAAAAATAAATGTTTCATAATTATTAAATGTTTAATTGGTTTCTTTAATTGTGATCATCCCTCACTGCCTGACTTCTGTATTTGCAACAGTGGTGTAAGTTTTCATAAACCTCTTCGGTGGCTTTTACATTTTTGGTGTCGTGACCCACAGCGGCAATACTTTCTTCAATGGTTTGAATATTGGTTCTTCTTTCGTCAAAAATGAGGGAGAGCATATGGGTATCTACATTCCATACCGCCGATTTTACGCCTCGTGTTTGAATGGCTGCTTTTTCGATGCGGTCTTTACACATCATACAAACACCGTCCACCTCAATCGTAGCTCGGGCATTTTTGTTCTGTGCCTGAATGGTTGTTGAAAACAGTATAATCACTGCTGTTATAAATAGATTTTTCATTTCTAAAAGATTTTTAAGGTTATAAAATTACAATTTCCATCGCAATCCCGTATAATACATACTCCCAAAAATGGGACCATACACAAAAGTAGTGTCAAAATAAGGTCCAAAGGGATCATCAGCACCCACTATGGGGTTGCTTTGTTTCACATTGGTGATATTTTCCCCGCCCACATAAATTTCAAATTTAGGGCTGAATACTTTGGTGATTTGTGCATTCAGCGTATTTAAATGAGGGGTTTTTTCGCTTACGCGAAAGGCTTCCGGGTTTGAAAATGTAGCCGGAAAACGCTGGTCACTCAACCAGTTGTAAGTGGCATCAAATTTCCACTGTGAACCTTTTTCTGAAAGTTTGGTTTCATAGGCTGCATTGGCAAAAAAACGATGTTTGGGGGTTAATGGTTTTTGAAGCCTTCCGCTAAGGTAATCTGTCTGGACATCAAAAAGCCTGTATGAAAGCCTGACATCAATCCGTTCAGCCGGAGAAAGGTTTACTTCAGTTTGAAAGCTGTTTGCATAACTGGTTCCGTCAAGGTTGTAAAACACCACTTGTTGCGGGTCTTCCCAATCTGCCACGACCTGATTGACAAAATCGGTTCGGTAAAAATCAAAAGTGATGTCTGCATCCCGGTTAAAAATCCTGAAACCTTGTAAAAAAGATATTCCATAATTCCAGGCATCTTCAGCATCCAGCCCATAAAAACGCCCGCCACCGGTAGTTATAAAAGAAATATTTCTCGCCGATGAAAACAATTGTTGGTTTTCAGCAAAAATACTGGGAGCACGCACTCCCCTTCCAAACGAACCTTTAAGCGCTGCTTTGTCCCAGGGTGTAAATCTGGCATGAACGCGAGGTGTCAAAAAGGTTCCAATCATATTGTGATGGTCAATTCTAACACCCGCTGTGAAATTTAAATTCCCCAGATTGTCATAACTGTACTCAAAAAATCCGCCAATCGCATTTTCTATTCGCAGGTAATCCGTATTTCTAACCTGCTCATCATAGTAATCTGAAGAAAAACTGATTCCGGTTTTAAAATTATGTCTGGAATCACCAATGATAGAACCAAAAATAGCATTGGAATACCAACTCCTGTGATGAATATCATACACATTAAACCCAAAATAAGACTCCTGTTTGTGGTCACTGTATGCCACCTGAACACCTATGGATTGATAAGGAATATCAGGGAATACATAGCCCAGTTTCAGTGAAGCCTCCGCGCGGTTTGTTTTTATTTCGCCGCCCCAGGAATTGGTGGTGAATTTATCGGTATCCGGATTGAAATCCACTTGCCCAATTTGCTTTTGGTCTGTCAAATACCTGATGTTCAAAAACCCGACAAAACCGTTTTGGGCATCCATATACTGCTAGCGGTTCATCAAATTGAGTTGTTTTGCCAAAGGCATATCGAGAAAACCATCGTCATTATCGTCCATTTTTGCCTCGCGCAAGTTGCCGTGCAAATACAAACCGGTGTGCCACTTTTCATTCAGCTTGAAATTAAGGTGGTTGTTCAGCTCAAACCTTCCGTCATTTCCGGCATAGGCATTTACAAAAAAGGCGTCATCTGTGGCCGGCTTTTGCAACTCGGCATTGATTTGACCGGCTATGCTTTCAAAACCGTTCACCACACTTCCTGCTCCTTTGGAAATCTGAATACTTTCCACCCAGGTGCCCGGAACAAAACTGAGTCCATAACTTTGTGAAGCTCCCCTGATTGCCGGAATGTTTTCAAGGGTAATAAGAGTATAAGGACTGGTCAAACCCAGCATTCTTATTTGCCGGTTTCCGGTAAGAGCATCGGGGAAATTGACATCAATCGACGGATTGGTCTCAAAACTCTCCGATAGATTACAACAAGCCGCTTTTAGCAACTCCTCACTGCTGATGTTAGTCACGTTCTGTGCCTGTAAATAAGAACGAAAAGCCGTTTGTCTTCGGTTTTGTAGTACAACTTCGTCCAGGCTGCTTTCTTCAATCAACCAATGTCTGATTTCAGTGGGCTCGTTGATGGTGATGGTATCGGTTTTAAAGCCCACATAGCTTACAATCAGTTTTGAGTTCCGTCTTTGATAGGGAATTTTAAATTCTCCGTCATTATTGGTAATCGTCCCCACGGTCGTGTCAAGCCAGTACACATTGGCACCGGACAAAGGTGCTTCGGTGTTGTTATTTGTCGTTTCATAAATGGTTCCGGTGACAAACTGCTGTGCGTGTATTTCGCTTAAAGCGAAAGTGAAAATAACCGTTATTGCTACTATATAATTTCTCATAATTTCTAACTAAACAGCATCCAAAATGCCATGATCAACATAATTGCGTTTTCAATAAAAGTGGCCTGGGTCATCGGCAGTTTTAAAGCCGTTCCCAAACAGGCACATTGAATGGTTTTTTTACTCAAAAGCGTTCTGGTGACACCTATAGTGGTAATCCCCAAAACAACAATGGTTGCCACTAAAGCGATGTCTGTCTGAAAACGCATCAGGAACATCAACCCGAGTGCTGTTTCTATAAACGGATAGATCCATCCATACACAGGGACTACTTTCGCCAACGGGTCATACATCCTGAACGAATCAGGGAATCCTTTTAAATCGAGCAGTTTAAAAAAGCTGAACACGATGTAAAACAGGCCCATGAAGTCAAACATGGCCTCGCCGATGTTCCAATCTTGATGATTCAGTAAAACCGAGGCTGCAGTGATGTATCCCAAAATCAGGAATAAGGGGGTTAATTGCCTTAGTTTGGATTTTTCTTCTTCATTAGTAATTTGGCTTGTTGAAGAAAAAACATTACGTTCCTTTTTTTCAGAGATTTGATATTTTGAGGACAATGCCTTTTGAAAAGTTTCCACCTCGATGTGTTTTGACATGGTAACTGCTGCCTCATTTTTTTCCAAGCTTACCTCCACTGCTGTAACATCGGGAACTGTGCTCAGCGCTTTTTCTACAGACGCCACACAACCGCCACAGGTCATTCCACTGATTGTATATGTATGTTTCATTTATATTGAAATTTTAAAAAACCCGAAATCATATCGGGTTTTAGGTTTTTAATATGAGGATTTCCATCCTCATAATTGATTTAACATTAACGCTTAAGCCAGGTATTCTTCACAGGCTTGGGCACAGTTCCTGCAGGCTTTTGCACATTCGCGGCAGTGGGAATGGTCATGTTTTTCACATTCTTCTGCGCAGGCATTGCATATTTCTATACAATATTCCACAAGGCCTTTTACGTCTTTATGCCCAGTTGCAAGAATCTGGCTAAGGGCTGCACAGGTTTCTGCACAAACGCGGTCTGTCCTGATACAATCCACCATCATTTTTACATTGTCTTCATCGAGGCATGCATCTGCACAATAATTACAGTGATTGATACAATTTCCCAATGCTTGGATTAACTTTTCATTTCTCATATCATTGGATTTTAAAGATTTACTTCAAAATTACGGACTCTAAAACGAAAAGACTTATAAAAAAATGGTAAGAAATTATGATTTTAAGGAATTTTTATGCGGTATCGATGGCTTTCCGGTTTTTGAGATGCAACCGGCGGTATTGAGATGGGGTAATGCCCGTGTGTTTTTTAAATGCTGTGGAAAGGTAAGCTGCGTTACCAAATCCAAGGTTATCTGCAATCTGACCAATACTCAGTTCATCATATTCGAGCAGTTCTTTAATGCGTTCTATCTTTATTTTCTGCTGAAAAGCATTGATACTTTTACCTTCACTTGTTTTGAAGACAGAACTCAGGTGACTATAATCATAATGCAATTGTTCACTAAGAATCACAGAGAGGTTTTGATGGGCCAGGCCATCTTCTTCATAAATATTAGAAATAATAACGGATTTAATACGGTTAACAAGCCGTTCATTTTTTTCTGTCAATAGTTCAAACCCAACTTTTATAAGTTCGATTTGAAGAATCGTGTGCATTTTTTTTGTTAAAGGCTTCTCCAATAGCACTTCTCCAAGTGAAATCTCAAGATATGGTATTTTAAGACGTTCCAAAATATGTTGCAACGTCAATATACATCTTCGACAGACTACATTTTTTATTTGAAGTGTTATTTGCAAAATCTATTATGTTATACCACCTGCACATAGTGCAGGCGGTTATTAATACTTCGTTATTCCATATGGTGATGATTCCCTCCTTCTCCCTCTGCAGGCTCAGTAAGACTCATTTTCATCTCGTGGTCATACTGGCAACATTGTGGAAGTTTATTGTAAGCTTCCTTATTTCCGGCTACTTTATCTGTATCATAACCTGAAGCTGCAATGGCATTGTGAATAGCCTTTTCATCGGTTTTTGCACCATCATAGGTAACATCGATTTTTTTTAGGTCAATATCCCAATTGGCCGAAACAACACCATCGACGCTATTGGCTGCTTTTTCTATTGTTCTTTTACACATACTGCAGTTACCGCGAACGCCAAAAGTGGTTTCAGCAGTTGCCATTTCTTTGACTTCTTCAGTGGTTTCTTGTTTTTCTTCTGTTTGGTTTTTACAGGAAGTCATTCCAATTACTGCCAAAACAGCGATACTTAACATTACTTTTTTCATGATTTTAATTTTTAATTGTTATTTATATTTAGGCATTGTGAATAAATAAGATGTACAGAATTGACGAAGTTATTTTGTTCTTTATCAAGGCAAAATTTTCAAGCGTAGCCTTAGCTACGGTTTAAAATTTTAACGCAGGGAAAGGACAAAAGAACAAGTCAAAATGTTCAGGTTATTTCTTTACACTGCCTTAGAATTATACTACTAATTTACAACAAAAGGGAAGCTTATTACAACCTGTTCCCACTCCAAAGAAATTGTTCCCTCACGTTCATTTGTTTTATGAATTTTATATTCCAATTCTTCTTTTATATCACCGGTAATTTCCGGATTTATATTAAACCTGAGCACATCCTCATCAGGATTGTAATCGTCTTTGCCGTGTTGATTCCAGTTCTTGTTAAAAATAACAGTCCACTCACCTTTACCAGGAATTAGAAAAAAACCATATTTCCCTTTGGGCAATACCCAGCCTGAAATGGTTAAATCTTTTGATGTTTCCACCCAGGTGGCCATGTGTGCACCGGCTTGCCATACTTCATCATAAGCCAGTAGTCCTCCAAAAATTATTCTGTTTCTGACCCTTGGGGATGAATAATCAATATGAATATGCGCACCCCCTATGGTTGCCATAGTGGAGGTATGAGGGCTTTTTGAGGCACCTGCATTTGTTACTGTCTTACTCTCTGTATGATTGTGACTTTCAGCACTTGCGTCTTTTTCTTTATTTGATTGACAAGAAATGATGAAAACTGTGAGTACTAAAATTATTGTCTTTTTCATATATACTTTTTATTTGATTATTTTTCAACTTCTAAACACCGTAGCAACATACATTTGCACTCTTCACTTGCCTTACCCTTAAGAGTTTAATGTTGATGTCCCTGAGGTTGTTTTGTTCTTTCTTCCTGACTCCCCCTGGTTCTTATCCCCTTTTTAACTTCACCACACCTAAGCATCATGTCACCAAAATAGGGGTTGTTGATTTCTTCAATTGGACTAAGCCAATAGGCCCCTTCGTCGTCCATTGCCATTGGGCAATAAGACACATAAACAACCTCTGAGTTTATACCAAAAATTTCAACTGTCTCAATAAGTTTATCAGAAAATGGGGCAAATATTACCCGCTGTTCTTCTAAGTCTTTTGATTTTACTATTTGACCTAAGTGTTTTTTCAAAATGTTGTGATGTTCCATCCAAACTGTATGGGCTTCTCCCTCAAGCAAGTTCATGTCAATTTTGTTTAATGCAGATTCGAGCTGTTTAGCGTTAGTTTGCGTGAGTTGAAAATCACTTTTTACCAAACTGTTTGTGAGCATAAAATACTGATTGACAAAATCTGTTAATTGCTCGGTAAACTTGGCGGGAACGGCAATTGTTTTGTCAATTGGCCGATTCATCATGCTGTAATTGCCACTTAGCTGTGCTGCTGCATCAATGGCAAATACTCCGTTTGTTACAACTTCTTCCCCTTCTGATAATCCGCCTGCAACTATGTAGTATTCGCCCAAAGAAGCTCCGAGGGTTATTTCCCTCAGTTCAAAAGCCGGAAATTCAGCATTGGGGACTTTTACATAAACAACTGAGCGTTTTCCTGTCCATAGAAGTGATGTGTTTGGGATTACCAAAGATTTTTCATTGACAGACAAACCCGCTTTTATTTTCCCTTTCACAAACATCTCCGGTTTAAGGAGTTGTTGCGGGTTGTTTATTACTGCCCTTACGGCAGCAGTTCTTGTTTGCGGATTGATTAGTGGATCAATAAAAGAAATAGTAGACGTAAATTCCCTTCCGGGTAAAGATGCAACAGTAAATGTGATGTTCTGTCCTGTTCTCATAAATGCCAGGTCGCTCTCATAGGCATCCAACAATACCCACACATTACTCAAATCTGCTATTTCAAATAGTACTGTGCCCCTATTTACAAAATCACCGTTTGCTATATCACGTCTGATGACAATACCGGATTGGTCTGAATAGACATCAAATTCGGTTAAGACCACTCCTTTATTCAAAATTTCATTGATTTGTGCTTCACTGACTTTCCACAAGCGCAGTTTTTCTTTGGCAGCATTAAAGAGTGCAGGATTTACCTCTTTGTATTTTGCAGCTTCAATCAGTTCGCTCTGTGCAGTTATCAGTTCAGGTGAATAGATAGTTGCTAATTTTTGCCCTTTATTTACTTGTTGTCCGGTGAAGTCTATAAACAACCTTTCTATTCTGCCTGAATAGTTTGCAGTAATAACGGCCAATCGTTGTTCATTTACGGCAACTTTTCCAGTGAGGTGAATTTCGTGTTCGGGCGATACGGTTTTCACTTTTTGGGTTTGCACATTGGCCAAAGCAATTGCTTCAGGGGACATACTGTATACAAACGGGTTGCTGTCACCTGCACCTGATCCGTGAGTCAGGGGGGTTAAATCCATCCCACAGAGCGGACATTTCCCCGGCTCGTTTTGCCTGATTTGGGGATGCATTGAACAGGTATAGGTTATTTCTTTAGCTTGTTCGTGAGCTTGCGTTGCATCAGGGCTATAATCTGTTTTAAATATCAGCCATCCCAAAAACAAGCCAGCAATCAGTACCAGGCTGAGTTGTACAACTCTGTTGTTAAATATATTTTTCATTTTCTTAAATTTTATTTATTAACGACCCATCAATCGGTCCATCATAGCTACAGCTATATTTCCGTCTATGAGCGCGTCCAGATGTTTTAATCGGTAATCCAGGAGTTGTTGTTGCATTCTCAGCACTTCTTCAAAGTTGCTCCCTTCAGTGGTATATTGGGAAATGAGAATATTCAGCGCCTGGTTTGCCAAAGAGGTTTGTTCCTGATACAACTTTACCCTTCTATCGGCATCTTTATAATCTTTTAAAGCATTTTCATAACTCACCATCAATTGGTTACTCACATCCTGCTTCTGTTTAACCACAGCTTGACGCATATAATCAGATTCCCTGACAGATGATGTATATTTTTTTCGCCAAAGCGGAATAGTAACCGTTGCCATGGGCATTATCATATTTTTACCGTTCATCATGCTTTCATTATTGGCTCTCGCCTGAAAAACATCATACTGCAATCCCAATCCAATCATTGGCAATCCCATTTTTTGGTTCATTTTTCCTTGTGCAATAAAGGCTGCTTCTTCCTCTTCCAACATTTTCAACATGGGGTTGTTGCTTTTTATGCTCTCAGGAATTTCATTTAACGAAATCGGCATTTGAGCAGCTATAATCGTATCTGACAAGATTACAGCCTCATCCGTCCCCCTGTTGAGCAGTTGATTGAATCGGGCAGTTAGCGGAATTTTACTGTCCTCCAATAGCGCAAGGCTGTTTCTCAGCTCGTTCAATTCCATTTGCACACGCAAAACATCAATCATACTGCCACTGCTGCTTCCCATATTGTCTGCTCCACCCATTTGGGGTCTGTTTCCGGAGGGTCTACTGCCAGCTGGTGTTTGCCCTTGCACACCCATTCCTCCCATACCATCGCCGGAAGCGTTTGTGTTTTGATTGCCTGAACCTCGCATAGCTCCTGAACTGCCCGAGCCTCCACTGCTTTGACCACCACTCCTATAACGGGAAACAGCTATCTGCTCCATTGTTTTCAGCAACTCAATGTTTTCTTTGGCAATGGAAATTTCTTTTTCCAATAATTGCAAGGCATACCAGTTTGCCCGCACTTCATAATAAAGCATGGACTTGGCTTCATTAAACTCTTCAAACCTTGCCTTGGCCATTAATGTCATTTCATCCTGGGCAGCACTCAGTGTCCCAAACCAGGGGAACATTTGCATGAATGAAATTTCGGCAACCTGATTGCCAATATACCGCTCCATGGGCTCAATAAATATCCCAAATGAAATTTGTGGATCCGGCAGTGAGCCCACTTGAGGCACCCGTTCCAATGATGCCTGATACTGAAAGTATTTGGATTTCAGGTTTGGGTTGTTTTCTGCCCCAATAATCAAGTAATCGTCAAGTGTCTGACCAATTGCGTTTCCTGTAATCAGGAACAGCATTAACAAATATGTTATTTTAGTTTTCATCTTGTTTCTCTTTTAATTAAATATTCTTCCCTTGCGGCATACAATACCGGAACAACAAATAAGGTAATTAAAGCAACCGTCATACCTCCAAAAGCAGGTATGGCCATGGGTATCATAATGTCAGCTCCCCGTCCGGTGGAAGTGAGTATGGGCAACAAAGCCAACAAAGTGGTGGCTGTGGTCATTAAACAAGGCCTTACCCTCTTCATTCCGGCCTCCATCACTGCTTTCCTTATTTCACCGATGTTTTCAGGCTTGTGTTTTTTGAAACTTTGCATCAGATAAGTGGAAATAACCACGCCATCATCAGTCGCAATTCCGAATAAAGCGATAAAACCTACCCAAACCGCTACACTCAGGTTGTAAGATTTCATCTGAAACAGCTCCCGCATATTGGTCCCAAACATGGAGAAATCCATAAACCAACTTTCGCTATACAACCAAAGCATTACAAAGCCCCCTGCAAATGCCAAAGCAATTGCAGAAAAAATCATTAGTGAAGTTGAAGTAGATCGAAATTGAAAATACAAAATGAGGAAAATCAATGCCAGCACGATAGGCACTACAATGGCCAGGCGTTTTTCTGCCCTGACCTGATTTTCATAACTTCCCGAAAAATGATAACTCACTCCGGCAGGTACAATTAATTCACCCGAAGCGATTTTTTCTTTCAGGTAGTTGTCGGCATCTTCCACAACGGTCACTTCTGAAAAACCATCCCTTTTGTCCAGGAGGACATAGCCCACCAAAAAGGAATTTTCTGCCCTTATCATCATGGGCCCGGGACGATAATCAATTTCTGCCAGTTCACCCAATGGTATTTGCTGACCTGTGGGTGTGGGTATTAATATGCGCTTCATTACTTCGGGATTGTCACGCCATTCCCTTGCATATCTTGCACGTATGTTGTAGCGTTCACGCCCCTCAACGGTAGTGGTTAAAGGCATTCCGCCTAAAGCCACTTCCAGGTACATCTGCACATCGGCTACATTCAATCCATAACGTGCAATGGCCACGCGGTCTATGTCTATTTCCAGGTAAGGTTTGCCCAAACTCCTGTCAGCATAAACCGCTTCAGATTTTACGGTAGGCACTTCTTTAAGCAGTTGTTCTACATTCAAGCTAAAATCTTCAATGCTTTTTAAATCAGGCCCAAAAACTTTTAACCCCATTGGTGCGCGCATACCGGTTTGAAGCATGACCAAACGGGTTTCAATGGGCTGCAATTTTGGTGCGGAAGTCACCCCCGGAATATCATTTGTGGCATTGAGTATTTCAGTCCAAATATCATCCGGTGTCTTAATGTGGTCACGCCATTGGCGGAAGTATTGACCCCTTCTGTCAGGAATGAGCTCGCCATTTTTATCTTTTACAAATTCCCCTTCCTGATCCACTTTAAAGCGCAACGGATAGCCGTTTTCATCATTGATGAATTCGGTTTTGTAAAGTATGATGTTTTCAAACATGGAAACAGGTGCGGGGTCTAAAGCACTTTCCACACGACCCGCTTTTCCAACCACCATTTCCACTTCGGGTATTGCCTGTACCCGCATATCCAATTGCTGTAAATATTTGATGTTGGCTTCCACTCCGGAATGGGGCATTGAGGTGGGCATCAACAAAAATGAACCTTCATCCAGGGCGGGCATAAATTCCTTTTCCATTCCCGGAAAGGAATGTGATAAGGAGCTCCAGACAGCATTGGTTCGGATATTCCAACCGATATTATCTGCGGCTTTTGGTATAAACCCAAAAACACGGTCAAAACCCAACCAGATATTTACACCAAGCAGGATAATAATAACCGGCAAGAGCAGGAAAACTTTTTTATGCTCCAGACACCAACTCAAAAGAGTGGGATAAAAACGGATAAAGACTTTAAAAACACTTAAAACCACCCCGATTATCAAAATAATAAAAATGAAGTTAAGCAACAGACTATTGGTCACACCCAGAGGCATCCATTGCTGGGCCAGTAACCACGATACTGCTATAGTAACAATAGCAATGGTTATCAAACTGTGGTGACGATTGAAAAATGTGTTTGCTTTTTCAGAGGATAGTCTTTGCTCTTGGGCGAGAAATCCGATGATGTTGTTTACCCCCAGTATTATAAGCACCACACCCGCCCAAACTGACCACCAAAGCACTACAAAACCCAAAATGATTAAAAGAAAGTTCAAGACCACCCGGTAGAACCTGCGTGTTGTTTTAAGTGAAAACAACCAATGGGCAAAAGCAGGCAACATAAACAAGGTGATAATCAATGCTGCGACCAAGGCAAACGTCTTGGTATAGGCCAGTGGGCCAAATAGTTTCCCTTCGGCTGCCTGTAAGGTAAACACGGGAAGGAAACTCACAATAGTAGTAGAAACAGCCGTGAGAATTGCTGATGCCACTTCTGTGGAAGCGTTGTAAACCGTTGTAATCAGCGGTTGGCCTGGTGGTGCTTCATCAGTGTGCCGGAGAATATTCTCACTGAGAATAATCCCTAGATCCACCATCGTCCCAATGGCAATAGCAATACCGGAAAGCGCCACGATATTGGCATCCACATTCAGGTATTTCATCATTATAAAACACATCAGTACGGCAAGTGGCAACAAAGCAGAAATCATCAGGGAAGCCCTTAAATGGAACACCATAATGATGATGACAATAATGGTAATCAAGATTTGAAGGCTGATGGCCTCATTGAGTGTGCCGAGAGTTTCATAAATCAATTCGGTGCGGTCGTAAAAAGGCACAATGGTGACTTTTGAAACTGTGCCGTCTTCAAGTACTACTGAAGGCAATCCCGGACTTATTTCATTGATTTTATCTTTGACGTTTTGAATGGTTTTCAAGGGGTTATCGCCATAGCGTGCTATCACTACACCTCCCACTGCTTCTACCCCGCCCTTATCCAAAAAACCACTGTGCCCGCGGGGGGCAGGACCAATATTCACCTTGGCAATGTCACGGATTCTAATGGGGATATTGTCTGTAACCTTTACGACAGCTTGCTCTATATCCTGAAGGTTTTTTACATAGCCCAACCCCCGCACATAATATTCCACCAAATTCATTTCGACAGTATTTGCCCCAACGTCCAGGTTGCTGTTTCTGATGGCATCAGTGACCATCATCATACTCACATCGTGGGCTTTCATGGCTACTGGGTCAAGGTCAACCTGATATTCCTTTACAAAACCGCCAATGGAAGCCACTTCAGACACTCCCCCGGCAGCCGTAAGTGCATATCTCACATAATAGTCCTGAATCGTCCTGAGTTCATGCGGGTCCCAACCCCCGGCGGGTTTACCGTTTTCATCCCGGCCCTCAAGGGTGTACCAAAACACCTGCCCCAATGCTGTGGCATCAGGCCCCAAAGTGGGGGAAATTCCCTCGGGGAGCATATCGGCAGACAAGGAATTGAGTTTTTCCAAAACCCTTGTCCTGCTCCAGTAATATTCTATGTCTTCATCAAAAATGATGGCGATGAATGATAGCCCAAACATGGAAGTACTCCTCACGGAAGTCACCCCGGGCAATCCAAGCAATGAAGTTGTTAGCGGATAAGTAATCTGGTCTTCCACATCCTGCGGGCTCCTGCCCATCCATTCTGTATAAACAATTTGCTGATTTTCGCCAATATCAGGTATGGCGTCCACCGGCACAGGATCCCTTGGCAGAAAATCGATGTCCCAATTGAACGGGGCGGTTACTATTCCCCAACCAACAAATAGCACCAGCAGCAATGCTGTAACAAGCTTGTTTTCGAGGAAGAATTTTATGAGTTTTGAAAGCATAAAAAAAGATTTTGAATTTTAGCAAATAACAACTGCAGGGCCTCAAAGAATCCTACAATAAGCTTCAGCAAGAAGCCCAACTAAAATTAAAATCAGATTAAGTATGTTTCATTAAGTATGCACAAATCGCTAACAAGCTTGGGCGGCGAATAGTGATCAAAAGGGAGGTGTTTTTCAGAAAGCGGCTCAAAAAGACTTATATAGGAATAGCTGAACAACAAGGCAAACTGAAGTGTCTGCAACTCGTGCTTATCGAGAGAAACTTTCAATTCTTCCTGACCTTCCACGGTGATGGAGATGTCTTCACAACAACTTGGCTTTTTAACAGTGTATTCAGCAGTTATGGATTGCATTTCCATCCCGCATTTTTTGACTTCAGAAAAAATGGCTTTGTCAACCAAATTGCCACCACAAAAGTGCATATCCACAGTAAAAGACATCGTGGAAAACAGCACTAAAAGCGCCATTATAGGACTTATTATTTTCTGAAAAATGGCTTGCATAATAAGCAAATATAAGGATTTTTTTGATTGATTGTATTTTTTACAAAACCTTAACTATTTGGTTTTGTGGTTTTGATGGTAAATAGTTCTTAATATTTAGGATTACTTTAGTTATAAGAAGAGCTTATCGAAAATATCTTTAAGCTTTGCAGGAACAGAATCGGGAGTCATTTGGCAGATGATGTTATACTCGTAGTCAGAGATTTTCAGAATCTCATAATTGGTTATCCTAAATTTTATACTTTGGTTGTTAGCTCTCTAAAATATCATTTTCTATCTATCGTAAATTATTTTGCCCAAACCATTTTGTTACAAACCTTTTACCTTTTGGGTCAATGACAGTTAATCTGGTTTTTTTAAACTTTTTAGTTTCTTCGTCATAAAATCCAAAGTGTTTGGTGTCTTTGAAAATTAAGTTTTTAAAATGTTCAGGGTTTATAGGTTTGTTTTCAAATTCTTCTCGGTATTTATTAAAGTCCAAATGTCTTTTAATTGAATTTCCAGCTACTTTTTCTTCTAACTCAATTCTTCGTATAAAAATTGGTTTGTTTCCAACATTGGTTAAAGTAACTACACATCGAGAAGTATCCTTTGACTTTACTTTATAACTTTGAATTAATAATTTTTTCTTTTCGCTCTTTATCTTGTTGTATATATTCCATCCTAAACTTACTAACGATATTAGTAAAGCTATAATTGAAATGAATAGTTTATAATCCATTTATGGGTCGTTTTTAAGATCCATTGTTATGCGCTGGCGTTATTATTCCAAAACTCAACAATACTATCGGTTATTACTTTTTTGTTATTAAAAAAATGATTGATATCTGAAGACTCTTTTTTATCAAAAAAAAAGAATTCAATAGTGTCCACTTTGTTGTTCTCTTTAATAATTTTCATTATGTGGGAATCATTATTTGGTGATAAACCAATGAATGTAATTTTTCCCTTTATTGATTTAAGCTTATTTACAGCATAATCAATTGAAAATTTTAAATCTGGCTCTTGCGTTTTTAAAATAACAGCTTCATAAAGCTTTTTTACTATATCATTATCTGAATTTTTCCATTCTTCAATTTGAAGACTTATCTCTGGATTTTCTTGCATTCCTTTGGCAAATTTTTCTATTGCTGAATTTGCAAGTTCGGGCTGATTTGCAGAGAAAAGTTTAAATGCTCCAGAACTTCCAGTTATAGAATTAGAAAATGCATGTTCATATCCTTTAATTACAGGCGTTTTCTCAGCTGGTTTATCAGACAATCGATTTCTAAAACTATTAGAATCATAAACTGGGGCAAGTATATGAAATGCACCATGAAGATATAACACATTTCTACCTGTTGCTAACTCAACATTCTTATCGTAATTTGTTGTGAAAATATTATCGAAAGAGCTTATGTAATCAACAACTTTGTCAGGAAATTTTAAATGTAATTTATTTATTTTTCCTTTATTAAAGATTGAATCTAAAAACAGCCTTCTTAAAAACTCTTGAAAATAATATCGCTCTGGATTTATAATTTTATTTTTTCGACAATGTAATTCATTTAGCAAAAAATAATATTCAAAGCCTATATCCGAAATAGTAGCATTTTTTAAATATTTTTTTTTGAAACTATCTAACTCTTCCTTTTCATCATTTAATACAGCTAATTGGTCATAATCTCCATTTACGAAATTAGGAATTGCTGAATGTAAAATATAAAACCACGTTTCAATTTCTTTAGGGTAAACTTCTGATGAAAAGTCGTCATTTTTCAAATAGAATAAAGCTCTTTCAATTATGCTCTTGTTTGTATATTCAAATCCCCCGAACTGAATATCAATTCCGTTTCCGATTATTATATTATTCATTTGGCTATTTTTCACTAGTGCATAACGTGTCTCGCGTATGGCTCGTTGTGGAAAATGTCCGCAGGACTTTTCCGTCGTAGCCGAAAGATAGCAAAAATGCGGGGAATTTCCGATAGAAAATCAGCCGCAATGGGCTATACACGATGTTGAACTAAACCTAAAGGTAGCTTCAAGCAACCCTCGCTGCCATTCACTAC
>CAYXXY010000004.1:0-109098 GCA_964469175.1 uncultured Flavobacteriaceae bacterium
CTCACCAACTCACCACCTCACCACCTCACCAACTCACCAACTCACCAACTCACCAACTCACCCCCTCACCCCCTTCTCTCTGTAGTACAAACAACTACAAACAAATCATGGTTATGACTATTAAAAAATTATGGATAAATTATTATATTAGCATAATACTTAAAAACATGTTCTTATTTGGATTTCATACATCCCCAATTATTCATTGAAATCCATACCTGATTTAAAGGCAGAGAAAACCTGATATACAATTGTCTTTTAAAGAATCCAATACATCACTTAGGTGGTTTTGTTTTTTTTGATATAGGGAAAAGATGATTTATTCAGGTTTTTCTCTGTTTTTTTTTACACCCACTTAAGATTCAGCTTTTTTTCTGCCATAATTATCGGTTTTTGAATGGTTTGAGGATTTATTCCGATAATAGGGGGCTTTTTATACACGATTATGTAATAAACTTCGTTTTTAAAACAAGTAAACCCCGAATTTACAAACCAAAAACAATGAAACTACTACTTACGGCATGTTGCCTTTTGCTTGCATTGGGCATTGCCCATTCCCAAAATGAAAAATTCAATGCATTCTCCATAGAAGCCGGACCGGGAGCGCTGGTACCGCTTAGCCCAAATGACAACATCAGCAGGGCAAACTATGTGGGTTTTAACCAGTTTAACCTTGGGGCGCGATATATGTTTTCCACCTCGTTGGGAGTCAAGGGCAGTTACCATTACAATGGTTTTCGCTCCAGGCAAAACTCGGCAGAAGGAATTGATTACCACCGTTTAACAGTTGAAGCTGTTTACAATGTGGGAAGGCTCTTTAAATTTCCACTCAGGTTTTATGAAAAATTTGGTCTCCTTACACATGCCGGTGTTGGCTATGCAAGGGGGATACCGGTGGGTGCCAACTTTTCAGAACAAACGGGAAACCTGCAATGGGGACTCACGCCCAAGTTTAAAATCAGTAATTCCATGGCCATTTATGGCGACCTCACCTATGTGTTTAATTTTAAACAACACTATGCTTATGACGGCTCAGTACTTAGCAGCGACTTTGAAGACGTTACCGGAGGATTTACCACTGTGGGTATTGGTATAATGTTTTACTTTGGCGAAGAACGCAGGCATGCTGATTGGTATTAAGGATTCAGGATTTACAATTCGTGTCAAAACCTGTTAAAGGTTAGATGACCATGCTGTTGTTACACTCTTTTTCTTTGCAAAAAAAACAATCACAACAGCCTTCCTTTTTAAGCACCCATCCTTCACTGCTTATGGCGGTTTCGGATGGCAAGGGAATTTCCAAGCATCAAGCATCAAGCATCAAGCACCAAGCACCAAGCACCAAATTCCAATCCCGATGGCTATCGGGACCAAATTCCAAGCACTAATTTCCAAACACCAAGCACCCATCCTCCACCGCTTATGGTGGTTTCGGATGGCAAGGCAAATTCCAAGAGCCAGGCACTAAATTCCAAATTCCAAAAATTAACATTTCGATATTCAAAATTCATAATTCATAATTCAACATTCGATATTCCTTTAAGCTTTTTCCAAATCCACCCCATCGCCCCATCACCTTGTCACTCACCTCCTCACAAACTCACAAACTCTCCAACCCTTCCTAAAACCAAAATGAATTCATTGTAATTTCCCAAAAACAGCTATATTGCGCCCTAACTTAAAATAAAATAATGAAAAAAGTATTAATTCTTTTGACCGCTATTGTACTAATGAGCTGCAGTAGTGACGATGACAATTCAAATGCAACAAGCTCATCATTCAATCTTGACGGAGACGTTTACCAGCTTATCGAAGGTATGGGCATGATTGAACTTATTATGCCTGAGGTTGTTGAAGTCAATGGCGAAACCTATGATCGTTCTTCTATCACCTTAACAGGTATGAAAGGCACGTCATCATCTGCCACAGTTAGTTTTGACCTGTATTACAAAACCGGTACCTCGGTTGCAGGAACTTACAACATCTATGATTCAACAAATGAAGGTGGGGATGATTTTGAAGAATTCCTTCAAGGACAAGACCGCGGTTGTATGGGTTGGACTTCGGCCGCAGCGGTATTTATGTTGGATGGTTCAGACATGACGACCGCAAATAACCCAACAGGTTCGGTTCAGGTGATTGTTAACTCATCAACCAATTATACCTTAAAATACAACGGGAACTTCAGGGTTTATGACTTAGAATTAAATTTTGACAGAAACATGCCTGCAAACATTAATGTTTCAAGTACTGTTACTATTCAAGATTAACTAAATAAAGAGGCCGTATAAAAAGAAATTGAAAATTTAATAATGCCACAAATCGAAGATTCATTGAATACCGATAAAACAACATTTGATGAGATAAAGACACCAAGAACCGCAAAGGTTTAAATAACAACCACTTAATTTCTATGTGGAACCTTGAGCCTTGGTGCTTTCGTGGCTAAACTTGACTTTTTATTCAGCCTCTTTTTATTTTTACATTACCAAATTTTTTCAATCCCCCTTACCGGAAAGTCTTTCAGTTTTTAATATTCATTACATACATAGCAGGACAACAAAAAAACGACTATGAAAAAAACATTGCTTTTATTAATGCTGTTTGTGACCTCTCAATACTTAAGTTCCCAGACTATCGAGGAACTAAATTCATCAGGCATTGAACTGGCAAAAAAAGGGGAAATCGATAAAGCATTTTTAATATTTGAAAACGCAATACAATTGTATCCCAATTCACCCGGTCCCTATTCAAACAGGGGAAACATTTATCGAATGCGGGAGGAATATAAGCTCGCAATAAACGATTACTCAAAATCCCTTGAACTTTCACCCAACAGTCTGGATGTTCGTTATGCCAGGGCCAATACCTACATAGATTCCGGTGACTTTGAATTGGCAATTGCCGATTACACAAAAATAATAGAAGCCAACCCATCATTCCCCGACATCTATTTTGACCGGGCTTATGCAAACATCAGGTTGGAAAATTTCAATGAGGCTAAAACCGATTTAGAAACGCAACTGCAAATCAACCCAACCGACTTTAAATCTTTGGCCAATTTAATTAACATCAAAAAGAAGCTTGAGCTCTATGAAGAAGCCCTGGCCGACTATGAAAAAGTAATAAAAGATTTCCCCGGTCAGCCAAACCTTCATATTTTGTACAGCAACAGGGCCAGTCTTTACCGGGACCTTAAAAACTATGAAGAAGCTTTAGTCAATGTAAACATAGCGCTGGAAATTGAAAAAAAATATGACATCGGACTCTTTAACCGGGCAGGTATTTACCTAAACCTTGGTGAGGAGAAAAAAGCCTGTCAGGATTTCAAAAATGCACTTAAGCTCAACCTTGAAAAAAATGAGCACTTTAAAGCCGGTGAGTATTTTGAGATACTCAGTGAACTGTGCAAATAAATCGGGTTGAAGATTAACGATTATAGGATTGCTCATTAACGATTTATGATTGACTCGCACTGAACACTCCCGAAAGTTTTCGGGACTGAACACTGAACAAGCCGGTCATCCGTCACCAAAACAACCACACTCTTTGTCACAATTTCCCTGAAAATCAAATTAAAATAGAGTTAAATTACCCGCCTTTTAACTAGAATGGCTACCTTTGCAGCCGGCATCCCCATAAACCTCATTCAATGACTTAAGCCGTTTAAGAAGTTGAGCCTGAGAGGTAAGGGATTTTTTTTTAAACTGAAACCAAATTCTACTTATGAACAAAATTGCCATCATCGGTCTGGGCTATGTGGGTTTACCACTTGCCCGGCTTTTTGCAACACAGTATCCCGTTGTGGGTTATGACATCAACCAAAAGCGCATAGAAGAACTCCAAAACGGTCATGACAGCACCCTCGAGGTGGAAGATGCCGACCTGCAAGCAGTGCTGCTCGATAAATGCCCTTTTAGGGACGATATGAACGGCAACGGGCTTTTTTGCACCAACCACCTCATTGAGATACAGGATGCCAATATTTATATCATTACTGTTCCCACACCTGTTGACAAACACCACCGCCCGGACCTCACCCCACTTTACAAATCCAGTGAAGCCGTGGGCAGCATCCTTAAAAAAGGGGATATCGTAATCTATGAATCCACAGTATATCCCGGCGTCACTGAGGAAGAGTGTGTGCCCGTCCTGGAAAAAGTCAGCGGGTTAACATTCAATAAAGACTTCTTTGTGGGTTACTCCCCCGAGCGCATCAACCCGGGCGATAAGGAGCATACCGTTGAGAAAATATTAAAAGTCACTGCCGGTTCCACGCCGGAGATTGGCCAAAAAGTCGATGCCCTCTACAAGAGCGTCATCACGGCCGGCACCCACCTGGCCCCCAGCATCAAAGTGGCCGAGGCCGCCAAGGTGATTGAAAACAGCCAGCGCGACATCAACATTGCTTTTGTCAACGAACTCGCCAAAATATTCAACCTGCTGGAGATTGACACCCAGGCCGTGCTGGAAGCCGCCGGTACCAAATGGAACTTCCTGCCCTTTAAACCCGGACTGGTGGGTGGGCATTGCATTGGCGTTGACCCTTATTACCTGGCACAGAAAGCCCAGGAACACGGTTACCATCCGGAGATTATCCTGGCGGGTAGAAGATTGAATGACTCTATGGGCGAGTATGTCGCTTCACAAGTGGTCAAGACTATGATCAAAAAAGACATTTCGATTAAGGGTGCCGAGCTGTTGATGCTGGGCATCACCTTTAAGGAAAACTGCCCCGACGTGCGCAACACCAAAATCGTGGACGTGGTGCACGCCCTGCAGGACTACGGCATTAAGGTCACTATCTATGACCCTATGGCCAACCCCGCAGAAGTCCTGCACGAGTACGGCTTGGTATGCCACAACGAATTAAACTCGACAGCAACGTCCTTGCCGGCGAGCGAAAGCGAGCGAAGCAACCCCGTCACTGCACCAACAAACTACGACGCTATCGTCCTGGGTGTAGCCCATAAAGAGTTTATAAAGCTAAACCTTGAGCCACTTAAAAAAGAAGTTGCTGTGGTGTATGATGTAAAGGGAGTGTTGGGGAAGGCGGATAGTAAGCTCTAAAATTCCATATTGCTACATAAATAGAGTATTTTAAAAATAAAACAAAAAATTGTAATGACAGATCAAGTACTTAAAATAAGAAAGACTAAATTGTTAGGTAGTGTTAAATTAAGTGGAGCAAAAAATTCTGCTTTGAAGCTTTTAACAGTTTCTCTCCTAACTGATGGAAATGTTGAATTGTATAATTTTCCTAATGGTTTACTTGACATAAAAGTTCATTTGGACATGCTTAAGGTTTTGGGTAAGGATTATTCTTCTTCCGGAGATTATGTTAAAATAAATGAATTGAATTCTAATATCACTCAGCTGAATTGGGATGAGCGATCTATAAGGAATACTTTATTAATATTAGGTTCATTGACTACGAGATACGGAGAGGGAAAAGTTCCTTTGCCCGGAGGTTGTAAACTTGGTGATAGAAAGTATGACCTCCACGTTATGATTTTGGAAAAGCTTGGCGCTAAAGTTTGGGAAGAGAATGACTATTTATGTGCAAAAGTTGATGGGAGATTAAAAGGAGCTGAAATTTTTCTACCAATGCGTTCAACAGGAGCAACTGAGAATGCAATTATTTGTGGAACACTAGCAAATGGAAAAACAACTATTTGGAATCCACATATCAGACCTGAAATAATGGATATGATTCATATGTTGAATAAGATGGGTGCTAAAATTACCGTATATGGACAAAAGTGTATTGTTGTTGAAGGTGTTGATAAATTAGATGGAGTAAGGCACACAACCATACCTGATAACATGGAAGCATTGACATGGGCAATTGGAGCCGTTGTTACAAATGGTGAAGTTGAAATTGAAAATTTCCCTTTTCATCATTTAGATGTGCCTCTTGCATTTTTGAAAGAAAGTGGAATGAAGTATTATAAAGGTGATAACAGTTTGATTGTAAAAGGAGGAGTACCTTACCCTATAGAAATTAGTACAGGTCCTTATCCTGGCATTAACTCAGATATGCAACCATTATTTGCAATTTATGGAGCAATGTCAAAAGGTGATTCTAAAATTATTGATTTACGTTTTCCTGGTCGTTACGGCTATGCAGAAGAAATGGCAAAAATGGGTATGAAATATACTGTGTCCGGTGATATGCTTATTATCCATGGAGGCACTAATTTAGAAGGTGCTAAAGTAAAAGCATTAGATTTAAGAGCAGGAATTTCACTAATGATTGCCGGAATGACTGCAGAAGGTGAAACAATTATTGAAAATGCATGGCAAATTGAAAGGGGATATGAAAATTTATCTTCAAAGCTTAAAAATTTAGGATATACTTCTTAATGGCAAGTTTTATTAAAGATGTTTTTAGTGTAGGTGTTTCCAAAATATTGATTCTTATTTTTGGATTAACAACATCAATTATAATTGCACGTGTTTTAGGCCCAGAAAAAAATGGTTTAATTGCCGCATTATTAGTATATCCCTCGTTATTTATGACAATAGGCTCTTTAGGAATTCAACAATCTACAGCTTATTTTTTAGGTAAAAATTTATTTAGTGAGTCTCAGATTAAAACAGCAATAACTCAAATATGGGTATTAAGCTCCTTAATGAGTGTTTTTGTTTGCTTTATACTTATGTACTATTTGAGTAAATCAGGTGAGAATTTGTTGTTTGTTTTGTTAGCGCTTATACCAATTCCATTCAATTTGTTTAATACATATAATACCGGAATTTTTTTAGGTAAAAATGAAATAAGTAGGTTTAATAAAATTAATTGGATACCCAAACTAATTATACTTTTATTGACATTTCTGTTTTTAGTGACTTTTTCATTTGGAATAATTGGATATCTAATTGCAATGATAGGTGGTCCAGTTTTCATATTTGTCATATTATTTCTTAAAAATAATTTTATAAGTTCTTTTAAATTTAAATTTGATTGGCTTGTTATAAAAAAAATGATGGGACTTGGAATTGTTTATGCTGTTGCACTTTTAATCATCAATTTAAACTATCGGATAGATATTATTTTGTTGGATTTTTTGTCAATTCCATATGAAACAGGACTTTACTCTAAGGGCTCTGTATTGACAGAATATTTATGGCAAATTCCTATGTTATTAAGTACAATTATCTTTGCAAGAAGTGCTATCTCAAAAGATGGATTGAATTTTTCTTTGAAGGTAGCACAGCTCTTAAGAATTTCTTTTTTAGTCATTACAATTGGTTCTTTAATACTCTTATTTTTCTCAGAATTTATAATAGTTATGATGTTTGGTGAAGAATTTAGGGGAAGTATTTCTGTACTAAAGTTATTATTGGCTGGTGTTGTTTTGCTAACAATATTTAAAGTAATGAATATGGATTTAGCTGGCAAGGGAAAACCTTGGGTTTCACTCAAAGCAATGGTTCCTGCCTTAGTTGTAAATTTAATTTTAAATATAATTTGGATACCAAAATATGGAGCCAATGGTGCAGCTTTAGCTTCAACTGTAAGCTATAGTTTTGCTTCACTTTTATTTTTACATTTTTATAGTAAAGAAGTTAGAATACCTATTAAAGTAATCATATCTTTCAAAAGAACAGATTTCACACCAATTTTTGGGTTAATCAAAAAAATAAAAAAATAAATGAAAATTTATAATGAATTTGATTTAACTGAATTTAATTCATACAGGATTAAAGCAAGTTGTAAAGCTGCATATTTTCCTGAAAATGAATCTGATGTTATTGAGTTCTATAAAATTAATAAGCCGTATATTTTACTTGGTAGCGGCCATAACATAATATTATCAAAAACATATTATGATTGTAATTTTTTAATTTTTAATGGAAATTTTCAGACCATCCATATAAATAAATCTAAAGGAGAAATTATAGCAGAATCAGGTATATCAATGCTAGATCTAAGTAAATCAGCCCTTGAAAACAACTTGTCTGGATTAGAAATTTTTTATGATATCCCTAGTTCTTTGGGGGGAGCTGTGGTAATGAACGCAGGCGCAAGTGGTGAGGAAATCAAAGATGTTATAAGCAAGGTGAGATTTCTTGATTTGAAGGATATGAAAGTTAAAGAGATTTTAAATAAAGAAGCCGATTTTACATATAGAAATAGTTTTTTTCAAAGAGAAAAGAATAAGGTCATTTTAAAAGTTTGGCTTCAACTAAATCATTCTTCATTTGATGTAATTAAAAACAAGATGGAGTCGATTAAAGAACAACGATGGGCAAAACAACCAAAAGAGTATCCAAATGCAGGAAGTGTTTTTAAAAGGCCGGAGGGTAAATTTGTGGGTCCAATGATTGAATCTTTAGGATTAAAAGGTTACACAATTGGGGGGGCTCAGATTTCTGAAAAGCATGCTGGTTTTATAATAAATAAAGGTAATGCGACTGGAAGGGATATCTTAGAGCTTATAGATTTTATTAAAAGAAAGGTACAAGAAGAGTTTGGCGTTGAATTAGAAGTGGAACAAAGAATTTTTTAAATGATATTCTATTTTATATATAGTGGTAAGTATAATTCTAAGGTAGGTGGACATTTTCAGTCAATTAAAACCATTGCTAAGTCAATTTCTTCAGAAAAAAAGGTTCAAATCATTGTATTAGGGCATTCGTTAGTTGATATTTATTCAGAAGTTGGATTAAATCCTTATTTCTTTAAAGTAACAATTTTCAATTTCCCATTGGTAATTTATCGGTTGCTAAAACACCTGAAAAAATTTTCTCCAACAAATCTTCACGCTTTTGACAGTTTTGCTTATTATTTCGTAAGAATACTGTCTTTTATAACTAAAACACCATCTTGTTTAACAAAATGCGGTGGACCCAATTTTAAGCACCTAGCTGTGTCTAAAAACACAATATTTTTTTCAAAGGAAAATTTAGAATTTTATAAAGGCTTGAAGAAATTTAAATTAGCGAATAAATATCTTATTCCAAATAGGGTTTTACCACCTATCATTAATGAAAAAAGGTTAAAGAGTCTTGATATAGATTCTGATTTTACGGGCATCAAGTTTCTGAGGATAAATAGAATTGGAGTATATTATAAAAAAACGATGCTGGATTCAATTCATTTAATTAACTTTTTGAATAAAAATGGAATAAAATCAAAGCTTTATATAATTGGATACATAACTGAAGCAAATGTGTTAGATGAATTGTCAGAATTTGAAAATATTGTTTTTTTAACAGAAAAAAAATATTACCTCAATGCATCAGAATTGATTCCGTTGTTTGATTGTATTATAGGTACAGGTAGAAGTGCAATGGAAGCATTTTCTTATGGGAAGGTTGTTTTATCACCAATCGTTAATGGTAGTTTCCCTGTTATTGTTGAGAAACATAATTTTGATTATTTTCTAGATGGTAACTTTAGTGAGAGGGTTTTTATTAATGAATTTGACTTGGATACATATCTAAAACATCTTATTTCATTTGACTGGAAAAGTAGAGTTCATAATAATGATTCATTATTTTTATTCAATAAGTTTTTTAATATCAATTCAAAACAAAATGAATATTCAAATATTTACTCAAAAAAAGTGAAAGAAAAGATATTCATAATAGATTTTTTTTATCACAGCATCTTATTTTTTTCAAAATTAAAACTAGATGTCTTTAGAAGTATATTTCCAAAATTTGAAGATTTTTTTGCAAAAAAAGTTATGAGGTTTATCACAAATACTAAAGCTTAAAAATGGATAAGTTTTATTTATTTATAATATGTTTGTATCTGGTTATCAGTCCATTTTATGTTTTTGATAGTGGACTTCCCCAGCCAGCAGATTATTTAGCTCTTACTGCAGTTTTAGGGTTTGTGCTTTCAGGTAAAATCAAAAGAGTTATTCATTACCCTATTGTAAAAAGTTTAAAGTATTTATTTATAATTATATTGATTGTAAGTATTGCTACACAATTTTATTTGTTGAATAATGGAATGGAAGGTAGTCCTTACCTAGCTATAATTTATTATGCATACAATTTCCTGATTTTCTTGTTGATTTTATATTTGATTAAACTACCAAAGTTTACTTTTTACATTTCATTATTCGTTCTAATCTCTATCTCATTACAAGTTACATTATCAGTGTTTGGAATTGGAAAAGGCTTAAGCAGAGAAACTATATTTTTCAATAATCCAAACCAGTTGGGCTATTTTGCTTTGTTGGTAATGTCAATTTTTGTTGTAACACCAAGTATATTGAGAAAGAATAAAATTATTTCTTTTTTGGTTACTATTTTATGTGCTTATTTGGTTCTGCTATCAGGTTCGAGGGCATCGCTAGTTGGTATTTTTGTTTTAGGTATTATTCTCTTTGTGAGCGAAGGTTTCAGGTTTGAAGTAAAATCTTTTCTTTTTTTATTATTTGTATTAATAATTAGTATTAATTTTTTAATTTCAAGTGACTGGTTTGTTAATCAATGGGAAGTTATTGAAAATAGAAGTCAAGCCAAAGAGTCTACCTTTGAAAGTGAATGGGAGGTTAGAGGATATGATAGGATTCTACTATACCCGGAATATATACTCTATGGTGCAGGCGAAATGGCAAATAAAAGATTTACGAAATCCTTACATCAATTAGAAATTCATTCTGCTTTTGGAAATATACTTTTTTCATATGGTATTCTTGGTTTCTTCTTTTTTATTAAGTTTTTATATCAAATAATTAAGCAAAGGCTTTTACTCAACCTTTTGATTATGTCCCCTGTCCTTTTGTATAATTTAACTCATCAGGGATTAAGATTTACTCAGTTCTGGATATTTTTAGCACTCGTTTTCATTTATTCTTATCAAGAATCAAAACCAAAAAGCATAAACTATGGAACTAATCAACGGTAGTTTTATCATTTCTCTTGATTATGAACTCATGTGGGGAGTTAGGGATAAGCGCACCATTGAAAATTATGGGGATGCTATTAAAGGAGTTAAAAACTCTACAAAGCTTACTTTAGCATTGTTTCGAAAGTACAAGGTGAAAGCAACATATGCAACAGTAGGGTTTTTATTTCATGAGAATAAGCAGGAACTACTGAACTTTATACCTGAGATAAAACCTTCTTATAAAGACTCTAACTTATCTCCATATACTGACATTCAAAATTTTTTAGGTGAGAATGAACTATCTGACCCTTATTATTTTGGTTATGATTTAGTTAAGGAAATTAGGGACGAAGGTCAACATGAACTCGCAACACATACTTATTGCCATTATTATTGCTTAGAACCGGACCAGACACCTGAGCAATTTGAGATTGATTTACATAAGGCAATAAACATAGCAGAAAAAAAAGGAGTTGAAATAAAGAGTATTGTTTTTCCAAGAAATCAATATAACAATGAATATATTGATATATGTAAAAAAAATGGAATCATCTCTTATAGAGGAAATGAATTTCATTTTATATACAAATCTGGAAGTGGAGATAAGCAAACGCCTTTGAGAAGAATGCTACGTTTAATTGATGCTTATATCAATATTTCAGGTTATCATTGTTATAAGTATAGCTTTATAAAAAAAGAATTTCCCTATAATATTCCTTCCAGTCGGTTTTTAAGATCTTATAATAAAAAACTATCTTATTTGGAAAGTTTTAAATTAAAGCGCATCAAAAGCGCTATGACCCATGCAGCAAAAAATAACCTTGTTTATCACCTTTGGTGGCATCCACATAATTTCGGCAGGAATACACAAGAAAATATAAAAATGCTGGATTCAATACTTAAACACTACTCCTTTTTAAATGAAAAATACGGTTTTGAATCTATCACAATGCAAGGATTGTCAGAGAAGTTAAAAACAATAAAATGAAAATCGTTTTTTTAGCAGGTAAGGGAGAGAGCACAACTTTCATGTACAATGCATTGAAAAGTGACTTTATGATTTCAAGCCTACTCATTGAAGAAAAAGTACCTCCTAAACAAATACTCAAAAGAAGAATAAAAAAGCTTGGTTTGATAAGAGTAATCAATCAGGTATTATTTCAATTTTTTATTTCTAAGGGATTAAATATTATTTCAAAGAACCGTGTTTCTTACTTGAAGGAAAAATATAAACTTTCCTCAGAAAAGATTCCTTCAACTAAAATAATTAATGTTCCTTCTGTAAACGATAATGTTTGCCTTCAGACATTAAAAAAAATAAATCCCGATGTAGTAATAGTAAACGGTACTCGTATTATTAATAAAAAAATACTTCAATCAATAAACGGTATTTTTATAAATACCCATGTGGGTATTACTCCGCAATATAGAGGTGTTCATGGAGGGTATTGGGCTTTAGTTAAGGGTGATGAAGAAAATTGTGGTGTCACTATCCATCTTGTTGACCCGGGGATTGATACTGGTTCAATTCTAAAACAATCGAGAGTGTTTCCTGACAAAAAAGACAATTTTGTCACTTATCCTTATCATCAATATGGTATTGCTACAAAAATGATGAAAGAGGTTTTGCTCAACATTCAAAAAAAGAAATTAAGCCCTTTCAAAAAAGACAATGTTGAAAGTAATCTTTATTATCATCCAACATTTACTGGATATATAAAAAATTTAATTCTCAAAGGTGTAAAGTAAATTTAAATGCATAATCCCAAACTCATCCGCATCACAACAGTCCCCTTGTCCTTAAACGTCTTGTTAAAAGGGCAATTAAAGTATATGAAAGCCCATTTTGATGTATTGGCGGTAGCAGCGGGTCCTCAGGAGGAGTTGGATGCAGTGGGCAGTAGGGAAGGGGTGCCAACCCGCTGGGTGGAAATGACACGAGCCATTACTCCGCTGCAAGATTTAAAAGCCGTCTGGCAACTTTACAAAATTTTTAAAAAAGAAAAACCTTTAATTGTCCACACCCACACCCCAAAGGCAGGTATCGTGGGGATGCTGGCCGCAAAGCTGGCAGGAGTGCCTCACCGCTTGCATACTGTAGCGGGTTTGCCCTTGCTGGAAGCCACCGGCACCAAACGCAAACTACTCGATTTTGTTGAGAAGTTGACATACAGATGCGCCACCAAGGTCTATCCCAATTCCAAAGGGTTGTATGATATCATTATTAAACAAGGTTATATTCAAAAAAACGTCATAGCGAGCAAAGCGAAGCTAATTGCCAATGGCAGCAGCAACGGCATCGACACCATCCATTTTAGTCCGGAGCAGGTAAGCCCGGCGCAAAAAGAACAGCTACGCCAAGAACTCGGCATCAGTCCGCAGGATTTCGTCTTTATCTTCATCGGCCGCCTGGTAGGCGACAAAGGCATCAACGAATTGGTTGCTGCATTTGCGAGTCATTGTGAGCGTAATTCAACAGAAAGTCACTCCGAACCCCAACAAAGTTGGGGTGAAGGAGTCTCGTCCGGCCGTCACTCCGAGCGCAGCGAAGGAGCCTCGTCCGGCCGTCACTCCGAGCGCAGCGAAGGAGCCTCGTCCGGCACCCCCAAATTGGTATTAGTAGGCCCCCTCGAACCCCACCTCGACCCCCTAACCCCCGAAACCATTTCCACCATCGACCAAAACCCCAATATCATCACCACCGGTTTCCAAAATGATGTGCGTCCCTTTTTGGCCATCAGTGATGCCCTGGTGTTTCCCAGCTACCGGGAAGGTTTCCCCAATGTGGTCATGCAAGCCGGGGCAATGGGTTTGCCCGCCATCGTAACTAATATTAATGGCTGCAACGAAATCATTATCGAAAGCAAGAACGGCACCATAATACCCGCGAAATCGGGAACCTCCCCATCTAAACCGCTACAACAGGCATTAGAAACCGCCATGCACCGCTTTATGGAAGACAAAGCATGGTACAACCAACTTCAACAAAACGCCCGCCCAATGATTTGCGACCGCTATGAGCAAAAAGTGGTGTGGGAAGCCTTGCTGGAGGAGTATGAGGGGTTGATTTCTGGGGGGCGATAGGGACTAGCTTTACGAGATTGCTTCGCAGCCGCCTCCGGCGGTTGCTCGCAATGACCGTTTTCTCATTGACGTTTGGTGCTGGGGGGCGGGGGCAGGCTAGCCCAATTGGTGTTGAAACCCCGGTCATTGCGAGCAAAAAAAGCACAAGTGCATTTTTTGCGAAGCAATCTTGTGAAGCCAATCCCAAATACCCTTCAAGCGGGAGTCATTGCGAGCGCAGCGAAGCAATCTCGTCAAATAACCCCAATCGTCATTAAACTGGAGTCATTGCGAGCAAAAAAAAGCGCAAGCGCATTTTTTGCGAAGCACCCCCCCCAACCAAGCAGGAATTTAATTAACTTTCCCCTATGAAACGCCCGTGCACATACATTACCACCAACGCCCACCACAAGGTCCTCTACACAGGCGTGACTTCAGAAATTGAAAACCGCACCGTCAAGCACAAGGAAAAGCGATATAAAAACTCTTTTACGGCACGGTACAATTGTGATAAACTGGTGTTCTACCGTCATTTTCCCACGATGGCAGAAGCCATAGCCTTTGAGAAAAAGCTGAAGGCCGGTAGCCGCGCTAAGAAGATAAAGCTCATTGAAGAAATGAATCCCACCTGGCGTGATTTATACGA
This sequence comes from uncultured Flavobacteriaceae bacterium, assembly GCA_964469175.1. Taxonomy (GTDB): domain Bacteria; phylum Bacteroidota; class Bacteroidia; order Flavobacteriales; family Flavobacteriaceae; genus Planktosalinus. The sequence goes on from CAYXXY010000004.1 coordinate 14,565, forward strand.
AGACTTCAATTAATAAAAGGTCATTGCGAGCGCAGCGAAGCAATGAATCCTGAATGGAGGGATTTGTACGAGGACTTGATTTAATTTGAACGTCATTGCGAGCGCAGCGAAGCAAAATCCCACCTGGCGTGATTTATACGAAGACTTCAATTAATAAAAGGTCATTGCGAGCGCAGCGAAGCAATCCCCTGAATTTTATAGCAAACATGAAAGAAACAAGTGTTCAAAGTCGATGGTAACTAACTTTGCGAGATTGCTTTGCAACCGCCTGTGGCGGGTGCTCGCAATGACCGTTTTCTCATTGACGTTTGGTGCTGGGGGTCGGCTAGTACAATTGGACTCAAACCCACGGTCATTGCGAGCAAAAAAAAGCGCAAGCGCATTTTTTGCGAAGCAATCTCGTCAAGCATGTAACCCAACATTATTAAAAAGTCCTACCTTTGAAGCCAAGATGTACAAAACCATAACAAAACCCCTCTTTGACCTCCTCACCGCAGCAGTACTACTACTGCTCTTAAGCCCCATTTTGATTGTAGTCACCATTGCCCTCACCATAGCCAACCACGGCCACCCCTTCTTTATCCAAAAGCGCCCCGGCAAAAACGGTCGCCTCTTCAACATCATCAAGTTCAAGACCATGAACGATGCCAAAGACGCTCAGGGCAACCTCTTGCCCGATGAAAAGCGTTTGACCCCCATCGGCAAGTTCGTCCGCAAAACCTCTCTGGACGAACTGCCGCAATTGATCAATGTGGTTAAAGGAGAGATGAGCTTTGTGGGTCCGCGGCCTTTGTTGCCCGAGTACCTGCCTTTGTACAACGACGAACAAAAAAAACGCCACAACGTCAAACCCGGCATCACAGGCTGGGCACAGGTCAATGGCCGCAATGCCATCAGTTGGGAACAGAAGTTTGCTCTGGATGTGTGGTATGTACAACACCAAAGTTTTACATTAGACTTAAAAATCTTATTTTTAACCGTGAAAAAAGTGTTTGTCTCTGAAGGTATTAATACCGAGGGACAAGCCACTGCAGAACGATTTAGAGGGAATTAAATTGCCATTATTTTTTTGTATCTTTAGTATTTCAAAATTAATTATGTATGGGAGAGTTAACTGCCAAAGTATTAAAAAAAGCACAGCGTAAAGCCAGTAAAGAATCTATTAAGATTACTAAAGCATTAGAATTGCCTTATTATATTGTAAAAAAGGGGTATTTATATCTTGTACATCCTGACGGGAGTGAAGAACGTAAAAAGAAAGCTGTCTTTGGGATGCGGAAAGTTAGTGTAAAAAAGATAAAAATAAAAAATGACAAATAAAAAAGTTAGGATGTTTGCCGGTCCTAACGGCTCAGGAAAATCTACTCTAATATCCCAAATAGGAAGTCAATACAATTTGGGATATATCATAAATGCTGATGTTATTAAACACTTATTAGATACAAAGTCCTTTTTTGATTGTAACAAATTTTATCCAAATAACCTATTCCAAGAAGATTGGGAGTCGTTTTTGCAAATAAATAAAAAGGATGAGCGAAATTCAGAATCTCTTAAATCCAAATTGATTATAAGGGACAATGTGTTTGTTTGTAAAAAGGCAATTAACAGTTATGAGGCTGCATTTGTTGCAACTTTTTTCAGAACAAAATTACTCCAAGAAAATCATACGTTTTCATTTGAAACAGTGATGTCCCATGAATCAAAAGTTCAATTTTTAAAACAAGCAAAGCTAGCGGGATTTAAAACCTATTTATATTTTATCTGCACTCAAGATCCTGAAATCAATAAGCAAAGAGTATTAAACCGAGTGCAAAAAGGCGGTCATAATGTTGACCCAAAAAAAATTGAAGATAGATATTATCGGTCATTAGCTTATTTGTTTGATGCTTTTCAAACGGCTGATAGGGCATTTGTGTTGGATAGTACAAACCAAAACCGGACTGTTGTTTTGGAAAAAAATGGAAACGACCTATTTGTTCACGATGCTAATATTCCGGAGTGGGTAGCGATTTACTTGTGGGATAAATTAAATTGATTCACAGAGAAACACTATTTATATACTAGAAAATAAGATACAAGTCAATTAATCCAAAATTTTGCATTAGACCTAAAATCTTATTTTTAACCATCAAAAAATGTTTGTCTCTGAAGGTATTAATACCGAGGGACATGCAACGACAGAACGATTTAGAGGGAGTTAGTATGAAACAAATAATAAACATCTTCGGGGCGAGTGGGCATGCCAAATCGGTAATCGATGTGGTTACCTCTGCGGGTCTGTCTATAGGATTGGTTGTTGATGACGACAGGTCCATCTCATCAGTTCTTAAATATCCGGTTAGACCAACAGTTGCATTAGACAAAGCGCCGGTTTTAATTGCAGTTGGCAGCAATCAAACCCGAAAGTATATTGCAGAAAACCACGATTTTCCAATTGCCAATGCTTTAATTCATGCTTCAGCGGTGATTTCTTTATCAGCCATTTTAGAAGAAGGAACCGTTGTGATGCCTCAAGCCGCCATCAATGCCGATAGCCAAATCGGGAAGCACTGCATCATCAATACCGGTGCCGTGGTGGAACACGATTGCATCCTGGGCGATTACGTTCATATTTCACCCAATGCTTCATTGGCAGGTGAAGTTACAGTAGGTGAGGGCACCCACATTGGTATTGGTGCCTGTGTCATTCCGGGTATCAAAATAGGCAAGTGGTGCACCATCGGCGCCGGTGCCGTCATCATCAAAGACGTCCCTGATGGGGTGACTGTAGTGGGCAATCCCGGAAAAGTGCTCTAGAGAAACAGTGTGTACCCGTTTAGTGAGCTTAGAGCAAACTATTGTATAAAATCATCCCTTCACACCAATAAGCCGCAAAGAATCTAAAACGCCAACATTTAAAGTTTCAGATTTCCCTTGCACCGATTTAAAGAAAGAAATTTTTAAAAAATACAAGCGTGCTCCGCTTCCTTCGGGTAGAAAGGGGGGAGCTAAGGTGAGGGAAGTAGCTTGTGATTGAGTATTTGAAAATGTAATGGCTTCACTCTTTGTGAGCAACGACTCTCCAGTGTCAAAATCCAGATTCAGGTAAAACGATTGCAAAACAACATCAGTAAAAACCTTGGGAGTTTGCAAATGAGCCTTGGGTGAAAAATTAGGTAAAGTTAAATCGCCCGTGTCTAAATCCAAATCGTAACTACATATCAAGATTTGTTCTAAAGCAGCATTAGCATTAAAATTAAATCCCGTCAAAGCTTGTCTTCCCGCTTCAGTCTTCAGTCCCTGACTCACAAGTCGCGATCCGCGAGCTGTGTGAATATCTGCATTCTTAACAGTCATTAAGGTTTTAGTAAGTCGCGAGCTCATCTTTACATCTTTTGCATCACCAATAACTTCCTTAAGCGATGTTCTTAAAATCTTGCCCATACGTGCACAATGCCCAAACTCAGTGTTGTTCTCACGTGTTCGAGCAAATGCAGGGTCTTCCTTAATGCGTTTCTTGCTCAAGCTGCTCTTGCGGCGCACATAGCTTCGGTTATGCATTCGGTAATAAGTATAATCACCCAAAGTCCCTTCAATTTCTATAATACTACGATACTTGGCCATACAATGTTTTTTATTTTTTTAATCTCATACAGTATTAAGTCCTGCAATACTAAGTCAATGAGTACTCCCGTCACCGGTCAACCGTCATAGCAGGCATTCAATTGTAAACCGTAAGCTTTAGGCAATAAACAGATTCGTCTCCCATCTCACAACTCACTTCTAACCACTCACTCCTTCACTCTGCACTGCTCACTCCTCACCACTCACGTCTCACCACTCACCGCTCACAACTATAAAAAATCCCCCAACGCTTCCGTCAGGGGATATCTACTTCAAACCACTAGGGCTCAGTCACCTCTATCAAGTGCAAACTGTTAAAGATGTGATTCTTCAACGGGTACTGCACAGCATTGATTTCCTGATAAAAACCAATCCATAGATAGAAAAACAGAAACCCACCCAATCCTGGAGGCAATCCCCCGGGCGACAAGGTGAGGGTCGCCGCTGCAGCATTCGCGGCCAGATTGCTCTCTGCACTCTGAACAGTAATATGATCACCGGTCTCAAAATCAATCCGTCCCACAGCCGCTCGCAACGAAACGTGTGTAGTGCCTTCCGGCAATTCCAGACTGTTTTCAGGTTCAAAATCGAGTAGGGTCACATCTCCGGTCAAAGGATCTAGTGTGTAGTTCTGCCGTAAAACCGTCCCTAACTTCGAGTCGATATTAAAATCAAAACCCTTCAGTTGTTGACGTCCTTCCGGCGTAGCAAGCCCCAACGCAACTTTTCGCTCACCACGAGCTGAAGTGGAGTCAAGGTTCTTAACGTCACTCATCACCTTAAGTAAGCGACTACTCACGCGTCGGTCTTTCGCTTTCTTAAGCAAGTGTCCAACACTCTTTCTTACCAGCTGCCCCGCCTGGGCGCTGTGTGCAAACTCAGCACCGTTCTCACGGGTGCGCTGAAATGCAGGGTCGTTTTTGATGCGTTCTTTACTAACGCCTCCTTTGGTTCTAACAAGAACCCCGTCTTTCGTCTTGTAAAAGGTCATCCCTTTTAGCGTTCCGAAAATGTCAAAAATACCATCGTACTTTGCCATAATTTCTAAAGTTTAAAAAATGAATAATTAATGAAATTTACCTGTAAGCTTACGCCACAAATATACAGTCATAAAATCCGGTTTTCCAAACAGTAGGTGTACGCAATACATTGAAATACAATATATTGTATAGAATTGATAAAGTATCACTTAAAGTGCTTGAAAGGGTAAAAGAGTAAAAGAAAATACCACAAACGACTACCCCAATTGGCCTTGAAACTGGCGCCATTGCAAATGACAACATTTTTTTCAAACTGCATAAATTGAAATGACAACTTATTGATAACATTCCAAATTTAGATTCCTCCTGCACCCTTTAGGGATGGGGCAACAGGAGGAATCGGGAGGTGTTGTTAAGAGTGGATTTAGGACTAACAAATAACATTTTCTAAATCACTTGAAGCAATCTGTCATTGCGAGCAAGTCATTGCAGAACCCCAACAAAGTTGGAATGAAGCACCCTCATCCACCCAATTCCGTTTTATCAAATTGCACAAACAACCTGACAAAACAAGCCACGGCTTATCGTGGAGCGATGCAAACTGTGTGAATTAAAACTTGAAACCTTAAACCTTACCTCATAAGTACTTCCTCAGTACATACTCATGAGATACGCATGGGATACGCCTGGGATATGAAAAATAATATAAAAGTGTTTTAAGTTATTTTCTTTGACTGAATATTGTTTTATTATTCTTTATTTATTATTTTCATTTAAGGGTAACAGTTATTCTATGGAGTCTGAATTTTATAAAATGGAAGCAAGGCGGAAATACAACCGCATAATGCAGGAAACTATTTTTGACCGGGTGAAAGACATTCAGGAAGCAGAGAGTAGGGTACATCACGTTTTTCAAAATAATGTAGGGCAGTGGATTTTTAAATTTCTTGTTGATAATAGTCTGTTTGAACCACAACCCCTTATGCATTTATTCCGGGAGTGTTATGATATGCAGCATTCAGGAAAACCGTTGATTGCTCCTTCTGAGAGCAATACAATTCCTTATTTTTCATTATTTATAGAAGAAGAGTTAGGGGATATCAATGCCTTTAAAGAAATGTTGGGTAAAAACTATATTGACTCTAACTTGTTTCTATATGAAGAGTTCCTTAGTAAAAATCAAATTCAGTACAATAAGATAGACAGACTGATTAATTTTATTAATAAAAGAAACAGCTTTGGATCTTTTTACAAGTATGCTAAAAATAAAATAAACGGGAATGATTTGGATATTTTTGATTTAAACAATAAAGTTGAGGAACTTTTTGATAACGCAGACCGTATCGTTCTCGAGAGTTGGCTAGACCTCAATCCATTGGATCCTTACTATTTGGAAGAAGAAAATCTTTCTTTTTGTTTTGATTTTAACTATTACCGGAACCCTCTTACACTTTCTGAATTTCCCTCTCAAAAAACAAAGTATTTAAAAACATTAAAGTCATGGTTACTAAAATGCATAGATGAAAGAAAGCGGGTGTTGCTTTTAAATGAGACGCAGTTTCCTCCCGTTTATAGCTGTATAATGAATTATGCCAATAGCCTTCAAGACAATAGAAAAGAATCCGGAACTGTGCAAAACAAGCAAGGATTGGAACCAGTAACTGTTACGGAAGTCACTGCGAAGGAATATCCTCGTTACATTTTTAAGGATTTTCACGCCTATTCCTTTTTTGATTTGCTAACAAAGAAAATGAATTCGCATGCGCAACTGAGTTTTGTCTTTAGAATGATGTCCGAAAAGGAAAATCCCAAACTAATCATTTGCAAAGAAACAATATTTAGGGAATGGTTTAATACAAAATACCCTGATAACGCAATTAGTTCATATTTGAGAACCTACGAAAACGCAAAGAATCAAGATAGAATAGCCTTTTATATGACTCTTAAAGAATTGAAATACAGTGAGTAGTAAATATGAAGAGTAAACTCTTCGGTTTTGTTTCTAAACTCTTTATTTTTAAGTTGAGGGATTGTTTGATTGTAAATAAATTTACTCCGCAAACAATGAAATCTCAATATCATGAAATCGAAAAGACAAGTAATCAGCGCAAAAGACATCCAGAACTTCTTCGGCAAAGGAAAAAGCATGAGCCATAAAATCATGAATCAAATTAGGGAGTATTATAAAATACCTAAACTCAAAAACGGCAGAAACGGCCTTATTACCATCAGCATGTTTTGTGAATACTACAACATCCCCGAAGAAGACCTTATCAAATCCATCAAAACAAGCGAGGAACTCGAAAGTACCATGCAGTCTGAGCAATGATACCATTTGTCATTTCTGTATGCATAAAAAAAATATGCGATAATCACCATGATCCCTGTATGACGCAGGCTGCTGCGGGCTGTAGAGTCTATGACTCAAAAAAGGTAAGCCTTCAAATTAAAACAACCCCTTCATTTTTATTATTTTAGTACCCAAAGTCTCACATCTCACATCTAATGTCTAATACCTCACATCTATCATGACCCCCAAACAAATAGAACGCATCCAAAAGAAAATCAAAAAAATCAAAGCCGAAATGGCTGCTGACAAAAAACGTTGGGGCGGGGTTCACGATGATTCCCGCGGTCTCCGTTACTTGCCACCCGAATTGTATATCAAGATAGAAGACTACACAGGCGGTTTACGGTATATAAACTGGTTTGACAAAAACTTTCCTGACGATATGGGGTTCCCCATTTTCTTATTTGAATGGGCACTCATCCTGTTCAAAAAAAACCGCATCGATGAAGCCGAAGCCAAAGTCATAGCCGTCTTTAATTTGAATCCCTATGTGTTGGATACCTTTCTGGGAAATCCAATAGAAAAATTCCCCATCAACCATTGGTCACCCATCACCACCCCTGAATATGCCGGGGAGTGCTTAAACTACTCCCATACCCAGCCCAATTGTATTGATTTCGCAGACTGGCTGCAGGTATTTATTCAAAGAGCCAAGTTTCAGGAGGCAAAAATGAGGCGTATTCAAAAGGGAAGTTATAAGTTAAAATGACCATTAATCTAACTAGTTTAATTTTTGAAAGGTAGAAGTATTAAGTTCACATAATTCATTGTTAAGGCTATTTGCGTCTCCCATTCTCTTCCAAGGTGGGCAAGGAGGTTAAAAAAATTGAGGATTAAAGTCTAAATCAACATACATATTTCCATATTCAATCCACTGCATTCCGGCTTGAAAGCTTCTTAGGTATCTTTCAAATGTTTGAATGCCACAAAATTTTTGTTTGATAGCCTCAATCAATAGGTGTTCATACGACACTCAGGCACCTCAAAAGGCACCCGACTCTCACTTTTTCCCTAGTCAAATGCCACTTTAAAGGCACCTTTAAGCCATGTATAAGCTAGTTGAAAGGATTTTTAGTACAGACTTCAGTTAGTGGAAAACCGGTTCCAACACCTTTTTGGATAGGGAATTAGAATAATTATATACGTATTTATACGTATATCGAGGTAAAAAAAATAATCTATATTTGGCCTGCATTTGAAAACCTAATCAACCCAAACTTACTAACCTATGAATGACAACTACTTTATTGAGGAAAGACTCCTTCCTTATTTTAATGATTCCGGTAAACTGTTCACCTCCTTTTGAATTTATAAACTAAAGGAACCGAAAGTTGAACCCATTGATTTTTTTTAAAAATTTTTGAGTGGCTTTTGGTGCGGTTAACCGATGTACACAACTCCAATTATCAATTTTCAATTTTAATCATTTAATCCTGAGCGATGCAAGTCGTGATGGTTCAGATTACCTATAATTCAAATTAATTTAAATCTATGAAAAACATTACCCAAAAACTTCTATTAACCGGCATTTTTATGCTTCTGGGGCATATTGCTATTGCCCAATGCAACTCGATTAATTATGACCCTAACCTGTGTGGTGAAGCAATCACAGGTCAAATGGCTGAACATGCATACTCGACCCCGGTCGAATTGGCCTCAGCATCAGACACTTTTTACCTGCGTTCAAACACAGCAAATCCTTGGTCAAGTACATCCAACCAGGCTGCAATGAACGCTGCTTTTGGTTCAGGAAATTGGACTGAGGTGTTTTATCAAACGGTTGATCCTGCTGTAATTTTCAGTTCATCTACCCGTTTTGTATTTATGGAAGGAAGTGATGGACTTGCTAATGCAATGAACACCTTTCTTGCCACAAACATTACGCTTATTGAAAACTGGGTCGCTCAGGGCAAAACCCTGTTAATGAATGCAGCTCCCAATCAAGGGGGTAATATCGATTTTGGTTTTGGTGGTTCTACGTTGGTTTATAGTGGAGGGACCCACTCCCCTTCTGTAAATGTAGTCGATACCAATCATCCCACGTTTCTTGGGCCTAATTTACCGGTGTCAACTGTGATGACCGGAAACAGTTATGCCCATGCCCATATAACCGGAACCGGCTTTACCGATTTATTGGTGAACTCCAGTAATCCGGCTATTGTTCCGCTTCGCGAAAAAGCCTGGGGGAATGGTGTCGTTATGATGGGAGGAATGACTACAACCAATTTTCACAGCCCTAATCTGGATGGAACTAACTATCGGGTCAACCTGCTTGTTTATTTGGAAAGTTTGGCTACTTCTATCGATTGTCCTTCAGATATTACCGTAAGCAATGATCCCGGTCAATGTGGTGCGGTTGTTACCTTTCCCGATGCCACGGCATCAAATTCAGGGGGTAGCTTGCCTGTTACCCAAACAGCCGGTCTTCCTAGTGGAAGCTTTTTTCCCATAGGTGATACCCTCATCGAGTTTACTGCTGATGACAATGGAACCTTAATAACTTGCACCTTTACAATTACAGTAGAAGATAATGAAGCTCCAACCATCACTTGTCCGACAGACATTATTGTAAACAATGACCCGGGGGTGTGTGGTGCAGTGGTGAACTATACGATTGATGTTGACGATAACTGCCCACTTCTTTCGCAAAATGGCGTAATCAACGGAGATGCCTCTGATGGGTTCAACAACTGGAATATTACTCAAAACTCTGGCCATGGTTGGGGAATAACCGCAGGAGGTAACTTTATCACCTCTTGGGCACTCAATGTGAAAAACCAAATTGTTGACCTTGTCGCTATGGGCTTCACTGAAAGCTATTTAGATAGTTCACCTGAAATAACGGTATCAGAAGATCATATTGGGGGTTGGCCAAATTACAGTGATCTTTACTTTTTCAATGCAGAATTAAGGGATGCAAACAACAATGTGCTCGCCACTTTCAATACCGGTAACCTGACAGCTACCAATGCATGGCAAACCATTAGCCATACTTTTACCAATTATCCTGAAGGAGTTAGATATGTGTTTGTAGAACACGGAGGCCGGGATGCAGAATTTTGGGCTGGTCATTATGGCGTTGTAATCAATAACACCAATGTGACAGTGGCAAGGGGCGCAATACAAACTGCCGGACTTCCAAGCGGTAGCGTGTTCCCCATTGGAACCACAACCAATACTTTTGTAGTGACTGACGATTTTGGAAATACAGCTACCTGCTCTTTTGACATAACTGTTGAAGACAATGAAGCCCCAGAAGCCATTTGTGTGGCTCCGTTTACCATTCAACTGGATGCCAACGGGCAAGCAAGTATCACTGCGGCCGATATTGATGCAGGCAGCACAGACAACTGTGGAATTGCTACCATAGAAATTGACCGTACTGATTTTGATTGTTCAGATTTAACTTCAGGAGGCAGTACAAATTATGTATATGCCCTGTACCCTTGGTCAGGATCAGACAATATCTACCTCTATGACTTTGATCCGGTAACACTGGACCTCAATTTCAACTCTGTGGCAGGTTCTACAAATATTGAAGAAAACTATGGGTTTGATGTAAACCCGGTAACCGGTGAGTACTATCTTTTAGGAGAAGCAGGAAGTCAAAGAGGAATTTATAGCCTGGACATGAACACCTTTAACGCAACGCTTATTACTACAGTAACATCAACGACCGGAAACCAAAATGCTCAGGACTTTGTCATTAACAATGCCGGGGAATTTGTGATTCTTTATCAGGATGGAAGTGTAAACAAACTGGATATAAACACACTAACAACAAGCTTTTTTGCAACTGTGAGCACTCCCGGAGGTGGCGTTGGGTTTACCTATGATTATGAAAACGATCGCTACCTGATAGCACACAACACAAATCCAGTTGAATTGAAAGCCTTGTCTGCTACAGGTACGGTAACAAACTTATTTAGCTTTCATACCCCCGTTATTCCAACTTGTACAGCACAGGCCATTGAATATGTTGGTAACGGAAAATGTATAGTATCCTCAACTTTTGGTTGCGATATTCTTTACAGTATTGATTTGAACACTGAAACGGTTGAGCTTATTGCTTCGCCAAATGGTTCACCTAACGCTTCTATCAAAGACTTGTTGTACAATTTTTCTGATGGCAGTGGCAGTACACATACTGTAACTTTAACAATTACTGATGTTAACGGAAATGTATCTACTTGTACCACTACGGTAACTGTAGAAGATTCTATTGCTCCAGCAATCACTTGTATATCAAACCAAACAGTTGATACAGATGCAGCGGTGTGCAACTATACTCATAACGGAACTGCCTGGGATGCTACCGCAACTGATAATTGTAGCATTGCCTCAACCGAATATGAGTTAACAGGTGTTACAACCGGAACAGGAACAACCTTAGACGGTGTTGTTTTTAACCTTGGTGAAACCACTGTAACCTGGACAACAACAGATGGTAGTGGCAATACAGCTACTTGCAGTTTTACCGTAACCGTTGAAGACAACGAAGCGCCTATGGCTCTTTGTGTGGCTCCGTTTACCATTCAACTGGATGCCAACGGACAAGCTTCAATCACAGTTGCCGATATCGATAATGGAAGTACAGACAATTGTGGTATCGATACCATCACAATCAGCCAGACTGATTTTGACTGTTCACATGTTGGTGACAATACCATTACCTTAACTGTAACTGATGTGAACGGAAACACTTCTACCTGTACCACTGTGGTAACCGTAGAAGACAATGTAGCTCCTGAAGCCCTTTGTGTGGCTCCGTTTACAGTTGAACTGGACTTTTTTGGTATGGCTTACATTACTGTAAGTGATATTGACAATGGCAGCAATGATGCCTGTGGTATTGCTTCAATGAGTTTAGACATTACTGAATTCAGTTGTGCCAATATTGGAGACAATGTGGTTACACTTACTGTGGTTGACAACAATGGCAATACTTCTACCTGTACAACTGTAGTTACTGTGGTAGATACTATGGCACCACAAATTGTTTGTCCAAATGACATTGTGATCAATACCGAGCCCGGTATGTGTTCAGCATTTGTGTTTTTTGGAGCGGCTTCAGCCTATGACAACTGCGACGGATTTATCCCAACAGTGCAAACCGCAGGTCCTCCAAGTGGAAGTGTCTTCCCGATTGGGGTGACTACCATTACATTTACTGCTACAGATTCTAGCGGAAATACTTCCAGCTGTGACTTTACCATTACTGTAGTTGATAATCAGGCGCCGTTAGCGGTATGCCAAAACATCACTATCCAACTGGGAGCAGACGGTCTTGCAACCATCACCGCTGAAGACCTGGACGGTGGATCAACAGACAACTGTGGTACTCCGCTGATATTTACTGCCAGTCAAACCACTTTTGACTGTAGCAACGTTGGTCAAAACAGCGTTATACTTACAGTAACTGATGCTGCCGGAAACAGCAGTACTTGTACTGCCATAGTAACGGTTGAAGACAGCATTGCACCCGTTGCACTTTGTGCAGCTCCTTTCACCATTGAACTGGATGCCAACGGTATTGCGACAATTGACATAGCTGACATTGATGCAGGAAGTACAGACAACTGTAGCATTGCAAGCATTGAATTGAGCCAGTCAACATTTACCTGTGCCGATTTGGGTGAAAATGTAATTACGCTTACAGTAACTGACCCAAGTGGCAATGTGTCCACCTGTACAACAACTGTAACAGTGATTGATGTAATTGCACCTGTATTGACTTGTATCGACTTCACCCTGGAACTTGGGCCTGACGGTACAGCATTCCTTACTCCTGAAGACATTGGAGGGACTTCAACAGACAACTGTGCCATCACCATCACGGCAATTGACATTGAAGAGTTTGACTGTTCAGACATTGGTACTCCGGTATTGGTGACCTATTTTGCCAGCGATGCATCGGGTAACATTGCCTCATGTACTGCCTGGGTAACCGTAGTTGATAATTTAGGGCCAGTAATTGATTGTCCTGATGCGATGACTGTTGACACAGACCCCAATTCAATTACCTATACCGTGCCTGATTATTTTGGTGAAGGAATCGTTACTGCAACTGACAACTGTACCATACCGGTAACAGTATTCAGCCAGACTCCGGCTCCGGGAACCTTGTTGCTTGACGGTACTTATACAATTACCCTAACCGCAACAGATGAATATGGCAATACATCAACCTGTTCGTTTGAACTGACTGTTGAATCCATTTTGGGCGACGAAGACCGACTTGATTTCAGTAGCCTGACTATGTATCCAAACCCTGCTACCCATATGGTAACCATTGGCAATCCACAATCGATAGCCATTGATCGTGTTTCCATCTATGATGTACAAGGTAGATTGGTGTTTGTCAAAAATACCAACGGAGAAACCGGTAACCAGACCATCAACGTCAGTGACCTATCTTCTGCAGTATATATGGTTGTTATTGAAAGCAGCGGCAGACAAAGTGTCAAGCGACTCGTTCGTAAATAGAACCTAAACTAAGACAGTGGGAAGTTCTGCTTCACACCAACTTTTAGCAAAAAAGAAACCCCGGCCAAGTGTCGGGGTTTTTGTTTAATCAACATGTTGAGTACTAGTTTGGATTTCAAGCATGAAGGTTTTGAGGTGCTGTACTTTGGAATGACTGTAATCAAAAAGAGACTACATCCACAGGCAATCCACCCAATCGGTAAGTATGTGCCAGAGCAAAGCCAGGCCAATGATGCGGGTTTTGCTGAACAACAACAGCAACGCATATACACCTATGGCCCAATAACTGTGCAGCAAATGAAAGCCAACACTGCAGCGATTGGGGTCAAAAATGGGGTCGGCCAACAAGTGGTCGAGGTCGATGGCCATGGCCAATAAAAAGATCAAATAGACTTTCCAGGGCCGGTCTTTAAAAAACAAAAATGCAATCCCCAATGGTACCAGAAAATGCATGCCATAATGCACGATGAACTGCAGGCTCATAGGGCTTGGTTTTTTAAATAGGACAGGGACTGTGTGCCTTCATTGAATAAAAGGTCAATTATGGAAAGTCCCGCTAAAAAACCGTGATGTTTTTCGTGCACCTGAACATAAGGCTGTTGCTGAAATGTGCTTTTATTTTTTGCTGAAGCCAACCCTCTGTAGTCAATCATGCCTTCAGGTGCTTTGTCATAGAATTGAGTAAAATCAACAGGAACATCCAGACGAAACGCTTCCTTTAGGATTTTGAAAACATCTAAATTAAAATCCATCAAAAAGGTATAAGGTTTTTCATAAAGCGGGGCAAAATCGTCTTCATAAAACTCAAAAAAGGGCGAAGTGCGGTAAGCAATCTGAATGGATTTCCAATGCTCGCGCTGCCAGCGAAAGTCGTTTTCAATTTTAACATCCTTGTATTTTTGATGCACCCGCTCCCGTTCACCACGCTTTCCCTTTGAAGTATGCTTAATGGGTATGTTCAGCAACAAAGGTCCTTCAGGAGTAGCGATATAGGTTCGGTTTCTATAGGTCTGTTTCTGGTAGTTGTCGTGCTTTTCAAATGTAATGGCACTTGCCCGTGCAATCACTGAAAACTGCTCGATAGAACCAAAATAGACCGGATGGATGAGGATGTTCATAGGGTTCAAGATTCAATTTTCAAGGTTCAATGTTTTTAGTTCATTTTTTATTTAAACGTAATTGACAAACGATTTAAAGCATTCAAAGATTCCTTTGTGAACCTTAGTGTCTTTGAGCCTTTGTGGCTAATTCAACATTCTCAAATACACTAAAAGCGTTGGGCTTTTTCTTGCCACAAAGACACTAAGGCTCCAAGTCACACTGAGTCAAACAAATCTCTTCGAATCCCTTTGAGGTAAAAAAATCAAGCATAAAAACCTGTCATCGGTCACCTAGTACTTAACATCAAACAAATCATCAACTATTTGACCTATGACATAAAAAATTGTACTAATTTCTCCGTGAAACTCTGTGCCTCCTCTGTGCTACTCTGTGGAAAACTAAAGCCAGAACTTCAAGTCCCGACACTTCCAGGTAAATCATTAAATCCTCATTCGTTATTCTTCAATCGTTAATCTTCAATCGTTAATCTTCAATCAAAACAGTTTCCAACACCTCCCAAACATTCCGGGCAATCACTTTTTGCCCTTCAGCCGTGGGGTGGATGCCGTCTGCTTGGTTCAATGCTGCAACGCCCCCAACATCTTGCAATAAAAAGGGAATGAGCTTCAAATTGTTCTTTTCAGCCAGTTCAGGAAAAATAGCACGGAATTCGCGGGTGTATTCCGGCCCCATATTGGGTGGCATTTCCATTCCGGCGACGATGATGGTCACATTTTCGTTTTTTGCTTTTACTTCGTCAATAATGCTTTGCAGGTTGTTTCTGGTTTCCTGAAGAGGAACACCCCTGAGTCCGTCATTGGCACCCAGTTCCAGTACAAACACATCCACCGGTTGGTTGAGCACCCAGTTGAGCCTGTTTTTGCCACTGGCCGTGGTTTCACCACTCAGGCCTGCATTGATGGTGCTGTAGCCTAATTGTAGCGAATCTATTTTTTGCTGGATCAGTGCCGGGTAAGCTTCTTCCAGATCCACACCCAATCCTGCAGTGAGGCTGGTGCCGAAAAAGAGGATGGTTTTTCTGTCAGGATTTTCCCTGTTTTCAATTTCAGAAATTTCGGTTTCACTTTCTGAAACTGTCTGATTTTCATTGGTTTTTTCCCCGCAGGAAACCAATAACGCACTCAATAAAATATAACAAAAGATTAACAGCCTGGGCATTGCAATCGGGATTAAGAATTAAAATGAAATAACTAATTTGCCTCGTTTACAAAATTCGGGTAAATTCAGCAAGATGACAAAGATATTAAACATTAGTCAGCTTAAAAAAAGCTATGACAGCGGTTCTAAAAAAATTACGGTACTGGAAGACATCACCTTTAGTGTTGAAAAAGGGATGACCTTTTCGATAGTGGGTCCATCAGGTAGCGGAAAAACTACTTTATTGGGTTTGTGTGCCGGACTTGACAAGCCCGACTCGGGTACAGTAACGCTTTGTGGTGTTGATTTGTCATCGTTGAATGAAGATGGGCGAGCAGTATTGCGCAACCGCAATGTGGGCTTTGTGTTTCAGGATTTTCAGTTATTGCCAACACTTACAGCCCTTGAAAATGTAATTGTTCCACTCGAGTTGCAGGGAGTCAAAAATGCAAACCAAGTGGGAATGGAGCTGCTTGAAAAAGTGGGACTGGCAAACAGGCACCACCATTACCCGACACAACTGTCGGGAGGCGAGCAGCAGCGTGTGGCGGTAGCCCGCGCCTTTTCAAACAATCCTGCACTTTTGTTTGCAGATGAACCCACCGGAAACCTGGATAGTGCTACCGGCGAAAAGATTATTGAGTTGCTGTTTCAGCTCAATAAAGACCGGGGCACCACATTGGTTATTGTTACTCATGATATGGAACTGGCAGCCAAAACCCAATCCATACTCAGATTGAAAAGCGGAAAAATTGTTTCAACTGAAGCCGGCGCGACTGTATGACAAATCCAACTTCAAAGCGTGCCCGATTTTTATGGCTATTAAAAATGGCCCGCCGTGACGGTAAGGCAAGCGGGAAAAAGCTGTTTCTTTTTGTTTCTTCCATCATACTGGGCATTGCAGCCGTGGTTTCGATTCAATCGTTTGGCGTAAGCCTCAAGGAAAACATTGGCTTGCAATCCAAAGCCCTGATGGGAACCGATTATAAAATTGGCACCAACGAAACACCCCGTGAGCGTTTGCTGGAAATTGTAGATTCGCTGGGAGGTGCAGCTGCACGCGAAATAAGTTTTCCGTCCATGGTTGTCTTTCCTGACGACAAAGGCTCCCGACTGATTCAGGTGAGGGGTATTGAAAAAGGTTTTCCGTTTTACGGAAAAATAGAAACTGAACCTCAATCGGCCGCCGAAGGGTATTACACCGAAAATAAAGTCCTGCTTGATGCCACTGTCATGCTGCAAATGCAACTTAAGCCCGGCGATTCAATTAGTCTTGGCGATTTAAAAGTACCGATTGGCGGGGCATTGAAAGCCATTCCGGGAAGCACCGCTTTTTTTAGTGCCGTGGCCCCAACATTGGTGATTCCTTATGAACTGATTGAGGCTACAGGCTTGGTGCAGTTTGGGAGCAGGGTGTCTTATGACTATTATTTTTTAGCCGATGATGAAATGGATCTGGTCAAACTGCGCTCCGATTTGCGCCCTGTACTCAACAACGAAAACGCTTTTATACAAACACATATTTCGGGCAGTGAACAGTTGGGCAGGCGGTATGACAATTTTGGTAAGTTCCTCAACCTGGTGGCTTTTATCGCCTTGCTTCTAGGCTGTGTGGGCATTGCCAGTGCCATTCATATCTACATCAAGGAAAAACTTCGTTCTGTAGCCATACTGAAATGCCTGGGTGCCAGTAAAAGACAAACCTTTTTGATTTACCTGATTCAGGTGGCTGTCATAGGGCTGCTGGCAGGTATAGCCGGCACGATTATCGGATTATTGGTGCAACAACTGTTTCCAATATTTCTGGCTGATTTGCTACCGGTGGATGTACAACTCATTATTTCACTCAATGTAGTCTTTAACGGGATTGTGCTTGGATTGTTAATGTCGGTTTTGTTTGCGCTTTACCCATTGATGAGTACACTTTACGTCTCGCCCCTGGAAACCCTGCGCATCAGTGAAACACTGCCACAACAATCAAAACTTGCCGGGTTGGTAGTGTTGTCGCTCATTTTTGCATTTATCTTTTTGTTTTCATACAGCTTGCTGGACAGCACCCGCTATGCCCTCTTTTTTATACTCGGGCTGATTGTTACTTTTTCCGTTTTAGCGGGAATGGCACAACTGTTTATGAAGGCGGTAAAAACCTTTTTTCCTGCAGGATGGGGGTTTGCTTCACGCCAGAGTTTACTCAACCTGTTTCGACCACAAAACCAAACGCTGATATTGATACTCGCCATTGGCGTGGGGACTTTTTTAATCAGCACGCTATATTTTACAAAGGATGTATTGCTGGCACAGGCCACCCTTGAAAACAGTTCAGAAACCCCCAACATCATCCTGCTTGATGTGCAAAGTGAACAACAGCAGGCAGTGGCTGCCACTATAAGCAACAACGACTTAAAAGTGCTGGAAAACATGCCCATTGTCACTATGCGACTCCACGCCATCAATGATAAAACGGTGAATGAAATGCGTCGCGACAGTGTGCTTAAAGTTGACCGATGGATCTTGAACCATGAGTTCAGGGTGTCTTACCGCAATGCACTCACCGATGCTGAAACCATACAACAAGGGGAGTGGCAAACCCAATTGGCCGAAGGTCAACCCATACCCATTTCCATCAGTGACAACCTGGTGCGGGATGCCGGGCTAAAAGTGGGTGACGATGTGTATTTTAATGTACAGGGCGTGATTATGCACACCCGTGTGAGTAGTGTGCGCCTGGTGGATTGGAGCCGGATGCAAATGAATTTTATGATTTTGTTTCCGGAAGGGGTGTTGGAAAATGCACCGCAATTTCGGGTAATAACTACCCAGACCCCCGATGAAACTGCTTCTGCAAAATTGCAACAGCAACTTGTTCAACAATTTCCAAACATTACCATCATCGATATCCGGCAGGTGCTGACTGTACTGGAAGATTTACTTTCAAAAATAACCTGGCTCATCAATTTTATGGCATTTTTTAGTATACTTACAGGTTTTATAGTACTGATTGGTGCAGTGAAAAACAGCAAATACCGACGCATCAGGGAAAGTGTGTTGTTGCGCACGCTGGGAGCAAAGAGCCGGCAGATTTTAAAGATCACCGTGCTGGAATACCTCTATCTGGGTGCTTTGGGATCATTGACAGGCATCTTGCTTTCTTTGGGCGGAAGCCAGTTAATAGCCTGGTTAGTATTTGACACCCCTTTTGTACCCTCACTTGTTCCCTTTTTGATCTTGTTGCCGGGCATCACGCTGCTGGTGGTGCTTGTTGGGTTAAGTAATAGCATCTCAGTTATTAAAAGCCCGCCGCTGGAGGTGTTGCGGAGTGAGAGCAGGTAGGGGTAACTATTTAAGGTTTAAGGCTTTGCCTACCGAAGCTTTTTATCCTCCGTAAGTTTACTGAAGGAGGATAGCGCAGGAAGGTTTAAGGTTCAAAGTTCAAGGTTTAAAGATTTCAAATAAATCTACAGCTCCATACTCGTCATCGCACATCTAACCTATATCAAAGACGTACAAATGTCTCTATTCTCTTCTCTCTTTTCTATTTTTTAACCCGTCTTACGTCATAAATCATGCAGTCTTAAGTCAAAAAAGTATTAATACTTAATATTAATTCACATCCTTAATCACCCGATCAGCTTTACTTACGATTTCTTTAACGACCATATCAATTTCATTGGAAGCAATTAAAATCTGATTGAGCATTTGCTCTTTTTCGTCTATGGATAAATGAGTGCTTTTTAAAACATCAATGAGACTCATTAAACGGGAAAGTGGCGCACGCACCACGTGAGATTGCATCCAGGCAATTTCCTTTAGTTTGGTGTTTTGCTCTTTAATGGCTTCAATGTGGGAACGTTTTTCAGTCACATCGGTTGCAATGGCAATGATTGCTTTTTTATCGTTGTAGTCGATAATATTATTACTGATTTCCACAAAGATGATACTACCATCTTTTATTTGGTGTCTGAATACAGCGTTTTTCAATAAGTTGTTTTTACCTGAAAGCGTTTTATTTACAACTTCGTGCATAATGTCTATGTCTTCCGAAGGCCTGATTTCTTTGAGGTTCATTTTCAGAAACTCATCTTTGGTGTAGCCATACAATTCAACAGCAGCTTTATTTACCTCCATAAAATCCAATGTTTTACTGTCAAATACCCACATTGGAGTTGGGTTTAAATCAAACAAATCCTTGTTTTGTTTTTCAGAAAGTAACAGTGATTTTAGAAATCCAAATCGTTCCTTTGAATAAATCAAGCTTTTATAAAGCACCAGAGGGGTAATGGTATCTTTTAATAAATAGTCTGACACACCAACAGCAAGTGATTTGGTAGCAAATTCAACATCAGAATAACCGGTGAGGATAATTACCGGAATAAAATGAGTAATTTTTTTCAATTGATCAATCAACTCTTCTTTAGAGATATCCGGAAGCGATAAATCAAGAAACAGTAGGTCAATTTTTGATGTATTGTTGTTGAGCACTTCAAGTGCGTCATAAAATTTTTTGACATGGATTAGAGAAGGGTCCAGAATGTGTTCCTGGAGATAATCTTCAATCAGCAGGTAGTCGCCGGGGTTATCTTCAACCACCAATATGGTGTAATTTTTTTTATCCATGTTTGTATCATTCATTTACGGGTAGTTTGACTAACTGGATCCAGAACTCTTCAATTTTTGAAATAGCAAGTATAAATTCTCCAATATCAAGTGGTTTGGTCACAAAACCGTTGACGTGTGTTTCATAGGCTTTATCGATGTCTATTTTGTTTGATGAGGTTGAGAGGATGATTACAGGAATTTTTTTGGTGGCATCGCTTGCCTTAATTTCTTCAAGTACTTCGTGGCCATTTTTAAGTGGCAAATTGATGTCTAGCAGTATCAAGTCAGGGGTTTGAGCATCTTTAAACTCACCTCTTTTAAAGAGGAAATCCAAGGCTTCAACACCGTTTTTTGCGACACTCATTTTGTGGATAAACTTTCTTTCTTTCAGAGCTTCAATTGTAAGTAGTACATCACCGGGGTTGTCTTCTACAAGTAAAATATGGGCGGTTTTCATAAATTGATTTATTTTTTTAGTGTAAAACTAAATGTAGTGCCATGGTTGATTTTTGATTCAACCCAAATCGTTCCCTTTAGTTTTTCAATATTTTTTTTGACAATGGCTAAGCCGATTCCTGTTCCTGAATAACTGTCTTTATCGTGCAGTCTTCGGAAAATTACAAAAATTTCATCAAATGCTTTTTCGGAAATACCAATTCCGTTATCAGTGATTGAAAATTGCCAGTGGGTATCTTTATCATCTGCCTGAATACTGATGAGTACCGGGGTATCTTCTTTACTGTATTTTAAGGCGTTGTCAAGCAGGTTATGAAATATTTGCGTGACCGAAGTTTTGTAGTTGTTTATCACCGGAAGTTTATCAAAAACAAACTGTGCTTGTTTTTTTTCTATTGCCTCCCGATGTGTGTTGCAGAAATCCCGGATTACATCTTCAATGGCTATGGGTTCTTTGCTATTGTTGAATTGTCCGATTCTGGAATAGTTAAGCAAATCCATTATAATTTGTCGCATTCTATGAGCACCGTCAACTGCAAAATAGATGTATTGATGGGCTTTTTGATCCAGTTTGTCCCGGTATTTATTTTCCAGTTGAGAAAGAAAGCTACTCACCATGCGCAGTGGCTCCTGTAAATCATGTGAGGCTATATAAGCAAATTGCTCAAGTTCTTTGTTTGAGTTTTCAAGTTTTTTGTTAATATCTTCCAGTTGACTTATTTTACCGTTGAGGGTTTTGTAGTGTTTTCTTAAAAGGAAAAAGAGCATTAATGCTGTAATGGTTACAAACAAAATGCCTTTATAAGTTTGGGCGGTTTTCAAATTCATCACATCATCACCAAACATCCAAAGTGCCACTTCATCACTTATAAAAATCCAAAGCAGGGCAACTGTTAAATAGATGCCTGTGATTTTATACACTGATTTCATTTAAAAAAATTAACCGTTTTTTGGAATCGTAAAGTAAAAAGTACTTCCTTCACCTGGTTGAGAAGTGACCCATATTTTACCGTCCAGGGTTTCTATAATTTTTTTCACAATGGCCAGACCCATTCCTGTACCCTCATAAGTGTCTTTGTTGTGAAGTCTTTGAAATATAATAAAAATTTTCTTAAAATATTCAGCCTCTATACCAATTCCGTTGTCTTTAACGGCAAACTCCCAGTTATTTTGGTTTTCAGTGGCTGTTATTTGTATTAAAGGAGGTGTATCATTTTTACTGTATTTGATGGAGTTGTCCAGTAAATTGTTGAAAATCTGAGTGAGTGGAGCCCTGTATGCTTTTATTTCAGGAAGGTTTTCATACTGAATGGTCACCTTTTTTTCACTGATGAGTTTTTTTCGTAAAAGGCAATATTCATCAATCAATTCTTTGGTATCTACAATTTCCTGTATTTCATTAAAGCGGCCCACTTTTGAAAATTCCAGCAGATCGAGTATGATTTTTTTCATGCGTTTTGCCCCGTCAACGGCATAGTAAATGTACTCAAGTGCTTTTTCATCGAGTTTGTCGCCATATTTTTTCTCCAGTAAAAGCATAAAACTGCTGATCATTCTGAGCGGTTCCTGCAGGTCATGTGAGGTGACATATGCAAATTGTTCCAGCTCCTGATTTGAAATTTGAAGTTCTTTGGTGTGGCGTTTTAGTTTGGAATTGAGATGTTTGAGCGATTCTTCATATTCTTTGCGGTAGCTAATATCGGTCATGGCACCAAGCACGCGGGTTACATTGCCTTCCTGATTCCTGATAAAAATAGCCCGGTCGATAACAAAGGCATAGGTACCGTCTGCTTTTTTGAAACGGTATTCTTCAAACCAATTGGTTGAAACCCCATCAGACATAAACTTTTGAATCTTTTTGGCAACCAGATTTCTGTCTTCCGGATGAATCAGGCTGATTAATACTTCCAGTGATGGTTTAAATTCATCGAGTTTGTAACCAAATTGATTTTCATACCCTTTGCCCCAAAACAGGGTGTTGTTAACCACATCAAAATCCCAGATGGCATCATTGGTGGCTTCGGTGATTTTTTCAAAGCGCTCGTGGGAATCACGGATAGTTTTCTCTTGCCTCTTTCGTTCTGTAATGTCTTTAAAATAGACTGAAAGGCCTGCTTTTGACGGGTAAGCACTTACCTCCAGCCATGAATCGTTTTCGGGGTAATAGTCTTCAAAATGAACTACTTCCTGATATTTAAATGCTTTGTTATAGAGGTTATATGATTTTAATCCCACGTGAGCAGCAAAGACGTCCCACAGCTTTTTACCAATAATGTTTTCTTTTTTGGTGAGCAACAATTCTTCAGCTTTATTATTCCAATATGTTACGTGCCAGTCTAAGTCAACAGCAAAAAAGGCATCACCAATACTCTCCAAAATATTGTTGCGTTCAGCCAAGGTTTCCCTGGCTTTAATTTCTGCTTGCTTACGTTGATTAATATCCTGATAACTTCCAAACACTTTAATGCATTTGTCGTCAATGCGTTCAGATTCACCAATGCAACGCACCCACTTTAGATTGCCTTTACCGCTCAGTATTTGTAGTTCGAGATCAAAGGGCTCCCCTGTTTTTATAAGGTTTTGAACTGCTTTTGAAAGGTTGCGTTTGTGTTCTCCCAGACAAAACTCCAGTCCGGCAGAGTTAGTGGGGTTGTAGTGTTCATCTACTTCCATAACCTCACGTGTCATGGAGCTCCAGTACACATTATTGTTTGAGGCAGAGTCTCTTAAATCCAGTTCCCAGCTTCCAATTTTTGCAAGTTTTGCAGTGTTTTCAAAGAGGCGTTGCAGTTCTATCAAATCTGAAATGTCCCTGCCGTATGCATAGGCCAGGCCGTCTTCACCGTGGACTTCAGAAGAGCTCCAAGAAATCCAGCGGTAATCTCCATTTTTTGTTCGGTAACGGTTGATGAAGCTATTTGCAAGTCTTTTTCCCGAAATGGTAACTTCATACTCTTTTTTAGTAGAGTTTAAATCATCGGGATGCAGGAAGTTTTGAAAGGGTTGAGAGGTGAGTTCTTCGCGGGTATAGCCCATTAATTTGCAAAAGACCGGGTTGACCTTGATGAAATAGCCATTGGAATCGGCAACGGCCATAATTTCAGGTGCATTATCAAAAAACAGTTGTATTTCTTCTTCCTGCTGTTTTCGTTTTATCTCGGCACCCAGGTAATTTCCTAAGGGTTCAAATATTTTAATGAAGTTTTCAAAGTCTTTTGTTGACGTAGAGGTTTTAAAAACAAGTACACCAATCGTATTTTGATTATGGCTTAAAGGAAAACCAATAGCCGATTTTAACCCGGTAATTTTTGCTGCCTCATTACGGGTGTATTTTTTAAGGGTATCAATATTATCCCATATTTGTATGGTGTTTAATTTCCAAACTGTCCCCGGTATGCCTTCCCCTTTTTTAAACCGGTTAACTTGTTTTGTTAACTTGTAGAATGATTTTGCAGTTTGATTGTGTTTGCTGGTTTGATATAAATTGAGGTGTTTTTGATTGGTGCTTGTTAGCCAGATTTCTGCAATGTCAAAACCGGTAAACTGAATGAGGTATTCAATGGTTTTTTCAAGACTTTTGGACAGTTTGTGATTGCGGAGCTTAAAAAAGTTGGCCACTTCAAATTCAACTTGTTTTTGTAATTCAGCAATTTTTGTGTTTGTTTTGTCCCTAAGAGTTCCAATCATTCTAATTGCTTTTCCATTGGGATCCATGATGACGATACCCAACTCTTCTACATAAGCAAAAGTGCCGTCAGATTTTAAAAAACGAAATTGGTTTTCCCAGGTAGTTTGCTCCTTATCGGCTATAAAGGTTTCCCAGCGATTTTTGAGTTTTTCTAAATCCCGGGGGTGTGTGAGTTTTATCCAGTCATTAAGTTTAAAGGAGCCTGTTGAATAAGAATGGCCAAATAACTTTTCAAACCCTTCACCCCAAATAAAATTATCATTGCTTATGTTCCAGTCATATATGGCATCGTTAGTCGCCAGGTTGATGATTCTGTAGCGTTCATGACTTTCCCATAGCTCTTTTTCTTGTTTTAGTCTTTCTGTTATATCCCTGGAGTTTGTCACTATACCTTCTACGGTGGGTTCGTCAAGCAGGTTGGTTGCCGTGGTTTCAATCCAACGCCATTCACCTTCTTTGTTTTTGTACCTGAATGGTTGAGTGATGATTTGTTTTTGTTTTTCCAACAGGCTGAATTTTGAATTCAGGGTTGCCCAATCGTCCGGGTGTATGAAATCTTTGACATTTTTTCCTAGCAGGTAATTTGCATCCAATCCCAGTACTTTTTTTGAAGTGGGGCTTACATATTTGTAAAAACCGTCGCGGTCAAGGATTGAAATTAAATCTGAGCTTTCCTGAACCAGGGCTTTGAACCTTTTCTCATTGGCACGAATTTGAAGATCTGCTTTCTTTTTCTCTGTGATGTCACTGAAGACTACAACAGCGCCTTTGATTTTTTTATCCTGAATTATTGGTGTGGAAGTATAGCGCACCGGGATACCAGTGCCGTCTTTCTTCCAAAAAACATCGTCTTCAATCATACAGCCTTTTTTTGTATGCAAGGCCTTGTAAATAGGGCAGTCTACTTCAGAGATAACTGTGCCACCAATTTCTTTAAAGTGTATGAGCTCATGCATGTTTTTGCCCAGACATTCTTCTCTACTATAACCCAGTATAGCGGTAGCTGCAGAGTTAATGAATGTACAAAACCCTTGGTTGTCTATGCCATAGATGCCTTCAACTGTTGTTTCTAAAATCAATTCTTTTTGTTTGCCGGTTTCAATTTGGTTGATGTGTATCACCAGACTGTTTGAAATCGACTTTAACAAATCAACTTCTTCCTTTATAAATGGGCTTTGGTTTGTTTTAAATACGGAAGGGGGATAAGCAACAATCAGGCTAAGGGTTTTTCCTGAGTCAGTTGTATTGTGGTTTTCAATATAAATTTTTGAGTGTTTGTAACCCGGCGACTTATAGATGGCCGCATCATATTTTACAGTAACTTTTGCAAGTTCAGGATATTTCAAGCCTGAAGGCATAATTTCAACTACTTTTTTCAACAACTCATTAATAGTGAGTGACTCTTGCGATAAACGCGTAACTTCATAGAGACAATTGATTTCCTTTGTTCGCTCAGTGAGTGAATCCAGTGCTGAATTGAGTTTGTTTTCTGACTTTTTCCTATCGGTTATGTCCATTAAAAAACAATCCCAAACCAAGGTGTCATCATCAACTTTTGAGGGATTTCCCCCGCCTTTATGCCATCTGATTTCACCATTGGGGTGCAGGTAGCGCCATTCATGATTCCAGTATCCAAAGTTGTTATAAGCAAGTTCTATGGATTTTATTAGTGTTGCCACATCATCACGATGTATCCTGTCCCAAACCAGCATGTTGTCATTTAGAATTTCATCAGGAGTGAACCCCCAAATGTTCTTTGAACCCTCACTTATTTGAAGTAATTTATCGTTTCCTGTGGAATTCCTGAAATATCTAAACACCACACCGGGTATGTTGTTTGTGATGTTTTGCAGTCTAAGCTCTGTGTTTTTCTTGTTGGTAATGTCGGTATGGGTTCCCATAACTAACAAGGGTTCGCCGGTTTCGGATTTTTTAATTACTTTGCCGGAATCATTTACCCAAACAATATGCCCGTCTTTATGAAGCAAGCGGCATTCAAAATCATAAAATGCTGATTCATCATCAAAGCATTCTTTTATTGCTTTTTCTGCCAGTTTGTGGTCGTCAGGGTGTAATATTTTAAACCAGGTATCCACAGTAAAGGGGGTCAATTCTTCTAAAGTGTAGCCAATCATTTCTGCATAACGCTCATTGATTGTCACTTTTCCGGTTTTCAGGTTCCACTCCCAGGTTCCCACCCGGATTGCATGTAAAATGTTGTTTAAGCGGTTGGTGTCATCAATGTTGTTTTGTCTTTTTATTTCGGATTCAAATTGTGATTTTCGAAGGTTTAAAAGATGCTCCACCTGACGAGCTAAAGACTTTAAAGACTCTATTTGTTTGTCGTTAAGCGAATTAGGTTTAAAGTCCTGAACACACAAAGTCCCAATAGCAGTACCCTCAGGGGTTTTAATCGGTACACCGGCATAAAAGCCGATATGTGGTTCTGCAACCACATGAGGGTTGTTTTTAGTAGCGGTATTTTTTAGGGTGTTCTCAAAAATGGTGATTTCATCCTCCTGTTGTATGGCATAATAGCACATAGAATTTTTTATGGAAGATATTTTAAAGTCGGCACCATAAATTGATTTGTTGTACTGTTTGTCAAAATCAATAAACGAAATTATGGCAACAGGTGCATTGCATATGAATGAAGCCAAGCGAGTGATATTGTCATAGGATTCTTCAGGTAAAGAATCGATTATGTTATAGGCTTTAACGGCATTTGCCCTTTTATAACTACTGGTATTATTCATTCTTATTCCGGTTGTTGAAAACAATTAAACCCCTAACTTTAATCAGTTTTCAATTTAAATATACGACTTAATTTTACAATTAATGAAATCAACAGAGTCAAATAGACAATAGAAGCTTTTTAAATGGAGATGGAAAATGCGGTATTTCCATTTCAATAAACAAATTTTGTAAAAGACATTATGAGCTGATTATTAATGCATTAATATAAGTTAATTTGTTAATAATAATACTTAAAAAACGTTAAAAATATATAAATAGTAATTGCTTGTTATCTTTTTCTTTTTCAAATACTTTTTCTTAAGCATTTATGATCAATTTTAAAATCAGTATTCAATTTATTTATGATTGAACCAAATATAAAGTCTCTTGATGAAAACTCCTACAAATAAATGCTTTTATTTGACAATAAATTCCGTGTAATGCACATTTCATCGATTATTGAAATTAATGAATTTTAAAAATCTGAACATAGTTATTCTACTGTAATTGTATGCGAATTCATTTAAAGGAACCTGCAACTTAAAAATCATAGGGTAAAACGTTTAGTAAATAGACACAACTAAAGCTGCCCACTTCAAAGATTTTTAATACTTTTGCGCCCAGTTAAAAAAAACCAAATCTATTAAATTATGAGAATCTATGTTATTGCCGTTGTGGCTTTGTTTAGTGTAACAACAATGTTTGCACAGGAAGGAATGTTCAACAAATTTTCAATTGATGTTCAGGGTGGACTTCATATGCCGGTGAAACTTACCGACAATATCAACAACGCTGATTATACCGATTTCAGGTCAGGTCAATTTGGAGTGCGTTATATGTTCAACGAGTGCTTTGGAGCCAGATTGAGTTATGGATTCAACAGTTTTGAAGACAAGGAAAACAGTGATTTTGGGGTTGATTACCACAGGGTAACCCTGGAAGGCGTTTATAATATGCAATTGGCATCCGGTTTTGGGATCTTGGCTCACGCCGGTTTGGGGTATGCTTCTGCAGCACCGTCAAGCATTGACAGCAATGAGCAAACAGCTATTTTTATGGTGGGCTTGACTCCTCAAGTGAGGATATCAGACCGTGTAGCCCTTTTTGTTGATGCTACTTATCTTGTAAGTGCACACCAGCAGTATTTTTTTAACGGGCAATTGTTTGACTCAAGTTTTCAGTCAAGAACGGCTGCTTTTGCTACTTTTAGTGTTGGGGCATCTTTTTACCTTGGAAAAAACAGCGGTCACGCCGATTGGGCAAAAAAATAATTTAAATATATCAGTAGTTTAAAATCCGGGGCATATGCCTCGGATTTTTTTGTTTTATACAGGCTCTAGGTTGTTCGCAGTAACTTTTCCATCTTTCTGCCTTTGGCGAGTTCGTCCACCAGCTTGTCCAGGTACCTCACTTGCCGGGTCAGGGTGTTGTCGATTTCCTCAATGCGATAGCCACAAATCACGCCTTTAATGAGTGGTGCATTGGGATGGAGTTGGGCTTTTTGAAAAAAGGTTTCAAAAGTTACTTTTTCATCAATGAGTTGTTGAATTTTTTGATCATCAAAACCGGTGAGCCATTCAATCACCTGGTGCAATTCTTCTTTTGTTCTGCCTTTGCGCTCCACCTTGGTAACATAGTGTGGATATACTGATGCAAAGGTCATATTTGCCATACGTTCGTTGTGTTCGGGGGTGGGTTTCATAAGGCTAATAGTTTTTGGTATAATTTTTATTCCTCAGCCAGCCGCTTTATAATTCTCAGAGATTCGTCAAAAGCATTTGTCATAAATGTTTTATACTCCTCGGTGGTGTGGAAGTCCACTTTTAGGGTCGTACCGTTTTTATCCGGGCTAAGTTCATAAGTTTCAAGCATATTGTTCCAGGCTTCGGTTTCGGTGGTGAAGTCTTGCTCTTTAAAATCAATAATACTGCCCTGATGCCTGAACGACATCAACCGGTTGGGGATCATTTTGTGGATAAGGCTGTACATTCCTTCGCCGGTGGGTGTAAGGAAATGTATTTTAGCGCCTTCTTCCAGTTTGTCAGCTTTGTAGTAGGTGCCTTCACAGAAAGGGGCACACCAAATGCGGTAAGTGGCATCATCCCAAAGGATGTTCCAGATTTTCTCAGGAGTGGCATGGATGTGGATGGTGGGTTGTAAATGGGTCATGATTCCGGGTTTTTAGTTTCTTGTTTCCTGTTTCAGGTTTTGCTTCCAGCCAGCGGCAGGCACGGCGCACAGTTCGGCTTTACCTCGTGCCGGATTTCGGGTTTATTATTATGTTGTAAATACCTTATATTTCAATTGATAAACTTCATTTCTTTGCGTCTTTGCGTCTTTGCGAGAAACACTCACACACATTCTAATTTTATCGCAGAGGCAGAGTTGATTTATGAATGCTCAGGATATTTTTCTTTCATATAACTTAGGGTTTCTTTCATGAGTATCTCCAGTTGTTCCAGGTTGATGTCGTCGAGTTTTTTGGCATAGATACAGGCTCTGCCCATGGTAAACTTGCCCAAATTTTCCAACAGGTGTTTGTGTTTATCAAGTCCGGTAAACACATAGAGCGAGATGGCAGCTTTGCGCGGTGAAAATCCCAGCAGTGGGGCATCGCCTTCGTGACCGCTGGCATATTTGTAATGGTAGTTGCCAAAACCAATGATGCTGGGCCCCCACATTTTGGGTGGGTGGCCGGAGATGTTTTGCATCATTTCCATCAATTTGAGGCTGTCTTGTTTTTTTTGGTCGGTATTGGCAAAGGTGTCTATAAATTTCAACACATCGGCATCGGTGTATGTGGTTTTGTTTTTGGCCATAATTAATGTTTTAATTCGTTTAATAAATTGTCGATATCCAGCTTTTTCGTAAACATATCAAGAGTACCATCAGTAGCAAGCGGCCATTCTTCTTGGGGTCGGTCCCAATAGAGTTCGACACCGTTGCCGTCGGGGTCGTCGAGGTATAGGGCTTCAGAAACACCGTGGTCTGCAGTACCTGTTAAGGGATATTGAACATCCTGTAATCGTTTTAAAATGACAGCCAAATCTTTTCGGGTGGGGTAGAGGATGGCGGTGTGAAACAAGCCCGGACTTTTTTGCGGGGCCGGCGGACTGTTTTTACTGAACCAGGTGTTTAAGCCAATGTGATGGTGATAACCCCCGGCCGAAATAAAGGCTGCATCTGTACCTAATCTTTGAGTGAGTTCAAAACCCAGTAAGCCACAATAAAATTCAAGGGAACGCTCCAAATCGGAGACCTTGAGATGCACGTGGCCGATACGTGTGGAAGCGGGGATGGAATAGTTGTTTGAAGCCATGAGATAAAGGTAAAAAAAAATGGCAGGTTATTTCAGCCGCTCGAGTTTTCCTTTTCGTTTGATGAGGTTTTTATAGTCCCATTGAATGTTTTGGGCTTTTTCAAGCCAGCGCTTTAAATCGTTTAGTTCAATTTCGGAAACATCATTGTAGAAAATGGATGCATCTTTGAATTTCGCACCTTTGACGTTTAAACCCGCTTCTTCAAAATCGGCACCGCTCCAGAACATCAGGCGGATTCCGGGTTTTTGTTTGCTGTAGCCCACTATGGGGTTGCCCTCCAGAAACCAAACGGGATGGGCGTGCCAGATTTTGTTTTCGGCCTCGGGAAGGCTGTTGGTGATTTCTTTGGAAAACAGTTCGCAAACGGCACTGTGTTCCGGTGATTGTGTTTGGTTGTATGCTTTGATGTCCGGGTGTGTCATAAAATGATGCTTTAGGTACTCAAAGATAAAAAATCATTCTAAACCTAAAGTCCGGAATCATATTCCCGTTTTAATCCTGGTTTTTTAGCAGGTTTAAAGCCAGTTCATATTCCCTGATCATTGCGGTATTTTGTCCTTCCATTTCTCTTGTAAGGCTGTAAAAAATGATGTAGTTTTCGGTTGTTTTTTCGGGGTCAAACAATTCCCGTTGCTTGTAAAACCGGATCAATTCGTCAATAGCCGATTCCACATATTCCTGCTGTTTGTAAATCCTGTTGATGAGCAAACGCTTTTCAATGGTGATATAAATGTTGTTTTGATTCAAATAGTGATAGCTGTCGGCAGTGAGGAGTTCATTGAACCGTAATTCGCCGGCAGTGAGGTAATATTCGTTAAACCCTTTAACGGTATCCAGGCTGTTTTCAAGGAAAGCTTCTGTCCGTTCGATGGTGTTTTGAAGCGCAGGCATCACGCGCTGCAATACCCCTTTGTTTTTTGAAACCTCATTAATCACAGCTTCAATGGCGGTGTTTACCTGTTGTTTTTCAATTTGTTTTTGCCTGTAATCAGCAAGCCAAAACGCTAAAAACACACTTATAAAAATAAGCACTGCCTGAATCAAATGGTCAGACATGCGTTTGGAGATTTTAAGGGTTATTTTTTTTATGATGTGGAGGTTTTTCGTTCTGTAAACCGACTTAAAGATAGTTTTTTATGATATCAAATCATATAAAATTCGTCCAACAACGGTCAATATTAATAAAGATATGAGCCCAAAAAGAATTACTCCAAATGTCTTCCAAGCAACAAGTGCTCCCGCAGTAAAATAACTATTGTCATATTTTTCTATGAGAAGTGCCTTAACTTTTTTCTTATTGCGGTACCTAGTCCATAAATACAACCAACCTATGCATGAATAAACATATTTCATATTTGTGTTTGTATTACAAGAATTAAGCTGGCTTTTATTTTAAAATAAATCAAGATAAAAATAGTCTTTCTATTTTAATTGCCCAATGACACTCATTGGAAGAAACATTTTTTCACTATCGGGTAATTGTTCAAAGCCGTATTTTCTGTAAAAGTGAACGGCATTTTCATTGATTGGATCCACAACCACTGCCATGGCTCCAATGCTATCCCGGGAGAGACTATAAGCCCTGAGCAAGGCATCAATCAGAAGATGCTCACCAAGACCGCTTCCTTTGCTTTTGATGTCCCTGGCCAGCCTGCCCAATAAAATTACCGGGGCATTGTAATTTTTGGGTACTTTTTTGATATACTTTTCCGGTATCAAGTCCCTTCCCAAGCTCTCGCTTGTAAGGGTATAATAACCAATTACATTTTGATGTTCATCAACAGCGACAAAACAGGTAGCCAACCTTTTTTTGATGTCCTGGCTTACCTGTTTTTTTATATATTCTGAAAGGGATTGCTCTTCACATTCAAAATGCTTCCTGTTATGGGTCTTATCCAATAAAGTTATGACCACCTTTTAGGATGTTTTTGATTTGTATCTTTTCGCAGCCTCAATTAAATTTGGATTGGGCTTACTGTCCTTAAATACAGCGTCAAAAAAAACCTGACGGTCTTTTTCAGTGGCTATAATCCTATCGTTATTGGCTACTATTTCTTCCGCTTGTTTTTTGACTATCCTTACAATAAAACTACTAAAGGACTTGTCTCCGCTTAGCTTCTGCGCTCTTTTGAAAACCCTCTTGTCAGCAGAAGAGACCCTAAGTTCAATGCGTTCATCTTTACCTGTTTGTGCTTCCATCTTTTACTTTATTTTATACAAATGTACGGCAAAAAACCGTACAGCGCAATTTTTTAAAACGCACACTATGGGCGTTTCTGGTAAAAAGGTGTGGATTGAGTTTTAACTGATATGGTTGGCAGGCCTGAGTAAGCGGTCAGACTTGAGTTTGGAGATTTTAAGGGTTATTTTTTTTATGATGTGGAGGTTTTTGAATTGCAATATGGGTTAAAATATAAGTCTTTTTCGAAGTGGTCTTTGGGTCATAAGTCAGTTTTTAAGTATAGTCCCAAAAATTGTCGGGTAGTTAATTGAAACAAGAGCAATTGTCAATGGTGATGAAAGTATTAAGAACAAAAACGTTTGCCATCTATATGTTTTTATGATGTGTCGCCACTTAAACCAAAAGACTGTTAAAACAATTGTCGCAACTACTGATAGAAAAAAGGCAGTCAATATATTTCCATAGTTCTCGTCATATTCTAAAAATTGGGCTTTATAAAGCAAAGTCCAAATTATCAAGGTCACTAAAAATAACACTGCAAAGTAAATTATATTTGTCGTTGTTGATGTTGTCATTGCATTTGTTGCCAAGCATTTTCACTATTCAGTTTGTAATTCAGTCAGTTTATTTACTTTCACAACTATTGTTTTAGCCCACAAATCACCGATTCGCTGATTTTTATCCGTGTTTTTTATTGTGATAATTCCAGGCAATCCAAAAAAGAGCATATCTACAGGGTCCATTAAATGTCTTTTTAAAGATTGACCGAAAGTCAGTTTTCGATTTTGTCCGTTAATTGGAATGGCTTTTAGTCCGGTGATTGAATTTCCAAGAGTAGCTCCCAATCCAATTTCTAGTCCGACCGTCATTATCAACCAAAATAAAATTGGTATTAGAGCAGGTGCTCCTGTTAATGAGTACACTCCCTCATCGTTTGGATCACCCAAGACAAAAATTAATGTGAATGTAAAAGAGTAGATTATTGTGTAGTCAATTAGACCAGCCAATATTCTGTTTCCAATATTGGGTTCAGTTTTCATATATCTAAGATTCTCTTATATGTTTGGCCTTAGGATCTATAACCTGTGACGAGGATAAGCCATAGAGGATCGCTGATTTTGTGGTGTCGTTTTTTTATTCGGTTATAGAAAGGTAAGTCCAATTTTTCTGTTCAGTCCTTGTTCAAAAATCCTGATTAATGTTGAGAGTTGAATATTACCTTTTGCATTTTCGAGTTTCGATATGTAACTTTTCTTGGTTCCTGACTTCTCTGCCAGTTGTTCTTGTGTCATATTTGCTTCTTTTCGAGCCGATTTAAGCATTTCACTAATGATGAACATTTGAGCACCTTCTTCGTATTTGTTACGACTATCAGTTCCAATTTTTCCGTGCTCGAGTTCGATTAACTCGTCAAATGACTGTATGTTTTTATAATCTTTCATTTTCTTATTTTTTTTTGTTAAAATACCGATTCATTAATTGTACCGCTTTGTCAATTTCATTTTGCGGTGTTTTCTGTGTCTTTTTTTGAAATCCGTTAAAAAGCACAACAAGTTGTCCTTCATCAAAGCAGCAAAATATCCTGTAAATGTTCGATTGGTACTCAACCCGGATTTCATAAAGTCCGTTAGTTCCGGAGATATGGTCCAAAAACTTTTTAGGAACCCGGTCAATTTATTACTTTCTATCACAGTAAATAAAAATTAAATCCTCTACACTTTTATCTCCCAGTTTTTTTGCTTCTTTCAAATCTTTACAGGCTTCTTTTGTTTCTTTTTTACTTGGTTGTAGGTTTCCTCTTGCTGTCAAAAGATTAATTTTTGCGGTTCCCCGGTTCGCAATTGCTTGTACATAATTGGGTTTTATTTCAATTGCTTTACCATAATCCACTATTGATTGTTCAAAATTTCCAAGCATATCATTTGCAGTACCACGGATGAAATATAGTTCTGGGTCCGTTGGATTTATTATGAAGTATCGGTCACAATTTTTTATTGTTTCCTTGAATTCTCCTTGTGAATAGTGAATTCGAGCGAGCCAGTATAGAGCAGCCTCCATCATTTTAGGATTATTGTTTTTATAAACAACATAATTATAATCCACCTTTGCTTGTTCTAAATATCCTGCACGCATTTTTGAAAGACCTCTGTCAATAAATGAAGCCATATCCGTACTGTCCAGTTTTATGGCTTCAGTGAAGTCAGCTATGGCTAGATCATATTTTTGAAGTCGGTCATATGAAAGTCCGCGGTTGATGTAGCCAGTCTTTTGAACCATCTTGTCATCTACAATATTCATTAACTCTGTATAATTCTCAATGGCTTTTTCATAATTTCCGGATTTGAAATTTGAATTACCGGTTTGATACAATTCCATCGGTTTATTCTGTCCGATGATTGAAAATGAGAATAAAAGGCAAATTATTGTTAGTTTTTTTTTCATAAGTTCAAATGTTGCATACACGGTGTTGACAACCGTTTTGTTAATCAGATTATAAATTTTAAAATTTAAATATTATGTAAGTATATCACAATTAAACTTTAGTTAAACTAAACAGTTATTGTCGTTTGTTTTATGAGTGGGTTGGGTTAATATTTTTTATGTTAATCCTAGTCTGTCCAGAATTTCTCCTAAAGCCCAACCAATTCCTATGCAGGTAACAATAACCCACCAATATTTCTGCATTAAACTTACGAATTTAAGTTTTTCCGTTAAGTTTCTAATCCGGTCATTTTGCTCACGGATAGTTTTTTCATATATTAATTTGTCTTTTTGTAAGACTTTAATTTCTATATCTAAAGTTTCTTTTTCTTGTGTTTTTAATTCCAGTTCTGTTTTTTGTTTTTCTAGCCCGGAAAGATGTTGTAACCAACCACCAGAATTAAATACCTCAAGCCCAAATTTCTCTATAGAACACCTATAACCGTTTACTCTTATAAGTCCTTGTCGTTCCATTAAAGAAGCAAATTCCTCATGTTTATGCTTTAAATGCATCTGTCTGCCGTTTTTATCTATGAAATTATCCAAATTAAATTCATACGGATTATCGGACTCGCAGAGTATTTTCAGGTTCTTATCTATATTTAAGTCGTCTTGGTGTTCGTTCATAGGTAAGAGTAAGTTTAAATGTTTGCCAACGTTCCGCGGCTATAACCTGTGGCGAGCCTGCCTGCCGCAGGCAGGGATTAAACAACTAATTTAGCAAACAAAACCCAAACCTGAGGAAAATTCTATAGGATTTTCCGAGTGGGCGGGTAGAAGCCATAGTTTATCGCTGATGTTTCCCATAGTTTTTTTATATCCACGAGTATGCGAACTCTAAATCAGTTGATTCCCAATTTTCTATGATTCTGAAAGTCCAAACTCTCTCATAATATTTTTCAGGGCGGTATTCCGTATTGTTATTATACCAATCATATTCATCATTTTTGAATAATAATTCTACAATTTCCCTGACTTGGCTTGGTGTATAATTTTTAAAACTAACAGTTACAATTTCCCCCCATTCATTACATTCTTGTTCGTTTTTGAAAGAATGCCCTTCTTTGAATGAAATTATATATCCGCAAATAGTATCCTTAGCATTTTCTGCAATCATAAATTCCGGCTTTTCAATGAATATTGTGTCCAGATTTTTATTAAAGTGAGTTGTTAGATAAGATAGCATTTTGACTTCTGGAGATTCAATTTCAATTATTTTATCTGAGTATTCAACTTTACTAGAAGTAGGAGGCGTTATGTCCGTCTTCTTAGAGTCGGCATTTGTCTGACAGCTAAAAAGGGCTAATGATATGTATAAAAGATATTTTTTCATTTCAAATTATGCACAACTTGTTTATATACACTACTATATTCCTCTTATCATATTATTTAGGCAACCTGTACCCAACTCCTTGCATTTTTTAAAAGCGTATTAATTCTTTTCAAATTTGATTAATTCCCCTCTATCAAACATACCCCTTTTTTTACAAACTTTCAAACACCCCGGGATTTTTTGCCACAGCGATATTGACAGTAAAAGTTTCAAAAATTTTATGATTATGACTATTGTCATATTTTGCTTTGGGCCTCCACAGTATTTTTGACGGTAAATTCACTCCTTAATGAACGTCATTTACTTAACATTGATTATCAGCACTTCAGTGGCGGTGGTCTTTTTTGTCATCTTTATCTTCAGCCTGAAAAATGGCCAATATGATGACACTTACACCCCTTCTGTGCGTATGCTTTTTGAAGACGAACTGGTAAAAGACGACACTACTGCATCCCCTTCCGATAAAGAAAATCAAGACAAATCAAATATTCAATCAACTAATTCAACTGAAACCTAAATTATGGAAGTACAGCAATTTTATTACGATAACAAAATCGTAAAGAAGTTTACTTATGCAACGCTTTTCTGGGGAATCATCGGGTTTACCGTGGGCTTGTTGCTGGCGTTACTTTTTTTGTTTCCCAACCTCACTGACGGGGTTTCCTGGCTGAGCTTTGGCCGCCTGAGACCATTGCACACCAATGCCGTGATTTTTGCCTTTGTGGGCAACGCCATGTTTGCGGGTATTTACTACTCTTTGCAACGCCTGCTCAAAGCGCGCATGTACAGCGACTGGCTGAGTAACATCAACTTTTGGGGCTGGCAGTTTATCATTGTAGCTGCAGCCATCACCCTACCACTGGGTTATACCTCTTCAAAAGAGTATGCCGAGCTGGAGTGGCCCATCGACATTGCCATTGCGGTGGTGTGGGTGGCCTTTGGTATCAATATGATAGGCACCATACTGCGCCGCAGGCAGCGACATCTTTATGTGGCCATCTGGTTTTACCTCGCCACTTTTGTTACGGTAGCGGTGTTGCACATTTTCAACAGTCTCGCCCTGCCGGTGGACTTCCTGAAAAGTTATTCGGTCTATGCCGGGGTTCAGGATGCACTGGTGCAATGGTGGTATGGGCACAATGCCGTGGCGTTTTTCCTGACCACACCCTTCCTGGGGTTGATGTATTATTATGTGCCCAAGATTGCCAACAGGCCTGTCTATTCTTATAGGTTATCCATCATTCACTTTTGGTCGCTCATTTTTATCTATATCTGGGCGGGCCCTCACCACTTGTTGTACACTGCCTTGCCCGGCTGGGCACAGAGTTTGGGAGTGGCGTTTTCGGTCATGCTTATCGCTCCGTCCTGGGGGGGTATGATCAACGGATTGCTCACCCTGAGAGGTGCCTGGGATAAGGTGCGTACAGACCCGACCCTGAAATTTATGGTAGTAGCCATCACCGGTTATGGTATGGCCACTTTTGAAGGGCCAATGCTTTCGTTGAAAAACGTAAATGCCATTGCCCACTTTACAGATTGGATTATCGCTCACGTACACGTGGGGGCACTTGCGTGGAACGGTTTCCTCACCTTTGGTATGATTTACTGGTTGATCCCCAAACTGTTTAAAACCAAACTGTATTCGATTGCGATGGCCAACTTCCACTTCTGGATTGGTACACTGGGGATTATCATCTATACGCTGCCGATGTATGTCGCCGGATTTGTACAGGCGTCGATGTGGAAGCAATTCAACCCTGACGGAACACTGGTGTATGGTAACTTTATGGATACCGTAATGGCCATTATGCCGATGTACTGGATGAGAGCGATTGGTGGAACTATGTATTTGCTGGGAGCAGTGATTATGCTGTACAACATCTACAAAACCGTAAAACAAGGTTCTGCAGTTACCGATGAATTGGCTGAAGCAGCCGCTCTGGAAAGGGTTTCAGCAAGACGCGTAAAAGGCGAGGGGTATCACCACTGGTTGGAAAGAAGACCGGTGCAATTGACCTTATTTGCCACCATCGCTATTTTGATAGGTGGAATTGTTCAAATCGTACCCACCTTGGTGGTTAAGTCCAACATTCCCACCATCACCAGTGTGCATCCTTACACACCGCTGGAGTTGGAAGGGCGTGATTTATACATCCGAGAAGGTTGTGTGGGTTGCCATTCGCAAATGGTGCGGCCTTTCCGCAGCGAGACGGAACGTTATGGCGGTGAGTATGCCAAAGCCGGGGAGTTTGTCTATGACCATCCTTTCCTATGGGGAAGCAAGCGCACCGGCCCGGATTTATTACGCGTAGGCGGAAAATATTCAGACAGCTGGCATTTCAACCACTTCTATGACCCACAAAGCACTTCGCCCGGTTCCATTATGCCGAGTTACAGATGGCTGATCAACAGCGAACTCGACAAATCAAAAACCGAACGTAAAATGGAGGTGATGGTGAGATTGGGTGTTCCTTATACTGAAGAAGACATCGCACGTGCACAACAGTGGATGCTGGAGCAGGGTGAAGAAATTGAGCGCAACCTCTACAACGACCCTGAGTTTGCACGGGTATATGAAGCCGAAAAGCAATATGCCCTTGAAAACGGACTGGAGTTTACCGAAATGCGCAACCGCGAAGTGGTGGCTATGATTGCCTACCTGCAACGCCTGGGCACCGATATCAGGGTGAAAGGCGGGGATGAAGAATTGTCTAACATCGAAAACCAATAAGCCATGTTAAAGTATATCAAAGGTCATATGGACTCCATTCAGGACATCGAGATTTTCCCGATTATCTCCCTGCTTATCTTTTTTGGGTTTTTTACCATCCTCTTTATTTGGGTGATGACCTCAAAGAAAAAGTATATCGAAGAAGTCAGTAACATTCCTCTGGAATCTGATGAGGAAGAAAACAACCAAAACTCATGAAAACATCAGCATACATAAGAATCATTCTCGTGGCAGCACTCACGCTGTTTTTAATAGAGTATTTGGCCGGTTCTTCAGGAACCTGGGCCATTGTTGAAACACCTATACTTATGGTGGTATGGTTGGTCATCATTTTCTTTATGGTGGCCATAGAAGTGAGCGTGGCGGCATTTCAAAGATTATTGTTTCACACCTTAAGTGACGAAGCCAAGGCAAGGTATTTAGCGAGTGAGAGCAAGGCAACTTCCGAAGAATGGCTGAATAGAGTGTACGCCTGGCTGGTGGGCAAGCGAAAAGGCAGAAGCGAAGAGGAAATCATCCTCGACCACAACTATGACGGTATACGGGAGTTGGACAACAACCTGCCCACCTGGTGGGTCTATGGGTTTTATGCAACGATTATTTTTGCCGTGGTGTATATGGCGCGGTATCACGTGTTTGACGGTCCCACCCAGGATGAAGAATACCGCCGTGAAGTGGCAGCCGCACAAGCCTCTATTGAGGAATACCGCCGCACCGCCAAAGGACTGGTGGATGCCAGTACCGTTGTGATGCTCACAGATGCTTCAGACTTACAGGCCGGAAGAAACCTCTATGAATCGAGCTGTGCCGTGTGTCACCGTGCAGACGGGGGTGGGGGAATCGGCCCCAACCTGACTGACAACTATTGGATTTTGGGAGGCACCATCAACAACATCTATGAAGTGATTTCAGAAGGTGGTCGTCCCGGTAAAGGAATGATTGCCTGGAAAAACGATTTGAGACCACTGGAGATTGCCCAAGTGTCGAGTTATATTTTAACCCTGGTGGGAACCAATCCCCCCGATGCCAAAGAACCCGAAGGCGACTTTGTAGCCCCGGCAGACCAGGCAGATGGCTTTAAGGAAGCTCAGGATAAGATTGACA
This sequence comes from uncultured Flavobacteriaceae bacterium, assembly GCA_964469175.1. Lineage (GTDB taxonomy): Bacteria > Bacteroidota > Bacteroidia > Flavobacteriales > Flavobacteriaceae > Planktosalinus. Next base: position 54,870 of record CAYXXY010000004.1, read on the forward strand.
CCCCAGAACTTGACGAAAGTGAACTCGAAGACACTTTGGAAATTGAATAATTGAGAAATCCTTTGTATAAATGCTATGTATTGAAAAATTCTCGTTTTCTCCCCAAACCCTAAAGGGTGAACGAGAATTTTTCCAATTTACCCTTTAGGGCCGGGGAAAATAATTGGAAAAATTCGAGCAAGACTTAATATTAAAGGCTATTTGAAAAATAAAGTAATGGAAAACCAGGAAAGATTTCGTGACAGTATTGGCACCATCGATGATGAGGGCAAGAGAAATTGGATTTTTCCCAAAAAGCCACAGGGGAGATTTTACAACTACCGCAAGTATGTGAGCTATTTCCTGCTGGTGTTTTTTCTGGCATCGCCCTTTGTCAAGATAGACGGCAATCAGTTTTTGCTATTCAATGTGCTGGAGCGTAAGTTCAATATTTTTGGTTTTCCATTCTGGCCACAGGATTTCTACCTGTTTGTTATTTCGATGATTATCGGGGTGGTGTTTATCACCTTGTTTACAGTGGCTTTCGGTAGAATATTCTGTGGCTGGGTTTGTCCGCAAACCATTTTTATGGAAATGGTATTCAGGCGCATCGAGTATGTCATTGAAGGCGACAGGGGCAAGCAAATCAGGTTGGATAAAATGCCCTGGAATGGTGAGAAGATTAGAAAGCGACTGTTGAAATGGTTTGTGTTTTTCCTGATTTCGTTTATCATTTCCAATGTGTTCCTGGCCTATCTCATCGGTAGCGATCGTTTGTTGCTGTACATCAAGGAAGGCCCGCTGGACCATATGAGCACCTTTATCGGCTTGTTGATTTTTACGGGGGTGTTTTATTTCATCTTTGCGTGGTTTCGCGAGCAGGTGTGTGTGATTGCCTGTCCTTACGGAAGGCTGCAAGGCGTGCTTCTGGATACCAAGTCCATCATCGTGGCCTATGACCACAAACGCGGCGAGGGTGAATCCGGAAGAAAGAAGTTCAGAAAAAATGAAGACCGCGGGGCATTGGGACACGGCGATTGCATCGATTGTTTTCAATGCGTGCACGTGTGTCCCACGGGTATCGACATTAGGAACGGCACCCAATTGGAATGCATCAACTGCACGGCCTGTATGGATGCCTGTGATAGCATTATGGATTCTGTGGATTACCCCAAAGGGTTAATACGCTACGCCAGTGAAGAAAACATCGTCAAGAAAAAACCTTTTGAGTTTACCGCAAGAATGAAAGGCTATGCTGCGGTATTGTTCATACTGATGGGCATCCTTATCGGCATGTTGTTTTTGCGCAGCGATGTGGAAGCAGTGATTCTCCGGTTGCCGGGTCAGTTGTATGAACTGAAGGAGGATAACATCATCAGCAATGTATATACCTATAAGCTCCTCAATAAAACCACGCGTACCTATGAAAATATGGAGTTTAAGCTCTTGTCACATGACGGGAAAATTATTTTTGTGGGTCAACATGAAATAAGCGTTCCGCCACAGGATTTGGTAGAAGGCACCCTGTTTATCGAGTTGCACCGCGCCGCACTTGACGGGCATAACAACCGGGTGGAAATTGGGGTGTACAGCAACGGCGAATTGATAGAAAAAACAAATACCAACTTTTTAGGACCAAGGAGTTTTAAGTAGTTTAAGGTTTAAGGTTCAAGGTTCAAGGTTCAAGGTTTAAAGTTTAAAGTTCAAAGTTTAATGTTTTAGGACTGCTAAGAAGTCTAAAATCTAATGTCTAAAGTCTAATATTTAATAAAATGAAAATAAACTGGGGAACAGGAATCGTAATAGCCATCGCGCTTTTTATGTCGTTCATATTGTATTTTGTCATCACGATGATGACTGACAGTAAATATGATTTTGATATGGTGGTGGAAGATTACTACAAAAAGGAAATCGGGTTTCAGGACGAACTGGATGCACGAAACAATGCGGCCAGACTTGCTTATAAGGTAGTGTTGACACAGGATGAAAAAGGAGTAGTGCTTTATGTTCCCGAAGAAATCAGTGGCAGTATGGCGCAGGGAAAGATAGCGTTTTACAGGTTGAACCAAAAAGACCTCGATTTTGAATTGCCGGTTGAACTTACCCAAAACAAAATGCTGATACCCGCAGCTATGCTTGAAAAAGGCCGATGGGACGTCACCATCAGTTGGGAAATGAATGGCAAAAAATACATTACCATTGAACAAATAATGTTTTAAAACCTGATGCTGATTTCTGCTTTTATATTAGGCCTTTTGGGAAGTTTGCACTGCGTGGGCATGTGTGGACCCATAGCCCTTATGTTGCCGGTGGACCATAAAAACCCGGTCAAAAAAGCAGTACAAACAGCCAGTTACCATATCGGAAGGCTCTTTGCATACGGCATCATCGGACTCGTTTTTGGATTGCTCGGTAAAAGTTTTTCGCTTTTCGGGTTGCAACAACAACTGTCCATTGCTGTTGGAATATTGATGATTTTAGCAGTAATATTGCCCAATAAAAAATTTAAAAATACCAAAATCACCGCATTTTTCTACCGTTTTATTGGAAAAATCAAACAGCATCTCGGTGCTTCCCTTAAGAAAAAATCGGCCGATACTTTTTTGACCATCGGATTTTTGAATGGCTTTCTTCCCTGCGGACTCGTTTATATCGCCGTGTTTGCGGCTTTGGCGGCAGGATCGCTTTGGGGGAGCAGTTTGTATATGGTATTTTTCGGCTTGGGAACCATTCCGTTAATGAGCGTTGCTATTTATGCAGCCTCCTTTCTGAAGGGGGTAAACCGACAAAAAATCCGAAAAGTCATCCCCGTTTTTGTGGTCATTATCGGAGTTTTTTTTATCTTACGCGGTATGGGACTCGGAATCCCCTACATTTCGCCCAAACCGGTTACTGATATAGTGACCTCAAAGGTGGAGTGTCATTGAAAGTAAAAATTCCAAATTACAAGCACCAATCCCGATAGCTATCGGGACCAATTAACAACAGTAAACAATAAACAATAAACCCCAAAACAATGAACTACATCTCAGCTGAAGAAGCCGTATCACACGTAAAATCAGGCAATAGAATATTTTTTCAAGGAGCAGCGATGACCCCCAAATTTTTAATAGGCGAATTGTGTAAAAACTATCAAAACCTTCAGGACGTGGAAATCGTCCAGATGCACACCGAAGGCGATGCACTATATACCCAGGAGCCTTACATGAACTCCTTCATTACCAACAGCTGCTTTGTAGCCGGAAATGTGAGAAAGGCCGTCAATTCCAAGAGAGGTGATTATACACCCATATTTTTAAGTGAATTGCATTTACTTTTTAAAAGAAATATACTTCCGTTGGATGTGGCATTTATTCAGGTGTCACCGCCTGATAAGCACGGGTATTGTTCATTGGGCACGTCGATTGACGTGACCATCACTGCCATTCAGATGGCCAAAAAGGTGATTGCCCAGGTCAACCCCAATGTGCCGAGAACCCACGGCGACGGGATTATCCATTCAAAGAATATCGATGCAGCTGTGTTGGTCGATCTGCCCATTCACAGTGTTCCGATTCCTGAGCCTACGGAAGTTGAAAAGCAAATTGGTTACCACGTTGCGGGGTTGGTGGAAGACGGTGCCACGCTTCAGATGGGAATCGGCGGTATTCCCAATGTGGTTTTGGCCAATTTAACCAATCACAAACGTTTGGGCATCCATACCGAGATGTTTTCAGACGGCATATTGCCATTGGTTGAATCCGGTGTCATCACCGGTGAAGACAAAATGGTGAAACGCGGTAAACTGGTCACTTGTTTTGCCATTGGTACCCAAATACTGTATGACTTTTTGGATGACAACCCCATAGTGCATTTTAAGGAAGCGGCTTATACCAACGACACGGCCATCATTCGTCGAAACCCCAAAGTAACCGCCATCAACAGTGCCATTGAAATTGACATTACCGGGCAGGTGTGTGCCGATACCATTGGAAAACTGCAATACAGCGGAGTGGGAGGTCAAATGGATTTTATTCGTGGTGCATCGCTCTCTGAAGGTGGTAAGCCCATACTGGCGATGCCTTCTGCCACAAATAAAGGAATCTCTAAAATTGTTCCTTTTCTCAAGGAAGGAGCCGGCGTCACCACCACCAGGGCCCATGTGCATTATATCGCAACCGAATATGGTGTGGTGGATTTGTATGGTAAAAAACTAAAAGACCGGGCCAAGGCCTTAATTTCCATAGCCCATCCCGATCATCGTGAAGCTTTGGAACGCGCGGCTTATGAGCGGTTTAATAATTAGTTGAAATTCCTTCCACAATTCGTTGAATAAAATGGATAAATTCATATTAAATAGATGATAATTACAACATAGCCCACGGTTTAAACCGTGGGCTATGTTTGTATTAACCGCTCCTGCTAAAATTCTTCAGGTGCCATAATTGTTTGGCTTTCACCGGAAAGGGGATGTTTGAATGTGATGCTTTCAGCATGAAGGTGTAACCGGTTGGCCTTTTTTCCGTAAAGGTCATCACCCAGGATGGGCATTTGCAAACCAGACTGGTGTGCCGCATGTACCCGCAACTGATGTGTCCTGCCGGTTATGGGATATAAATACACCCGTGTTTGCTTGTTCTTGACCTGAATGACTTCCCAGCGGGTTTGCGCCGGTTTGCCGTGTTCATAACACACCAACTGCCGCGGCCGGTCCTCCAGATCAACCCGCAAGGGCAGATCGATGATGCCTGAAGCCTGTTTGACGATTCCATCCAAAACGGCTACATACCGCTTTTGGATGCTGCGCTCAATAAACTGTTTTTGAAGGCTGACATAAGCTGCTTCATTTTTGGCAATAAGGATAATGCCCGAAGTGGACATATCCAGCCGGTGCACGACCAGCGGTCCGGTGGCCTGGGGATAAAGCGCTTTGACCCGGCTGTAAACCGAATCGGTGATGGTTTTTCCGGGAACGGATAAAAACTCCGTCGGTTTGTTGATGGCCAGCATGACGTCATCTTCATAAATAATTTCGAGGCTCTTGATGTTCTCAAAATCCTTCTCAAACGGATTGGCTTCCATTTTCAATCCCTTTAGCATATGATTCATCAGGATGGGTTCACACTTGCTTTTGCAGGCCGGGTAAAACTGTTTGTGTTTCCTGACTTCAGAAGCCGGTGACTGCCCCCACCAGAATTCAGCCATAGTGATGGGTTTCAAATCGTTTTTAAAGGCATAATGCAACAGTTTTGGGGCAGCACATTCACCCGCACCTGCGGGGGGATTGTTGTTGAAAATTTCGCCTATGCTTTTTTCCTCACCAAACCGGTTTAAAAACACATAATGGTCAAAAAGCTTTTGTTGCAAGGCTGCTGATTTTTGCCTGCGCTGTGCTTTCAATTCGTTGATAGTTTTTTTAAACTCCTGAACTTGTTCTTTGGCGGCGGCTTTTTGATAGTTCCAGTATTTGGTCATTTTTTTAAGGAGTATGCTCTCCAGTTTGCTTTCTTCACTAAATGCTTTTTCGAGCAGCTCAATTTCCGGCTGTGGCAGGTTGACCGGCACTTTTGCACGTTTGGCATCCCGTTGTGCTTTTAGTGTTTTGATGCGTGTTTTTTGCCGTTCCAAATCGGTTTCGGCATCGCTGGTCACTTGGTTAAGTTGTGACTGAGCGGCTTTGTAGTCACCAGCATTTTCAAGGGTTTCAATGGTTTGGTTGAGTTGGTTTAAAACCTGTTCTTCGGGTTTAAAGAAACCGTTGGAATCCAGCATATCAAACACCGGGGGAACGAAGCGGGTATGGTGGTTGGCTTCGGCCAGTTTTCCGGAAAACGCCCAGAGATAACCCAAATCCCCGTTTTGTTTTTGACACACCAGCACGCCAAACATTTTACCGATAACGAGTCCGGGTTGATTTTCTTTTAATCCGAAGTTGTGTTGAAAATCAGTTTGGGATTCGAGATATTCCTGCAATTTCCCGGCAGCGATGATGCTTAGCGGGTGTGGTTCATAATAAAACGGAAAGGTAAATACTTCCGGTAAGGGAATCGTTGAAACATCATCTTTAAAAGGTTGAAAAGAGCTATGAACCATGGCGCAAAGATAGATTTTTTTAGGATTTCTGCCGATTTCAAAACTGTGAATCGTATCTTTGTTGGTACTTGAATCAAACAAAAATGAAATCAAAATTCAGCGAAATCATCAATGACAGCAAACCGGTGCTGGTCGATTTTTTTGCGACCTGGTGTGGCCCCTGCCAAATGCTGGCACCCATCCTCAACGAAGTGAAAGCTGAACTGGGTGACAAGATAAAAATCGTTAAGATTGATGTGGACAAAAACCAACCGTTATCGGCTCAGTATCAGGTGAGGGGTGTGCCTACGATGATTTTGTTCAAGGAAGGAAAACAACTCTGGCGGCAGTCGGGTGTGGTGCCAAAACACGAACTTATTCAATTGTTGAAATCTCATATTTAGCCTATGATTTCTGAAAAGCTGTTACTTGATTTTGGAGGAGAAAGTCTTGAGTTTGCCAAAGGCGACAGGATTTTTAGTGAAGGTCAGCAGGCGGTATGCTACTATCAAATTGAAAGTGGCGAAGTGAAAATGAACAACTTTAATGAAGACGGAAAAGAATTTATACAGGGTATTTTTTTTCCGGGACAGAGTTTTGGAGAGCCCCCTCTTTTTGCCGATGTAAAATATCCGGCTCATGCCGAAGCACTCTCAGATGCCAGGGTGTTCCGTTTGTCAAAATCAAATTTTCTGGAATTGCTGAAATCAAACCCCGAGCAGCATATGGAAATTACCAAAGCCCTGGCAGCTCGTTTATATTACAAGTCTATTATGGCGGCCGAGCTTTCCTCACAAGACCCTGAGCACCGCATTTTGCGCATACTTGATTATCTCAAAAAATATGTTCATCAGCTCAAAGAGCCTTTTTCATTTGAAGTCGATATTACCCGGCAGCAAATAGCAGATTTAACCGGTTTGCGGGTTGAAACAGTTATAAGAGCTACCAAATCATTGGAGAAAAAAGGCGAATTGAAAATTAAAAACCGAAAGCTTTATCGCTAAATTATCAATGTGATTTCAGTCATAAAATTCAGCCATAAGTGAAAGTACTTTTGTGTAAACTTATAAAGTGGACACAATGAAAACCATTTACGGAAATTTACTGACTGAATTTAGGGAAATGTATTACTCTTACGCCACCTTGGGCATTATTGCTTCAAGTTGTATTGGTTCTGTGGCGGCTATGTTGATTTTAATGAGTGGCACCGAAACGCTTCAAATGATCGAGCTTTTTTTAGTAGTTGCTGTTGCGATGTGGTTTAATGCAACTGTTTTAGCACAGTTAAAACCTAAAATTGTTTTAAATTCGCTTATTGTAAGTGTATTGTTTAGTTCAATCATTATAATCATTCACTTGATTTAGTATGGAAAGTTAATTCGACAGAATTAATTTTGCATTGAGCTGATAACACAGCTTGCTCTAATAAGTCGTTTTAAAAATTATTCACTAAACTCATGAAAAAGTTAGCCTTGTTTTTTAAGATTATTCTTATTTCAATCTTTATTATTTCCTGCAAAAATTCTGAACAAAAACCTTCTGAAGAGTCAATAACAGAAGAAGAATTAGTTGTTGAGGAAGAAACCCACCACAGTGATGGTGAATTAACCCTGAACAACGGCATGAAATGGCAGGCCAATCCTGAAACCACCGAAGGTGTGATTGCTATGATGGATAACTTGGAAGCTTTTAGAAATTTAGGTTTGGGTGACTATGCACAGCTGCGCGTTCAGTTGGAAGACGAGTTCAGAATGATTTTTGAAAAGTGTACCATGAAAGGCGAGGCACACAACCAGCTGCACAATTATTTATACCCCATGCGCGATTATTTTTCAAAGTTAAGCAAAGGTTCTGAAACCGCTGAAAAAGCATTTTTGGCATTGGAAGACTATGTGCCGGTCTATTTTGATTATTTTGAATAATTTATGAACGACATTAAAAACAGGGAGGACATAAAACTTCTGGTCACTACTTTTTATTCAAGGGTAAGGGAAAGCAAGGAAATCGGTCATTTCTTTAATGAAACCATTACCGATTGGGACGAACACCTTGAAAAGCTCACCGACTTTTGGGAAAGCAACCTGTTCTTCAAAGCCAAATTCAGAGGTAATCCGGCAAAGGCCCATGTAAATTTGGACAAAAAGTATCACCACGCCATACAGGTGGAGCATTTTGGTTACTGGATTAACTTATGGTTTGAAACCATAGACTCCCTGTTTGAGGGTGAAATGGCCAACCGAGCCAAACACAACGCCCGGAAGATGGCATCTCATTTGTATCTCACGATTTTTGAGGCGCGCTAGTATTTTTAATTCCAACGAATACCTATTATTGATTTTATGCGTTATTTTTAGGTATGAAATGAGCCATAACAGTTAAGTTGATGCCAACCGCCTTGTGCTTCAAAGCTTTAAGCGACGAAGCCGAAATGATTATTGGCGAATTCCATCTGACCTTAAAAAAACAATAAATATAAACAGATGAGATCATATGTACTCTCCACACTATTTTTTTTCCTTTCGCTAAGCAGCTTTATTGCACAAACTTCTTTTTCAGAAAAACTTGCTTCAGCGGCTATGGAGCTTACGAAGCAAGAAGTTACCTATGACCCGGCTTACTTTAGCATTCCTTATCCAAATGGCGATGTGCCTTCAGACAAAGGCGTCTGTACAGATGTGATTATAAGAGGCTATCGTGCTTTAGGAATTGATTTACAGAGAAAAGTACATGAAGACATGAGAACCTCTTTTGAAAAATATCCAAAAAACTGGGGACTCACTCGGCCAGACCGGAATATCGACCACAGAAGGGTACCCAATCTGATGACTTTTTTTGAAAGACACGGCACTTCAATTGAGGTTTCCTCAAATCCCGATAACTATTTGCCCGGTGATGTGGTTTGCTGGCGTCTGCCAGGCGGATTGTACCACATTAGTTTTGTGGTGAATCAAAAATCAAGAGATGGCAAACGACCAATGATTGTTCACAATATTGGTGCAGGTCAGGTCTTGGAGGATGTTTTGTTTAGTTATACGATTATAGGGCATTATCGCTATGGAAATTAAAAAACCGGACAACCAATGAAAAAGAGGTCTTTTTTTTGGAAAATACTAAAGATAACATGCAATGTCGGCTTTCCAAATCCTGTTCAAATACTTATATTTACCCCAACAAATCTTTGGGTATGGAAGACAAATACAGTCTGAAAGTAAATAATCAGTTTGACTTTTCATTAAGTGAAGAGGAGCTTGGACAATTAGATGTTCAACAAAAGTCTGAAAATACGGTTCACCTCATTCACGATAACAAATCGGTTGACATCAAAATCATTTCAACTGACTTTATCAATAAAAAGTACACCGTTTCTGTCAATTCAAACCACTATCAAATTGAAATAGGTACTCCGCTTGATGCGCTTATCAATTCCATGGGACTGGCAAAAGGAACGGCAACTGCCATAAAAGATATTAAGGCACCCATGCCCGGATTAATCCTTGATGTGTCTGTAAAGCCCGGTGATATAGTTAAGGAAGGGGACTATCTATTGGTACTTGAAGCCATGAAAATGGAAAATGCACTCACGGCACCAAGAGACGGGGTCGTAAAAGCAATTGCTATTTCAAAAGGGGATACTGTTGATAAAGGGCAGTTGTTGATTGAGATGGAGTAGGAGTGGGTAGTGAGTAGTGGTCAGTGTGGAGTGTTCAGAGGTGAGTTGACGTAGGATTTCAAGACTTAAGACATAAGACTGGTAGAAACTTTAATATTCAAAGTACCAAATTCCAAATTCCAAAAATTTGAAATTGCAAATTTTGAAATAATAAATTTGAAATATTAATAACGAGATACCCGCCTTCGCGGGTATGATTAACGAGATACCTCCCGATAGCTATCGGGACGGGCATTTAGATGAAAAGAATAGCAATCATAGGTGGCGGGTTTACAGGAACAATGACAGCAGTTCAGCTGATTGAAAAATCAGTTGAACCCATCAAAATCACACTCATTAATGAGCTCAAAACATTAAACAGGGGGATTGCATACAACCCTTATTCTGAAAAGCATTTATTGAATGTTATTACCGGTAAAATGGGTGCTTATCCTGATCAACCGGATCATTTTTTAGACTGGGTACTGGAACAACCCCAATTTTTTTCAAAAGACCGCACACTGATTTCAAATGCTTTTCTGCCAAGGACTATTTATGGGGATTACCTGGTGGCTATCTGGGAAAAGGCACTTAAACTCGCTGCCACTAAAAATATACCTGTTCAGGTCATTCACGATTATGTGACAGACTTGTGTCCTGAAGAAAATAAAGTCAAAGTATCAATTTTCAACAATGAAACCCTCGAGGCTGATGCGTGTTTGATTGCTTCCGGAAATAACATTCCCAGAAATCCCACTATCAAAAACACTTCCTTTTTCAACAGCAAGAACTATTTTCAAAACCCCTGGGAAAAAGCATCTGTTGAATCCATTGACAGTCATCTACCCGTTTTGATTATCGGAAATGGTTTGACCATGGTTGATACGGTTTTAGGATTGCTTGAAGAAGGTTTCAACGGGGAGATTTATTCCATTTCGCCAAACGGATTCAATATCTTACCCCATCGCCATAACGGATTCAAATACACAAAGTTAACTGAAGAAATCAAGGAAGACGATTCGCTTTTTGATTTAGTTAAAAAAGTCATTAAGCACATAAAAACCGTCAGGGAATATGGAGTCACGGCAGAACCCGTAATCGACTCCCTGAGGCCACATACCCAAAGAATATGGAAAAACCTTTCAGATTCAGAAAAGAAACTTTTTATGTCCAGGTTTCGTCATTTGTGGGGTGTCGCACGACACAGGATACCACTGCACACGCACGATAAAATACAAAATTTGCGCATTGAAGGAAAGTTACATATCAATTCGGGTAAGATCATTGATTTTACAGAATCTGATAAAGCAATTACCCTTACTTATTTTGATAAAAAAGAACAAATAACTAAGGAACTCAAAGTCTCAAGGGTAATTAATTGCACCGGTCCAGAAACCAATTTGAAAAATCTTGACCAATCATTTTTGAAGAATTGCCTTCTTAACGGACTACTGACGCAGGACAATTTGAATCTGGGTATAAAAACCAATACCGAAACTTATCAGATTTTAGATAGCAGGGGCATTCCGCATAAAAACCTATTCACAATTGGCTCCAGCCTGAAGGGTGAACTATGGGAGAGTACAGCGGTCAATGAACTAAGAGTGCAAGGAAAAAGCCTTGCAGAACAACTGTTGAGGGAGGAACATAACATTGAAAATATTCAAAATGAGAATCTTAAAGCAATGAATCAATAATTTAAAAATAAAATTTTGAAATAGTAAATTTGAAATAAGGAATTTGAAATAAGGAATTTGAAATAAGGAATTTGAAATAATTGAATTTTGAATAAGAGTTTAAAATTTTGATATAATATTAACGAGATACCCGCCTACGCGGGCATTTATATGAAAAAAATACTAATAGCAAACAGAGGCGAAATCGCTTTACGCGTTATGAAAACTGCCCGAAAAATGGGCATCAAGACCGTAGCCGTGTTCTCTGAACCCGACAGGAATGCACCCCATGTACAATTTGCCGATGAGGCTGTTTGTGTTGGCGAAGCCGCTTCAAACAAGTCTTACTTAAGAGGTGATCACATCATCAAACTAGCCAAAGAACTTAATGTGGACGGTATTCATCCGGGTTATGGGTTCCTGAGTGAAAATGCCGCTTTCGCGGAAGCGGTAACAAAAAATGGAATGACATTTATAGGTCCGCGACCACATGCCATTCGCATTATGGGTAGCAAACTTGCAGCCAAAGAAGCTGTGAAGGGATATGATATCCCGATGGTGCCCGGTATCGATGAAGCCATTACCGATGTCGTCAAAGCCAAAAGCATCGCAGCAGAAATAGGTTTTCCGATTTTAATCAAAGCCTCTGCCGGTGGCGGTGGAAAAGGCATGCGCATCGTTGAAAAGGAAAGCGAACTGGAAGAACAAATGAAACGCGCCATCAGCGAGGCCGAATCTGCTTTTGGCGATGGAGCTGTTTTTATAGAAAAATATGTGGGTTCGCCACGACATATAGAAATCCAGGTCCTGGCCGATACCCATGGCAATGTGGTGCATCTCTTTGAAAGGGAATGTAGCATACAACGCCGACATCAAAAAGTGGTGGAAGAAGCACCTTCATCAGTACTTACGCCAAAATTACGCAAACAAATGGGAGAAGCCGCCGTACTTGTTGCCAAAGCGTGTGATTATGTGGGGGCAGGGACTGTGGAATTTCTTTTGGATGAACAATTGAATTTCTATTTCCTAGAAATGAACACCCGCCTACAAGTAGAACATCCCGTCACCGAACTCATCACCGGATTGGACCTGGTGGAACAGCAAATCAAAATTGCCCGCGGAGAACCTCTTGCTTTTAAACAAGAACATCTACAAATCATTGGCCACGCCATGGAATTGCGCGTTTATGCTGAAGACCCGTTGGCAGACTTTATGCCCAGTGTGGGGACATTGACCCGTTATCGCCCGCCAATGGGTCCGGGTATTCGCGTAGATGACGGCTTTGAAGAGGGCATGGAAGTACCCATTTATTATGACCCGATGTTGAGCAAGCTCATTGCTTATGGCAATACCCGTGAGGAAGCCATACAGTTGATGATTGAAGCCATTGCGGCTTACGAAATAGAGGGCGTCTCCACCACTTTGCCTTTCGGGAAATTTGTCATGGAACATGAGGCATTCAGAAGCGGGGATTTTGACACCCATTTTGTCAAAAAATACTATTCAGCCGAAAAGCTACTGGAGCAAAACAAAGCCGAAGCAAAACTCGCGGCTATGCTAGCCTTGAAAGCCTATCTGAAGGACAGGGAAGTCCTTAAGCTACCGGAGCGATAGCTCAAGGTTTAATCTTCAGGAAAAATCACGCTTTCATAGGCACCGGCATCAGAAGGAGTGCCTCTTGGGGTTCCCAGCAAGTCCAAAGGCACCAATTGAGTAGTAGCAGGGTCGCCAATACCGTTTGCACCAGACTCGTTGCTGATGTTTAATTTGTTTTGTAAAGGGGCTAAAAATTCCGGGTTTTGGTTAAAAACAGAATTAGGATAGAGCAAACTATTGCTAAAATCGTAAAGTGGATTGTCAACAAATTGCCCTTGCGGGTCTTCAAATTTGAGCAACGAATTTTGAAACTGAAAATTAAAATCGGCTCCATCTACTTTGTTTAAAAAGAATTCTCGGGATTCACTGCCATAGATGATGCAATTGCTGAAATTGGCTTCCACGAGGTCTGCTATCAAAATTTCAGTATTGCTCACCTGAAGTGAATTGTCAATAACCACTGCCGGAAAGTTTCTGAAACTTCTATTCCAGTAATTGGTGAAGGTTGAGTGCCTGAAATTGTATTTTCCGCCAAGTGAAATGAACAACGAAGCCTGTCCACTGTTTGAAATTACTACATTTTCGCCATCCACATGACCGGTGCGGGCCAGTAAGCCCACATTGGCACTATTGTATATTTGGGTGTTTTTAAGCGAAAGTGTAGGATTGTTGGAGCCGTCATTGCTGTCCATTAAAATGCCTACTACCGCATTTTTAATCGTGGTATGATTGAACTCATGTGCTGTGCTTCCTGCAGTCAGCCAAATGGTTCCCCATTGACCTGGAATGTCTTTAAAGGCAGGTTCAAGCCTGTCGCCCTGGAAAATGATTTCGTTTTCCATCAGTTCGGAATTGGTGCTGAGTGCTCCGTTAGCCTTGATTGTTCCCTGATTGGCAACTATAATTCCGCTATTTTCATGAAAATGAACCCGCGCTCCGGCTTCAACGGTAAGGGTTTTATTTGAAGGAACGGCTGCATAGCCGTATATCACATAAGGCTTTTCATTGGTAAACGTAAGATGGTCATCATCGAGGAAAAAGCCTTCGATTCTTATTTCGTTGTCATCCTCATCAACACCCAGCAGTAAGGTTTCTATGGTTCCATCCTCAAAACGCTGCGGGTATAAAAACACCGCATCCTGAACCAGAGTAACCAGTTCGACTTTTTGAAGATTACTGCCTGAATCAAATTCCAGCGCATCGGTATATAAAAACTGGAGATTTCCGGGAAATGAGTTGATATCAATGGTGGTTTCAATAAATACAAAAATACTGTCTTTGGCCAAAATCTCAACATTGGTAAATGTTTTTCCGGCGCGACCGTTGACATTCAACCGGTATCTCGAATTTTCACCCTGTCCCAGTCTTACAGTGGGAATGGAAATGTTTTCGTTGCTGCGATTGTAAACCTTTAGGGTATAAGTGCTCGATCCAATATTTGTAAAAACTGTGTCCAGATAGACCGTATCTTTTGAGAATTCCAGGTTTCCTGTACTTGGAAGAGATTCAAAATCATTTCGGCAAGAGCTCAACCCTATGATAAGAACGAGTAAACCAATTGTATATAGATATTTCATCAAATGTGTAAAATTATGTATTCAAAAATAACCAATAACTACCAACTATTAACCAATAACCAAGCAATTTATTGTTTTTCAAAAATTTCAATTTCAAACAATCTGTTCCAGTTTTTTCCGGTCACAAACAGTCGGCCCTCATCTGCTTTGTAGGCAATGCCATTTAAAACATTGTCTCTTGGGTTGAGTCTTGCGTGATTGTCAAGGTTTTTATACAGGTCGCTCAGGTCGATAACGCCTTCAACCGCTCCGTTTTTTGGGTTGATGATGGCGATGGCATTTTGTTGAAAAATATTGGCATAAATTTTCCCTTCTATCCATTCCAACTCATTGACACTTCTGATGCGGCTGGTGTTGGTGTAAATTTCAATATAACTTTCTTCTGTGAGGTTATCGGGGTTGAGTGTCCATATTTTTTCTGTGCCGTCACTTTTATAGATGGTTTCACCGTCGTTGCACAAGCCCCAGCCTTCTTCACTTTTTGTATATACAAAATTTCCGGTTTTCTCAAGGGTTTCCAGGTTATAGATAAAACCCACATTTTCCCTCCAGGTTAACTGATATATTTTATTGTTTAAAATGGTAATGCCTTCGCCAAAATAGGTTCGGTCTAAATCTACTTTTTTCAGGACTTCGCCGGTTTTATAGTTGGTTTTTCTAAGGCTTGATTTGCCATATTGCCCGGTGCTTTCATAAAGGTATTCCCCATAAAACTCGAGTCCCTGGGTATATGCATCAGCATCATGCGGAAACTGATTTACTATTTTATAGGTATATAAAATCGGGCGATCTGCTGCAAGGACATAGAGGTCTCTTGAAGGGTTTTCAGTATTCCTGCCCAGATAAATTTTTGCGTGCAAAATCCGGTTGCCCAGTTTTTGGTTTTCCAGTGAGATGCTAAAGTTTTCATCTGTACCGGCTTTACCCAGACGGGTTTGGTCAATATAATACACTACCGAATCTGCTGTTTTTTGTTTTGTGTTTTCCAGTGAAACTAAGAGTATGTCATTGGGAGTATAGGAGGGTTTTGAGTCCCGGATGATGAGTTTAAAGGTGTTTTCTTCTGTTTGATTTCCACCACAGGACATAAAAAATGTGGTGGTCAAGAGTATGCAAAATGCTTTGAATTTCATTTTTAACGGTTTAGCCAATTGTGATTAAAGGTGTTACAAAGGTAGTATTTGCCTGAAAACTTTTAAGTTTTATTTAATGAAGTTCTTTAAAAAAATTCTTGTGAAACCTCAAAAAGGTAGTATCTTTGCAGCGGCAAGTCCTACACAACCAGCTCCTGTTGAATCCTCCAGGGCGGGAACGCAGCAAAGGTAAATGGTCGTAGCGGTGTGATGTAGGTAGCTTGCCATTTTTTTTTCGCTAAAGCGGAAACTCTTCCAAAATATTCCCTTTCTTTAATTTCGATTTAGGTGCATAGCTAAATTTATCAGATATTTGCATAAACACTGGTTTTATGTCAAAAGTAGTTTGTATTACCGGAGCATCGTCGGGGATTGGTAAATCAATTGGAGAATATTTAACCGAACAGGGCTACACCGTTATCGGCTCCAGCCGAAATCCTGAAAAATATACTTCCTCCAGGTTTCAATTGCTTCAGCTTGATGTTAGAGACTCCAATTCTGTTTTGAAGTTTGTTGATGAGGTTATCGCTATTGCAGGAAAAATAGATGTACTAATAAATAATGCCGGAGTAGGCATTACAGGACCTATTGAAGAAATTCCCGAAGAAGAAATCAAGGGTGTTTTTGAAACCAATTTTTATGGCCCGGTGCGTATTATCAAGGCGGTTTTGCCTTATATGAGAAAACAAAAATCCGGTTTGATTATTAATGTGACTTCTATTGCAGCCTATATGGGCTTGCCTTATCGCGGGTTCTACTCTGCCAGCAAGGCGGCTCTGGAAGTCACGACCGAGGCATTGCGTATGGAAACCCAACAATTTGGCATTGAAATGACAAACGTGGCTCCCGGTGATTTTGCCACCAATATAGCTGCGGGACGTTATCACGCGCCATTACAGGAGGATTCACCTTACCGTAAAGCTTATGGTGACACCCTGGAACTGATGAATGCCCACGTTGATGCAGGTAAAGACCCGCTTGAAATGGCAAGAGCTGTGCATAAAATCATTGAGTCCAAGAAACCAAAAGTGAGGTATAGAGTGGGAGATTTTATGCAGAAGTTTTCGGTGATGCTTAAAAATAACCTTCCCGGAAAACAGTATGAAAAAATGCTTATGAAGCATTACAAACTGAAGTAGTTATCAACAGTAAAACTGAATAATTATTTGTTGATTAATTGCAGCTTGTCAATTTCTTATTTTATTTTTACACCTTAAACAAATTCACACACATACCATGAAGTTTTTTATAGACACAGCCAATTTAAATCAAATCAAGGAAGCTCAGGATTTGGGGATTCTTGACGGAGTAACCACCAATCCGTCTTTAATGGCCAAAGAGGGCATCACGGGAAAGGACAACATACTCAAACACTATGTGGACATTTGCAATATTGTTGAGGGCGATGTTTCAGCTGAAGTAATCGCTACCGATTTTGAAGGAATGGTAAAAGAAGGTGAGGAGTTAGCAAGTTTGCATCCTCAGATTGTGGTAAAAATTCCTATGATTAAAGACGGCATTAAAGCCATTAAATATTTTACAGACCAAGGCATTAAAACAAACTGCACTCTGGTTTTTTCACCCGGTCAGGCATTGCTTGCCGCAAAAGCAGGAGCTACTTACGTTTCTCCGTTTATCGGGCGATTGGATGATATTTCAACAGACGGGTTAAATCTCATTTCCGAAATTAGATTGATATATGACAATTATGGTTTTGAAACCGAGATTTTGGCCGCTTCAGTGAGACACACCATGCACGTGATTGATTGTGCCAAATTGGGTGCCGATGTAATGACAGGACCATTATCCTCAATATTAGGCTTATTAAAACACCCGCTAACTGATATTGGTCTGGAACAGTTTCTTGCGGATTATAAAAAAGGAAATTAAGAATAGAAAAGCTATATGAAACTAAAACTCCCGAAATCGGGAGTTTTTTATTGGTTTAGAATACCAAGTAGTTGTTCTTCAAAACGCACACTGAACATATTGGTGTGATTATCAATAATTTTAGCGTCCTTGTCAATGATCATTGACTTGTTGACGGTGTTGACAATCAAATGTTCCATGGCCTTTGAGGGATCGTGAAAGCGAAACTCTTTACTGTTGTCAAACCCGTGACGGTTGATAATTCGCTTCCAGGAATCCTTATCTGCATTGGTGTTGATTGCAATAAAATCAAATTCAGGGTATTTTGCTTTCAGCTCGTCTGCCTTTGAATGCACATTCCTTAGATGGTTTAGGGAATTTATTGACCAGAAATAGATAACAGTTGGCCGATTGATGATTTGATCAAAAGAGACCCTTTCGTTATTAAAATTGTAAATGGTTAATTCCGGTAATTTTTCTCCGGGCATTAGTTTCAGGGATGCTTCAGAAATTTTAATTATTTCTTCTTTGTGATTTTCATCTGAAGTAAGCGATAAATAAAGATCAAGTGCTTTCTTTTCGTATTCAGGGTTTTTACAATTAATGATAAACCTTCTGGTTGTAGTTCTTAACAGACTGTTTTTTAGACTTTCCAGATTGACTAAAGAGTCTATAGAGTTTAGTTTGCTCGTTATGTGTGAAAGAGATTCTCTTTCAAAAGGGTGTTTATTTTTATACTTTTCATAAGCTAGATAGTCAAAATGCCAGAGCATAAAACGGTAATAGGTATAATAAGACTGTAAGGCTTTGTTGTTATAGTCAACATTTTTTCTGAAATCGTAGTAATTTGACGGTAGTGATATGTCTGATGCTTCATTATAATCAGAGTTGACAAACGGATAGAACTCCATTTTTGTGTACTTATCATAAATAATATTGGCTTCAGCAATTTCGTGAAAGGGTTTACAGGGCTTATAGCGTTTGATAAAGCGGTTTAGGTTATCATATCTGACTTTGCTCATAGAGTCCAGCTTTTGCAGGAATTCATCGACCGGTAACTGGTAAAATGGCCGCATACGCTGGTTTTCTCCTTCATTATAGTTAAACATATTGATGAGAAAGTTATTCCTTTCAGCTCCCTTACCGGTAAATGCAAGTGATTCATCAAATTCAATGGTGTTCAGTCTCAGCATTAAGCTGTCTCCCGGCTCAAGATACACCATTTGATATTCGTTGTGTATAAAATTATAGATGCCTTTCTCAACATTTTCAATGTAATACAGAAAGCGGTTGTTTCTGTCAAGGGGAATGGTATCTATAACATTTTCGTTCTTGGTAAGAATAATATGGTTAGTGTTGGGGTTGACAATTTCACCACCAAACCAGGCACCCGTTACATTATCTTTTTTATCACTTCCACAGGAAGCGGAAATTATTAAAAGGATAAACAGAAAAAAAAATTTATTCATTTCTTATAGTAAAGCGGTTGGGTATTAAACAAACAAATTTAAATCTTGCTGTTATAATGAGGTGTTAATTGTGAGTTAAAAGAAGAAATAAAACGTTAATCTTTCCCATTCATTAAGTATTTGGTTAATTTTGCGCCCAATAAAAAAAAACTTTATGCTTTCAGTTTCAAATCTTTCGGTTCAATTTGGTAAAAGAGTCTTGTTTGACGAGGTAAACGCCACATTCACACAAGGGAATTGCTATGGAATTATCGGAGCAAACGGTTCGGGTAAATCCACGTTTTTGCGCATCATTTCAGGAAAAGAAGAACCCACATCAGGCAAAGTGCATCTGGAACCCGGAAAACGAATGTCTGTTCTAGAACAAAACCACAATGCTTTTGACGAGTTTCCTGTTTTGGAAACTGTATTAAGAGGAAACAAAGAACTCTTTAAAATCAAGGAAGAAATTGACAAACTGTATGAAAACTATTCTGATGAAAATGCCGATAGAATAGGGGAACTTCAAGTAAAGTTTGAAGAAATGAACGGCTGGAACGCTGAGAGTGAAGCAGCGGCCTTGCTATCAAATTTGGGAATTAGTGAATCTCTTCATTATACATTGATGAAAGACCTTGATGGGAAACAAAAAGTTAGAGTGCTTCTTGCTCAGGCGCTTTTTGGAAACCCAGATGTGTTGATCATGGATGAGCCCACCAACGACCTGGATTATGAGACCATCACCTGGCTTGAAAATTTTATTGCAAACTATGACAATTGTGTGATTGTGGTATCACACGACCGTCACTTTCTGGATTCAGTGTGTACACATATCAGTGATATTGATTTTAGTAAAATAAATCACTACAGCGGGAATTACACTTTTTGGTATGAATCCAGTCAATTGGCAGCCAGACAGCGCGCCCAGCAAAACAAAAAAGCTGAAGAAAAGAAAAAAGAACTTCAGGAATTTATTATGCGTTTCAGTGCCAACGTGGCTAAGTCCAAACAAGCCACTTCGCGTAAAAAAATGATTGAGAAACTCAATATTGAAGAAATCAAACCATCCAGCCGAAGGTATCCCGCCATAATTTTTGAAAGAGAGCGTGAGGCCGGTGACCAGATTTTAAATGTTGACAATTTGAGTGCATTAATTGACGGTGAGATTGTATTCAAAGATGTGAGTTTCAACCTGACAAAAACTGACAAGGTTATCTTGTATTCCAAAGATTCCAGGGCAACTACTGCGTTGTATGAGATTTTAAACGGAAATAAAAAACCGGATTCCGGAACTTTTCAATGGGGAATTACCACTACTCAAAGTTATCTGCCACTGGATAATTCCAAGTTTTTTGAGAACTCACTTTCGCTTGTGGATTGGTTGCGTCAATGGGCAAAAACAGAAGAGGAACGTGAGGAGGTCTATTTGAGGGGTTTTTTAGGGAAAATGATTTTTAGTGGTGAAGAAGCGCTAAAAAAATCAAACGTGTTATCCGGAGGGGAAAAAGTGCGTTGTATGTTGAGCAGAATGATGATGATGCGCGCTAATGTTTTGATGCTTGACGAACCCACAAACCACCTGGATCTTGAGTCAATTACAGCATTTAACAATTCATTGAAAAACTTTAAAGGGACAGTGTTGTTTACAACTCACGATCACGAGTTTGCACAAACAGTGGGTAACAGGGTCATTGAGCTAACGCCTAATGGCATCATTGACCGCTACACCACATTTGATGAATACATGGAGGATATAAAAATTAAAGAGTTACGGGCAAAAATGTATTAGAATTATTGACTTGGCTTAAGGCGAACACCAACAATTGCTCCCACAACTGCTCCGGCTACTCCGCCAATAATAGCTGTGTTATCACTCACTGCAATCAATCTGAGGATTAAAAAGGTTATAATAGCAACAGTGACAGCTACAATCACGATTACAAAGAAGGATTTCATATTCATATGCGGTTGTTTTCCTCGTTCAGTGAAGCAAAAATAAAAAAAAAAGGTCACAAGTAGCCCGATTTTTTATTAACAAATTACTGATTCTCTGAGATATGCAAAAGTTTTAATCCTCGTCAAGTTCTTCAAGGGCTGTTTCAACTATAGCCTTTGCTTTCTCATACTCATCATTGTGTACGAAAAGTTGAATCATTCCGGGCATACTTCCAAAGGCACTCCAGGTTCCACTTGAAAGGTCATCTTTAACTACCGGAAAAATATCTGCCTCCTCAAGCCTGCCTTGTAGCATTTTGACAATTACAGTAGCACCGGTATAAATTCTTTTATAGTCATCAATTTCTTCTTCCATGGTTTTCAGGTTTTTTGGAACTGCGACCATATGCTTTAGGACAACAATTACCAGTTTTATCTCAAATAAAAATACGATAAAAACTTTTGTTTAACTACTTAATGTTTAGTTAATATTGCTTTCGAGTTTGTGATTTTTGGGTGATTTTGACTGTATATTCAATAAAATCAGTATTTTAAAATTTAATCAATCGTTTGACCATTTATAAGATTGTTTAAAAAGTTTCGTTTATAATTCAAACGCTTATATTTGTAAAAATTTTAAATTTCAACCCAATGAAAACATACATTTTCCATTACATCGCTATATTTTTATTTTTGGGAACAGCAGCATATTCACAGAATATCTATGCTGATGATTCAAACAGGGTTATAACAAAAACTTTAGGTACTGATACCATTCACTCCAATCTTTCATTGACTGAAAACCTTTCCAAGATATCGACTTTCTCAAGACAGCTTCAGGTGTTTGAAATAGCTAATTTTGATAAATTAATTGAGAATGAACAAATGGTAACTGTTTTTGTAGTAAAAAACAATGCATTTGACTTTATGGACAAAAAAGAGTTGGAAGCGTTTCTTTCAAATTCAAATAAAAATAATCTGGCTGTAATGCAAAGTTACTACATCATACCCGGAAGAGTAGATGAGCATGCCATCAGAAGAGCTGTAACCGATGGAGGTGGAGCAGCAAGTTTTAGAACCATAAACAATAAAACCATTCGTTTTCTTGCTGAAGGAGAGTCCATCTACCTTTATACTGATGCCGGTTCAAAAAGCAAACTACTTGAAACCAATTTCTATCACAACAAAGGGTTTTTTCATGTTACATCTAATATCCCGATTAAGAAATCTTAATGCTTAAAGGAAAAGCAGGTCTTTAAGAAAAGTTAATCTTTTAAAAATACCTCTCCGGGTGAAAACCCTCTTGACTTCGTTTTCGTTAGTATGGTAAATGAATTAATTATAAACCATTTAAACTTAAACGTTATGAAAAAGAACATTTTTTTACAAACCGCTTTTATTGCACTAATGCTAATTGTTTCAACTTCAGCTTTTGCTCAAAACAAAATGAGCAAGGATGTGAAAACTGTGGGAGGTGCTCCTATGTATCCCACTAAAAACATTGTTGAAAATGCCGTAAACTCAAAAGACCATACAACACTTGTTGCTGCCGTGCAGGCTGCAGATTTAGTTGAAACCTTACAAACTGCAGGACCATTTACCGTCTTTGCACCTGTCAATAAAGCTTTTGAAGCCTTGCCGGCAGGAACGGTAGAAACTTTATTGAAGCCTGAAAATAAAGCAGCATTACAAGGTGTTTTGACTTACCACGTTGTAGCGGGTAGAATTAGTGCTGCTGATATTATGACAGCCATCAGAAAAGGAAATGGCACAGCCAACTTCACAACTGTAGCCGGCGGAAAATTAACTGCAAAACTTAAAGACGGCGGGGTGCAACTCACTGACGAGAACGGTCGCACTGCAATGGTTACGATTGCTGATGTCAACCAGTCTAATGGTGTTATTCATGTGATTGATAGCGTTGTATTGCCAAAGTCCTAAGACGGGAAATTTAATTGCTATGAACAAGCCCTCAATTGAGGGCTTTTTTTATCGTAGTTCTGCGCCCAATTCATTCTCAAAACGTTGACGCAGTTTGTTCATGATTTTATCAACCTGCTTATCTGTCAATGTTTTTTCGTTATCTCTAAAGATGAAACTCACCGCATATGATTTTTTACCATCCGGTAAATTTTTGCCTAAATAAACATCAAACAGATTCACATCCCTTAACAAATGTTTTTCTGTGTTCACCGCAATATCATAGATGCTTTTAAAAGTCACGTTTTCATCAAGCAGCAGTGCAAAATCACGGGTGACCTCCGGGAATTTTGGAATCTCCTTCAAAATGATTTTATGGTTCTCTAAAAGTTTAAGAATAGCTTCCCAGTTAAAATTGGCAAACAAAACATCCTGTTCTACTTCAAAATGGGTTGCAATATTTTTTTTGATTACACCAAACTCCACCAATGTGGCATTTTTACCAATGTATTTCATTCCTTCACTGTAGAGCATATCGTTCTCCAGTGGGTGAGCACTAAAGGCAAGCCCCAGACTGTTTAGAACAGCATCTACGGTTCCTTTTAAGAAAAAGAAATCGCTTTTATTTTCTCCCTGGCTCCAGTGGGCATCATTTCTGTTTCCGGTAACTGTTAGTGTTAGATGTTTATTTTCAATCCACTTTTCACCTGATTTCTTATAGGTTTTACCAAACTCAAACAGCTTTAAATCCTGGCGTTTGCGGTTGTTGTTATATGCCACCGCCTCCAGTGCAGAAATCACCATATTTTGGCGCATCACCGATAACTCCAGGCTTAACGGGTTAAGCATCTTCACCAATGTGCTTTCCTCAATTATCTCATTGAGTTTACTGTGTTTTGCAGATGTCAAAGAATTGGCCATCATTTCAAAAAATCCCTGTCCGTTGAGTTGAGTAGCAATCCGGTTTTGGATTTTGTAGTCTTCTACTGCTTTGGTTTTTGATATTGAAGCGTTTAACTTTTTGGGCAGCCCGATGTTGTTGTAGCCATACACCCTTAAAATCTCTTCTACTACATCCACATCGCGGGTCACATCGTTTCTGTATGCAGGAATAGTGAGTCCCAGTCCGGTTTCTGTGACATTGTTGACTTTTATTTCCAATGAAGCCAGAATTTTTTTTATGGTTTCTTTCGGAAGTTCTTCGCCAATAAGCCTTGTGGTTTTTTCGAAAGAAAGAAACACTTGATAGTCTTCAATTTTTTTGGGGTATACATCCACTACATCACTGGTAATCATTCCACCTGCTATTTCTTTAATTAGAATAGCAGCCCTCATCAAAGCATATTCAGTAATGTTGGGGTCAATTCCTCTTTCAAAGCGAAATGAAGCATCGGTGTGTAAACCGTGTCTTTTGGCAGTTTTTCGGATGCTTACCGGATTGAAATAAGCACTTTCAAGAAAAATACTTGAGGTCTCTTCGGTAACACCGCTTTCCAATCCGCCGAATACGCCAGCGATACACAAAGGCTTTTCTGTGTCACAAATCATTAGGTCTTCCTCGTGCAACTCGCGTTCAATTTCATCTAAAGTTGTGAACTTAGTTCCTGCAGGAACGGTTTTGACGATAATTTTGCCACCCGAAATTTTATTGCTATCAAAAGCGTGTAACGGCTGGCCCAACTCGTGAAGCACATAGTTGGTTATGTCAACAATGTTGTTTTTGGGTTTTAAGCCTATAGCTTTCAACCTGTTTTGTATCCATAAAGGCGATTCGGCTACTTTGATGCCCGAAATGGTCACACCGCAATAACGTGGTGCCAATTCCTTGTTTAAAACCTCTACATTGATTTTAAGTGTTCTGTTATCGACCCTAAAGTTGACGTTGGAAGGTGTTATAAATTCTATGGATTTGCCTTGTTGAAGCATGCCGGCCCTTAAGTCTCTGGCAGTTCCCCAGTGGCTCATGGCGTCGGCTCTGTTGGGTGTCAACCCTATTTCAAAAACTTCATCATCTTCAACCTGAAACACTTTTGCTAACGGAGTTCCCGGCTTGAGTTTATTATCCAATACCAGTATGCCTTCGTGACTGTTGCCCAGTCCCATTTCATCTTCGGCGCATATCATACCTTCACTCACCTGGCCTCTTATTTTTCCTTTTTTGATTTCAAGTGATTCGCCATTTTCGCTGTAAAGCAAAGTCCCGATTGTAGCTACCGGCACTTTTTGACCAACTGCTACATTTGGTGCCCCACACACAATATGCAGAGGTTTTTCGGCTCCAATATTGACTGTGGTGACTTTCAGCCGATCGGCATCAGGATGTTTTTCACAGGTCAAAACTTCCCCAACCACAATGCCTTTCAATCCCCCTTTAACCGATTCAAAAGTTGAAACACTTTCTACTTCCAAGCCTAGATCAGTGAGCAAAGCCGCCGTTTTTTCTGAACTCCAGTCTGTTTGAATAAATTGTTTGAGCCAGTTGTATGAAATTTTCATATTGGTTATCTAAAATAAGAGGTGGCAAAGATAGCAAACCCCGTGATTTTATATAGTTTAAAAGGTCTAAAAAATCATTCGTTTTAAAATTCAATTGCAGTGATGAATTCAATGATTACTTTTCGATTGATTTTATCCTCTACGTGTTTTTTAATTTCTAATAATTCATCGTCAGTAATAGATTTTGGAGCAACGATTTTTAATGAAATAACCGGTACTTCACCTGATCTTACTCTAACGTCTTTAAGAGTAATTTCATTGAATTGATAGCCTTCAAGTGCTCTTGTGATTTCAGCCTCCTGCTTGATTCTGTAAAATGAAAAAGTAAGTGGAACACAAACAAGCAACACAATCAGTAGCGAATAAATCAGCCCTTTTTTTGCGCGTTTGAAGGGTGCAAAGCCGAGCAATAAAAATGTCAGTCCACCAAACATTATGATGCCTGCAAGGTTGGTGAGGTACAGTAGAAATGCCCCAGAAAACACGCCCCAGTCCAGCCATCCAATTCCAATACCGGAAACAACCAGCGGAGGGACCAAAGCCACGGCAATAGCAACCCCGGCGAGACTTTTTGCAATTCCTTCCTTGGCATGAGCAAAAGCAGCAGCAACACCCGAAGCAACAGCGATGCCCAAATCCAACAGGGTGGGGGTTAATCTTGAACTAATTTCAGAAGTGACTATTTTTAAGGGAATCATAAGGCTCACAATTGCAGCAACAAGCAATGAGGCCAAAGTGCCTATAACAATGGTTTTAAAACTTGTTTTTAACAAGACTACATCAAACCTGATTAACCCCATTGAAAAAGAAACTAACGGAGAAATGAGTGGTGCCAAAATCATCGCACCAATAATCACAGGAGCCGAGTTTGCATAAAGTCCAAAAGTGGTAATCAAGGTTGATAAAATCATCATTACCAAATATGCTTGAGTAAGTTCAGCATTGTCTTTTAAAACAGAAAACAGCTCTTTGAATTCCTCAAAAGTAGCTCTTCTCAACCAGGGAATTTTTCGCTTGATTAACTCATTCTTTTTTTCACCCTCCGGCAAGCCTTTGGTATAAATGGAGGTTTTTTGGGGAGAACTTTGATCTAATTGCAGATTGCTTATGGGGTTAGCCAATGACAGACATTGAAAATCAATTTTGAAATTCAAAGTCTCTGCTTCCATTTTCTCACCATCTAAGGTGTATTCAATCGTTTTGCCTGATTTAATGCTGATATTTGGCGCTTTAATTAACCCTATGAAACGGGGTCTTTTTACTGAAACTAAAAAATTGGGCAGCAAGCTTTTAATAAAAAACCAAACCAACTGACCGATGTTTTGCGGTGATAAAATGATTAAATGCAAAAGCCCGTCATTACTAAAATCGGTTTTTATTGTTTTTTTTGACAAAAGTGAGTCTTTTGAATGCTCTACAGCTATCAAGCCTAAGGCCGAAGTATCTATCACTTTTTTGTCATCAATAGAAATGCTGAATGGTTTGTGCTTCAAAAAACCCACTTTTCTGATTTGTTTTAGAAACCTAAATAGTTGGCTGTACATCCCTTTGCGCTTTCCATCATCAACAAGTTCAAAAACCTCACCCACATTAACCGATTGAAAAACAACCAGATTGTTGCAGTACATCAAATCAACCTTATGTGGTTTTTTTGTCTTTAAAATTTCCTTGGTCACTTTTCCCAAGTCAGTGGGTATTCCAAGACCCATTGAAACATATTTCATGTTTGGGTGGGGGAGTATACCTGCTTGCCATTGGTTTTTTGCAATCTCGGGGAGAAATTCCCTTAATGTGCTGTCATTTAGAAAAGTGAGAATTACATCGTTTTCTTCAAGCTTCAAGCTGCTTCTGTTTTTATACAAAACGGCTTCAAAAGATATGTCTTTCAACAGTCTGGATATGTCCCCATCGATAAATGCTTTGTCGTTCTCTTGAAAAATGACGTGATACATAAGAGTTTTTTGTAAAGTTTCGGTTTATGAGATATAATTCCAGATGTTTTTAAATTTTGCCATTTGGGCATAAGTGGTTTTTACGGAAATGTTTTCCGGTTTGTCCAGTCCGGGGTCATCTTTGAGTATCTGCCAGGCATAACTGCGGGCCAGTTTAAGGATTTCGCCATCTTTCACTATATCTGCTATTTTAAGTTGTAAAACACCACTTTGTTGCGTGCCCATAATGTCTCCCGGGCCACGCAGTTTTAAATCCACTTCAGCAATTTCAAAACCGTCGTTTGTGCGCACCATGGTTTCCAGTCGTGTTTTTGCGTCATTTGTTAGCTTAAACGAAGTCATCAGGATGCAATAGCTTTGGTCTGCACCGCGACCCACACGACCTCTTAGCTGGTGGAGTTGGGACAGTCCAAAACGCTCGGCACTCTCAATAATCATCACACTTGCATTGGGCACATTGACGCCCACTTCAATCACAGTGGTGGCGACCATAATCTGGGTTTCGCCCTTAACAAACCGTTGCATTTCAAAATCTTTGTCAGCGGCTTTCATTTTTCCGTGAACGATTGAAATCTGATAGTCGGGTTTTGGGAATTCGCGCTCTATACTTTCATAACCATCCATCAAATCTTTGTAATCCATTTTTTCACTCTCCTGAATAAGCGGATAGACGATATAAACCTGCCGGCCTTTTTCAATTTCATCACGAATAAACTTAAAAACCCTCAATCGATTTGAGTCATAACGGTGAACTGTTTTTACGGGTTTTCTTCCGGGGGGTAATTCGTCAATAACTGATATGTCAAGGTCGCCATAAACACTCATCGCCAAGGTGCGTGGAATAGGGGTAGCGGTCATCACCAAAATGTGTGGCGGATAGTCATTTTTGTGCCACATTTTTGCGCGTTGTTCCACTCCAAAACGATGTTGCTCATCGATGATGGCGAGGCCCAAATTTTTGAATTTTACCTTGTCTTCAATCAGTGCATGAGTGCCAATGAGTAGGTGTAAATTGCCATTTTCCAGATTTTCATGAATTTCTTTTCTTTCTGAAGCTTTAGTTGAACCGGTAAGCAATGAAATACTGATATTCAATTTATTACACATATCAACTAAACTGTTGTAGTGCTGGACTGACAAAATTTCAGTCGGCGCCATTAAACAGGCCTGAAAACCGTTGTCAAGTGCTATTAACATAGACATGAGCGCAACTATGGTCTTCCCGGAACCCACATCGCCTTGTAGAAGTCGGTTCATCTGTGCATTACTTCCCATGTCGTTCCTGATTTCTTTGATTACCCGCTTCTGTGCATTGGTTAATTCAAAGGGTAAATGGTCATTGTAAAAGCTGTTGAAATAGTCACCCACTTTTTCAAAATTATAGCCCTTGATTTTGTGTTTGTGAATTAGATTTTTTCTAATTAATTGGAGCTGTAAATAAAAAAATTCTTCAAATTTCAACCTGTAAATTGCCCCGGCCAAAAGGGTACTGCTTTTTGGAAAATGGATGTTAAACAAGGCCTCATTTTTGGGAAGTAATTTGATGTTATCGATGATGCTTTTAGGAAGGGTTTCTGCAAATTTATTTTTGGAATCGAGAAACAATTGCTGCATTAATTTGCTGACTACCCTGTTGGAGATTCCGCTGTTGGACAATTTTTCTGTGGAAGGGTAAACGGGTTGCATGGCTGAACGGAGGCTTTGTTCATGTTCCTCAAGCAATTCCATTTCAGGATGTGGCATTGAATATTGCCCTTTAAAAGTGTTGATCTTACCAAAAATCACATAAGGGACATTGATTTTAAGGTTTTCTTTAATCCATTTGATACCGCGAAACCAAACCAGTTCCATAGTGCCTGTTTCGTCTGTAAATGTTGCTACCAGGCGTTTTCCTTTGTTTTGCTCTACCGTTTTTATGTGTGTGATTTTACCTGCAATCTGCACTTCGGCATTGTTTTGCAGTAGCTCGTTGATTTTGTAATAGCGTGTGCGGTCGATGTAACGGTTGGGAAAAAAATGAAGCAGATCCTGATAAGTAAAGATCCCTACTTCCTTACGCAGTAAATCGGCGCGGTTGGGACCAACGCCTTTGAGGTACTCTATGGGTGTTTGAAGGAAGCCGGCATTCATTTGACTAAATTAACTCTTTCGAAACGAAACAGAAAAGCAAAAGTTATTTTTTAATCAACAGTTTTAAGTCCGGTAAGGTCTTTAAAATTTACTATTTTGCAGCACTACTAAATTAATAGGTTTGAGGTTACTGTTTTTCTTTTTATTCGTAAGCGTTTCAATATTTAGCCAGCAACTTGAATATGTTGATTTTAAACAGGTTGATGCTGAAATTGAACTGTTTTTAGACCAGAAAAAGGTCAAAGGCACTGCGGTTTACAGCTTTGAAATTGTCAAATCAACTGATACAGTGTTTCTTAATGCTGTGGATATGAAAGCCTCATTGGGCCCATCTTCCCCATCACAAATAAATTTAATCGCAACTTCAGATAAAATCAAACTGGTGCACAAGTTTCAGGCAGGCAATACATATAAGTTAGCAATAGAATTTGAGGCCCATCCGCAACAGGCGATGTATTTTTTTGATGATGAAATCTGGACACAAGGGCAGGGAAGAAACAATTCTCACTGGTTACCATCCATTAACGATGAGAATGATAAGATGATTTTTAATTTTTCGGTGAGAGCACCTGAATATCTTACCGTGTTGGCTAGCGGAAAATTAGAAAATACCCATTCTGTTTCAGAAGGTAAAAAACAATGGGTGTACAGCATGCAAAACCCGATGAGCAGCTATTTGGCGGCAATTGTTGCCGGAAAATTCAGTAAATATTCTGAAACGTCAAGCTCCGGGATTCCCCTTGAATACTATCTTCCCAAAGATGAAAAAGACAAAATGGAACCCACTTTTCGCTATACCAAACAAATGTTTGATTTTCTGGAAAAGGAAATAGGGGTGCCTTATCCGTGGCAGGTTAACAAGCAGGTCGCTGTGCGCGATTTTCTTCATGCCGGAATGGAAAACACCACACTCACCGTTTTTTCAAAGGCTTTTATTGTTGACTCCATTGGGTTTAATGATCGAAATTATGTCAACGTAAATGCCCACGAACTTGCACATCACTGGTTTGGCAATCTAATAACGGCCGAAAGTAGTGAACATCACTGGTTGCAGGAAGGCTTTGCCACTTATTATGCCTTGCTCGCTGAACGCGAAATTTTTGGGGACGATTATTATTACTGGAAACTCTACCAAAGTGCCGAGCAACTCACCGAGCTCAGTAACGAAGGCAAAGGCGAGCCTCTTATAAAAAGAGGTGCAAGTTCACTCACCTACTATCAAAAAGGAGCCTGGGCACTTCATGTTTTAAGGGAAAAGATTGGTAATCTGGTTTTCAGGCAAGCCGTTCAAAATTTTTTAACTAAACATCAATATTCATCAGTTACCACCGATGACTTTTTGAAAGAAATTGAACTGCTCACCGGAGATGATTTGCAGTGGTTTAAAGACGATTGGCTGTATCAAAATGCTTTTCGGTCATTTCAGGCATTGGAGTCTTTGCGGAAATCCCCATTTATGGAAAATTATCTGGGACTTTCTGCTATTGCGGGACATCCACTGGCTCAAAAAGAGGCTGTCTTATCTCAATTTTTAAATCCGCCTGTGAACGATTATCTGGGTCAGGAGGTTGTGTATCAATTGGTGGATGTCCCGAAAAGTGAAAGCAAATCATTATATAAGAAAGCATTTCAAAGCAATAACTTGTTTGTCAGGCAGGCCATTGCAGTGAGTCTTGAGCAAATTCCGATTGAATTGAAATCAGATTATGAAACCCTGCTGGATGATTTGTCTTATGCCACGAGAGAAGCCGCTTTGTATCATTTGTGGGTTAATTTTCCGGAGGACCGCTTTCGATATTTGGACAAAATGGACAATCAAATGGGCTTTCAGGACAAAAACATCAGGCAGCTTTGGCTCACTTTGGCCATAGTGAATGAAAATTACAGGAACAGCCAAAAGCTTGATTTCTTTGAGGAGTTAAGCAGCTATGCTGGTTCAAAATACAGTTTTGAAATTCGTCAAAACGCCTTTCAATATTTATATGGTCTCAATGGGTTTACCTCTCAGAACCTCAAAAATCTTATTGATGCCTGTGTGCATCACAATTGGCGTTTTAGAAACAGTAGCCGGGAGCTGTTTGATTTGTTAATTAAAGACTCTGAAACCAAAATACTAGTAAAAAAATTATTAAACGAGATTCCTAAAAATCAAAGGGAGTGGGTATTGACAAAATTAGATTGAATCAAAAATAAAATGCTATGCACTGGATTATTCTCATCACTGCCGGTTTGTTTGAAGTTGGCTTTGCCTTTTGTTTGGCAAAAGCCAAATATGTAACCGGGACTGCGCAACTTTTTTGGCTTTCAGCTTTTTTAGTGTGTTTGAGTATCAGTATGTTTTTACTTTATAAAGCCATACAGGTCATCCCAATTGGTACGGCATATGGAATCTGGACGGGAATAGGGGCTGCCGGAACGGTGATTGTTGGGTTGTTGTTTTTTAAAGAACCGGTAAATTTCTGGAGGTTATTTTTTCTTTTTACGTTAATTGCTTCAATAGTAGGGCTTAAGGTGGTTTCAAATTAAAGCGTTAATAGCCAAGTGCGTTGCATTTTGCGGAAACGCTTTAACTCATTTCGCAATAATGCAATAAACTCCTTTCCATTGGGAACAGTTTGTTCCAAACGCTCACAGTTTTTGTAAATCGACGAAGTTAAATGCACCACAGAAGCAGCGTGTTTGTGTTTGTCTTCAGAAAAAGGTTTTGATTCTGCATTTGCGATTTCAGGAAAAAGTGAAACCGATTTTTGCACAATATCCCCGGTAAAATAAATGTCAGGATGTTCTTTGCCATCCTGATCCAGTTTTGAAAGGTCGTGAACTAAATACTTGGAAATATTTTTGGAAAGAGTAAATATTTCTAATGCCTTTCTGTAAATAGGCGAATTTGATAGCGGAACAGGATTGTAGTACATTGATATTGATTTAGGGAATCATTCATAAATTCACACAAATTTAAGCAGAAGAAATAAAAGCATACTTTTAAAAATAAATATTTTACCTATATTTACTTTTAAATATTAATATAAAAATTTTTAAACATTGGAAAACAAAATTGATGATTTGAACTGGGAAATCCTAAAAGAGCTTCAAATCAATGCCAGGATTTCTATGACTGAACTGAGTAAAATAGTTGGGTTAACACCACCGGCAGTTGCAGAGCGAATAAAAAAACTAGAAGATATGGGAATTATTAAAGGATATTTCACCCAATTGTCATACATTAAGACCGGCTTTCACCTCAAGGCTATAATTACACTAAAGGTTTTTATGGGCCGATTAAAGCCGTTTCTGGATAAAGTACCTGAATTTAAGGAGGTCATTAACTGCTACCGAATTACCGGAAATGAAAATATTATTATGGAAGTGGTTTTAAAAAATCAAAAACATTTAGAAATGTTTATTGATCAATTAATTTCATATGGCGAAACAAAAACTCACATTGTGTTATCAAATAAAATTGAAAATGCACCTATTTTGCCACCTCACCAATTGAAATAAATATAGCATCAAACTCCAATCACTTATGAAACATTTAGCAGCATATCTTTTGGTATTTATCTTTACATTCAACCTATATGCTCAAAATGAAATAGAAGACATAGAGCGTGAAATTTTAATTCATCAGGAAACTTTAAATGCTCAATTTTCAAATCCGGAAACATCAATTTTGCTTTCTGATGACTTTAAAAACTTTACGGGTTTGGAATTTTATCCTGTAGATTTAAATTTTAGGGTTGAAGCGCTTTTGATTAAAACCCCTGACGAGCAGCCATTTCAAATGCGAACAACAACTAGACGTCTGCCTTGGTATGTGAAATATGGTGAGTTGCATTTTGCAATTAACAATACCAATTTTAAGCTGGATTTGTTTCAAAATTTGGAGCCCAAAGAGGGTTATGAGGATTATTTATTTTTGCCATTTACTGATTTAACCAGTGGCGACGGCTCTTATGGCGGTGGAAGATATATTGATTTAATTGTTTCCGAAAACCAAACCATAATTCTGGACTTTAACCAATCATACAACCCCTATTGTGTTTATAATCCTATGTATTCCTGTCCAATTCCACCTGAACAAAATGATTTGAAAATCAGAATTGAAGCCGGAATAAAAGATTTTAATTTGAAATAACACCCAAATAGTTCTAAATTTACAGGTAAACAACCCGACCAAATGCGTTTGAAGATTTCATATGCTTTTATATTTCTCTTCAATGTTTTGTTTATTTCAGCACAGTCTGAGGCTGAAAATCACAGAGCAAAGCAAGAAGAATATTTTAAACAAATTTTTGCCCAGCCTGAGCAAGCCGCAAAAAACCTCCGCTCATTATTAAAGGAGGAAGGAAAAGTTCATGACACCCTTGTTGCAATATCCTGGAATATGATGGGTGTGTATTTTGCTGTTACTCATCAAACAGATTCTTCTCTTTATGCATTTAATCGTTCATTAGATTTATTTCCGGATGATTATCACAGAGTTCCCGGAATTATGGCAAATAAAGCTATAGTTTATAAAAACCGAGGTGATCTCGCTAATGCTTTTTCAATTCTAAATGAAGCTTTAGTAATAGCCAAAGCACATAATAATTTGCAGACCCAATCCACTATTTATGGGGAAATGGCATCAAGTCACAGGCAAAACAAACAGCTCAACCTGGCAATTACTTATTTGATTAAAAGTATAGAAATTCTTGAGTCATTGGATAATGTTAGGCCTTCAGTTCTTGCGTCAGAAAAACAAAAATTGGCAAACACCTATTTGGAGACTCAAAACTATGATTTCGCCAAACGTCTTTTTGAAGAAGTATTACCGGTGTTTAAAAGGGAAAATATAATGAGCAATTACTACATCACTTTGGTGAATTATGCAGATTGTTTATTGTTTGAAAACAATACAGAAAAAGCCCTTGAAATTCTTAAAGAAGCAAAGGCAGGACTAGAAGGGTTAGGAAATCTTGATCTTGTTGCATTTGCAGCACATAATGTGGGGAAAGCTTACTTAAAATCCGGCAATGATGAACAAGCAGAAAATTACTTTAAGAAAGCATCACAGATGGCTTTTGAGCAAAAATCTGTTAGAACACTTTTTGTTGTTTCAGAATATATTTCATTTTTGAATGAAAGAAACCGATTTCATGAAGCTGATGAAATAGCAACCCAAGTGGTGAATTCAAGACTAGGTGAAACAGCACCTTTAGATTTTCAAATTCAATTTTATCAAAAATTAAGCGAAATAAAAAAAGCCCAGGATAGCATTGAAACCGCTTTGTTATACAACGAAAAAGTAATTGTTTTAAAAGACAGTTTACAAACTATATATGATAAAAGCACCAGCCTTGATTTACAAGCCAAATATCAGAATCAAATTCAGCATCAGGAAAACCTGATTCTTTCTCAAAAAATTTCAATTCAAAACAGAAATATTTATATCCTTTTGGGCATTGTTATTTTATCGTTGTTTCTAGTATTCTTTATTTTACGGGTCAATCGTCTGAAAAGCACTCTAAGGATAATTGCTTTGGAAAAGAAAGAATCTGAAGCCCGTGAAATGGAAGCAAAATTTAAGCATCAAAAAGATTTGAACAATCTTAAAGAAATAACCATAGAAAAGCAAAAGAATGAATTACTTGCAACAGCACTTGAAAAAATTGAGCTTAATGAAAAGTTGGAAAGTATTATTCAAAAGGCAGATAGTACAGGAGATAACAAACTAAAATCTCAACTGGAAAATCTTAAAAAGCACGATAAATACTGGGAATCAATCATTTCAAAATTTTACAACCTTCATCCGGAATTTGTCAAAAACATTAAAAGCGAGTTTCCGGAGCTCACCAAAAGCGAAGTGGACTTCTGTTCATTAATAAAAATGAACTTCAGTTTTAAGGAAATAGCTTCAATACTTCAAATTTCACACGACAGTGTTATTTCAAAAAAGTACCGTATTTCAAAAAAAATAAAAATATCAGGGGATGATGATTTTTATACCATCATTAATCGTTTTTAAAAATTGACAGATTTTACCAGCAAAAAACCACCAAATACAGCCAATAAAGAAAGTGTCAAACTTAGCAAGGTATATACAGCAAATAATAAAAATTCACCATTTTTCAGATAGGATAAATTTTCAACTGCAAACGCTGAAAATGTTGTAAATCCACCGCAAAACCCTACAGTTAATAACAAGACTAGCGGGCCGGTGGAATTGTTTTTTATTGCATATCCAAGTAAAAATCCCAGAATCAAACTACCAAGCATATTGACCAAAAGTGTTCCAAGTGGAATCTGAAAAGAAAGATTTAGCCATCTACTCAGTAGATATCTCAGTACGCTTCCGGCACCACCACCAATAAAAATATAGAGGAATTCTTTCACGTTTTAAAATTCATCCGGGTTTTCATGAATATTTTCAATGGGGATGTAAAGCTCTGTAATCCAGTTTGAAGGATTGACTTCTTCATTTTCGGTAATTACAAAAACTTTAAAGGGGGCAAGGCTTTCACTTTTAATATAACCTTGTTGATTTACAAAGGCCTCCAGCTTTTCTTTGGCTTCAGTTAATTTTGCCTGGTTGCCTTTCAAAGTTGCTTTTATAGATACTGTTTCAGGAAAATAACCACTGAATATGGGGCTTGTTTCCGGTAAAATTACAAAGTCAGCTGTTGGAATTCCCACAGAGATAAGTGTTTTGCCTAAAGTTTCGTCCCATTCTTTATAAATTACAAAATGGGGTCCTGCTGCATTCAGGCTATTTTCATTCAGAAAAATATTTAAAGTGTTGTAGAGTTGTTTGACAGCATCATCGAGATTATCAATTGAGGTCAAAATGGTGTTGTAAATATAAAATCCTCCGGGATGAATGGCCAGGCCTTCAACATCAATAGAATATGAATCCAGTTCATTGGCAATTGCGGTTTCTAGATTTATTAGGCTTTCGATATACATTTCACTAAGCATAGTGTTTATATCCATCCCGTAAATTGTAAAAAATATTTTCTCAAAGAGTCCCAGTTCTCCCTTTATTGACCAAATGACTTTGGTTTTTTGACCAAAATCTTCAGGTTCAAAATCCCAAACAATTTCATACCCATCTTCCTCGAGTGAGCCATTAAAAACAATTTTCTGCACGATTTTTTCATAAGGTTCAACAGCCAGGGTTTGCATAGCACCTTTACCATCTTTTTCACTGCTCCAGGAGTAAGAGGCTCCAACTCCTGATGTTTTTTGAGGATAGTTTATTTTCAGCGTTTCATCTTCCATCCAACTTCCGAAGGTTTCCCAGTTTTTATAATCGTTGACAAAGTTGAAAATTACTTCGGCCGGTGCATCAATTACACGGGTTTCAGTGACATTGAATTTTCCGTCTTTAGTTGCAAAAAACAACAAAGTTCCGGTAATGAGGATTAAAAGTATAAAAAGTAAATATTTAAGAAACTTCATACTAATTTGAATTGATTTAAGACTTCATGAAATACTTAACCCCAAATAAGAAAATGACAAATAGAACAAACCCAACAAGAACCCAAATAGAACCCTTATAGTGTTTTTTGTGTAAGGCTTTATCTTTTCTGTAGCTGTATATCATCAGTACTGCAAAAGCGATTGCAAATAAAATCGCTACT
Source organism: uncultured Flavobacteriaceae bacterium (assembly GCA_964469175.1). Classification (GTDB taxonomy): domain Bacteria; phylum Bacteroidota; class Bacteroidia; order Flavobacteriales; family Flavobacteriaceae; genus Planktosalinus. The sequence goes on from CAYXXY010000004.1 coordinate 91,903, forward strand.
ATCCATTGACCTTCTGTAAACATATTTTTTTTAGATTTACGAAAGTAAAAATACAACCAATATTTATAATATGAAGCGAAAAATTGAAGCAGTTACCGAATTTCACAAAGCATTTGGACTGGGAATTAAGGAAAAACCCACCGGAGATCTGGGTGAATCAAAAAATTTATTGAGATACAAACTCATGCGAGAAGAAAATGAAGAGTACCTGGAGGCCGCCAACAACAATGACCTGGTTGAAGTGGCAGATGCCCTTGGTGATATGCTCTACATTTTATGTGGAACCATTATTGAGCACGGTATGCAACACGTTATTGAAGATGTTTTTGAAGAAATTCAGTCCAGCAATATGAGTAAACTGGGTGCAGATGGCAAGCCCATTTACCGTGAGGACGGAAAGGTACTTAAGGGTCCAAATTACTTTAGTCCTAATTTCGAAAAAATTCTTGGTAAAAATGTTTAGAGTTTCAAGCGCCAGCTAAAAGGGTCTGGAGCGAGGTTGTATTGAATGTCCAAAAGAAACTTTTTCATTTTTTTGGCATAAGAATCCTCCATTTCAGGTAAATCAAAATAATCTTCCTGATAACCAAAACCGGAAACGGGGCTTATAACAGCAGCTGTGCCTGCACCAAAAATTTCTTTTAGCGAATTGTTCTTAGCTGCATCAAGCAGTTCAGTAACTGTTATTTTTCTAACTTCTATTGGAATTCCGTTGTGTTCTGCAAGGGCAACAACACTTTTTCTGGTTACACCGTCAAGAATTCGGTCGCTGGTAGGTGCTGTAATTAAAGTGTCGTTTATTCTGAAGAAGACATTCATTGTACCTGCTTCTTCAAGATATTCATGTGAGCAGTCGTCTGTCCAAATGATTTGTTGAAATCCTTTCTCTTTTGCAAGATTGGTGGGATAGAACTGAGCGCCATAATTTCCTGCAGCTTTTGCAGCCCCTACACCTCCATTGGCAGCTCGGCTGAATTTTTCAGCGATAAGAACTTTTACTTCACCTGTATAGTAAGCCTTAACGGGGCATAACAATATCATAAATTTATAATTGGCCGAAGGAGCAGCAGAAACACCCACCTGGTCTCCAAATACAAATGGACGGATGTAGAGCGAATTCCCATATCCTTTGGGAACCCAATTTTTGTCGAGTTTTAATAATTCAAGTAAACCATTCATGAAGATTTCCTTTGGAACCTCAGGAATAGCAAGCCTTACAGATGACTTATTGAAACGCTCAAAATTTTCTTCAGGTCTAAACAGCCAAATTTCATCATTATCATCTCTGTATGCCTTCATGCCTTCAAAAATAGCCTGCCCATAGTGAAATACCCTGGCTGCAGGGGAAATCGTAATTGGTCCATAAGGTTCAATCACGGGATTTTGCCATTTACCATCAATATAATCACAAACCAGCATGTGGTCTGTAAAAACGTTTCCAAAAGTTAGGTTTTCAAAGTCTACTTCATTAATTCGAGAACTTGCAGCTTTCTTAATTTCTAAGGGGAAGATGGGTTGTTTTTGCATTATATGATTGATTTTTTTGGCAATGCAAAAATAGTCATTTTTTTGTGCTTAGAAAAGGTAAAAGTTTCATAAAATTGCAGTAAATTTAACGTTTGAACTTTTACTACCATTAATTCTGTCAAAAATGAAAAAAATCCTTTTAATTGTAAGCATCTTTACAATCTTTATCGCCTGTAAAAATAGTTCTGAAAGACAAGAAGTCTCTGTAGATGAACTGGCTAATGAGATAGCTTTTACTTCTTTTGGAGATGTAGTTTCAGAATCTGATGCGTCTTCAATCGATCATGCTGCTGCAGTTTTTACCAATATTAAAGTGGGGGATACCATCCCCATGAAATTTAAAGCCAAAGTCAATGAAGTTTGTCAGTCAAAGGGCTGCTGGATGAAACTCGATATGGGCTTTGATGAAATTAAAGTGACTTTTAAAGACTACGGGTTTTTTGTGCCTAAAAATATAGCCGGTCAAGAAGTTGTTCTTGAAGGAGTTGCATTTTTAAAAGAAATGAGTGTTGATGAACAACGCCACTATGCTGAGGACGCTAACAGATCTGATGAAGAAATTGCTCAAATTACTGAGCCCAATATTACTTACTCCTTTGAAGCGAGAGGTGTCCTTTTGAAAGATTAACTTATGCGGTTTTTATGGTTGATTTTATTGGTTTTTATTGGCTGTGATTCTTCCAAAAAGGAATCAAAAGTGACAATAGAAAACAAAAATAAATATGACCTTTATGAACCATCAGAAATGGCTAATTATATGAACACCATTTTTGAAATTCATGAACAGATGAAAGCCGATATACTTGAGGGAAATACTTTACAATCCTTCCCCGAGGAGATTCTTGAAATTCATACAGCACAGATGTCTGACTTCAGGGAGCGAACTCCCAACTTTGAAGCTTTTTCACATCTGTTTGTGGAGCGTGTTGAGTTCATTTTTGAAGAAACCACAAATGTGCCTTTAAAACAACGATACAACGACGCAATAAATGTGTGTATCTCCTGTCATCAAACGGAATGCTTGGGTCCCATTCCGCGAATAAAAAAACTCATTATCAACTAATTTTTGAAACGGGAAATCATTATAACAGCAGACGGCTCAACAACAATCCATCTCGCTGATTGGAATGAAAACTACCATTCAAAACACGGAGCAATACAAGAGGCAAACCACGTTTTTATTAAAATGGGTTTGTCTCTTTTTTTTAACCAAAACGAAATTTCCATACTTGAAATTGGTTTCGGTACCGGACTCAATGCTTTGCTGACTTTACTTAACGCCGAAAAAGATAACTTGAAAGTCTATTATGAAGCTATCGAAGCCCATCCGGTGGACTTTTCTGAAATCAAAAACATCAATTTTCCGGAACAACTTCATATTGACCGAATACTTTTTGACCAATTGCATCAAGTAGAATGGGAACTGACCCATCAAATCACTACAAACTTCAGTTTTAAAAAGCGCAACCTTTTTTTCAATCAAATTGACGATAAAAACCGTTTTGACCTGATTTATTTTGATGCCTTTGGACCGCGGGTGCAACCCGAACTTTGGACAGAACCCATTTTTAAATTGATGTTCAATGCCCTAAAAAGCAAAGGTGTATTAGTCACTTATTCTGCAAACAGCAATGCCCGAAGAGCAATGCAGGCTGCTGGTTTTCTTGTGGAAAAACTTGCCGGTCCACCCGGAAAAAGGGAAATGCTTAGAGCCACAAAACCATAAAAATGCTACCTTCACGATAAATATCTTTTTATGAAAGCACTGGTCATATCAGGAGGGGGCAGTAAAGGAGCTTATGCCGGAGGTGTGGCAGAATACCTCATTGCAACTGAAAAAAACAAGTACGACTTATTTATAGGCACTTCTACGGGTAGCTTGTTATTGCCTCATTTGGCCCTGGGAAAAATTGACAAATTGCGTGAAATCTACACCAATGTGAATCCTGCTGATATCTTCAACATCAACCCTTTTATCATCAAGAAAAAAGGAAACCGTGAATATGTTGCCATCAAACACTGGAACGTGTTGTGGCAGCTATTGCGCAATAAGCGAACCTTCGGCGAAAGCAAAAACCTGAGAAAAAACATCACCCGAAATTTCACAATCGAAGAATTCCTAACATTAAAAAACAGTGATACCGAACTTGTTGTAACAGTTTCCAACCTTACAAAAAACGAAATTGAATACAAGTCCATCAAGGATTGTGATTACAATGATTTTTGTGACTGGATGTGGATTTCATCCAATTATATTCCTTTTATGTCGCTGGTTACCAAAAATGGTCACGAATATGCCGATGGCGGATTTGGAGCCGTTTCGCCCATCAGGCAGGCTATTAAAATGGGGGCTAAAGAAGTGGATGCCATTATCCTCGAAGCTGAAAATATGGAACACAACAAAGTGCTGGGTAAAAATCCTTTTTCGTTGATGGTGAATCTATTTGGGTTTATTGTAGACCAAATCGAATTTCACAACATCGCTGAGGGAAAACTGGCAGCATTGACAAAAGATGTTAAGTTGAACTTGTATTACACCCCCACAAAACTCACCGAAAACGCATTGATTTTCGATAAAACTTTGATGAAAAACTGGTGGAAGAGGGGTTATGAAACTACAGCAAACCGTATAGCATCAAGTAAAGTGGATTTTATTCCCTGATTTACATCAATTCACTCACTTCTTGTTTCAAATAATGTAAAGCTTTTTGAGATGGCGTGGATTCATCCATAAAATGTTGGATAATCACTTCCCTTAGCTTGGAGGAAGAATCTACCTTTTCATTCATAGCCGTTTTTCTTATAATCTGGATGGTGGCATTTTTTGCAGCGTTTACCATATTCCAGCAGTCATTTGTGACATAGATTTGCTGTGCTATGTTGTGCTCAAATTCCTGTTCAATACTTTTGGCAAGGAGTTTTTCATAGCCATCTACATCTTCAGAAAACGGAGCAACCCTTACCAATAATTTGTTGGGCGAAATGCGCTCCAAAAATAATGTAAGTCGTTCATATGCCTGAAGTCTTAAAGGAAGCATATCCTTTTGGGATTCTTTGTGTAATAAATACCTTCTTCGGCCTTCTTCGTTTGCCAAGTGGCTTTTAAAAAAATAAAAGGCAATAATTCCCACAACAATTGCAGGTAATAAATAAGCTAAATAACTTAAAGCTGAACCAATATCTTGCATAATCTAAATTTGAAAGCCCAAATATACACAATATGAATCTAACACATTTTGCTTTTACAGTTTCTTAAGATTTTAGAGGTTGATGGAACAAACGTGTTGAAACTGTTATATGATTTGTTAGTAATTTATCAGGATTCTGCATAAAAATTAAGCTGTGAATCATTAATTTCACAACCTCAATAATCTTGTCATTTTTGCAAAAATATCTTCAACAATTAAATGAAGCACAACGTGCACCTGTCCTTCAAAAAGACGGGGCTATGATTGTTATTGCCGGTGCAGGATCGGGAAAAACCCGTGTGCTTACTTATCGCATTGCATACCTAATGGAGCAGGGGGTAGATGCTTTTAGTATTCTCGCCCTTACATTTACCAACAAAGCTGCCCGCGAAATGAAAAAGCGTATCGCCGAAATTGTGGGCGCGAGTGAAGCTAAAAACCTGTGGATGGGAACTTTTCACTCAGTTTTTGCAAAATTATTGCGAAGTGAGGCTGCCCGATTGGGGTATCCATCTAATTTTACCATTTATGATACCCAGGATTCCCAAAGTGTCATCAGGGCAATTATAAAAGATATGCATCTGGACAAAGATGTCTATAAATACAAGCAGATTTATTCCCGAATTTCATCATGTAAAAACAGCCTCATTACAGTCAAGGCTTATTTCAATAATCCCGAACTGATTGAAGCAGACGCGATGGCAAAAATCCCAAGGTTCGGGGATATCTACAAGGCTTATGTGGAGCGCTGCTTTAAAGCGGGAGCTATGGATTTTGATGACTTATTGCTAAAAACCAACGAGTTGCTCACCCGTTTTCCTGATGTTTTGGCCAAATATCAGGACAGGTTCAGGTACATACTTGTGGACGAGTACCAGGATACCAACCACAGCCAGTATTTAATTGTAAGGGCACTTTCAGACCGTTTTCAAAATATTTGTGTTGTGGGTGATGATGCACAGAGTATTTATGCTTTTCGCGGGGCAAATATCAGTAACATACTCAATTTTCAAAAGGATTATGATGATGTAAAAGTGTACCGTTTGGAACAAAATTACCGTTCCACCAAAAATATAGTTGAAGCAGCCAATTCTATCATCGAAAAAAACAAAACCCGTCTTGAGAAAATAGTCTGGACAGAAAATGAGTCCGGGAACAAAATACTCATTAACCGCACCATGACCGATGGTGATGAGGGACGATTTGTGGCGAGTTCCATTTTTGAAAACAAAATGAATCACCAGTTAAAAAACAGTGATTTTGCCATACTTTACAGAACCAATGCCCAGTCAAGGGCAATGGAAGATGCACTTCGGAAAAAAGACATTCCCTATCGCATTTATGGCGGACTGAGTTTTTACCAGCGTAAGGAAATTAAAGATGTCATTTCCTATTTGAGGCTTGTTTTAAATCCCAAAGATGAGGAAGCACTCAAGCGGGTAATCAATTATCCTGCACGCGGAATTGGTGATACAACACTCGACAAACTTATAGTGGCTGCAAACCACTACAAGCGTTCTGTGTTTGAGGTGATGGACAACCTTGATAAAGTGGATTTAAAAATCAACAGCGGAACAAAATCCAGGCTTCAGGACTTTGTAATAATGATAAAAAGTTTTCAGGTGCTGAATGAAGGATACAACGCTTTTGAAATTGCTGAACACGTGGTGAAAAAAACCGGGTTTCTTCAGGAATTAAAAAAAGACGGAACACCGGAAGGTATTGCACGTATTGAAAACATTGAAGAATTGCTCAATGGTTTACGTGATTTTGTTGAAGAACAAAAGGAAATTGATGAAGCCACAGGTTCACTTAGTGAATTTCTTGAAGACGTAGCTTTGGCTACTGACCTCGACAATGAAAAAGGCGATGATGACCGGGTGGCTTTAATGACCATACATTTGGCAAAAGGCTTGGAATTTCCCTATGTGTATATTGTAGGTATGGAGGAGGATCTCTTTCCTAGTGCAATGAGTATGAACACCCGTGAAGAAATAGAAGAGGAACGCCGTTTGTTTTATGTGGCGCTTACCCGTGCCGAAAAACAAGCCTATCTCACTTATACCCAAACACGTTATCGCTGGGGAAAACTCGTGGATGCCGAACCCAGCCGGTTTATTGAAGAAATTGATGAAGACTATCTGGAATACCTAACCCCAATAACTGAAAATCGTTATAAGCCTCTGATTGATGCCGATATTTTTGACGAGATTGACAAAAGTAAATTGCGATTGAGAAAGCCGGCAAACGGTTCGCCGCCAAAAGGGCCAACCGAAGCCCAACTGCAAAAGCTGAGACGACTTAAGCCGGTGAGTAATGCGTCTGCAGGGTCAAATACCGAACTTGATAAGTTAGCCCAGGGAGCCTTGGTAGAGCACATGAGGTTTGGAAAAGGAAAAGTGCTTCACATAGAAGGGGCAGGGGCAGACAGAAAAGCAGAAATTGATTTTGAAAACGGAGGGGTAAAAAAACTTTTGCTGCGCTTTGCAAAATTGAATATATTAGATAATTAAAAACCGCAAATTATGTCTGTTACTAATATCGTAATCATGCTGCTATCGATATTTAGTATTTTTTTGCTTTCCCTATTGTTTTTTATACCCTCAGATTCAGAAATTTACCGTTTGATCACCTTCTTTGATTTTTTACTGTGTTTTGTGTTTTTTATCGACTTTTTAAATCAATTGTTTAAAGCTGAAAACAAGTGGAAATACTTCTATAGTATGGGTTGGCTGGACTTGATTTCTTCATTGCCAATGGTTTCCGAATTTAGGTTTGTAAGGATATTCAGGATATTCAGGATATTCAGGATTATAAAATCGGTCAAATTGCTTGTAGCATTTATTCGTCAAAACAAAGCTGCATCTCTTTATGGATTTGTAGTATTTACCGCGTTTACCACTTTAGTCCTTACAACCACTGCAGTGCTCTACCTTGAAAAAGATGTGGGGAACATTCAAACCGCCGAGGACGCACTTTGGTGGAGTTTTATAACCATTACAACAGTGGGTTATGGTGATTTTTATCCGGTGACAAATCTGGGGAAACTAATTACATTTATCTTGGTTGTATGCGGAATTGCCTCGTTTGGTACTGCAATTTCATGGATTAATCAACTTGCAGGAAAATTTAAAAAAGCTTAATGCTTTTAAAGCGGTAAATGGAAAAGCATAAATGCTTCCATTTTAAGCCTTAAATCTTCATAATCAGCTTCACTCCAGTCATTCCCATGTCCACCTTCATAGACATTTAATGAATTTGGAACTCCTGCAGCATTCAATACTGCCTCAAGGGTTTGTCCATTGCTCAAAGGCACAAGCGGGTCTTGATCACCATAAAAAATTATAGTGGGTGAACTTGTGGCTGAAACCTGATAAACAGGGCTTACTGCTTCATAAAGATTTGTGTTAGATGGATATGCATTTTCGTCTATCAATAATGGAAAAACGAGATTAAAATCCGGGTTGTCTGCATAAAATGGATCTGTAAAATCTGTAGGCCCAACAATATTTGCCACAAATTTGACCTGGTTTGTAGTGTCATAAGCATAAGCATACATCATTGAAATATGTGCTCCTGCACTGGTGCCTACAAGGCCAAATTCTGGTTTTATTTGAAGTTCGTTTTGTTGGTCTGTCAATTGTGAAATAACACTGCCCAAATCCAGAAATTGATTTGGAAAAGCGGGTACACCAACTTCAGCCAGGACATAATTAATGTTGGCTAATGCATAGTCGGGATGATTCTCCCTGAAATAATCTACAACTTCACCCATTTCACTTTTGTCACCGGCTGTCCAGCCACCACCATGAACAAGAACAATCACCTTGGTATTTTGTTGGGTGCGGCCTTCAGGAAGGTACAAGTCATACACTTGCCTTGGGTGTTGGCCATAGGAAACGTTCAAATGTGTTTCTGCTTCCAGAAAAATGGGTTCCTCAATGGGTGTTCCGTCATCAGAACTACAAGAGGTTGAAAGAAAATATAATGGCGTAAGGATTACAAATAGAAAAAGATATTTTTTCATTGGGGGTATATTTTATTTTAAAACAAATAACTTTGTGTTTTATGCTATTTTACTAAATTTTTTCGATATAAATCAATTGCTATGGCCAAATTAATAAAACTTTATGAAGAGAACCCAAACGAAAAGCAGGTTCAGGAAATAGTAAAAGTACTTCGCAACGGTGGTTTAGTGATCTACCCTACAGACACTGTTTACGGTCTGGGTTGTGACATTAACAACAATAAAGCGCTTGAGCGGGTAGCACATATTAAAGGAGTAAAGTTAGAAAAAGCCAATTTTTCATTTGTTTGCGAGAGTTTGAGTAATCTTTCAGATTATGTCAAGCAAATAGATACAGCAACGTTTAAAATGCTTAAAAGGGCACTTCCGGGTCCATATACTTTTATTTTGGAAGGAAACAACAACCTGCCGTCTGTATTTAAAAAGAAGAAGACCGTGGGTATTCGTGTGCCTGACAACAATATTATCAGGGCTTTGGTAAGGGAATTGGGCAATCCAATAATTTCAACTTCTATTTATGACGAGGACGAGGTGATTGAATACACCACAGACCCCGAATTGATTTTTGAAAAATGGGAAAACCTTGTTGATATTGTGATTGATGGGGGATATGGAGGCAATGTAGCTTCAACAGTTATTGATTTAACTCAAGGCGAGCCTTTATTGATTCGGGAAGGAAAGGGAAATTTAGAGATATAAAAAAAGTCCGGACAAGCCGGACTTTTCAATCATTATATTTAAACCTTAATTGATTGCCGGGTCTTTTAGACCTTCTTCAATCATTTCATAGAATTGCTCAATTCTTGGTAGCACCACGATTCGAGTTCTTCTGTTTTTGGCTCTTCCGTCAGCTGATGCATTACTTGCAACCGGCACATACTCACCTCTACCTCCAGCAGTCATTCTTGCAGGATCAACACCAAAGTCTTTTTGTAATGCTCTAACAATAGCTGTTGCTCTAAGCACACTTAAATCCCAGTTGTCCTGGATTCCCGGTCTGCTAATTGGCACGTTGTCTGTGTGACCTTCAACAAGGAACTCAAAGTCTGGCTGGTTTTTCACAACCATTGCTACTTTTCCAAGTACTTCCCTGGCTCTGCTGGTGATGTTGTAGCTTCCACTTGCAAACAATAACTTGTCAGAAATGTTCACGAAAACAACTCCTTTTTCAACACTGATTTCAATGTCAGTATCATCAAGGTTTCCAATTGCACCTTTTAAGCTTTGAACCAAAGCTAGGTTAACAGAATCCCTTCTGTTTACAGCATCCTGTAATTTTCTGATAGTTAAGTCTTTCTCCTGAAGACTTTGTAGTGATTTTTGTAAATTTTCTGCTCCCTTTTTTGTTAAGTCAGTGAAATCCCCAATACTTCTGATTAAGTCTCTGTTGGTTTCATTCAGATAAGCAACCTGGCTTTCAAGCGAATTTGCTCTCGCCTGTAATGAGGCTCTTTCTTCAAGACAAACATTGAGCTTAACAGTTGTTGAGTTTAACAAATCTTGTGTGTTTTTATACTGCTCTTCAAGCTCAGCATATTTTTTTTGAGAAACACACGATGAAAAAAGAAGCGCAATTACACTCCCGAAAACAATTATTTTCTTCATAATTTTTTGGTTTTTTTAAATGGTTTAAATGTTAACCAAATTTACCAAATTTTAGGCCAAATTAATTATAGTTAACAATTATTTAGAAATATTTCCTTAAAGCTCGTTAAATAGCTTGATTTTTTTTGCGAAATATGTAAAAACTATCGAGTTAGTTGTGTAAAATTTCTTCTTTTTTAACAACTTGTTCCTTTTTTTTGCGGTTTTGCTGAGGTTAAAATAAAATGAAAAATGTGCTTTTATTATCGAAATAAAGTGATTTAACTTAAAAGTGACCAAAAAATTGATGCCGGCTAACCCGTCCAAAAGCATTCTGATGAAAATTGTGGTGAACAAATTGCCACTTGGGACATGTTTTTGAAGGTTAAAAAGTGAATTTCGGAAGTTGAGAAATGTTTTTTTTGGACTTAAGTTGTCAAGTGTTCCGCCACCCAGGTGATACACCTTTGAATCACCCACACAAACTACATTTAAATTCATATTATAAAAACGCCAGCACAAATCAATCTCTTCCTGGTGGGCAAAATAATCCTCATCAAATCCACCGGCTTCCCAAAAGTGGGTGCCTCTCACAAAAAAACAAGCACCGCTTGCCCAGAATATTTCTGTAACCCCGTCATACTGGCCTTCATCTTTTTCGATGGTGTTGAAAATTCGGCCGCGACAGTAGGGATAGCCGTACTTATCAATAAATCCACCTGCTGCACCGGCATATTCAAAGTATTCCTTGTTTTTATAATCAAGAATCTTGGGCTGTGCAGCAGCAAGGTTTGTATTGTTTTTGAATTCTTTTAAGACAGGAATTAGCCAGTTTGCCGTTACTTCAACATCAGAATTCAACAAAACAAATATATCTGCTTCTATGTGTTTTAAGCCTTGATTATATCCGCCGGCATATCCTTTGTTTTCAGGGTTTTGGATTATTTTTATTTCAGGGAAACTGCTTTTTAGAAAAGAAATGGAATCGTCAGTCGAGGCATTGTCGATGACAAAAATTTCTGCTTCACTTTTTGAATGTAAAACAACGCTTGGAAGAAATTCCTCCAAAAGTTTTCTACCGTTCCAGTTAAGTATGACTACAGCTGTTTTCAATGGTGTAAAGGTAAATCTTTTAAAAAAACATAGGCTTGTTTTTCATAATCCATTTGACAAAAGTAATGTTGCAATCCGTTAGTGACCATCAGGTATGTGGCATTCAAACTTAAATTGTACCGTGCAATCTGGTCAAAAGTCTCCTGGGTGATTTCAATGTTGGGTGATTTACATTCTACAATCAAATGAATACTTCCGTCAGGATTAAAAACAACGACATCATAACGTTTTTTCATTTCGTTAAGCAATAACACCTTTTCGACATTAATCAGTGATTTTGAAAACTTTTTTTCAACCATCAGAAATTGAACCACATGTTGGCGAACCCATTCTTCGGGAGTGAGAATAATAAACTTTTTGCGTATGGGGTCAAAAATGGAAATTTTATTTTCGCTACTTTTGAAACGAAACCCGTATGCCGGAAAATTGAGTTGCTGCATCACACAAAAATGAACATTTTTTTTCAATGGAAGAAGTAAAACGCATTGTAAACGACATAAAGTCCGGAAAAATCAAACCGCTCTACCTCCTCACAGGTGAAGAACCATTTTATATCGATTTTCTCTCAGATTATATTGAAGACAATCTTCTTACCGAAGATGAAAAAGCCTTTAACCAAATGGTGCTTTATGGCAATGACGTGAGTGTGGACGACATCATTGGCCAGTCAAAACGTTATCCCATGATGGCCGAAAGACAGATTGTTATAGTCAAAGAAGCCCAGGAATTGCATAAAACCATAGAAAACCTAGCTCCTTATTGCGAAAATCCGCAACCCACAACCGTTCTGGTGATTTGTTATAAATACAAAAGTATCGACAAACGAAAAAAACTTTACAAAACCTTCAAGGCAAACGGGGTGATACTCGATGAAAAGAAACTTTATGAAAACAAAGTGGCCGACTGGATTTCAAAAATGCTTGCTGCAAAAGGCTATAAAATAGCACCCAAGGCATCGTTGATGTTACTTGAATTCCTGGGCAATGACCTGGGCAAGATCAATAACGAACTCAATAAACTTACTCAAATCATCAAACCTGAACAAATCATTACCCCCGAACTGGTTGAGGAAAACATTGGCATCAGTAAGGATTTCAACAATTTTGAGCTGCAAAATGCCATTGGGACCAAGAATGTTCAAAAGGCGTTTAGGATAACCAATTATTTTGCTCAAAACCCAAAGGACAATCCGCTGGTGATGACTGTGGCACTCCTGCACTCATTTTTTTCAAAGGTCTTGAAATACCACGCTTTGACCAACAAAAACAATGCTTCCAAAGAACTGGGCATCAATCCCTTTTTTATAAAAGATTACCAACTGGCTGCATCCAATTACCCCATGAAAAAAGTGAGTGGTATTATTGCCAAACTGCGGGATATTGATATGAAAAGCAAAGGGGTGGGAGCAGCAAATTTAAGCCAGGCCGATTTACTCAAGGAATTACTGGCTGAGATTTTTAATTAGAATGCGTAAACATATTGAAAATATAAAACACTTTGTGCTGAAAGAATTGAAAGGGTTTCCCTTTTTTTGGTTGAGCCTCTTTGTATTGTTTATAATCGTTATTGAAATTGGATTTAAAATTTCACCGTTTATAGATACAAGCATTCAGTGGATTTACAACTTGGGCTTAGCTGTCGCCATTTTTTCATTGGTGTATAAATATGTCATCCAATTCAGGAAAAAGTTCAGGGTTGTTTTATTTGATTTTTTGTGCTTGTTGCTTTTTGTGCTTGTGTTGTTTAACAGGTTAGGGTGGATTTTAATGTTACCTGAATTGCTCTCAGCCTCTATTTGGGTTTATCTGGCTTTGTTGTTGTTCTTTTTAAGGGAACTTTCAGATAAAAAAATAAATTTATACACCTCTACTTTTAACCCGGCACAATTATTAATTTTCAGTTTTTTGGCACTTATTCTTTTAGGCTGTGGGTTTTTACTGCTTCCCAATGCCACCTATGATGGAATTTCTTTAATTGATGCCTTGTTTACAGCCACAAGTGCCGTTTGTGTCACTGGCCTGATTGTGGTTGAAACAGGCAGTTATTTTACAAGTTTTGGGCAAATAGTAATTTTGGTTTTGATCCAGCTTGGCGGAATAGGAATTATGACTTTTGCCAGTTATTTCAGTTTCTTTTTTAAGGGCGGTTCTACATATGAAAATCAACTCCTGTTAAAGGACATGACCAATTCCGAAAAATTGGGTGAGGTTTTTGAAACACTTAAAAAAATTCTTTTCCTTACGTTTTTTATAGAGGCCATTGGGGCGATACTCATCTTTTTTACATTGGATAACTCGATGATTTCCTCTTTTTCAGATCAGGTGTTCTTTTCAGTATTTCACGCCATTTCGGGATTTTGTAATGCGGGGTTTTCAACATTGGGGAACAATCTTTATGAACCAGGGTTTAATTTAAACTATCCCCTGCATCTCATCATAGCCTTTTTGTTTGTGCTGGGGAGTATTGGTTTTCCCATAATTTTTAATCTTTTCAAGTATTTAAAATTTTACATACTAAAGACATTTACCAAAATTATGGGACGCCGTGCTTCTGTAAATTTGGTATGGGTGGTAAACTTCAATTCAAGAATAACTTTGGCGACGACCTTTATTTTGATTTTTGGAGGGATGTTTTTTTTCCTGATTTTTGAGTACAACAATGCACTGAGCAATCATAGTTTTTGGGGCAAACTGGTGACATCATTTTTTGGGTCAACCGCAAGGACTTCCGGCTTTAATACTTTTGACACCTCAATGCTTCATTTCCCCACGCTATTTATTCTTATGTTTTTGATGTGGGTGGGTGCTTCACCGGCTTCAGTGGGTGGGGGTATAAAAACGAGTACGCTTGCCGTGGCTACACTTAATATTTTAAGCATTGCCAAAGGAAAAAATCGAATAGAAGCATTTGGCAGGGAAATTTCACAAAACACCGTAAAAAGATCTTTTGCAATTATCATGCTTTCATTGGTTGCAATTGGGTTGTCTGTTTTGCTGCTTGCCTTTTTTGAACCTGATTCCAGTTTAATAAGTATTATATTTGAAAGTGTTTCGGCATACAGCACGACGGGTTACAGTATGGGCATAACACAAGACCTTTCCGGAATCGGAAAGTTTATAATAACAGTAACCATGTTTGTGGGTAGGATGACTATGCTTACGGTGCTTATTGCCTTTATGAAAAAAATGCGGGTGTCAAACTACCGTTATCCAACAGAAGAAATTTTGATTAATTAAATTTAGAAGCAATGAAATATATAGTAATAGGTTTGGGATATTTTGGGTCAACATTGGCTCAAAAACTCACACTTTCGGGCAATGAAGTGATTGCTGTTGACAAAAAAATGGAGCGGGTTGACGCCATAAAAGAGCACGTTACCCATGCTATTTGTATGGACTGCTCTGAGGAGGTTGTCGTGAAAAGTTTGCCGTTAAAAGATACCGATGTTGTGCTTGTCGCCATTGGCGAAAATCAGGGTGCCAGTATTATGATTACGGCATTGCTTAAACAACTTAAAGTGAAAAAGATCATCAGCAGGGCGGTTTCACCCCTACAAAAAACCGTACTTCACGCTATGGGTATAACAGAAATCATCCACCCCGAAGAGGAAGCTGCAGAACGCTGGGCAAACAAGCTGAACATGATTGGCACTATAGATTCCTTTGTGGTAAATAAAAACTACTGCCTGATTGAGGTCAAAGCACCTAAAAAATACATAGGTAAAACCATTGGTGAAATTGATTTTATAAAATCACATAACCTTCTTGTTTTGTCTGTGGTCAAACTTTCCAAAGAGGAGAACCTCATTGGTGTGATGCAGAATATTTCAAAAATAAAAGGTATTGCTTCCGCCGAAACTAAAATTAAAGAGGATGATGTGCTATTAATTTATGGCGAAAATGAAGACATAAAGGATTTTTTAGCATTGGTTTAAGTATTTTTGTGACCTAATTTTTATTGATGAGTAAATCCAAAGCCTGGCTCAATGCCGCCCGATTGCGAACACTTCCCTTGTCTTTTTCAGGTATTATTGTGGGTTCTGCTATGGTGGTTCGTGTAAACGCATTTGAAACCTGTATTTTTATACTGGCATTGCTCACCACACTTGGTTTCCAAGTATTGTCAAATTTTGCAAACGACTATGGCGATGGCATTAAAGGAACAGACAACGACAGTCGCATTGGCCCCAAACGTGCCTTGCAAAGTGGACTGCTCACAGCTGCCGAACTCAAAAAAGGGATGATGCTTACGGCTTTTCTCACTTTAATCGTTGCGGTTTTTCTGATATATACCGCTTTCGGGACTGAAAATGCCGGATATTTTATACTCTTTTTCCTTTTGGGTGTGGCTTCTATTGCTGCGGCCATTAAATATACTGTGGGTAAATCGGCTTATGGCTATAAAGCAATGGGCGATTTATTTGTGTTTTTGTTTTTTGGACTGCTCTCTGTAGTGGGGAGTTTCTTTTTGTACCATCAGACACTTTCAGTGGGAGTGTTTTTGCCTGCTATTGCCATTGGGTTTTTAAGTGTGGCCGTTCTTAACCTCAACAATATGCGTGACCGCATCGGCGATGCACAGGTAAACAAAGTCACTATTCCGGTGTTGCTGGGCGAGAAAGCCTCCAAAAATTACCATGCTTTTTTATTGTTAACGGCTTATGGGGCTGCGTTTCTTTACTTTTATTTCTTTGCAGAACATTGGTGGCAGTATTTGCCGTTGCTTGCATTTTTACCTTTACTGAAACATTATGCTTTTGTAATCACAAACAAGAATCCTGCAGCTCTTGATCCCGAATTAAAAAAAGTGGCCCTCAGTACCTTTTTCTTTAGCATTTTGTTTTTTGTGGTGTTTTTGTTTTAACCAACACCCAGCACCCAGCATCCAACACCCAACATATCATCTTTTTTAAATTTTTTAAGACTTCTAAAAACTGCTTTTACTATCTTTAAAACGTTAACACAAAAATGTTTTAAAATGAAGATTACTTTCTACGGACAAAACAGCTTTTCACTCGAAATTAAAGGAAAACACATTATCGTTGACCCCTTCATCAGTGGAAGTCCGCTGGTGGATGGAAAAATAGACATCAACAACTTAAAAGCAGACTATATTTTGCTCACCCACGCCCATCAGGACCATACATTGGATGCTGAGGCCATTGCCAAAAATACCGGTGCCGTGATTGTGAGCAATCATGAAATTGCCACACATTATGAAAACAAAGGCATTACTGTTCACCCCATGAACCACGGTGGAAGCTGGGAGTTTGACTTTGGGAAAGTAAAATATGTCAACGCCATACATACCAGTTCGTTCCCCGATGGAAGCTACGGTGGCCAACCCGGCGGATTTGTCATTGAAGGTGAACACAAAAACATCTACATAGCCGGTGACACTGCGCTCACTATGGATATGAAGCTCATCCCTTTGCACACCAAACTCGATCTGGCCATACTGCCCATAGGCGATAATTTTACTATGGGAATTGAAGATGCCATCATAGCTTCCAATTTTGTGGAATGTGATAAAATCTTAGGATGTCACTATGATACCTTTGGCTATATTGAAATTGACCATGAGGAGGCCAAACGCAAATTTTATGATGCCGGTAAAGACCTGATGTTGCTTGATATTGGAGAAAGTATTGAACTTTGATAGGGCGAGTGGGTTATTAAAATGTACACATCAAATTAATCCCATAGGGATGAAATATTGGTAGAAAAATAAAAAGGATATAACCCGTTGAATCCCGTA
>CAYXXY010000004.1:109198-199300 GCA_964469175.1 uncultured Flavobacteriaceae bacterium
GTAGAAAAATAAAAAGATATAACCCGTTGAATCCCGTAGGGATGAAATATTGGTAATGGGATAATCAATTTTTTACACAAAAGCATTAATATGGCAAATACCTATACACAAATCCACATCCATTTTGTATTTGCAGTAAAGTTTAGAAATGCATTGATAAAGCCATCCTGGAAGGATGAGCTTTACAAATACATAACAGGGATTGTTCAAAATAATAAACACAAGCTTTTAGCAATTAATGGAATGCCTGACCACATCCACATTCTTGTTGGAATAAGACCATCTCAGTCTATATCAGATTTGATGCAGGATATTAAGGCAAATTCCTCTAAATGGATAAATCAAAAGGGACTATTAAAAACCAGATTTGAATGGCAGGAAGGTTATGGCGCATTTTCATACAGCAAATCACAATTAAAGAAAGTTATTTTATACATTGAAAATCAAGAGGAGCATCACAAACAGAAAACATTTTTAGAAGAGTATATTGAGATTTTGAAAAAGTTTGAAGTGGACTTTGACACAAAATACATCTTCAAAGATTTGACAGAAAACAACTAATATGTCGTCCCTACGGGACTTTTTGTTTGTTAAGAGAGCATGTTTTACCGATATTATGTTCCTAACGGAACAAGAAATATTGATTGTAAAAACAAATCCCGTAGGGATGCTATATTGGTAACAAACAAATGAGATACAACAAATAAATCCCGTAGGGATAAAATATCGGTAAAATGAAATCATTATACAAAAAATATACCCTCAATTTCAAACGCCCAAGCGGTACATCCCGAGGTGTGATGCAAACAAAAGAAACCTGGTTTATCATAATCAAAGACGGTGAAAAAACCGGAATTGGTGAATGCGGCTTACTGAGAGGACTGAGTATTGACGACCGCCCGGATTATGAAGACAAACTCAACTGGGTGTGTGAAAACATCCATCAGGGAGAAGAAAAACTTTACAAGGCTTTAGAAGAATTCCCTTCCATCCAAATGGGAGTGGAAACCGCATTTCTTTCGCTTAAAGCGAAAAACACATTTGAACTATTCCCCTCAGGGTTTACAAAAGGAAAGGCAACAATACCCATTAACGGCCTGGTATGGATGGGGGACAAGGAATTTATGAATAAGCAGATCAAAGAAAAAATAGCTGCGGGTTTCTATTGTATCAAAATGAAAATAGGCGCCATTGATTTTGAAACCGAAATGGAACTTTTGGAATCTGTGCGAAAAGAGTTTTCTGCAAAAGAAATCGAACTACGAGTGGACGCTAATGGCGCGTTTACACCAACTGAGGCATTGGAAAAAATAAAGCGTCTTTCAGCACTTGAGATTCATTCCATTGAACAGCCCATCAAACCCGGATATTGGGAAGACATGGCACGTTTGTGTGAAGAAACCCCTCTTCCCATTGCACTTGACGAAGAGCTAATCGGTGTATTAGAATTAGAGCACAAAAAAAAGCTGCTTAAAACGATAAAACCTCAGTATATTATTTTAAAACCCAGTTTGATTGGAGGTTTTCGCGAAAGCGATACCTGGATTGAACTGGCTGAAAATCAAAACTGTGGATGGTGGGTCACTTCAGCCCTTGAAAGTAATGTGGGTTTAAATGCAATTGCACAATATACTTTCACAAAAAACAGTAAATTGCCACAAGGTTTGGGCACGGGTAGTTTGTTTACAAACAACATCGATTCCCCGTTGGAAGTCCGTAATGGAAATATGATGTATAACCTTGATAATGAGTGGAATTTGGAGATGTTAGACATAATCTAAAACCTAAAACCAGACACGAGTCCCGATAGCCCTGCCTTTGCCGGCAGGCAGGTATCGGGACGAACTGTGCGAAGCAAAACCAGAAACCAGAAACTAGAAACCCTATGTTCATAGCACAAGCATTTAAATCTCATCACGACTGGTGGCGTTACCTCGTCGGAATCATTGTTGTATTTGTGGCAGCACAAATTGGTTCAATTCCATTTATTGTTGCTGTTGGATATAAATCCATGCAGGACGGTGGCAGTTTTAGTGATATGGCAGATATGTCTAAACTAATGACAATTTTGGATTCAAATTTAACCTTGTTTCTTGTATTGCTCTCCTTTGTAGCTGGTTTGGTTGCGTTACTATTTATAATCAGATACCTTCACAACCAACCGCTGATTGAAGCCACAACAACCCGTCCTAAGATTGACTGGAAGCGATTTTTTGTCGGTTTTGGACTTGTTGCTGTAACAACGATAACTTTCACTATCATCGATTACAACCTCAATCCCGATAATTATGTGCTTCAGTTTCAGTTAGTGCCTTTTTTAATACTGGCGCTTATTGTTATACTGTTAATGCCTTTACAGACCAGTATGGAAGAGTATGTGTTTAGAGGGTATTTGATGCAAGGTATCGGGGTTTTGGCCAAAAACCGCTGGCTTCCTTTAATTCTCACGTCCGTAACTTTTGGATTATTACACCTTTCAAATCCTGAAGTTGGTAAACTGGGCAACATTATCATGGTGTATTATATCGGCACCGGATTTCTTTTGGGAATTATGACCCTGATGGATGAAGGGCTCGAATTGGCATTAGGGTTTCACGCCGGAAACAACATTGTTGCTGCGTTACTTGTTACAGCCGATTGGACAGTGTTTCAGACCAACTCCATTTTAAAAGATGTTTCAGAACCTTCTGCAGGATTGGATATAATTTTGCCGGTTTTGATACTTTATCCCATTTACCTTATTATTTTAGCTAAAATATACAAGTGGACCAACTGGAAGGAAAAGCTTTTTGGTAAAGTTGAAAAGCCAATAGTTATTGAAGAAGAATCTCATACAGACCCTATTGAAAAAATACTATAAAAAATGGAAGAACCCTGGTTACACATCCACCCTGAATTTAAATTGAACGGTAAAAGCTATTCCCTGGCAAAATTGATTGTTGTAGCAGAAGCCATGCAGTTTGAAGGCGATGAAGAAGACAAAATCCTGGCTGATTTTTTATTAAATTGGCTGTATCCAAAAGACACTATAATTGCCAATACTTCAGGCTCAACCGGAAGCCCTAAAACCATTACACTTGACAAAACTAAAATGATTGCCAGTGCCAAAGCCACCGGTACTTATTTTGACTTGAAAGAAGGCACCACTGCTTTGCACTGCCTTTCTGCAAACTATATCGCCGGAAAGATGATGATGGTAAGGGCCTTGTATCTGGGCTGGCATATTGATGTAGTCCTTCCAAATAAAATGCCCCTGGCTCAAACCAATAAGAACTATGATTTTGCTGCTATGGTACCGCTGCAGTTGCAAAATTCTTTGAAGGACATGCATCGGGTTAAAAAGTTGATTGTGGGTGGCGCTGCGGTTTCACCCGTGCTTCAGGAAAAACTACAGGGGCTGCCCACTGAGGTTTTCTCAACATATGCCCTCACTGAAACCATCACTCATGTAGCCATTAAGAAACTCAATCACAGGTCCCCACAGGAAACAACCGATGATGCTTATGAAGCCCTTCAGAATGTAAACTTCACAACCGATGAACGCAATTGTTTAATCATTGATGCTCCTGAGGTTTCACAAGAAAAAGTATATACCAACGATGTGGTAAAGCTGTATTCCCCAACTAAGTTCAGTTGGTTGGGCAGGGCCGATTTTGTGATTAACAGTGGCGGCCATAAAGTGCACCCGGAACAGGTGGAACAGGTGCTTGCCCTTGTTATTGACGCTCCATTTTTCGTGACTTCTGTACCCGACGACCTGTTGGGCGAAAAAGTGATTCTCATTGTTGAAGGCAAAGAAGAAGCTTTCCCCGAAATTGACTATGTGGGGCTGCATCCTTATGAAATTCCTAAAAAGGTCTATTTCGTAGATACAATGGAATATACCACCACCGGAAAGTTACAGCGGGAATTGACTAAAGAAAAAGTGTTGAATTAAACATAAAACCCTTCACAAAGTATTTCCATTTCCTTTAGGATTCTTTTCTGCCTGTTTTCAGAAACTCCCAAATGATCAAGGAAAAATTTGTCGTGTATTAAATCTTTACACAACACCACATCACGGCTCAGTAAAAATTGTTTTTCACGGGCGCTTAAAAGCGTTGATACCGTAATGGGGTAAAGTCCGGTATGGTCGATGCGTTCTTTCAGGCTGTCGCCTTTGGGGAAGTTCCAACTCAACAGCTTCAAGCCGGAGCATTTGGCATATGCCATTGCATCTTCAGTGAAAACCGTGTTGGTCGCTACCCAGCCCTCATCAAAAGTGAAGGATGAATGCAGGTTTTTAATATCCCTAAAGCGTGAATCGATATACAAAGGCACTTTCACATCAGATTTTTTGCCTTCAGTGCCGTGAAATTTGCATTCCATTAGAATTGTTTTTTCATCTTTTGAAGCGACAATATCCACTTCGTGACTAACACATTTGCCCAATAGTGTACTTCCCACTTCCACTTCATAGCCCGAATATTTTAAAATAGCAGCTATGAAACGTTCAAACGGAAAACCTGACGGACCCAGTTCATATATGGCATTTTTTAACTTATAGCGGGAAGCCTGATAAGAGTTTTTCTTTTTTAACAACTGAAAAGCGCGGTTGTAGATTTCTTTGGTCGAAATGCCTTCATAGAGTTCGGTTTCAAGCAGTAAGACTATTTCATCAATTGTCTTTGAGTCTGCACCGGCCCTGCGAAGTGATTCCCTCACTTTTTTTGAGGAAAACTCGGCATAGTCACCTGATTTTTTCAGGACAAATACTTTTTTATTTCTTTTAGCCATAGTTGGGGTGTGAACTTGTGTTAACCGGCCTGGGTTCGGTGTAAAACCAAGACAGGGATTTTGGCATAATTGCCTAAATTTTTATGCAAGGGTTTGAAAAATAACTTTTGAATAAAGGTGTATTTTTTGTTGACAAATGAAATCATATCGCTGTTTCTGCTTTCGCTAAAACAGTAAATCCCCACCGGCACACTAACGTGTTCCAGCATATGAAAAGAGTGTTGGGTTTCGCTAAGCAAAAGTTTCACAACAGTTTGGTTTTCTTCCTGTTCAGGGTTTAATCCGCCGGTTTCTGAGATGTTTAACACCCTGACCGGAGCTTCAAATTTTTTAGACAAATGAATGAGGAACCTAAAATCATCAGCTTGGTTTTTGAGTTTATAACCGTTGGCCAAAACGATTTCGTTTAACTCGGTAAAACGTTCATTTCGCGGAATAGCAAGAACAGGACAGTCTTTTATATTTTCAATGATTTCAATGGTGTTGCTTCCAAAATCAAGCTCATACCTTCCTGTGGCTCCTTGTGTGCCAATGGCAACAAGTTCGACATCTTTGGTTTTGATTTCTTCCCGGATAGCATCAATAATTGTTTGGTTTTTAGCAGCGATAATGAATTTATGGTTTCCATTCCCATTGGATGTTGTCAAATAATTTTTTAAATCATTAAGTGCCCTCTCATGCTCTTGTTTGGCCTCTTCAAGCTTGGAGGCTATGGGCGATGCTTCAAAAGTGCTTCCTTCAACATACCCATTTACTTCATAAGCGTGTAGCAGTAAAAATTGACAAGAGTCACCCCTGTACATAGCCACGGCATATTTTATGGCGTTGAGTGCATTTTCTGAAAAATCAGTGGGCAGGAGAATGGTTTTCATTGAACACTTTTTAAATTAAACTTCTTGTGCTGTACTTACCTGAAGGGATTACCAAAAACGGTACTTTTACCTGAAACCCCACTTTATGAACTACCGGTCTGAAAAACAGGTTTTCAAAAAACGAGTGTTTGTTGTTGATCATACATAAAATTTCTACAGGATTCTTTTTCTTAAACTCTAAAATTCCTTTTTGAATATCGTCTCCTTGTTCAAGATGAAAATGCAATGAGGCATCCTTGAAATATTTGAACAACTCCTGTTTGCCTTCTTCCTGAACGGCAGTGAGTTCTTCACCTTCCATGATGTGTAGGATATGTAAATCGACTTTGTTTTCAAGGGCAAGTGAGCGTAAGAGCTTCAATTGGTTTTCCTTAAACCCGATACTGAGGTCAGAGGGTAACAAAATGTTTTTTAAGGGAATAAACTCATATTCTGACGGAATGGCTAGCACAGGACATTTGGCTTTTTTTATGGTGTGAATGGTTTGTGAACCAAAGAGAATCTCTTTGGCACCTGTAGCGCCCTGGGTTCCCATAACCACTAAGTCTATTCCTTTTTCTTCAACTTGTTCATTAATCTCATCGGTAAGAAAATTAAAAACAGATATTTTTTTAAAGGTATGTTTTGGATTGCTAAACTCTCTTTTAATGCGCTTTTCAAGCCGGTCAAGCCCTTTGATGGAATTGGTTTTATACACTTCGTCAATGGACATCGTGGGGGTGTAATACATATACTCGCTGTCATAAAGAATGGGCGTGTAAGTGTTTAAAAGGTAAAAAGTACATTCTTCATTTTTAAACAATTCCAGCGCATATGCCACAGCATTGTATGCATTTTCTGAAAAGTCGGTAGGAAGGATTATTTTTTTCATAATACTTAAAATTAGCTTCTTAAATAGTTTTGTAAAATTAAAAACGGAATTTTGGGTTGCAGTCCAATTTTAACTATGGTAGAATCCACAAGTAGGCTTTCGAGATAACTGTATCTGGAATTTACCATCACCAGCAAGTCAATGTCCATTTTTTCAATGTTTTCATTGATGATGTTTGTTTTGCTTGTCATCTCTACCTGATGAAAACGCACGCGCTCAACATCCAGCAAAGTTTTTAGTAAGGTTTGATTTGATTTTTGTCTTTTGGAAATCACTCCAAAATTAGAGACATACATTACATGGGTTTCAGCCTTATAGTATTTGCAAATTTCATCAACAATTTTGAGTTCTCTTTTTTGATAGGGAATCATATAGTTTGTTGGAAATAAAAGTTTTTTGGGTTCCTTGAATTTAAAGTTTTCGGGAATACAGAGCACGGGGCACTTCACTTGTTTAATGACCTGAAGGGTGTTGCTTCCAAATGTGATGTTTCGGTCATTGGTTTTTCCGCGGGTTCCCATAACAATTATATCAATGTTTTCTTTATCTACCAGTTGGTTGATTTCGTCAAGCAAATAACCGCACTTGGGCATGACCTCAAACTCGTGTTTGCAACCGGGGTGTTTCTGTAAAATGCTATCAATCAATGGTTTTAGTATTGATGTGCAATTTTCAGCTGTACCCATTTTTTTCTGTTCAATCTCATCATCAGAAAAGTCAAGCGTCTCCGGACCAAAAATCTGATCGGCATAAGCGTGGAGTAAATAGAATTTTGCCGGCTCGTTAAACAAAGCCACCGCATACTCCAAAGCGTTTAAAGCGTTGTCAGACAAATCGGTTGGAAGGGCTATTTTTCTCATGGTTTTTGGTTTTAATCAAAATTACTTGTTCTCAAGGCACTCATCTATGATTAAAGTCAGCTTTTATGATTTATATCATAATAAATACAATGCACTCTTTTTATTTTTGGCACTTAATTTTAGCTGCATTTCTTTAGAACCTAAAGTTAGCAAAACATTTTTAAATGGGCTTTTATTTTTGAAATAGCTCAAAATTGATTTGAAGTGGAGTAGTTGTTAAATGAAGTTGTGAATAATTTAATTTTTGTGTGCTATGAATGCTTATTTTAAAGGTGACGAAGAGTTCAATATTAACCTTGCTAAATTGTTCTATTCGGTCGCGTCAATTGACAAAGTAGTGGTGGAGGAGGAAATTGCATTTTTTAAAGCGATTATTCGCAAGGAATGGGAAACAAATAAAGTGCTGGATAAAACTCAAACTAAACAAGTTTTTGATGTTTTTGACAGTCTTGTTGAATCCAAAACCAATGCCGAAGAGTGTTTTGAAAGCTTTCGGGTCTATTTGATTAAATCAAACGGTTTGTTTTCCCCTTTTATCAAAAAACTGATTTGGAAAACTGCAGACGGCATTGCATCTGCCTTTGCAGATAAAAATAAATCTGAAGTAATCTTGCTGGCAAAGTTGAAAAGTTTACTGCTCGATCTGCCTGATGTAGAGTCTTAAAATTCCATTAGAACCGGTTTCGGAACGTAAACCCTATTACTAACTCATTTTTTTTAACTTTACCCTTCTAAAAATGAGATATGGAAAATAGATCCTGGTTAAGATTCATTCCGGATGCAGTGTCGATTGTGGTTTTTATAATGGGGCTTTTAGCTGTCTTAACCTGGATCATACCGGCCGGGGCATTTGAAACTATGGTCAACGAGCAAGGCAGGGAGGTTGTGGTTCCCGGAACTTATCAAACCGTTGCATCAAACCCACAAGGATTTTTCAGCTTTTTAACAGCCCCGTTCAGCGGAATTGTTTCAGCCGCAAGCATCATTGCATTTGTTTTAATTGTTGGCGGTGCTTTTAAAGTCATTCAAGCTACCGGAGCCATTAACGCAGGTTTAAAATCGATTGTAAACCTATCTGTTACTTACCCTAAATTTAAAAGCCTGATGTTGGCTGTTTTGATGTTTTTCTTTTCAATTGGAGGGGCAACTTTTGGGATGAGTGAAGAAGTCATCGTTTTTGTACTAATAACGATTCCGTTAACATTAAAAATGGGTTATGACTCCATTACAGGTGTTGCCATTCCCTTTGTTGGGGCGGGAGCCGGTTTTGCCGGTGCTTTTTTGAATCCGTTTACCATTGGTATTGCACAGGGCATTGCAGATGTACCCATCTTTTCGGGCTTTAACTACAGGATATTGGTCTGGCTTGTTTTCACGGCTTTGGCCATTTGGTTTGTACTCCGGTATATGAAGAAAATCGAGAAAAACCCACAGGCAAGTTTGATGTATAAATTTGACCAAAAAAGGGATCTTTCCGAATTTGAAACTGAAACCGAAAATTTTACGCTAAGACACAAACTGGTATTGGCTATGCTCGCACTTTCCCTGGGACTGCTTGTCTATGGTGTCAATGTCTATGGCTGGTATATTGCTGAAATATCGGCTTTGTTTTTTGGTTTGGCACTTGTTGCTGCTGTGGTGGGAGGGATTACCCCAAAAATCACTTCAGAGTCCTTTGTCAAAGGCGCTGAGGAAATGGTGCTTGCAGCTTTGGTTATTGGACTGGCCAGAGGAATATTGGTGATAGCCGAAGACGGAAGGATTATACATACCATGCTGGACTATGCAGTATCATTAACAGATGGTTTACCTGCTTATATTTCAGTTCAGTTTATGTTTTTTATTCAAACATTCCTTAACTTTTTTATCCCTTCCGGTTCAGGTCAGGCAGCGTTGACCATGCCCATTATGGCACCGCTTAGTGATTTGATGGGAATCTCAAGGCAAACAGCGGTACTTGCATATCAGTTGGGTGATGGAATTACAAATTTAATTGTTCCCACCTCAGGGGTATTAATGGGAATTTTGGCTATTGCCAAAGTACCTTATCAAATCTGGTTCAAATGGATTTGGAAATTATTGCTGTTTTTTACAATTCTGGCTATGCTATTTTTAATTCCGCCTGTGTTGTTTTTTGAGTGGTTATAAAACCCATTTAACTATTTTTTTCTTTACTAAACCCCATTTTACCGCTTGGTGTTGGAACGTCTCTCTTGATTATTTCTTTGAGGAAAGTGTCCACTTTTTCAGCTATAAAGGTCTCGGTAATTTGTGATGGAGCATAAGTTCCCAACTCTTCAGAATCGTCTTCTGTTGGCATGGAGCGTTCCGGTATGGCAAATAAAATCAGTACATTAATGTCACCGTTGTGCAATTGCGTGAAAACCAAAGATGACCCCTGAAGAAACTGATAGGTAGGTAACTGATTGGTCAACTCAATCATATCCGGTGGAAAGGAATCAAAAGTGATGTTTACGGCTTCATTACTGTGTATCCAGTTCAACTCCTGAACCTGCCAGCCAATCGGATAGTTGCTTTCGGCTTTTTTAAGTGTATTGACGATGAGTTTTTTGGTAGTGTTTTTCCAAAGCAATCGCTTTTCCACAATTGTTTTGATGGAGTTTTTGTACTCGTTTACGCGTTCTTCAAGGTGTTCGATTTTCATGGTAATAAATTTGATTCTTGAAATATAATTATTTGAAAACTTTATCTATGGTTATTGATTGTGTAAAATGCGGGATGCTGGATGTTGGAAGCCGGAAGATTTTTTGCTTCCCATTTTATTTTGTTCAGCATTTAGGCATTCAGCACCCCACATCCAGCCAATTTGTTTACATTTTAAAACGGCACATTATATATCAATATATAGGGTTAAGAAGCTTCCATACGGGCTTAAGCTTAGTTATTTTGCCGGCGTTCTTCTCTTGCTTCCTGTCTTTCAAGCCTTCTGAAATACCCGCGCAACAGGAAGTTATCACGCATAGCTTCCATATTGACATTGAGTCGTTCACTGGCTTCTTCAACATTTTTCAAGGTAGCATCCAAGCTCCTCACAACTGTGGTATCGTGAAGGGCATAGTTTAACAATCCGTCATTGTTTTTTAGGGTTTCAGAAAAAGCATTCAGGTTTTTGGTTAAGGCTTCAATTTCTTTGGATGAGTTTTCGATATTTTCAAAAACTGCTGCCAGTTTTCGTGCAGAAACCGTGTCCTTCAAAAGCATTCCGGCTACATTATCATCAAAATTGATTTCATTGATAATCCTGTTTAAATCGTTCATGGTGATTTTGGCAGTCTGAGTGGTTTGCTGAAGGTTTGAGAGACTTTTTCTCACATCATCCACCATGGCTTCATCCTTTATCAATGCGCCCAATAAACCTTCTCCTTTGTTGATGGTGTTTGTGATTCTCAATAAATCCTGGGTAAGCAGTGCAGCGTTTTCATTGGTGGTGTTGAGGGTGGTGAGCATATCTGCCGTGGCAATTTTACTAATGGAGGCTATAGTATCCCCGGATTCAATGCGTGCTTCAATAAAATTATCATTAGGAATGATATTGACAATCATACTGCCCACAAGACCGTCTGAACTAATGGTCGCCAGTGCATTTTTTTTAATAAGTTGTGCGGTTTTCTCACTGATTAGCATATCTACTATTATGGCGGTGTCACTCTTGATGGTGATGCCTCTCACTGTGCCTACATTGACCCCTGCAAATCGCACGTTGTTCCCCATTTGAAGCCCGTTGACATCTTTAAAAACCGAACTTACCCTAACATTATCGCCAAACAAGTTTTGCCTGTTGCCCAATAAAAAGACAGCCAAGACAAAAATAAATACCCCGGCAAAAACAAAAATACCCAATCTGAAATTCTGTGCTGTGTTACTCATAATTTTTTATTTAAAAAATGCTTTAATTTTTTCGTCCTTTGATGTTGATAGCTCTTCAAAAGTGCCTTCGGCATAATTGACACCGTCAAGCAAAAGAATAATCCTGTTTGAAACCACACGGGCACAATCCACATCGTGTGTAATAATCAATGATGAGGTCTGGTATTGTTCTTGAATGTTGTTCATCAATTCAATGATTTCTTTTGAAGTAATGGGGTCCAATCCTGTCGTGGGCTCATCATAGATAATGATTTTTGGTTTTAAAATCAACGCCCTTGCCAGTGCAATGCGTCGCTGCATCCCTCCCGAAAGTTCTGCCGGCATCAAATCAACGGTATGTTTTAAACCCACGTTCTCCAAAGCTTCAAAAACCAACGCTTCAGCTTCTTTTTGGGAAAGTTTTTTTGTATGCCTGCGCAAAGGGAATTCCAGGTTTTCCCTCACCGTCATGGAATCATACAAAGCACTGCCCTGAAACAAAAACCCGATGGTGGTTCTAAGCTCATCCATTTCCTTTTGTTCAAGCCGGGCGATGTTATTTCCTGAAATTTCAATCGTTCCACTGTCAGGTTTAATCAAACCCACTAAGCATTTAATCAACACCGATTTCCCGGAACCGGAACGACCCATCAATACCAGATTTTCCCCTTTCTTCAAATGCAGACTAAAACCGTTTAATACTTTGTTGTCACCAAAAGCCTTGTATAGCTTATCGATGCTGAGAACAACCTCATCAGTGGCAAAAGCGGGTTTTGGATTACTGTTTATCATTTTATGAATAAAAAATATCTGATGCAAATACGGCTATAAAATCAATGATAAAAAGCAACATGGAGGTATAAACCACTGCAGAGTTGGATGCCTTACCCACACCTGCTGTGCCTTTTTTACTGTTGTAGCCTTTATAACAGCCCACCAAACCAATGGCAAAGCCAAAGAAAAAGGTCTTCACTGTTGCCGGAATTAGATCACTGAACTCCAAAGCATTAAAAACCTGATTGAAATAGAGCTGAAAGGACACATCACCCTTCATATTTTCAATAATTGCCGAACCAATCAAGGCGATAAAATCGCCCAGGATAACAAGCAATGGAATCATCAATGTGGTGGCAGCGATGCGTGTGACCACCAAAAATTTAAATGGGTTGGTCCCCGAAACTTCCATGGCATCAATTTGTTCAGTCACTTTCATAGAACCCAATTCGGCACCAATGCTGGAGCCAATTCTTCCGGCGCAAATCAAAGCAATGATTACAGGCCCAATTTCCCTGACTATCGAAATGCTGATCATCGAAGGAATATAAGCCTCTGCGCCAAACTCTTCCAGCGTGGGCCGGGTTTGTAAGGTAAAAACAACACCCAGGATAAAACCGGTCACACCCACCAAAAAGAACGATTTGTTGCCCATATAATAACACTGTTTCAGCAACTCCCTGAACTCAAACGGGGGACTCACGGCTTCCCTGAAAAACCGCCCTGCAAAACGCGACATATCACCAAGTTCCTCAAAAAAAGACCTGATGTTACCTAAAAAGGATTTATCATCTGCCATAGTTACAGTTTATTATTCTCAAAGTTAATGAAAATATGGGTTGTTACTATGATTTCCGTCAACCTTCATTTTAGAATTTTTGTATTATTCGGTGAAATATATTCAAAGACTCATTCCAAAAGTTTCGGTGATTTCACTATTTTTACTTCCTAAATCCATGCTATGTACAAGCTGCTTGTTCGCCCCCTTCTTTTTCTTTTTGACCCTGAAAGTGTGCATCATTTTACCTTTAAAATGATACGGTTTTTGAGTGTTTTAGGATTTTCAGGATTGTTTAGAAGCATATATGAAGTAAAAGATGAACGCTTAAAGCGAAATGTATTCGGGCTTACATTTAACAACCCTGTCGGGCTTGCGGCAGGTTTTGATAAGGATGCCAAGCTCTACAACGAACTGTCAAGTTTTGGATTTGGTTTTATCGAAATAGGAACCCTAACACCCAAACCTCAGGAAGGGAATCCCAAAAAACGGCTGTTTCGATTAAAAGAAGACCAGGCCATCATCAACCGAATGGGCTTTAATAACGGCGGGGTAGTGGAAGCCGTTGGAAGGTTAAAGGAAAACAAAGGCGTGCTTATTGGCGGAAATATCGGTAAAAACAAAGCTACGCCCAACGAACAGGCCGTTGATGATTACCTGATTTGTTTCAACACCCTCTATGAACACGTGGATTATTTTGTGGTGAACGTGTCTTCGCCCAACACGCCCAACCTCCGCGAACTGCAGGACAAGGAGCCGCTCACGCAATTGTTGCAGCGGTTACAGGATGAAAATAAAACCAAACCCAGGCAAAAACCCATTCTCCTTAAAATCGCCCCCGATTTAACTGACGATCAACTGCTGGACATCATTGATATTGTAAAAACCACTCATATTGCCGGGGTCATTGCCACAAACACCACCTTATCACGAGAGGGGCTGCGCTCTGAAAACAAAACTGAAACAGGAGGTTTAAGCGGAAAACCCTTGACAAACCGCGCTACTGAGGTCATACGCTTTTTACATACAAAGAGTGGGGGAGCTTTTACAATCATTGGCGTGGGTGGCATCCACAGTGCTGAAGATGCCCTTGAAAAACTGGAAGCAGGTGCGAGCCTGGTACAACTTTATACCGGGTTTATTTATGAGGGGCCGCAACTGATTAAAAAAATCAATAAGGCTTTACTAAAGTGAGTTTGATTTTTTGATTGAATAAATTAATGGAAGTTTTTTAAATTCTGAATAACGTTTTCAGGTATGGCAAGTAGCGTGCAAACACAAACTAACCTTTCCGTCGTGGTTTTATGTTTCTAAATTTACTAAAACTTTGAGTTAAGCACTTACCAGCTATTTGTTATGCCAGTTGTTGTGATGCGTCATTCTTCTTCTTCATTTGGATTCCGTTTTTCCTTGATATATTTCGCTGATTTTTCTACAATTAACTTTTTTTCGTCATCTGTCAAATTCCATTTTGATTCATCGTCAAAATGTAGCCTTCCCTAAAAAAAAACTTTACATCTTTTCGAAATCTTATTAGATAATTCTAAAATTTTAGGATCCTCAATTTCAGAATTTTGTAAAATCTCATAAATGTCAGATGCCAAGTCAAAGGATAAATCTATTGTGGTTGTAAAAGAGTCAGTAAGTCCAACAATAAAATCCTTACTTTTTGTAACTTTTTCCGTTCTTAATCCTAACTTCTCTTTGAGCATTTTAGAATTATTTAAATATAGATTTCTATAAGCCTTTCTATATTTTTCTTCCATTTGACTATTATCATCACTTTCAAAAAAAATCTTTAATTTATTCACAATACTGGTGTCGAGTTTACTAATACAGTAAACAAAGGAATTAAATTCCAAATCGTGTAGAAATTTATTTCTAAAAATCATTTGGAGTTCTAAATTGAAATGTTCTTCCTTATTTAAAACCTTTATATCATATAGCAAGTCTATTTTGCTTTTGAAAGAAATTCCTGCTCTATTTCCAAAGTTCTTTGTTTTTTCCTTTTCAAAAATGGCTAAATATGAAAGTAATAACCCGTTTACACCATTTTCAGTAAATAGAGAATTTCTTAAAATTTCTGATCTTAAATCCATATTAAGTTTATCATTCATTTAAATCTTATTTTTTGTATGGATTTTTTCTATGCACTACAACGTAATTGTGTAACAAGCGTTGCGTGGTTTAGAAACTAAGATAACAAAAAAACACAAGCCATCACATTTTCGAGGATTTTCCGAAAGGGGAAATAGAAGCAACGTCAGTTACATGGTGTTGCCCTTAGTGCTTCTTCGCTGTTTTTCAATAATCCTGTATTAAAACTTCTGTAGGGATGTTCAAATTGGCATTTAATTTTCTAATCATCTCTAAAGTCAGTTTTCGCTTTTTGTTCATTATTTCGCTTACTCGACTTTTAAATCCAATCATCTCTACCAAATCTTTTTGCTTTAGACCCATTTGTTCCATTCTGAAACTAATCGCAGAAATTGGGTCAGGCATTTCAATCGGGAAACTTTCACTTTCATAATTATCAATTAAAATTGATAAAATTTCAAGTTCATCACCTTCATCGGTCCCTCTTTTCGCATCGAAAATCAATTCTAAGCGTTCTAGAGCTTTTTTGTAATCAGCTTCGTTTCTTATTGGTCTTATTTCCATTTTAAATTTCGTTTGCGTTTATTTTATCGTATTCAGCGTGAGTTCCGATAAATCGAATCCACGCAAGTTGATACTCAAAGTTGAATTTTACAATCAGTCGGTAATCATTACCTTTTATGTTGAATACTATCCGATTATCCTTTAAAATACTTGCATTTGGATATTCCGATTTAAGTTCATTTATCGTTTTCCAATTCGATTTTTCAGTTTCACGATACCACGTTCTCAGTTGAAGTTCACAGTCAGCATGTTTTATCCAAAAATCTCGTAAAGTTCCTCTCGAAAATATTTTCAATTCAAATTATTTTCTACAAATATAAACAAAAAAGTTACCAATATGATAACTTTTTGGTTTTTTCAGCATAAAGGGCAACCCCCAAAGGGGGAGTTGTCAACATTACCCAAAAACATACTTATATTTGTTCTTGAATTGCAGCTATAAATGCATTGGCCTTTTCCTTATGCTCGAACTCCTCATTTCCTTTTGTATTGCCTCTGCGGGAATGGCCATTTCACCGGGACCGGATAATGTGTATGTGCTTACCCAAAGCATCACCAACGGCACTTCTTATGGCATTGCTACCACTGCCGGGCTCATCACAGGCTGTATCGTTCACACCACGCTGGTGGCTTTTGGCATTTCAGCGCTTTTAATGGCTTCTGAAACAGCTTTTGTTATAATAAAAATTGCAGGGGCTATGTACTTGCTTTACCTGGCATTCAAGGTGTACAAAGCAGGAAATACACTCATGATTACTTCAGCCGGGGCAGCAAAACAATCACACTTTCAGTTGTTCAAACAAGGGGTGATTATGAATATGCTAAACCCAAAAGTCACTATTTTCTTTATGGCGTTTTTTCCCGCTTTTTTATGGGATACTTCCGGAAATACCATCCTGCAGTTTTATATTTTGGGCGCTTTGTTTATGGTGATTTCGTTTGTCATTTTTTCCGGAATCGCATTGCTTTCGGGACGCATCTCTTTGTTTTTACAAAAGCAAAAAGGTGCCGGTATGTTTTTTAAATGGTTGCAAATCATCGTGTTTACAGGTATTGCGGTTTTTCTATTTCTTCCGTAAAGAAATTGTATTTTTACATCGCTTAAACCTCGGCAGTTTTTCTGTTTATGAGCCAAAAAATAAAAATAATTGAATGCCCCAGAGACGCCATGCAAGGCATCAAGGCTTTTATTCCCACAGAAAAAAAAGTGCAGTACATTCAGTCGTTGCTGCGCTGTGGGTTTGACACCATTGACTTTGGCAGTTTTGTTTCCCCAAAAGCCATCCCCCAAATGGCAGATACCGCTGAGGTCCTTTCAAAACTTGACCTTTCCAAAACCGAAAGCAAACTTCTGGCCATTGTTGCCAATGTGCGCGGGGCTGAAACGGCTGCTACTTTTCCTGAAATCAACTATCTGGGCTATCCTTTTTCCATTTCTGAAAACTTCCAGATGCGCAACACCCATAAAACCATCGCCGAGTCGTTGATAACTTTACAGGAAATTCTAAACATAGCCGAAAGCAACAATAAACAAGTAGTGGCATATCTGTCTATGGGTTTCGGAAATCCTTATGGCGACCCCTGGAATGTGGAGATCGTAGGGGAGTGGACTGAAAAACTGGCGGCAATGGGCGTTAAAATCCTTTCGCTAAGTGACACTGTGGGCACTTCAACACCTGAAGTGATTACTTATCTGTTTTCAAACTTAATCCCAAAGTTTCCCAACATCGAATTTGGTGCTCATCTCCACACCACACCCACCACCTGGCACGAAAAAGTAGATGCTGCTTATAAGGCAGGATGTCATCGTTTTGATGGTGCAATTCAAGGTTTTGGTGGCTGCCCGATGGCCAAAGACGAACTCACCGGCAATATGCCTACAGAAAAACTTTTGTCCTATTTTACAGCAGCCAAAGCCGAAACGAATGTGAACTGGATGTCTTTTGAAAGCGCACACAACGAGGCTACAAAGATTTTTAAGAAGTATCATTGATATACTAAACGGAAATAATTTATAAATCCCTTCACTATTCTTAATTCCACCTAATCTTAATGTTTGAGCTATTGGCTAAGATTTATAAACATTAAGAAATTAAGGATAGTTAAGCCAAGACCCATAATACACTTAATTTTTCTTAATGCCTTAATGTTTGAACAATTAACTAGGATTTAAAAACATTAAGAAATTAAGGATAATTAAGCCAAGACCCATAATACCCTTAATTTTTCTAAATGCCTTAATGTTTGTGCAATTAACTAGGATTTAAAAACATTAAGAAATTAAGGATAGTTAAGCCAAGACCCATAGTATCCTTAATCTTTCTTTATGCCTTACTGGTTCAAATTTATTTTACGATTAAGAAATTAAGGTAATTAAACCTAAATTCTTAAATTTAATTTCCAAACGAATTAAATATTTTGGTTATGACAAAAAGGGAAGTAACTCAATTATCATACGAAATAACCGGTTGTGCAATAAAAGTCCATAAAGAATTAGGACCGGGTTTACTTGAAAGTGTCTATCAAAAATGTCTTAAGCATGAACTGCTAAAAAACGGTTTTAAAATTGATCAGCATGTTTCTGTTCCTGTGGCTTATGATTCTATTTGTATTGAAGCTGATTTACGTCTTGATTTGCTCGTAAATGACTGTGTAGTAGTTGAATTGAAAACAGTAGAATACTTACTCCCTGTACACGAAGCTCAAATTTTAACTTATATGAAGCTTCTACAAAAACCGCAAGGCTTGTTAATCAATTTTTATACTGATAATATCACAAAATCTATGAAACCTTTTGTAAATGAGTACTTTAAAAACCTTCCTGAATGATTTTTCAAACATTAAGAAGTTAAGGTTAGTTAAGGGTTAAAACTTAATGTTTCTTAATTTCTTAATGTTTTTCTTTTGTGATTATAGGCGAAAAAGTTAAGGGAAGTTAAGAATTAAACTACAACAACTCCTTGATTTTTTCCGGTGGCCTACCCACAACTGCTTTATCACCTTTAACAACTATAGGCCTTTCAATGAGTTTGGGATAGCTGACCATCGCTTTGATGATTTCATCGTCAGATAAGTCTCTTCCTTTGAAGTTTTCTTTCCAGTCGGCTTCTCCGGTTCTAACAAGCTCCCGGGGAGTGATGCCCAGTTTGGAAATGATTGATTTCAATTCTTTTTCGGAAGGCGGGTTTTCGAGATACAAAACAGTTTCAAACGCTGCACCTGAATCTTCAAGTATTTGAAGCCCTTCCCTCGATTTTCTGCAACGCGGGTTGTGGTAGATTTTCATGATAATTTGCTTTTTACAAAGATACTTTTTACAAACAAAAGCACAAATTCACACACTTCTTGCTTCTAATTTCGTACTTCTAATTTTTTACAAACCGCTTTCCTCTTCCTTTTGTCCCATCATCATCAAATAGGCTTTCAGGAAACCATCAATTTCGCCGTTGAGGATGGCCTCAGTATTGCCGCTTTCGTGTGCTGTCCGCACGTCTTTTACCAGCTTGTATGGGTGTAGCACATAATTCCTGATTTGTGAACCCCATTCAATTTTCATTTTAGAGGCTTCAATATCTTCCCGTTGTGCCAATTGTTTTTGCAATTCGATTTCATACAATTGCGACTTCAACATTTGCATCGCCCGCTGACGGTTGTCGTGCTGAGAGCGTGTTTCAGAACAGCTGATTTGAATACCCGAGGGTTTGTGAAATAATTGCACTTTGGTTTCTACCTTGTTGACATTTTGACCTCCAGCACCACTGGAGCGGGCGGTAGTAATTTCAATATCGGCGGGGTTGATTTCTATCTCGATGGTATCATCCACCAGTGGATATACATACACTGATGCAAACGAGGTATGCCTTTTGGCATTGCTGTCAAAGGGAGAAATGCGCACCAAGCGGTGCACGCCGTTTTCGCTTTTAAGCCAACCAAAGGCAAAGTCGCCCTCAATCTCCAATGTGACTGTTTTTATACCCGCCACATCGCCTTCCTGATAGTTGAGTTCCTTGACCTTGAATTTCATTTTTTCAGCCCACATCATATACATACGCATCAACATGGAAGCCCAGTCGCAACTTTCGGTACCTCCGGCTCCGGCGGTAATTTGAAGTACGGCACTCAGATTGTCGCCTTCCTCAGAAAGCATATTGCGGAATTCCAATTCTTCAATGGACTGTAAAGCCTTGTCATAAGCTGCCTGTGCTTCGGCTTCTGTAGCGTCTCCTTCTTTGTAAAACTCAAACAGCACAGCTGCATCTTCAGTGAGGGTGGCGGCATTTTCAAAATCTGACACCCATTTTTTGGTAACCCGAAGCACTTTCATAAAAGCTTCGGCTTCGCGGGCATTGTCCCAAAAATCCGGGGCAAAGGTTTTTTCTTCTTCGTTGGTGATTTCTATCTGCTTGGCATCAATGTCAAAGATACCTCCTCAACGCGCTAATGCGTTTTTGGAGCCCTTTGATGTGTTCGCTTTGAACCATAATTCTAATTTTTAACAAAAATAGATTTTTTGAAACGTGCAGGGCAAGTAATTTCTTTTAATTTTATACAAATTTTATTTTATGATTATCGATTTGCGCAGTGATACCGTTACCAAACCCACAGCGGGAATGCTACAGGCCATAATGAATGCCGAAGTGGGTGACGATGTCTATAAAGAAGACCCCACTGTTAATCAATTGGAACAACGTCTGGCGACTATGTTTGGCAAGTCTTCAGCCTTGTTTTTTCCTTCGGGCAGTATGGCCAACCAGGCCGCTATCAAACTGCATACTCAGCCCGGCGAACAATTGATTTGTGATAAATGGGCACACGTGTATAATTATGAAGGAGGGGGAGTCTCTTTCAACAGCGGGGTGTCCTGCAAATTGGTTGACGGAAACCGTGGGATGATTACAGCTGCACAAGTGGAGGAAAACATCAATCCGCCGGACTTTTACCACAGCCCTTTGACCAGTTTGGTGTGTCTGGAGAATACCACCAACAAAGGTGGCGGGGCTTGTTATGACTTTGAAGAAATAAAAAAAATAAGAACTGTTTGTGACAAACACAAGCTGGG
Organism: uncultured Flavobacteriaceae bacterium; assembly: GCA_964469175.1. Taxonomy (GTDB): domain Bacteria; phylum Bacteroidota; class Bacteroidia; order Flavobacteriales; family Flavobacteriaceae; genus Planktosalinus. The sequence goes on from CAYXXY010000004.1 coordinate 129,717, forward strand.
TCTCCATCTGGACGGGGCGCGCTTGTTCAATGCGCTTATCGCGAAAGGCGAAACTTCAAAACAGTATGGCGAAGTGTTTGACACCATTTCCATCTGTTTGTCCAAAGGCTTGGGCACACCGCTGGGAAGTGTGTTGATTGGTGATGAAAAGTTGATGCAAAATGCAATGCGTGTGCGAAAAGTTTTGGGCGGCGGGATGCGTCAAATAGGCTATATGGCAGCAGCCGGACTGTATGCGCTGGACAACAACATCAATCGACTTGAGGAAGACCACCAAAAGGCAAAAGAAATAGGAAGTATCCTAAGAAATCAATCTTACGTCAGCGAGGTTGAACCTGTGGAAACCAATATTGTCATTTTTTACCTCAATCCCGGAATCAATGAACAGGAATTTCTTAAAAAGCTAAATGATAAAGGCATACGCATCAGTGCGATGGGGCAGGGAAAGTTGCGCATTGTCACCCATCTGGATTATAGTGATGATATGCATAAGGTGCTTTTAAGAGTGATTGGTGAACTCGTGTAACAACTTTTAATTTTTGAAGACAAACAGTAACATCATCAACCGGAATTTAAAGATTACTTTTTTTAAATTTCAGTAAACAATAATCCTAATGCTTTTTAAATATTAAGAAAACTATTTAGCAAACTAACATAAAACCAACCATTATGAAAAAACTCTTTACCCTATTTGCATTAACACTTCTCGTATTTTCAGCCTGCAAAAAAGAAGCTGAAACAACCGCTGACCAAAGCGAAGAAATCAACGCCTGGTTTGAAGAAAAATATGAAGAAATGCTGATGATGAGCCCATTACAGTTGACGATGCAGGGCAGAAAAGACCGTTACAATGAATTGGATGACCTCAGTATAGAAGCCCAAGACCGCATGATAGACTGGTATGAGGCGAGTGTTAACGAAATGAAATCTGAATTTAGCTATGAGGCTTTGGATGATGACGCTAAAATATCCTATGACCTCTGGGAATATCAGTACAAGCAAATGAAAGACGGACTTCCATTTCGGGATATGGGTTATATGTTTCATCAAATGGGAGGAATTCACACGCAGTTGCCCAGCTTTTTGATTAATTTTCACCGTGTGGACAGTCTGTGGGATTTGCAGGCATACATTTCAAGAATTGAACAATCAGAACGTGCTATGAATCAGTTGTTGGAGCAAGCACGAGCTCAGGCAGCCAAAGGAATACTTCCTCCACGTTTTTCGTTTGATGTGGTGTTGGAACAATCAAAAGCCATTATAAGTGGAACACCTTTCACCGAAAGTGAAACACCAAATGCTATTTGGGCTGACTTAAACTCAAAAATTGAAGCTTTGGAGGCCGGTGGCGATATCGATGAAGCAATGGCTGACGGACTTCGTGAAGAAGCTAAAAAAACTTTAATAAACCACTACAAGCCTGCTTATGAAAACCTGATTGCCTGGATTGAACAAGAACTTCCCAATACTGAAGTTGCACCTACAGGTGTCAGCAGGCATCCCAATGGGAAAGCGTTTTACAACTATATGCTGCAAGCCAGCACAACGACTAATCTAACAGCAGATGAAATTCACAACATCGGGTTGAGGGAGGTAGAGCGCATTAAGGAAGAAATGATTGCCATCAAAAATAAAGTGGGCTTTGAAGGAACACTGAAAGAGTTTTTTGAATTTGTGAATACTGACGAACAGTTTTTCTATCCCAATACCGATGATGGCCGCCAGGCATATCTTGATGACTCTAAACAATTTTTAGATGAACTCACTAAAATATTACCCGACTTTTTTGGCATATTGCCTAAAGCAGATTTGGAAGTAAAACGTGTGGAGTCTTTTAGGGAACAAGACGGAGCGCCACAACATTATTTTCCGGGAACACCTGATGGAAGTCGCGCGGGGATTTATTATGCCCATTTGTCTGATATGAGTGCTATGCCCAAAACCACGATGGAGGGTGTGGCTTATCACGAAGGCAACCCCGGCCACCATATGCAAATTTCCATCGCTCAAGAACTGGAGTCGGTGCCAACGTTTAGAACGCAATACAGAACAACTGCTTATGTAGAAGGCTGGGCATTGTACTCAGAACTTTTGGCCAAAGAGATGGGTGGTTATGAAAACCCTTATTATGATTTTGGTCGTTTGGTAAACGAGATTTGGCGCGCTATCAGGTTGGTTGTTGATACCGGCTTACACGCCAAAGGCTGGACAGAAGCCGATGCCATTGCTTATTTTTCTGAAAACTCATCAATTGCTCCAGGAGCCATCAAAGCTGAAGTTCAACGCTATATGGTTATCCCGGGACAGGCTACGGCATACAAAATTGGGATGCTTAAAATTCAAGAGCTACGCGCCAAGGCAGAAGAGCAACTGGGCGATAAATTTGACATCAGAGATTTTCACGATATTATTTTAGGTGGTGGTGCAATGCCGCTTGAATTGCTGGAACGCATGGTGGAAACCTGGATAGAAAGTCATTAATTTTTTAAAGATTTACCCGAAATTTTCTTGATTGAAACCAATTTTAGTTAGAACAGTCCTAGTCTTTAAGGGGGTAGTTTAACGATGTGCAACATCTAACCCCCTTTTGCACACTTAGCTCCCGATGGCTATCGGGACGCAAAGATTCACTTTTTAAACCCTAAACTTTAAACCTTAAACCTTAAACCTTAAACCTTGAACCTTGAACCTTGAACCCTTAGGTTTGAATAACTCCCAGATTGAAAGGCCTTTCAATGGGCGCGTGATTAGCCGCTTCAATACCCATACTAATCCAGGTGCGGGTGTCCAGAGGGTCGATAATGGCATCTGTCCAGATTCTCGCTGCAGCATAGTAGGGCGATATTTGTTCGTCATAGCGTGCTTTGATGCGGTCAAAGAGTTCTTTTTCCACTTCGGGGGTGATTTGTTCGCCTTTCTTTTTGAGGGAGGCCGTTTCAATTTGCAGCAGTACTTTGGCTGCACTGTTTCCGCTCATTACGGCCAATTCGGCGCTGGGCCAGGCAACGATGAGTCTGGGGTCATAAGCTTTTCCGCACATGGCATAGTTTCCGGCTCCGTATGAATTTCCGATGACAATCGTAAATTTAGGCACAATACTATTGCTTACGGCATTCACCATTTTTGCACCGTCTTTTATGATGCCGCCATGTTCACTTTTACTGCCCACCATAAAACCGGTAACATCCTGCAAAAAGACCAGCGGAATTTTCTTCTGGTTGCAATTGGCAATAAATCGTGTGGCTTTATCGGCACTGTCACTGTAAATCACGCCCCCAAACTGCATTTCGCCTTTTTTGGACTTCACCATCGTGCGCTGGTTGGCCACTATACCAACGGCCCAGCCGTCAATGCGGGCATAAGCGGTGATGATGGTTTTTCCGTAGCCTTCCTTGTATTCCTCAAACTCAGAATTATCAACCAATCGTTTGATGATTTCCTTCATATCATATTGGTCTGTTCTGGTGCGGGGCAGGATACCAAACATATCCTCCGGTTTTTCTTTGGGTTTTACGGTTTTGATTCGGTTAAAACCGGCTTTATCAAAATCACCGATTTTTCCCATAATTTTTTTTATTCTGTCAAGTGCATCAGCATCGTCTTTGGCTTTATAGTCAGTCACACCACTGATTTCGCAATGGGTAGTGGCACCGCCCAGGGTTTCGTTATCAACCTCTTCACCAATAGCAGCTTTCACCAGATAACTTCCGGCAAGAAAAATACTTCCGGTTTTATCCACTATCATTGCTTCATCACTCATAATCGGCAAATAGGCCCCACCTGCTACACAGCTTCCCATAACGGCTGCTATTTGGGTAATTCCCATACTGCTCATCACCGCATTGTTTCTGAAAATGCGTCCGAAGTGCTCTTTATCGGGGAAAATTTCGTCCTGCATAGGTAGATAGACTCCGGCACTATCCACCAAATAAATAATGGGGAGCCTATTTTCTATAGCTATTTCTTGTGCCCTAAGGTTTTTCTTTCCGGTTATGGGAAACCAGGCACCGGCTTTAACGGTTGCATCATTGGCAACGACGATGCACTGCTTTCCGCTCACATAGCCCATTTTAATCACCACTCCACCACCGGGGCAACCACCGTGTTCCTCATACATGCCTTCACCGGCAAAGGCAGCGATCTCGATGCTCGGTTTTTTTTCGTCAAGCAGGTATTTGATGCGCTCACGCGCAGTCATTTTTCCCTTGGCTTTGTGTTTTTCAATGCTTTTGTCGCCACCGCCCAGCTTTACTTTGGCCAGGCGCTGACGTAATTCAGATAGAAGTAATTTATTGTGATCTTCGTTTTTGTTGAAGTTAATGTCCATAGTCATTTTTTTGCTGTGCTAAAATACAAAAACTTGCTTAACGGAATTGAAAATTGACAACACTCATTTTTGAAATGGCAGGTTCATTTTATTTCACGATATTTGTAATCCAAAAAAAAATCCGCAATGAGTTCCATCCTCCCCAATCAGAAAAAGGAACTCGTGCACTAAAACTAAAAAAATGAATCAAAAAACAAATAAAAACACAATTCTTGGCTGGGCCACATTGATAATGATTGTAATGGGCCTAATTTTAGTCGCTATGGGCGTTTTTCGCTACACAGATATTGCCGGCTGGGGCTTTGGCGCTACAGGTGTAGGTTTTTTTGCTATCGCCTGGGTATTCAATGAACTCAAGGGGCGGGTTTAAAGTTCAAGGTTTAAAGTTCAAGGTTGAAAAATTAATCACAGCTAAAAACCAGACACGAGCGTAGCGACTGTGCGAAGCAAAACTAGAAACAAAAGTCTCAAGTCTAATGTCTATAATCTAATATCTAAAAAATGTCTGACGATAAAAAAGTAATCTTCTCCATGTCGGGGGTTTCAAAAACCTACCAATCTGCACAAACACCTGTGCTTAAAAATATCTATTTAAGTTTTTTCTATGGTGCTAAAATTGGCATCTTGGGTCTCAACGGTTCAGGTAAATCCACTTTATTGAAAATCATTGCCGGGGTTGAAAAAAACTACCAGGGCGATGTGGTGTTTGCACCCGGATATACCGTTGGTTTTCTGGAGCAGGAACCTAAACTTGATCCTGACAAAACAGTACTTGAAGTCGTCAAAGAAGGCGTTGCCGAAACGGTTGCCATTCTGGATGAATACAACAAAATTAACGACATGTTTGGCCTGGAAGAGGTGTATTCTGATGCTGATAAAATGGAAAAACTGATGAACCGTCAGGCCGAACTTCAGGACAAGATTGATGCCTCCAATGCCTGGGAACTGGACACCAAACTGGAAATCGCTATGGATGCCCTGCGCACTCCCGAAGGCGATCAAAAAATTGGTGTGCTTTCCGGTGGGGAAAAACGCCGTGTGGCTTTATGCCGCCTTTTGCTAAAAGAACCTGATGTGTTACTGCTCGATGAGCCCACCAACCACCTGGATGCCGAAAGCGTTCACTGGTTAGAGCACCATTTGGCACAATATAAAGGAACGGTGATTGCCGTAACTCACGATCGTTATTTCCTGGATAATGTAGCAGGCTGGATATTGGAACTGGACAGGGGAGAGGGCATTCCCTGGAAAGGGAATTATTCTTCCTGGTTGGACCAAAAAGCCAAGCGACTGGCTCAGGAAAGCAAAACCGCATCCAAACGCCAAAAAACCCTTGAGCGCGAGTTGGAGTGGGTGAGAATGGCTCCTAAAGGCAGGCAAACCAAACAAAAGGCACGTCTTCAAAATTATGACAAATTATTAAGTCAGGATCAAAAGCAACTTGACGAAAAGCTGGAAATCTACATTCCCAACGGACCCCGTTTAGGAACCAATGTCATCGAGGCTGTTAATGTAGCCAAAGCCTATGGCGATAAATTGCTGTATGACAACCTGAACTTCAAACTTCCACAAGCCGGAATCGTGGGTATTATTGGTCCCAATGGTGCCGGTAAAACCACCATTTTCAGAATGATTATGGGAGAGGAAACGCCTGACAAAGGCGAATTTAAGGTTGGAGAAACCGCTAAAATTGCTTACGTGGACCAATCTCATTCCAACATTGACCCCAACAAAACAATCTGGGAAAACTTTTGTGATGCACAGGAACTCATTATGATGGGCGGAAGACAGGTGAACTCCAGAGCTTACTTAAGCCGATTCAATTTTGGTGGAAGCGACCAAAACAAAAAGGTATCCACACTCTCAGGGGGGGAGCGAAACCGCCTGCATCTGGCAATGACCTTAAAAGAAGAAGGCAACGTGTTGTTGCTCGATGAGCCAACCAACGACCTGGATGTTAATACCCTGCGTGCCCTTGAAGAAGGTTTGGAAAACTTTGCCGGTTGTGCCGTTGTTATCTCTCACGACCGCTGGTTCCTCGATAGGATTTGTACCCATATTTTAGCCTTTGAAGGCAACAGTGAGGTCTATTTCTTTGAAGGAAGTTTTAGTGATTACGAAGAAAACAAAAAGAAACGATTGGGTGGTGACTTGATGCCCAAGCGGATTAAGTACCGCAAGCTTGTAAGGGATTAAGGCTTCATGTGTTTCTTTCGGTAGTGAAAGAGATGGTGTGAAAAAGTGACAAGGAGCAGAGTTGTTTTATTCATATCCGGATTCTTTGTGCCATTTGGTGTCTTCGGGTCTTAGTGGCATTTTTTTTAAATAATGTCATTAAAAAGCTAAGCCACCGGATTTGCTATTAATTTTTAAACGTAATTATATCCGGGACTTTTGCCGATTTTATGAGTAACCTTTGTGATTAGCTACATTCCGGTTATAGAAAATACTACGGATACTTTCTCATTGAAACTTTGGAGCTGTAAGGCAATGCCAAAGAAGTTAACTTGGCCTATCTCTATTCGTGGGAGAGAATACTACATAATTCAAAATTGCATTAAAAAAAATGAAATAGGTTTTGAAGAAAAAGCTTGTTTTATTAAAAATAAAATTTAACTTTGTATTTCAAAGTACTTTTTATGAAAACAGAACAGGACTATATTAAAGACATTACAGAGATTCGTTCTATGATGGAACGCTCCACACGTTTTTTATCACTCACAGGTTGGTCAGGAATTCTGGCGGGGGTTTACGCGCTTATTGGTGCCGGAATTGCATATATGGTATTTTATACTGATGATGTAATGTTGCGTTACAACACTATAGGAAGGGAAGAAGCTGGCGACGTTATGATTCCATTTTTTCTTTTGGCTGCTGTTGTTTTAATCTTCGCCTTGAGTACAGCTGTGTTATTGTCCTGGCGCAAAGCCAGAAAGAACAAGGAAGTCCTTTGGAATGCTGCAGCTCGCCGCTTGGTCATCAATCTGGCTATTCCGTTAGTTACGGGCGGTGTTTTTGCGTTCATACTTTATTCAAAAGGGTATATCGGGCTAATAGCCCCCGTGACACTTATTTTTTACGGACTGGCTTTGCTTAACGCCAGTAAGTTTACCTTTGAGGAAGTGCGCTACTTTGGTGTTATAGAAATTGTACTTGGGCTTATTGCTACCTGGTTTATTGGATATGGTTTATTGTTCTGGGCTGTTGGTTTTGGTATAATGCATATTGTTTACGGCATATATATGCATCTGAAATATGAACGATGAAAAATATAATCGATAATTTACATAAAGCTTTTGAAAGTCGTGTAAGGCTTGGGATTATGTCTGCGCTTGCGGTCAATGATTCGCTTGATTTCTCGGCACTCAAGGAGTATCTGAATGTAACAGACGGCAATCTGGCTTCCCACATTAAGGCACTGGAGAAGGAAGGCTTTCTGGGAGTAAGAAAATCATTTGTGGATCGTAAACCAAATACCAGGTACAGCATGACTCAATCCGGTAAAACAGCTTTTGAAGCTCATCTGGCAGCTTTAGAACAATTAATTAAATCACAACACTAATTTTTTTAACCTCAAACTTTGAAATACAAAGTACTTTTTAAATTAATGAATATGGAAACAGAAAACAAAAACTATTTTGAACGCATCGGGCAATCTATTAAGCGCTCGGTCACCTTGAAGCTCATCTCAATTTTTATTTTAATGTTATTGTTGTTGATTCCCTTATCATTTGTGGAATCAGTGATACAAGAGAGACAAAGTCTGCGGCAACAAGCCATCACTGAGGTGAGTAGTCGATGGGCAAACGATCAGGAGGTTTATGGGCCAATTCTAACCATACCTGTGAGCAAACGCATATATATAGAAGATGAGGTAAAAACCATTAGGGATGAGGTGCATATACTACCATCTGATTTGGAGGTAAGGGGTGAGGTCACTCCCAAAACCCTGAGGCGCGGGATTTATGAAGTGGTAGTCTATGATGCTCAATTGTCTTTTGTGGGTCGTTTTGATAGTTTAAGCAATTATTTAAATGAATTCAATGAGTATGAGCCACACTATGAAGAAGCTTTTCTTACGCTACATATTTCAGACCTTCGCGGGATTAAAGAAAAGGTGGTGATTAAATGGAATGAACTTAACAAGGAAGTCACCCCGGGCTCGTCCATTCCTGCCATTGTTGCTTCAGGGGTAACTATAAAGCAAATTTTGAATTCCCAACCTGAAGCTTTAAACCGGTTTAGTTTTGATTTGGAATTACAAGGCAGTCAGTTTTTGGGCTTTGTGCCTTTAGGTAAAGAGACTCGTGTAGATATTACCTCAAATTGGCAAGACCCCGGGTTTACAGGTGCTTTTCTACCCAATGAACGTGATGTTTCTGACACCGGATTTAACGCTCAGTGGAAGGTACTTGAACTCAACCGGAATTATCCGCAATTTTGGTTGGGAAATCGAAATATTAATGACTTAAAAAAATCTGCTTTTGGGGTAAACCTGCTTTTGCCTGCAAATGATTATCAAAAATCCATGCGTTCTGCCAAATATGCTTTGCTGGCTATTTCGTTAACATTTCTTACATTCTTTTTGGTGGAAATTTTTAATAAAAAGAAGCTGCACCCGTTTCAATACATCTTAATCGGGTTGGCGTTAGTATTGTTTTATACCTTGTTAGTCTCTATTTCTGAGCACACCAATTTCAACATCGCTTATCTTTTAAGCAGTTTGATTATTATAAGTATTATAGCCTTTTATGCCCGCGCCATACTTCAGAGCACTAAACAAACTTTTGTATTGGTAGTCATCCTTTGTTTTACTTATATGTTTGTGTTTGTCACCCTCCAACTTCAAGATTATGCCTTGTTAATTGGTAGTATTGGTTTAACAGCGATACTGGCATTTACGATGTACATCACACGGAATATTAACTGGTATGCGTTGAGTGGGGGAAACCAAGGATAGATTTATAAATGTATCACTAAAAAAATATAACTATATGAAAAACAAACGATTTTTTCTGATTCTCTCCACGGTGACAATTCTTCTGCTCATTCCGTTGATTGCCATGCAGTTCACTCATGAAGTAGATTGGGACGGGAGGGATTTTCTTATTATGGGAATACTGTTATTGGGGACCGGCACAATATGTGAGCTCGTCCTGAGAACAGTAAAAAGCAAAACCCACAGGATTTTTATCTGTTTTGGTGTTTTACTGGCATTCCTTCTCATTTGGGCAGAACTCGCCGTAGGTATCTTTGGTTCGCCATTTGCGGGGTCTTAAAACACGTATTGATTTAAAACCAATAAATTTATGAATTCCCAATAGTCTCTTTTTGATTCTATTGGGAATTTTTATTGTATAAGTCTATTGTTTTATCACACGTTTAACAACCACTCCTTTGTTTGTTGTCATCTTTACGAGATAAACACCTGCTGCCAAATCACTAAAATCAATACTTTTTTGGTTACTGTCTAAATTGTTTTCCGGTAACTGTAGTTTCTGTCCTTTGAGATTAAATACTTCCACTAGTTCAATTGTATTCGGCGTGGTGAGGTATAAATTACTTTTTACCGGATTGGGGTAGAGGGAGACTTGAATATTATTAGGTCCCTGATTGCTTAAAAATTCATCGGTTTCTATTTCAAACGAACTGATGAAGAAACAATCTGTCGTTTGGTTTTGCTCCATACGCACAAAGATGGTTTGTGGGTTTGTCGTGTTGACAAACTGCTCAGGATTTAGAATCTCATTAGTGTTGTTTTCAGCATCTGTCAGTGATTCAAAATAAGAAAAACTGATGTCGTTTGCATTTTGGGTACCAAGCATTACAGGTTCGTTTATTGTGAGGTCAAACAAGGCTATTCCGTCTCCGTCTCCCTCATCGATATAGATATCCTGAGGCATAACCGCAATGTATAGTTGTGCAAGAATCAAATCAAAAGATGTCGTAACAAAACAGCCGGTTGTGATGTTCTCAAGGCGTATAAAAATGGTCTCGGGACTGCTAATATTCTCATAAGCTGTTGGTGTTGCAATAGCATTGGTATTGTTCTGGGCATCATTTAAAGTGGAATAGAACCAAAGCTCAAAATCAGTTGCTGACTGACTTCCGTAAATTTCTGCAGTGCGAAGTGTCAAATCAAAGGTGGTGTTGCTGCTTTCACTACAAACAATAATCGGGTTGATGGTTGTTGGAACTACAGGTATGGGATTCACAACTAGTTCCAATGCCACAGTAGAAAAACAGCCGGTGTTGTTGTTTTCTGCCCGAGCAAAAACGGTTTGATTGTATGGCACTGTGTTTTGATAATTGTTGGGCAATGCTTGTGTGTTGTTTTGTGCAGCTGCCAGGGTAAGGTGATAAGTTACAGTGATATCGGGTGTACCACCTGTGATTTCGAAAGTTCTGTCTGACAGTTGAAAGAGTGCTGTACCGTTTTCATTTGTATCACAACTCGTTAGTGCATTGGGCTCTACAACAAGGGGCAAAGGATTTACAAAGAGTGCAAAGCTTGTAGTGTCAAAATTACCCAATCCGTCTTGAATACGGGCAAAGATGGTTTGTGCATTGCTAGTGTTGACAAATGTTTCGGGATTTTCAATGACGTTTGTTCCGTTAAGGGCATCATTGGTGGTGAGGTGGTAACTCACAGTTGTTCCCACTTGACCAAAGATGATATTTTCGTCATTGATGGTGAGGTCAAAGCTTGCAGTTTGATTTCCGTTTGCTGAAGTATCACAACTGGTTAGGTTCATCGCGGGGTAGGCCGTAATTGAAATGCCTTGGTCGTCAAGGAAATGACGAACAAAGAGTGCCTCATACTTCTGTTGAGAACAATGAGCAAATGCTGTGTTTGCAATTAGGATGATTCTGTTACCCGTAACTACAGACCCCGTATTGAATCCTGTCCAATCAAAGTGAAAGTTATTGACCACCCCGTTTGTTCCAAAATCGGTAATGGGAGTGCCTTGCGTATCAAATTTAGCGATGTAAGTACTTTCATAACCTCCGGTTACCACTATACTCTCGTCATCCAATATGTGCAACGCAACTGCTGTAGATTCGCTGTAAATAGGTTGAAGCAATCGACCATCGGTTGCAAACTCGGTATTGAGGGTTCCATTGTTGTTCAGTTGAATTAAAATCAGTCCGTGGTTTTCAAAAGGACCTGTTTGCCCATTCCCTGCAATGATGATGTTACCGTTTGCTGTGGTGTGAATTCCTTGAGCACGGGCGTTGTGATGTATATTTTCAAAGTAAGTTCCGTCGTTGGCAAAAGTGGGGTCATATGTTCCGTTTTCGAGTAATCGAAAGGCAATAATCTTCCCGTTGTTCTGGGATACTTGACGACGACCTACAAGTAATAAACGGTTTTCATCATCTATGTGCATACCGCCAAAAGCTGTGGAGGCTCCACTAACGTGGGGTATGGTAAAAATGCCGTTGCTGCCAAAGTTTGTGTCGATGGTACCGTTGGTATTGACGCGAGTGGCTGCCAGTTCCCATTGTGCTGAAGGATTCATTTTTCTTCCGCCCAGCATGATTTTTCCGTCTTGAGTTAACATCGCTTTTGAGGCCTGCATATTAAAAAACAAAAAACCATCAGTTCCAAACGAGGTGTCAGGTTCACCGTTTCCGTTCATTTTCAGCAAGTGGTTGGATGAAACCACAAAAAAGGTATCGTTGTCTGTAGCGATTATTGCCTGAAAGAAATAGTTGTGAAAGAGACGGTACCCAGTGTTGTTGAACGTTGTGTCCAGCGAACCGTCACTATTAAGTCTAAAAACGATACCAAATTCATTTGAAGTAGAGGAGCATCCATTTTTAGCAATGCCGGCAGCAAGTATCTTTTGTCCGGGCAACACGTGTATATCGATTACTGTTATGCCGTGCAATAAATCATTAATTGTGAGCGTATGGTTGGCAATGCCATCATTGCCAAACGTACTGTCAGGTGCACCTGCAGGTTGTGCAAAAAGAAATGGTGAAAAGCACAGCAATAGAGAAATCAATCTAAAAGTCATAGGTAATGGGTTTTTTTAACGGGTGCAAAATTATGCTATAAGTCTATATGATTGAGAGTTAAAAGTGTTAAAAAAATAGAAGTTTTGATATTTCTACTTAAAATTGATTTTACCAGCAATTAGAATCAGTAGAACCAGTAACACTTAAACTGTTTCTTCCACCCGGCAACTTTTATTGTTTTGTATATGATGCCGAATTTTTTGATGATTTTAATGAAGAAAGATGGTAAATTTAAGGGCGTCGATTAAAATGGATAAAGTGAAAGTGAATTATCTGAAAGTTATACAATTTCAAGAATTACATTAAAAATACTAAGGTATTTTAGCTAAAGAGGTACAGTAAGTGCTGATTATTTTCTTAGTACATAACCATTATTATACTTTCAACAGTAATGGAGTTGGTTTTAATAGAATAAGTATAGTAACTGCTGGTAGCTATGCACAATACTTTGAATTCATCAATACCATAATTTGGGGCATATAGCCTGAAGGTACAAATGTCTGTTGCTGAAATAAAGGGGGAGTTCATCAGGTGGGAGTGTATGAGCAGATTGACCGGTTCTCCGTTTGGTCCATGAGTCTCACCCGGAATTAGTCTGCTGTGAAACTTTTTCCAGTTGGTGATGTTGCCATCGTTGTCAGTAACAAATACATAATCATTCCCAAAAGGTATGACTCCGCTTTCAGATGCACCCATAATCAAATAGAATTTAAAACCGTTGGTTTCCGGTAAAAGGATAAAGTTTGGACTAAAGCCTTCGGGCCAGCCAATGGCATAGTCTTCATTGCCCAACTGGCTCATGACTTTCATTTTGGTATCCAGCAGTTTTTTTTCAGCCGGCTCCAGCGTTTTGGTTTTCTTTTGGATTTCAAATGGCTTTTCAAGTTCTTCATAGTTAAACCTGTAAACAGCTATTCTGTCATTGGCGTTTTCATGTGCAAAGGTTACGGTTATTGTCTCCTCACTTAAATTGACCACATATCCACCAAAATGGGTGAGTATAGAGGGGTCTTCCATCAAAAGATCTGTAGCGTGCCATACGGTTTTTTCATAGTAATACAAGCGGTTGGCCTCATTGATGATAGAGTCCAGTTGCTTTTGGGTAGCCGGATTTTGAGTGTGAGCTGAACATACAACGGTTAAAATCAGTAATGGGGTAAATAAAATTTTCATAGTCATTTTTTTAGCATTGATTGGCTTATTCGTCAAACCAATCAGAAAAGGCATTCAGTTTATCTTCATTTTCTACTAACCAGTTGAAGGCATCTTCATCAAAGCTATAAATAATATACATGCAATATGCTTCAAGATGCTCGCTTAAAGCAAGTTCATAAAAGAAGGGGATGTATTCAGTCCACCAAATATCATCATAGGCATCACGGTTGAGTTCTCCTAAAATCTTAAAGATAGAGCCCGTGTTTTCAGTAAAGAGTTGGATTTTGCTTTTTCCGGAATTTTTCTCTGAAGATTTGGAAGCTTCAAGTAATGAAAGCATTAGTGAGGCTGATGAAAATGGGTCGTCTTCATTGGGTGAAAAATTGATATTGATGGTATTGGGTTTGTCTAGATCGTGAGACACATTGCCACTCATGGCATCAATTAGGATATCATAAGCTTCCTCAGACCTGTTGGTGTTGGGTTCCAATAAAAGAAAAAAATGTGCAGACAGCAGCGCTTTGACCGGATTATTCAGTTGCCGGTGAATATTTGCCAGAGCCAGGTGGCTTGAAGTGTGAGTGAAATTTACTTCAAGGGCTTTGAGAATGTTTTTTTCTGAATTCGCCAGATCACCTGCCTTTAAATGGTTAATTCCAAGATTGTAGTACAGCAGGAAGTGACCTCCGGTTTCCTTGATTGCTTTTTCAAACAGGGCATTTGATTCATTCACCTTACCGGTAAGTTCCAGCGCAGAGCCTTTTACCATATATGCCGCCTGCATATGTTCTCCGTTTTGTGCCAGAACTTTGTCTGCATATGCAATGGCGTTGTCATAGTCTTTTTTCTCAAAATAACTGTAAGCAATTTCATAAAACACCAGCGGCGAGTTGGGTTCCAGCTCCAGAGCTGTTCTGTAGATTTCTATGGCTTTGTCATAATCTCCTGCACCGTGGTACTCAATGCCTTCAATCACGATGGTTTCTACAGGGTTTTGTGCAAATACTGTAAAGCAAAACAGTGTTGCGAAAAATAAGGGGTAAAGTATTTTCATGTTGGTAATTTAATAGTCAATTGGGTGAGATGGTTTTTCAAATATAGTTTTTTTATTAAAAAACAAGAATATTATTTAATCTATATTGGGTTGGATTAAAACACAAATTTTTATGAAGAAACAAATCACCATTAAATTATGGTCATTCATTTATTGACCAAATAAACAACCGTTGACAGGACCATAAAAATGATGAAATTTTAAATTTGTAAAGCTTTGATTTTTGTGAAAAGCGCAGTTTGATTATCACCAACATCTCTATCACCTGAATCAATACTTTAAAAAGTGTTTTCGCCGGGTGGTGTTGATTGATTAATAGAATTGGCAACTATTTTTTTTTATTGATCTCATCCAGCAATTTTCGATTCAGTTGTTGCTCGCGTTCCAAAGCACGTTGGCGGTGCAACTCATACTCCTTTTCAACTTCGTCTAATTTTCTTAGGGTCTCACGGGTAACTACATTACTGTTTTTGAATTTATAAACAAAGAAAAAGAGAATAATTGCAAGCGCAACAATGATTGTCCACACCATACTATTGTAAGCTGCTTTTGAGGTTTGAACGCCTAAAAAGGAAATTTCATTTTCTCTTTGTTCGGTTTTTTCAAGTTGATCTTGGGTGTCTTTTAAGCTGTTCTGGAGAATGCCTATTTCAATTTGTTGAGACTCCAATTCACTTTGTATCTGTACCAATGCGTTTTTATAGACAGAAATACTATCTAGTGTGCTTGTTTTTAGACGATTTAGATCTACTCGTTTTACAACTTTATATTCCTGATAATTATTAGAACTGTTGTAAACGTCATCAAACTGGTTTTCCAGCGTGTTTTCAGTTTGAGAAAATCCGATTGATGTGATAAAAAGAAATAGTATAACGTGAATAGAGTTGAGTTGAAACATTTTTGGGATAAATTTGAAAAATTGTGTTACTACTACAACAAAATTGTGTGAGAATAATTGTGCAGTATTTGTGTTTAAATTAAATTAAACAGCAACTTTTTGCTTCACGTAAGAACATTGAAGTGCTCCGGATGGGCATTTCTTAATTTGTGCCACAATTTTTTTTGAATCTGCGCCGTCTAAATCAATCCAAGGAATAATATCTGTGCGAAATACATCAGAAAGTCCTTGTGCACATTTTTCAGCATGAATACATAGTTTTGGGTCGTAAGTCACTGTGATTTCACCATTGGTGAATTCATTTTCATAGGTTTCCATGGCGGTTCATAATTTGGGGTTATGGACTCAGTTTTAGCATATTGCTATTAACAAATAAATAATAAATTATTTAAAAAGTCGGTATAAATATGATTTTTTTCGATAAAGTGCAGATTTTTAATGAATTATCTCAGGCTGTATTTTAACTCACTGCTTCTTTGAAAGTAATTAAAGCGCGTTCCCGGGCTTCTTTGTGGTTGACCATTTCTTGGGGGTAGGTTGTTGAACCAAATTCTGGAATCCATTTTTTTACATAGGATTTTTCCTTGTCAAACTTTTCAATCTGTGTAGTGGGATTAAAAATCCTGAAATAGGGAGCCGCATCGACACCACAACCCGCCACCCATTGCCAGTTGCCCACATTGGAGGCCATTTCATAATCCAGTAGCTTTTCAGCGAAATAGGCCTCACCCCAACGCCAGTCAATCAACAGGTGTTTGCATAAAAAGCTTCCCACAATCATCCGCACCCGGTTGTGCATCCATCCTGTTTCATTAAGTTGCCGCATTCCGGCATCTACCAACGGAAACCCGGTAGTACCTGATTTCCATTTTTCAAACTCTTCCTCATTATTACGCCATTTTATTTTATCATATTTTGGCTTGAAAGCCTTAGTTTGAGTTTCCGGAAAATGCCAGAGAATCTGCATAAAAAATTCCCTCCAAATCAATTCGTTCCAAAAAGTATCATTTTTTTCGGCCACAGCCTTTTCAATGACCTGCCTGATGCCCACAGTGCCAAACCTGAGATGTGGACTCAAGTGTGAAGTTCCGTCTATTGAAGGAATATTCCTGGTTTTATTATACTCCTGAATGAGTGTTTTATTTATTTGATATTCAGAAACTTTAATATTTGAACGATTAAACCCGATGTCACTTAATGTCAAATTGGGAAGTTTGGTGTGTTCAATTGTGTTTTTTAAGAATTGTTTGGTTTCGTAAACCATAAAAGAACACTCTGCAAACCGTTCTTTCCATTTTTTCATATAAGGTGTATATACTAGATAAGGGGTGCCATCTTCTTTGATCACTTGGTCTTTTTCAAAAATTACCTGGTCTTTGTAAGTGTAAAAGCCAATGTCTTTCTGCAAAAGAAACCCTTCAATTTCCTGATCCCGTTTTATCGCATAGGGTTCATAATCGTGGTTTGTAATTACGTTTTGAACGTCAAAGTCTTTGGTGATTTGTTTAAAAACCTCTAAAGGTTTTCCGTGATAGATTGCTATACTACTTTTCCAATTGTCTTGAAGTTTTTGACGCATCGCCTGAAGGCTATCGTGAATAAATGTAACACGGGCATCGTCTTTGGGAAGTTGTTCTAATAGTTCGGTATCAAAAATAAAAATGGGCAATACCGGCAATTTTCCGTTAAGGGCTTTGTATAGGCCCACATTATCCTCCAGCCTCAAATCCCTTCGGAACCAAAATATGTTTAATTTACTTTTCATCATTTATGGTTTGTATTTACCAAAAAGCTCAATCAGTTTTTTCCTGCGATATTCAAAAATTTCGTTGAGTTTTGGTTCTACCAAAATGGGATGTACCATTTGGCCTAAAACTCCCAAAGGTAATTTATAATGAACTATATCTACCATCTCCACACCACCAGGAATTTCTTTTATAAAATGCTTGTGATGCCAGAGGGCATAAGGTCCAAAACGCTGTTCGTCCACAAAGTATTCCTTGTCTTTAACGTGGGTAATTTCAGTGACCCATTTGCTTTTTATTCCCAACACTGGTGTAACAATATACTCAATAATTTGCCCGGGATACATAGGCCTGTCTGCACCTGAGATTATATTAAAACCCATATACTCAGGGGTAATTGTTTTTAAGTTTTTTGGGCTTGATAAAAATTCCCAAGCCTCATTTAAAGAAATAGGGAGGTTCTGTTTTGTGTGAAGTGTATAGATTTTCATTATAATGGTAAACTTAAGCTGTTTAATAAAAATTAATCAAAATTAAACAAAGACTTGTTCTATACATCTATTTAAGCTTTTATTAACACTAAATACTTTGTTAAATATTTACCTTAGTCGCTGCTAATAACCCTTTAAAAACCAGCGTAAAATGAAAAGAATTACAGTATTATTTTCGGCTATGTTTGTTTGTGCATTTACATATGCACAAGTGACAGCACCGGTTGCAAGCCCTTTTTCAAAAATAGAACAACAAGTGGGTCTCACTGATGTAACAATTGAATATTCAAGGCCAAGTATGAAAGGCCGCACAATCTTTGGAGATTTGGTGCCTTATGGAAGACTTTGGCGTACTGGGGCAAATGCAAGGACCAAAATTACTTTTAGTAATGATGTGATGATGCACGGAAAGGAGTTAAAAAAAGGTTCTTATGGTTTATTGACTATACCCGGTAAAGACAAATGGGACATAATTTTTTATACCGATGCCGATGGCGGCGGCGCTCCACGTGAGTTGGATGAAAGTAAAGTGGCAGCACGTTTTTCAGTAACTCCTTTAGTGACAAGTATGGCAAGAGAAACCTTTACAATTGAACTTGCAAATCTTTCCAACAATGGAGCAACTATATTTCTTTTATGGGAAAAAGTGCGGGTTCCAATGAATTTTACAGTACCTACAGACAGTGCTGTAATGGCAAGTATTGAGCGAACTATGAGTGGGCCTTCTGCTGCAGATTATTATACAGCAGCAATGTATTATTATGATGAAGGCAAAGACATTGCAAAAGCCAAAGAATGGATAGACAAAGCAATGGCCGGAAACGAGAACCCACCTTTCTGGCAATTGAGAAACAAGTCGTTAATTTATGCCAAAGCAGGTGACAGGCAAGGAGCTATTGCAGCAGCCAGACAATCGCTGGAAGCAGCTAAGAAAGCTGGTAATGATGACTATGTGAAAATGAATCAGGATTCGTTGAAAGAATGGGGTGCAAATTAATTTAAAGTTACTTTTTTATAAAACTCCCGATTTTTCCGGGAGTTTTTTTTATTATATTGCCAACCCCAAATCCCCATACTTATGCGCCAAATTCTATTTGTTTTATTGGCTATTCCTTATTTGTGTATTGCACAAATTCCGGAATACTATGCCGATGTTGATTTTTCACTTGATGGTGAGTATTTAAAAAATCAACTTGCTATTCTCATTACTGATACACATACCACTAACCTTATTTACACGCCAGAGGTTTGGAACGCTCTAAAAATTGCTGACCTTGACCCTCAGAATTCCCAAAATGTTTTATTGATTTACGGTCATGATGATAATGACGGTGTGTTTTCCACAGACAGAAGCAGAGACAAGGATTTGTCCTGCCATACTTCAGGATGTATAGGTTTATGGAATCGGGAGCATGTTTTTCCAAGGTCGTTGGGAACGCCCAATCTGGGAACCACAAATGCCGGTGCAGATGTACACGCATTACGTGCGGCAGATAGTCAACAAAACACCATAAGAAGCAACAGACCCTTTGAAGCCGGAGACGGTGCAGCGTCATACATTACTGCTTCAGGTAACTTTTATCCCGGTGATGTATGGCGGGGCGATGTTGCCAGAATGATGATGTATATGTATGTGAGGTATCCCACACAATGTGCAGCCACTTCTGTGGGGGCAGGTTCAACCAATTATTCACCCTTTGGTGATATGCCCGATATTTTCCTCATATGGAATGCCGAAGACCCGGTATCTGACTTTGAAATTCAACGCAACAACCATATAGAGACAGAGCAAGGAAACAGAAACCCCTTTATTGATAATCCTTATCTGGCAACCATGATTTGGAATGGTCCTGTTGCTGAAGACAGATGGGAAGTACTTTATACAGAAACACAAACTCAAAAACCTTTATTTGTCTACCCAACTGTGACAAATGATTGTGTAACCATACACAATTTATTTGAGCAAGATAGTAAAGTAACTGTATTTTCAGTTACAGGTATGCAGATAGATAGAACTCCTGAAAATAATAGAGTGTGTCTGGATGGCCTAAGTTCAGGGATGTATTTTATTTCAGTAAAAAGTTCTAAAATGCAAAATATGTTTAAAGTGATAAAGCGATAAAATTTAATTCATAGCACGATTTTGCAATTAATTTTTCGCGTTTCGATAAACAAACAAGCTTAAAACTGTTTCAAAAAGGTAATTTTACTGATAAATTGCCTGTAACTTTGAACCGGGTCAAACAAGTTTGTTTGGGTGTCATTAAACACTAGGTAAATAAAAGACAAAGGCATATACTCCCAGCTAAAGCGCACATTCCATCTACCTTGTTCTACAAAACTGTTGAATTGGTAGAAAGTGGACAGTTGCACTCTTGGGTTTAAAGCCAGTCTTAAATTTGCAGAATACAAATTTGTTTTTTTGTTTTCGTTATCAACGCCCAAATTTTTAAGAGAGTTATGTTCATAATTTCCTCCCACTGAAATATTTGGAATAGGGGAATACCGGATGCTTAAGAAACAAAAAATATATAACAGCGATAGCTATTTATTCTTGCTAAGGGAAAACTGGTAATTTGAAACTGCACTAGAAAAATAGACTACCGCTCACGTTAAGGCGTGGGCTTAGTTTATTTTGTGCAGTTGGCATACCAGTGCCTCCCTAAGCAGATAGGCTAATGTTCCACGCTGTTTCTTTTTATAAACTACACTCATTGGGACTGAGTGATAAATAACTTTAAAAAAATGAATAAAGTAACAAAAGTAATTACCATACTATTTTTTGCTAGCATAATGTTAGCCTGTTCATCAGATGATGACAACAATACAAGCACTGATGGAAACATTGTGGGAACGTGGAAACTTGAAGCACAGTTTTTAAACGGTGAGGATAGAAATATTAATGATTGCCAAAAGAATGAAAATGTAAAATTTGAATCAAATGGAACAGTCTCTTACACCTATTACACATATTTTTCAACTAATTGTAACATAGATGTAATAGAAACGGGTACTTGGGTAAAAAATGGCAACGATTTGACTATTACTTGGGATGATGCTGATGCAGGCTTAGCGATTTATAATTTAAATATTCTAGAGCTATCTAACACTACTTTAAGATGGAGCACCAGTTTAGGGAGCGAGGGAACATTAGAAGAGAGATATTCGAAAAACTAAATTCAAAATGGTAAGGTAAAATGTTATTTGCATTAAAACCTTAACTGACTATATCCTTAAAAATGACACTAATTCAAATTGCTTTATTAATGATTATGTTTTCAAGGTTTTTAACTCTCATTTATGAGAAAAAGCTCCTAAAATTAAAAAAGAATGAAGAAGTTTATTTTTAACGTATTAAGATTATACATCGTTATAGTATTGTGGTCTCCCATTATTTGGGTTTATTTGAATTTTGAAAGAAACACTTTTTTGTTATACTTTCTTGGTATTCTTTTTTGTCTATTAGCTTTAGGGTCTTTTTTATATTTGACACACTATTATAAAACAGACAGAGATACTGATTAGAGTACCATTCTAAAAAACACTAAAGGTTTTAAAGTACAAACACAAATTAAAATTTTTTTGCTTAACTTTTTGAAACCTATATCTCAACATTAACCAAAAGTACTAGCTGAAAAAAATCAGTTACAATAAAAAAATTGAAATGATTAATAACAAATTTAAACTTCCACTAACACAAGAGACCTACGAAAAACTAAAATTAGCAATAGAGAATGCCCAAATAAAGCAGAGTGAATTACCTCCGAGATTGAAATCCGAATTTTCCAGAATGCTAGGGAAGGAAGCAGGTGAGAAGTGGGATAAAATGAAGGAGAGTAAATATGAATAACAGATATTAAAATATGAAGCTGTTTTGTTTGTCAGATGTGTTGGTAGAATCTAAGCCCTCTTTAGATTGGGTGCCGTTATTTATAAAAGATGAGCGATTTAACGACTATAGATTTAAAATATTTTCTCCAAATGGAACCGTGACTTTTGCGTTTGACTTTATTTCTGAATGGATTGACATTGTTACTGATATAGAAGAATTCAACAGCTTTGAAATCCGAAGAATTCCATTATTCATTGGTACCCAATTTGGAGTTTATCCAAAGGTATTTGAGGAGGATAGAATCCTTCACACACCAATAGTAGGGATATTATTTAAATCCATACTTTCTGGTCACGTTAGTGGTTTAAGCATTTATTCTGTAAATCTCAACAAAAAGGGGGGAGAGGCATTTAATGACAGAAATAGATTAGTAAGATTTGGTACTTAAACCCAAACCTAAACAAGAAACGAAATAATTAAGCCCCAAGCCTATTACATTAAATGTAAGGAGGGATTAAAAGCAATTTGTAAAAATAAAGTAGGGAGATTAGGTATTCTATATAATAGCCACCCCCAAGTGAAAAAAAGAAAACCGAGTTTTTATGTACCACCCCCTTCTTCTTAATTTATTTTTTTTTCAAAAATTTTAGAATTTTTTACTCTCGTAGGGAGATTAACAACCATACTGTACAAAAAACTTAAGCTACGTAAAAAATACACACTTTAGCCTTCTTTATTTTACAACTTAAGCTTGTTGAAATCTAATTCCCTATTGGGTTTCTTTGTGAAAGTTTAAACTTTTTTAATTTGAGGGAATAAAAATTAAACAGAAAGGTTTTTGAATTATTTTGACTATATGTTGACTAGTTAAAAACAAAAAAGCCCGTAATCATTGCGATTACGAGCATATTCAGCGGAGGAAGAGGGAACGAAAGCACCTATTTTTAACATTTTACGAACACCCAATAAAACCAACTTCAACCCCTTTATTTTTGCCTTATGTACTGTAATTATTGGGCTTAATAAAAACAAAACTAAATAAAACCAAATAAAGGTAAATAAAAATAATGTGGGTACAAATGTGGGTACAAGTTTTTTTGTGTACTAAATTTTACTATATTTGAATTGCTTAAATACTTGTAAAATGGCTAATATTACTTTTCACGTCCGTACAAAAACAAATCCCTCAAAAATAACTGTTCGTTTTCGAGTTGGTAGAGATTTGGATATGCGCAAAACCACGCCCATTAATATCAATCCTAAATACTTCAATAATAAAACTGGCAAAATCAAACACCTTGCAGAATACAAGGAAAAGGACACTATACAAAACCAGTTAAACAATTTAGAAACCGCATTGCTTAGTGAGTACAATAAAACGGTAACAAGTGGCGGTTTTATAAATTCCGATTGGTTGGCAACTGCAATAAACAGGCATTTCAATATCATAGAGGTTACAGACCTCAACTACTTGACTAATTATTTTAAGCATTACATTGAAACCATTAAGCTAAAAACCAACGATAAAACGGGCTTATTGGGTACTTCAAAAGCAACTATAACCAAGTATGAAACCATATCCCGAAAAATTGAAGCCCTACAAAAACATACAAAGAAAAAGTACCGCCTTACCGATGTAGATTTAAAGTTTAGGGATGTTTTTCTTAACTACCTCATCAATAATGAGCAATTGAGCCGTAACACCGCAGGGCGGTACATTAAATTTCTAAAAACCGTATGCCTACACGCCCAAAAATCGGGGTATAAAACCGCCCTTGAATTAGCCCAAATAAAGGGCTTTAGGGTTGAGGTAAAGAAAATATACTTATCGCTTGACGAACTGGCACAAATTGAAGATACCGCCTTTAGCGATGAGCGTTTACAGGATGCTAAAGATTGGCTATTAATAGGGTGTTACATTGGGCAACGTGCAAGCGACTTATTACACCTCACAAAAGAAAACATCAAACATTACAACGGGCGCAATTTCATTGAGTTGGTACAGCAAAAAACAAAGAAAAGGGTAACGATACTTATACCGCCCATTGTACAGGATATTTTAGATAAGCGAAACGGGCAATTTCCGCCCAAATACAGCGATAACATACAAAGTGCCAACGCTATTTTTAACAGGCTTATAAAACGTGTTTGTTACCGTGCAGGGCTTCGGGAAACTATCAACGATATAGGTAAAGTAAACAGTAAAACCGCCCGAAAAGAAACGGGTAACTTTCCAAAATGGCAGTTAGTAACCTCACATATTTGTAGGCGTTCATTTGCGACTAACTTTTATGGCGAAATGCCCACGCCCTTACTAATGAATATCACAGCCCACAGTACCGAAAAAGAGTTTTTGAACTACATAGGCAAAACCCCTTTAGACTATGCCGAACAAATGGCGATGTACTGGGATATGTTAACCCAAAAGCAAAAGAAAACCACAGTTTTAAAGGCAGTAAAATAGAGGGTTATGTATGATTTCGGGGGCGTAATAGAACAATCAAAAGACTTTGACAGCTATGTAGAAAGACGTAATTTTTTACAAAACCAACTGGCAAAAGCTAAAGCCCATTTTGATACAAAAAAGAATGATATAGAACCAAATAAAACGCTTACCGTTCAATTGGGCAACGACCAAACAAAGCCCTTTAGTAACTTTACCATACAATCAAATCCAAAAAAAGAAACCCACGCCACAATATTTAAAAATGATTTAAACGCTTTTGAAACCGCCCTTAAAAGCGAACTAAGTAAAATTGACGATTTTGTTTTGATTGAGCAAATTGTACTGGAATACAAAAACAAACCTCAACCCGAACAACTGGAATATTTATACAAATGCAAACACAATTTTAAAACTGATATAGATGTAAACCACGCTTTAAATAACGAAAACTACACCTACAACCCAAAGCCCGATAAATGGGGCTTAAAGTTGGTACAGCGTGTTATTAAAGAGTTAAAACAACCTCAACCACTTAACAGTACAAAAAAACTATCACTAAACCCCAATTTTGACGACCCACAGGGGCAAATAAAAACCATACACGAAAACAGTACAGACCTATTTGATGCTACCTTAGAGCAATGGCAAAACCTTTTTTCTGAAAACATACAAGTTTTTACAAAACCCATACCACTAAAGGAAAGTATTACAATAATGGATTTACGCCTGTTTTTAGATACTTTACACAGCAAAGGTTTAATAAAAAACAAACGATTTAATAAGTTGTTGGAAAATATAAACGCATTTTCAATTAATGGTAATACTATAAAAGCAAAAAGTTATGCTGATGCTATACAAAACCAAAACTACCCAAATACAACAAATAGAAATAAAATAGATGAAATTTTTACAAGCCTTAATTTAGATTAATTTCCCGATTGACCCGTTTTAATCGGGTTAATCGGGTGTACTTCGCAAAACCTTTGCACCATACAAAACCAAAAAATGTATGGAAACGCAAAGTAAAATTATCAAAACCGAAATTCAGGGGTTGGAAGCATCCGCCCTCTTAGAACGCTTCACAACGTTGGAAAACCGTCTTACTGAACTTCAAAAGACGGTAACACCCCAAACAGATGAAACCCTATTGACCCGTCAAGAAGTCGCAAAACTTCTTAATGTCTCATTGCCCACGCTCCACAGTTGGACAAAAAACGGCATACTGCAAGCCTACCGCATAGGCAACAAAGTACGATACAAAAAAGTTGAGGTACTCACAGCTTTACAAAGCATCCACCCAAAACCGTAAGGCTATGAATGTCAATCAAAAAATAGATGTCGTTGTAGCGGTACTGGATGAGCTTGTTTTGTTGTGTTTTTCAACCCCACAGGAAGAAGAAAATTTAATAAAACACATCAGGCAAATACTGGCGGACTATGTACCACATACAAAGCCCACAAAAGCCGATACAACCGTACAGACGTTAAAGAAACTGGCAGACCTCAACCCGTCAAACCGTTTCAATCAATTTAACGGCATTAATAGACTGGCAGAAAAAGCCCTTACCGAACTCCACAACGATTTTTTAAAAGAAATAGAAATATAGGGGCGCAATGGTTGACGGTGTGAAAATAGACGTGCCAACCCTCAACGGGGCGGAATGGTTTAACAATCCCTTGTTAGACTTTTTTACCTACACCAGTACCACAACTGGCGTAGTGAGGGATAAAACACAAATAGCCCATTACAGGGGCTTAACGTTCATTATCACGGCATCACACAAATACAGCGGTACATTTTATTGCAGTTTAAGGGGTTCGCTTCATAAATACTACAATGAGGGCAACCACAACGCCAACGACTTTACAATAACACAACTGTATGAAGTCATTACCGATTTACAAAACAAGTTTCAAATTGACCCAAATACAGCCGTTTTAAGAAACGTAGAATTTGGCGTAAACATCCACACCGCCCAAACCGCCCAAACCATTATTCATAACCTCGTAGCCCTATACAATGAGCCGTACAGGGATTTTAAAATAGAGGGGGTTAAAGTAGGCAAGGGCATAGGTAAGTACAACCACACACTAAAGATTTACGATAAGGGCAAACAGTCAAACATACCTACCAAAAACCTTATGCGCATTGAAATAGCCGTTAAGCGTATGCGCTACTTAGAAAAATACGGCATCCATACTTTGGCAGACCTTGTAAACATTGATAAAATACAACCTCTCGGGGATATGCTTGTAGATTACTGGGCAAACTCTATTTATTACGATAAAGCCCTAAAATGGCGTGAATTAAGCAACTATCAACAAAAAAAGGTGCTTTACCTTGCCACACCTCGCAACTGGGCGGATTTCAACCCAATGCAAAGAATGAGGGCAAAACAATTTTTTCAAAAAATCACAGCCGAAAACGGAACTACCTCAACCCATACCGAAATATCAAATTTAATCACGGAAAAGTGGCACAAATTAACAGCCGATAATTGTATATGTATGCACCACGATTTTACAGAAAATGGAAGCAAAGAATTGTATATGATTGCACCGTTAGAATACACGGGGAAAACATATACAAAACCAACCAACAAAAAAAGTCCGAAAAAAGTCCGAAAATCGACTATAAAAAAACACCACAAAAAAGGTTCAAAATGCCGAACGTGCAAAACCGATATTTCACACAAAAAAGCAAATACCTTGTATTGTTCTAAACGGTGTAACAATTCCTACCAAGCCAAACAAAGAAAATTAAAAAGGCAAAAGCTAAAAAAGTCCGAAACCAAAGCATTAAACAAACTACTGGCGCAACTGCACCGCAGTAAATTAGGGCTATGGGTTGAATATAGAACCCATACAGGCACGTATTGCGATAGGTTGTTACAAAGCGAAATAAACACCTTTCCCGATTGGATAAGGAAAGTAACACGGGTAACAATTCAAAAAACGCCTACGCCCTTAGTGCTAACAAGCCACAGGGCAAAAACATTGATAAGAAATATTAACCACTTAAATACTAAACAATTATGAGCGACACAGTGAAAAAATGGCACGAAAGCCAAACCGAAAACCAAAGCCCACAGCAACCCAAAAAGCGCAAAAGGCTTACCAAACTTGAAAACTGGAACTTAGAACAAAGGTTTATACTTGACTTTGGAACGGGTAAATACAGCGTTAGGCAACTATCCCGTAAATACAAAATCAACTGGCAAAAGCTATTGAAACTAAAGCATAAACACTTTGGCAAAGGCAGTATCAAGCGGTTAAGGATGTATCAAATGCACCTTTCGGGAATACCCACCCACGGCATAGCCGATTATTTCGATACCCACCCCGTGCAAGTGCATAAAGCTATCAGGGAAATGAAAAAGAAAGGGTAAAACAACCCGTTTTTAATTCCTACCAAGCCCTTTCCTTATGTTTTTTACATAGGGGGCGTATAGACCCCAAAAGGGGCAAAAAATGCGTTAAAACGGCTTATTTTAAGTACGTAGCCCAAAACTACCAAAAAAGTGAATTTACTACCATTTTGCTTTAATTGAATTATCAAAAAACTACCGAAATATGAAAAATATAGACAAACTGGACACCGCCAAAGCCTTTAAATACTACTGTTTAGGCTTAAACAGCAAAGAAATAGGTAAGTTAATGGATTGTAGTTATAGAACCGTGCAAAACTATATGAGTGCCGAAAACTGGAAAGCAAAGCGAAAAGCAAAACGCATCAATCAATCAAAATAAGCCTTTCAGGGGCTTCACGCTCCACGATGTAGTATTTATTATCACGGTTGATGAGTGTAAGCCTGTTTTTGCCCAAATGGTTAAAATCGGGGTGGTTTTTATCCATAAACCGCAGTATCAGGGCTTCAATTTCTTTAGGGTACTCTTTATGAAACCTCAACCCGTGCAAAGTCTTTTCAAAGCTAACGATATACTTTTCAGTTGAGGTACTGTAAGCCCTTTGCGCTTGTTCCCCTTGCTCACGGTACAAAGATTGCCCATTTGCCACAGAAACAAACAGTATAAAACCCATAAGCAATAAAAACAACCTCATCACAATCAATTTTAACGGCATCAACACAAAACCCATACCACAAAAAAGGGCATAACCGTAAAGCTATGCCCGTGTAAAAGGAAAGGATTTGTAACAGCCTGTATTCACACTAAGGTTGGTTATGCTTCCCTTAATATCGCAGTGAACCGCCTTATTATCGGGTGTATTTACAAATCCCGAATTAAATTGAGAAAAGGACTTAAAAACTCCGCCCATATAAACCAGAGGGGGTATTTAGCGTTATTCTTTCTCTCGTAGTGAACGCTTTATTGAAGGAGTTTTTTAAATCCCGATAAGATTAAAAGGGGCTAACGGTTTCAGTGCCTTGCAACAGGGTATTTGCGTTATAGCCTTTTATCCAGTGAACGCTTATTGATGACCACTGAAAACGTGCCTATTAAGTGCAAATGTACACAAAACAAAATATATACTATATTTGTATTTCCTAAAATCCAAGTATAATGACTTTAAAACAATCTTGCCCGTGTGGTATGGTGGCAGTTACCGAAAGGACTGTAACACTTTCTTGGAAGTGTAGGACACCTAAACCGTACGGGTTTTATTATTCCTAAAATCCAAGTATTATGAAAACAAAAAACACGATTACAGCAACCTTTGACAAAGATTGGTTTAGCACTTTGCACACAGGCAAAACCCCTTTAGAACCTGAAAAGTATGTAAAACTGCCTGTACAGGATTATGCCCATTTGGGTTATTTGATAAATAATATAATACGGGTATGTACAGGCGCATTATTTGCCGTTTGCAATGATGAAACAACGGTTGATATAGATAACGTTACAACCGTTTTGAGCCTTGTTAACGACCTCATCCCACACAATGAACTGGAATTGTTAGAAAAATTACACTTCAAAGTACAGGAAGAAGAAACAGATTAGTTACTTTTGCTTAACCCTTGGGCAAAAAGGGGCTTAGGGTAGTTATTTTAAGCACAAAATTACATTCTCGGGCATACGCTTGGTGCGTACACACCGCTAAACCTCATCCCTAAAAAGATGAGGTTTTTTTATGCCATATTGTTGAGGTCAGCAAAATGGTACAAACAAAAAAGGGAACGCATTAAAAACATTCCCTTATTCAGTTGCTTAAAACTTGCTTCAATGGCTTCATTGAAGTATGCCAAAGATAGGCATTATTTTAAAGCCAAAAACAAGGTTATTTGCACGAAGTGGGTACAAATGTGGGTACAAATTAAAAATAAAAAACCGCAAACAAATGACAATCAATTGTTTACGGTTTAGTGTTGCGGAGGAAGAGGGATTCGAACCCCCGGAGGTGTGACCCTCAACAGTTTTCAAGACTGCCGCATTCGACCGCTCTGCCATTCCTCCTTAGCGGACGCAAATATAAAATCCTTTTTTTGTTTACTAAAGCTTTTTTATACTTAATTTTTACTTTTTCGCTATAATTTTTTTTGATAACTTTAAATGACTTTGTCTATCTTGATTTGTACTTTTGTATCAAACCCTAACTGATGACAGCATCCATCAAAAACCTTCACTGGCGTTACGCCACAAAAAAATTTGACTCAACTAAAAAACTTTCCCAGGAGAAAGTGAATGCACTTAAGGAAGCTTTCAATCTCACTGCCACATCATACGGCTTGCAGCCCATCCGCCTTTTAGTGATTGAAAACAAAGAAATGCAAAGTGATCTTGTGGAATTTTCTATGCATCAAAAACAGGTCAAAGACGCTTCCCATTTGCTGGTGTTTTGTGTGGTCACCGAAATGGACGCCGAGTATATCACAAAATATTTCGAAATGGTTGAACAAAAAAGAGGCACTTCCAAAACCATATTAGCACCTTTCAGGGATATATTAATTGAGGAATTTAAGCAGAAAAGCGGCGACGAAATATATCAATGGGCTAAAAATCAAGCCTATCTGGCAATGGGAAACCTGTTAACGGTGTGCGCACATGAAAAAATAGATTCCTGCCCCATAGAAGGCTTTGAGCCCGAAAAGTATGACGAATTCCTAAAACTCCATGAAATGGGGTTAAGGTCAGTTTTAGTAATGCCTGTTGGATACAGGGCCGAAGATGATTTCTTTGCAGAATTCAAAAAAGTGCGTAAAGAAGTTTCCGAAACAGTAATTGACTTTAAATAATAAAGATATTAGATTTGAGACAAACCTTGAACCTTGAACCTTAAACCTTAAACCCACTATGCCTGGATTTGAATTATTTGGAAAAGAAGAACGAAAAGAAGTCAATGATGTATTGGAAAGCGGTGTATTGATGCGCTATGGCTTTGACGGTATGCGCAATGGCCACTGGAAAGCCCGCGAATTTGAACAGGCTTTTGCCAAACGCATGCAAAGCAATCACTGCCAGCTGGTTTCCAGCGGTACGGCTGCACTAACTGTTGCCCTGACTGCTGCAGGAGTGGGAGCGGGGGATGAGGTCATTATGCCCACTTTTACTTTTGTGGCAAGCTTTGAATCCATTATGATGTTGGGGGCTGTGCCGGTTTTGGTGGATATAGATGATACCCTGACCCTCGACCCCAAAGCCGTTGAAAAAGCCATCACGCCCAAAACAAAATGCGTGATGCCGGTTCATATGTGCGGCTCTATGGCTGATTTAGGCACCCTTAAAGCCATTTGTGACAAAAATAATCTATTGTTGCTTGAAGATGCCTGTCAGGCATTAGGCGGAAGTTATGCAGGAAAACCGTTGGGTGCTTATGGTGATTTGGGCTGTTTCTCTTTTGATTTCGTTAAAACCATTACCTGTGGCGAGGGGGGAGCTGTAATCACCAACAATAAAAATTATTACATCAACGCAGACCAATATCAGGATCACGGCCATGACCATATTGGAACTGACCGGGGAGCAGAAACACATCCCCATCTGGGTTATAACTTCAGGATTTCAGAGTTGAATGCTGCAGTGGGTATCGCCCAATTGCGAAAGCTGGATGACTTCTTGGCCATTCAAAAAAAGCATTATTCCATTATCAGGGAAGCACTTGAAAAAGTGGATGGTGTGACTTTCAGACGGGTTCCTGAAACAGGGGTGGAAAACTATTCCTTTGTCAATTTCTTTTTACCAACTCCTGAATTGGCTGAAAAAGCCCACAAAGCTTTAGGTGAAAACGGAGTGGATGCCTGTTTCTATTGGTTTAAAAACAACTGGCATTACATCAACGGCTGGGAACATTTACGTAACCTGAAATCTCTAGGAAATCTTCCTCAGGAAATCCGCACACAAATGCAGGATTTAAACAACACCAATTTTTCACAAAGTGACGCCATCATGGGAAGAACCATTTCTTCTTTGGTTAAATTAAGCTGGACAGAAGAGCAAGTGCACGAGCGTGCTCAAAAAATGGTCAAAGCTATTGAGTCGGTGCTTTAGTAGCTGATATATTCAGTGATTTCAAGTCCGTAGCCAATCATACCCACGCGTTTGGTTTGTTTGGTATTGGACATCAGCTTGATTTTGTGAATACCCAAATCGTGGAGTATTTGTGCCCCAATCCCAAAATCTTTGGCATCCATTTTAATTTGTGGTGCTTTGGCGATGTTGTCCTTTGTTTGAAGTTTTTTAAGTTCGCTTAAGCGGTTCAGAATATCCAGCGACTGGCTTTGTTGGTTGATAAACACGATGGCACCTTTGCCTTCTTTTTCAAGTACGGCAAACATATCGTCTAATTTTTTGTCGGTGTTATTAGTAAGTGTACTTAAAATGTCATAATTCACCAAAGTGGAATTGACACGCACTAAAACCGGTTCATTTTCTTTCCAGATGCCTTTTGTTAATGCCAGGTGAACTTGGTCGTTGGTGGTTTGTTTATAAGCTCTCAAACGAAATTCACCAAAGTTGGTCTGTATATAAAAATCTTCTTTTTTCTCTATGAGTGAGTCGTGTAGCATTCTGTATGCGACTAGATCTTCAATGGAAACCAGTTTCAAATCAAATTTTTCGGCAATTTCAACAAGCTCAGGCAATCTGGCCATGGTGCCGTCATCATTCATAATCTCAACAATAACACCTGCTGGTTTAAGTCCGGCTAGACGTGCAAAGTCAATGGCAGCTTCAGTATGGCCTGTGCGTCTTAAAACGCCTCCTTCTTTCGCTTTAAGCGGAAAAATATGTCCGGGCCTGCTCAGGTCCCAGGGTTTGGTGTTGGGGTCAATTAACGAATTTATGGTTTTTGCCCGGTCTGAAGCCGAAATACCGGTTGTTACTCCATGCCCTTTTAAATCCACCGAAATAGTAAAGGCTGTTTCCATCGGGTCTGTATTGCTGCCCACCATCATATGAAGGTCGAGTTCTTTACAACGGGATTCTGTGATTGGCGCACAGATAAGCCCCCTGCCGTGAGTGGCCATAAAATTAATCATCTGGGGAGTGACCATTTCGGCAGCAGCCAGGAAGTCGCCTTCATTTTCACGGTCTTCATCGTCAACAACGATTATAATCTTACCGTTTTTTATGTCTTCTATGGCTTCCTCAATGGTGTTGAGCTTAATGGATGCTGTTTTCAAGATAAAAATTTTTAAGCTGATTTTTGCGGTGCAAAGGTACTGATTCTAATTGTTTTTGGATTTTATTCCAAGTAATTTCTTGAAAAATTTACCCAAAGAATCCAAAAAACTATCAAAGCTGAACAATCCCTGATCTGTTGTAGCACGGTAGGTCAACCAAATGCCCAACGGCAACATAATAAAGGTTGACATCCAGGCACCTAAGAATGGCATTAGTTTTCCATTTTCTGCACTATTCTTGGCAAAAATTCCCAGGAAGTGATAGGCAAGAAAAATGGAGATTGCAACTACCATGGGCAATCCCATTCCTCCTTTGCGGATGATAGCACCCAATGGTGCCCCAACAAAAAATAAAATGATACATCCAAAAGCAATTACAAATTTATCGTGAAGTGCAATTTCATATTTGTTGATACGCTTTTCTTTATTCTGAAAATCCACTCTTCGCGCTTCTATGGTTTGAATGGCTCCATTTACATTTGAAATTGAAAGTTCCAGGATCTGCCTTTTTTCCATATCAGATGTATAAGCATCAAGGATGTGTTCTACCGGTTTTATATCGCTGGTTTGAGCACGATAACCAGTTGACATCGTTGTAATTCCGCTCCTTACTTTTATGTCCTGTGGAAAGTTTTTTATGTCTTGATTATAGCCCGCAGACAGAGAATCCAGCTCTTTTCTTAATTCGCTTATGCGGTACATTTTTTCGTTAGAGAGTTCCTGCTCTTCAGAAAGGTCAATGTTATTGATGTCAGAAAGGTCAATGTTGATGGTGTATGCTTCAAAATAACTTTTGGCAAAAGGCCTGTTGTGCTGCTTTTGCGGGTCTGATGAAAGTATTTCGTCATAATAGTTTCCGTCATAAAGTATCAGTGAGAGTGTATTTGAACCTTCTTCACTGGTGAGTTCACCATTGTTTGCCCTAATGACGGTATAATTACCAACCCGATTGGGATTTTTCTTGTGAATGATAATATCATCGAGATACTGTCCCCGGTCACCACTTTTTTTGCCTACTTTGATAGTTATGTTACCCACTTCGCTAAACTGCCCTTCTGTGACTGCAACAGCGGGTTTTAACTGGGCAATATTCCGTCTTAAATTCAGTGATTTGTATTCAGACCAGGGAATGACTTCGTTTGCAAAATAAAAAGCGGTTCCGCTGAGAAGCAATATAAATACTATTAAACTTTTCATCGCCCGCTGTAGCGAAATCCCAGTGGATTTCATTGCGGCAAACTCATATTTTTCGGCAAAGTTTCCAAAAACCATAATGGAAGACACCAAAATGGTCAACGGCAATACCAGCGGAATCAGTTTGGGTGAAAAGTATAGCAGAAACCTCATGATGATTTCAATGTCGAGGTCTTTGCCGGCAAGTTCAGAGATATAGAGCCAAATGGTTTGCAGTACAAAAATAAACATCAGTATCAAAAAAACACTGATGAATGTTTTGAGGTAAGAGACTAATATATATCTGTCTAATATTTTCAATGAGGTTAATCCAAATTGTTGATGTAGTAGTTTTTATAACGCGCCGCATCAAACCTGAACATAGAGTCGGGCAGGGGTTGATTGGTTTTAAACGAATTTACGGTAATTGTAATTTCCGTTCCGTTGTCCTGACGCTGAATAAGTCTGTAAATATGCTTGGTTTGTGTGTCGATACCCAAAAGAATGTCTTTGATTTCAGCCTTGGGATCGGTGGGTCTCAGTTGTATGTATTGAATCTTTCTTCCCATTACATCCTGAACGATGTCCCATTTGTATGTATAACCCTTTTCATAAAAGGTGAGCAATTTTGCAGGGGTAATGGCAGTGTCGTCATTGGGGTTATGTTTTGAAATGGTAACTTCTTCGTCTTCAGGAACAATGGTGTGCAGTTTTTTTCCGTCAAAAAGCATAGTGGTTCCCATCAGGTTCAACACATAGTTGTCTCCTTTCAAAGTCACATCACCGCGGGTTTCCTGATTGATGTTTTCTTTGTTGTTTCTCAGCGTGTACCTGAATTCAATCTGGATGTTGTCATAGCTTTTTACTTTGGCAGAAACCTCGTTCAAAAGAGTTCTGGCACGCTGGGCATCCTGTGCCTGTATGCTTGTAAAAATCATTAATGCTGAAAATAAAAAAATGAATTTTTTCATTGTAATAGTCTTATTCTGTTTCGTTGTTTAAAAATGTATTGAGCGCTTCAATAGTCGGGAAAAGCACTTGTCTGGCTTTACTGCCTTCAAAAGGACCAACGATTCCGGCTGCTTCCAGCTGGTCGATAATTCTTCCGGCGCGGTTGTACCCCAGTTTTAGTTTTCGCTGCAAAAGCGATGCTGAACCTTGTTGGGCAATAACCAGTACTTCTGCTGCTTCCCTGAACATCGGGTCACGCTCGTCGATACCTATATCAAGAGTTGTGCCACCATCTTCACTCACATATTCAGGTAAAAGATGTGCGCTTGGATATGCTCGCTGTGAGCCAATGTAGTTGGTGATATTTTCCACTTCGGGGGTGTCAACAAAAGCACATTGCAAACGTGTCAGGTCATTGCCCTGGGTGAAGAGCATATCACCACGACCAATGAGCTGGTCTGCACCTGAGCTATCAAGTATGGTTCTGGAATCGATTTTTGAGGTTACCCTAAAGGCGATGCGTGCCGGGAAATTGGCTTTGATTAATCCGGTGATCACATTCACAGACGGGCGCTGGGTAGCAATAATCAAGTGAATCCCAATGGCGCGTGCCAGCTGTGCCAATCTGGCAATGGGTGTTTCCACTTCTTTGCCGGCAGTCATAATAAGGTCGGCAAATTCATCTACCACCAGGATGATGTATGGTAAAAATTTATGGCCGTCGTTGGGGTTGAGTTTTCGCGCTTTGAATTTGACGTTGTACTCTGCAATGTTTCTTACCATAGCATCCTTGAGCAGGTCATAGCGCCTGTCCATTTCAATACACATCGAATTGAGCGTATTAATAACTTTGCTATTGTCTGTAATAATGGCGTCTTCAGTATCAGGGAGTTTGGCGAGATAATGCCTTTCAATTTTGTTGAAAAGTGTTAGTTCTACTTTTTTGGGGTCCACCAAAACAAACTTCACTTCGGCGGGGTGTTTTTTGTAGAGCAGCGAAGTCAAAATGGCATTCAACCCCACCGATTTACCCTGACCCGTAGCACCTGCCATCAACAAGTGGGGCATTTTGGCCAGATCGACCACAAAGGTTTCATTGGAAATGGTTTTTCCAAGCGCAAGAGGCAATTCCATTTCGGCATTTTGAAACTTGGGTGAAGCAATGACTGAGCGCATAGAAACCATTTTCGGGTTTTTGTTGGGCACTTCAATACCAATAGTTCCCCTTCCGGGAATGGGGGCAATAATCCTGATTCCCAGTGCTGAAAGTGATAATGCAATATCGTCTTCCAGGTTTTTGATTTTTGAAATTCGGATACCCGCTTCGGGAATGATTTCATATAAAGTGACCGTGGGGCCCACAGTGGCCTTGATTTGGTCGATTTCAATTTTGTAGTTTCTCAGGGTTTCAACAATGGTGTTTTTGTTTTCCTCAAGCTCTTCCTGATCGATGGTAATGCCTGAGCCGGGGTTGTACTCCTTCAGTAAATCCAAAGTTGGAAATTTGTAATTGCTCAATTCCAGTTTGGGGTCAAATTCGCCAAAATCTTTTACCAGCTTGTTGCTCAATACCTCTACTTCCTCTTCGTCTTCAGAATGTTCCACTTCGAGGGCGACATCGTCTTCATTTTCAGATTTGATAATAATTTTTTCTTTTACGGGTTCAGCGACAGGAGTTTCTTCCGTTTTTTCTTCTTCAACATCATCCAAAGTATGCCTGATTTCTTTTTCAGCCGATACAGTTTCCGCTTTAGCGGAAGCCAGCTCATCCTTGATTTCTTTTTTTCGGTTTTTAAAGTAGGTGAGTATGGAGTCTGGTGAAAACTTAAAATGGTAAACCGAAAATGCCACAAAGAGAAAAAACATCAACAGGCTTGCGCCAATCAACCCCATATAATCCTGAAGGAAACTGTTGATTTCAAAACCAACCACGCCGCCTAATATGGAAGCAGTTGAAGCAAAAAAGCCAAAGAAAACAGAAAGCCAAAGCATAACAATAATGCCCCAAAACCATAATTTTTTAAGTGGTTTAGCCGGAAGGCTGAAAAAGAGATAGATTCCGCTGAGCGTAAGTAGTATGCTGAAAATCAATGAAGCCACCCCAAAGCCCTGATAAACGAAAAAGTGACTGACAGCAGCACCAAATTTATTCAACAAGTTTTGGGCTTGTTCTTCCCTGTTGGTCAAATCTGAGAGCAAACTTTGATCGGCTTGCCAGGTAAACAAAAACGAAATAAAAGAAATGGTCAATGCGATACCTAAAATCGCCAAAAAAATACCGAAGATAATTGTCTGTTGCTTGCTGAATTGCAAACTGGGCAACTTACTTTTTTTGGATGATGAGGTGTTTGCTTTTTTTCCTGCCATTGATGAACCGATGTATGAGACAAAAGTACAAAATTGTTAACGTTATAACGATAAAAAAAAGTGTTTATGTCTTTAGGAAAAAACTGCTATTCTAACCCTTGTTGTTTCTTATTGTTTGAATCACCAATGCAATGCTGATGACCACTACACAGCCAAAAAGATTGAGCCATAAATAAGGCATCCAGTCTTGCCACCAACCAAAAATTACAATCACTTGTGTGATTAAGGCAGCGATAAAAACGGCATTAGACTTTACAAATTTTATAAAAAACGCCAGAAGGAAAATGCCCAGTACATTACCATAAAAAATAGATCCAATAATATTGACCAATTGGATTAAATTGTCAAACAAATTGGCCACACAAGCAATGCCAATGGCGATAACCCCCCAGAGCAAAGTGAACCATTTTGAGGTTCTGAGGTAATGTTTTTCATCCCCATCTGGGTTTGCGTTCCGTTTGTACAAGTCCATGGTAGTGGTAGTGGCCAGTGCGTTCAGTTCTGAAGCGGTGGAGGACATGGCTGCACTTAAAATCACGGCCAGCAATAAACCAATCAAACCACGGGGCAGGTTGTTCAGGATAAAGTGGATGAACACATAGTCTTTGTCATTGGTTTCTACTTTGCCATTGGCCTGACTGATCAATTCGCGCGCTTGTTTTCTGTATTCCCGATCCCTTTTGTCCAATGCCACGATACTTTCCTGATAGATGTGCCTGTCGGCTTCATTTTCTACATTGTTGAAGTTGTAAATGGCCTGCTGCTTGGTTTCAAAGTTGACCTGAAGTTGTTGCTGTAGTTCTTGATACTCTTCGGCGTAAACGGAGTTAAGCACCTCCCTTTCGGCAACCGGATTAAAATTTAAAGGGGAAGCATTGAACTGGTAAAAGACAAAAACCAAAACCCCCACCAACAGGATAAAAAACTGCATGGGTACTTTTAGCAGACCGTTCATAATCATCCCCATCTGGCTTTCGCGTACTGATTTCCCCGAAAGGTAACGCTGCACCTGGCTTTGGTCTGTCCCAAAATAGGCAAGTGCCAGAAATGTACCGCCAATGATACCACTCCAGAATGTATAGCGGTTGTCCAGATTGAATGAAAAATCAATGATGTCCATTTTGCCGCTTGCACCGGCGATGTCGAGGGCATTTGAAAAGGTGATGCCTTCCGGCAGGTAACTGATGATGATAAAAAACGCGACAAACATTCCCCCGAAAATGACAGCCATTTGTTGTTTTTGGGTTACGCTAACAGCCCGGGTTCCCCCTGAAACGGTGTAAATGATGACCAATAACCCAATAATTATATTTAGATAGATAAGGTTCCAACCCAACACCGCTGAAAGTATAATCGAAGGCGCAAAAATGGTGATCCCCGCTGCAAGCCCACGTTGAATGAGAAACAAAGTGGCTGTTAATGAACGTGTTTTTAAATCAAACCTGCTTTCCAGAAATTCATAGGCCGTATATACTTTTAAGCGGTGGTACAGTGGAATAAAGACCATACAAATAATCACCATCGCAATGGGCAAACCAAAATAAAACTGCACAAAGCCCATGCCGTCGTGAAAGGCCTGTCCGGGAGTTGATAAAAACGTGATGGCACTCGCCTGAGTCGCCATTACAGAAAGACCGATGGTCCACCAGCCTGAAGTATTGCCTCCCTTTAGAAAATCCTTGACGTTTTTACTGCCTCGGGTTTTCCAGACACCATAGGTCACTATAAAAATCAAAGTAAAGCTTAGTACCAGCCAGTCGTTTATATGCATTTTAAGTGAGGTATATCATTAACAGGTAAAACAAAACAATGTAAACGGCATTGGCCACCAGAACGATGGTGTATGATTTTTTCCAGATGTATTTTTCGGGAAGTTTATTCATTGCTTAAAGATAACAAATTTGCAAACAAACGATAAGCCCCCGGCACTCCGGCAGGCAATTGCCTGAAAAAACTCAATCCGGTGTAGGCGATATGTCCTTTGCCGTGTTGCGCAATGACCAAAGCACCTTCAACAGGGTCTTCCCCCGGGTCGCTGATGCGGAAAATGGGCTCAAACTCCTTTGCCCAGCCATTGGCAAAATACAAACCGCGTTCTTGTACCCAGTTTTCAAAGTCTTTTTCGGTGATTTTATTGGGTGAATTAAGCACCGGGTGATTGGGGTTGATAAAGTGCATTTTAGCGGTATGGTCAGTGATTCTGTTTCTTGATAGTTTTAATTCATAAGGTGTCAGGTTATCAGTGAGCAAACTGAAGGAAACATTGTATTGCATAATGAGATTGCCTCCGTTTTTTACATAATCAAACAGCATATCCTGTCTGAAACGCAAAATGTCATGCACATTGTAAGCCCTGATTCCCATAACGATGGCATCAAAGCCAATGATGCTTTCCAAGGTCATGGTAACAGGGTTAATTTCGGTGACGGTATAGCCAATTTGCCGTAAAGCCTGTGGAACTTCATCGCCGGCACCGGCTATATAACCGATGTTTTCCCCATTGATTTCCAGGGGAATCCGGGCTACTTTCGCTTCAGCGGGAAGCAAAATATGCTGATAGGGAATGTGGTCGTAATCGATAGTAACCGTTTCATTGACATAATAAGAGTCACCCACCTGCATCAGTATACTTAAACTGCCTTCGCTTTGTTGTTTGGGTGGGGTTACCGTGAAAATAAATTCTTTTTCCTGGTCTTTACTGTCCAATTCAAAGGTTTGCGGTGCGCTCACTTTCCATCCTTGCGGGTGATTGAGTGAAACCATACCCGAAACATTATCCCGGCCGGCCCTTACCTTAACGGTTACATTTCTGGGTGTGTCATCCCCAAAAATATATACCCTTTCACTGATTTTTCCGGTAACTTCAGGTAGCACCTGAAAAGGCTGATAAACTTCGCCGGTCAAAGGGTTGTTGAATTTATATATGATGTGCCGTTTGAACGTAATGGTTTCACCTGCAATACTCACTTTAAAGTAAACAGGTTCATTTTCATTGATTACGGGTTCACCAATTTTTGTAATGTCATCCACATTGAACAAGCCCGTGGTTCCTTTTTTCTTAATCCAGTAAGGGGAAGTGTAAGGGGCATTTCTTGGAATACTGATTTGACTTTCTGAATTGAACCTCCTGTTTTCGGCTAAGGCTTTTTGCCCGTCTAGCAGTGATTTTTTGTTGTAAATCACATCAGTAAGCTGCATTTCAATTTCTGAACGGTTAATGGCTTCCAGTTTCAGCTTGAATTCTGAACCGGGTGAGGTGTATTGGGTTTCGGCAACAGCTTCCAGGAATAGCCCGGCACAGGCTGCTATGATTTTTTCAATTTCCTTGGTTTTTTGAATGCCCCAATAATCGGTTCGGTCTTTTAGGAGCTTATAAGCTTTTATAAGACCGGGTATGCTTTTCCCCGGATTTGTAAAATCAAAATTCTTTTCCACCTGATGTAAAATATCGCCGATGGCTTTTCCCCCTTCAATGCGGGTCCAGGTGGTGTTGATGCCTTCAAAAAGATTGGCCGGGTCTGTGGGCATATCGCCTTTAAGGAGTTCGAGGTATTCGGTTTCTTCACCGCGGGTGCCTGTGTTCCCAAATCCCTGCGACTGGTGTTTGCTTCGGCTTAAGGCAGCAATTTCTCCATTTGAAAGCCCAAGGGAAGGGTAGTAGGTGCCTGTTTTTAGTTGTACCAAATTGCTTTTGTCGGCTGCTTCAAAGGCTTCCTGGCTTCCGTAAAACCACCAGGAGGTATTGAAAAAGATACGCTTGGGTTGCCAGGCGTTGTAGTGTTTTAGCTGTTCGGGAAACGCAGTTTTATCGGCTGACAGGTCAAATGCTTCCAGCCCCAAAATGGCCGAGGCTGTGTGATGGCCGTGGGTGGTTCCGGGGGTTCTGTGGTTAAAGCGGTTGATGATGATGTCCGGCTGAAATTTTCGGATGGCTAGAACCATATCGCTTAAGATTTCGTCTTTGCCCCAAATAGAAAAGGTTTCATCAGGTTGTTTTGAAAAACCAAAATCAACAGCACGGGAAAAGATTTGTTCGCCACCATCAATTTTACGGGCTTCT
The DNA here is from genome assembly GCA_964469175.1 of uncultured Flavobacteriaceae bacterium. GTDB lineage: Bacteria > Bacteroidota > Bacteroidia > Flavobacteriales > Flavobacteriaceae > Planktosalinus. Next base: position 170,820 of record CAYXXY010000004.1, read on the forward strand.
TCGAGTTCGTGTGTTCTGATAATCCCCAGTAAAGCACCCAATTCGCTGCCAATCAGGTTTTGGCCCCCGTCACCGCGTGTTATGGAAATATAGGCAGTGCGCGCTTTTAGCTCATTGGAAAGGTGAGAAATGAGCCGGGTGTTTTCATCATCGGGATGGGCAGCCACATAAAGTACCGAGCCTAGAAAATTCAATTTCCTGATGGATTCATAAATTTCTGAAGCTGTGGGTTTGTGTGGTTTTTGGGCGTAAGCCGGAACTATAAATAAAAAGCTAAAGAATAACGCAAGTAAAGTTTTTTGCATAATTATAGTTTAGTCGTGGTTTTGTGTTAAGTTTTTTTCTTCCTTATTTTCAGGGTCATCGTCGGCAAATATTGCACTTGCAGAAACCATGGTAATGCCCTTTTGTAAAATCAAACTGTTGGGGTAAGAAAGCAGTTCGCCTTTATCGCTCCTCAAAATGGTTTGGAAAGTTCTAATATCTTCTATAGTTAGGGCTTCAGTAAAGAAATCTTTATCGTGAATTTTTATTCTATCCCCAATCTTATAAGGAAACGTAAAAAACATGACCACACCGCTGGTAATATTACTCAGAATCGACCATTGAGCAAACATGGCCACACCAATGACAGCAAATACCGATGAGAATACCAGCCCCACATCGTTGAAGTTGACCCCCCAAATCAGGATGTTCCACATAACAAATATGAATACAAACGCAAAATCAAAATATTTGATGACCAGATTGGTCCTTTGCTGCATTTTTTCGTGTGTTCGGGCATATCTTTTTGTGAGGCTAACCACTACATTTCTGGATACGAGCACAACAAGGATACTAATTACAGAATAGATGATTTTTGCGAATAAAACTTCAGTTTCCATAGGGTGATTTAGTTTAGGTTGAGCGATTCCCTTAAATGCAGGTGTTCGTTTTTATTTTTGTTCCAGTACTCAGACTTTATTTGTTCATTTATTGTGGCTTTTGATGTAAAATCACCAATAGTCTCTTCCCATCCGATGATTTTAAAAGGGGAAACAGGCTCAAACCTGATGGTTAGGGTTCTGTCCAACTCGTGGTAAAGCAGGCTGTACTCCTGAACACCATCCATTAGATTTAGGGTTGCCTGAACATAATAAGGTTTGATTTCCCGATGCCTTAGCCTTGCAAACTCAAAAGAGGGAACCATCTCAATATCCCCAACGGGCAATTCCTCGGGGTTGATTCTTAACTGTGTCCAGATTTCATCTTCCAGGTAAATTTTATCCAATGAAAAACTTTGATCTGCCTCACCTTCAAAATAAGAATGTGACCTGATTTCAAAATCTTTGCGGTTGTTGAGTTGTGTATAAGTATGCCCGCACCACTCCTGGACTGAAGTTGAAACTTTAATGGCATGATTTCTTTCTTCAAGCGGAAAAAAAACACTACTCATAATGGAATAAGGGTAAATGCCTGTAAGGTAGTTTTTGGTTTTATTGAGTTTTAAAACAGGGATGCTTTTGTCAGAAGGCTTATCTGCTTTTACCTGAACACCCGGTAAAAAGTCTTCAGTTACATAAATGAGCACGGCTGTGCCTTCCCGCATTTCGCCATAGCGTTCCTGCTGAAGTGAGTAAGAGGTAATTTCGGCTTGACCGTCAAACCAGTAGTCTTTGAAGCTGTCTGTCAGGTCTCTTATTTCGGCATCAAACTCCGGAACCGGATCCTGACAGGCTGTTAGCATAAAAAGTAAACCCAATAAACTTAAGCTGTAGCGAAAAGCCATTTTGAAAAATTTAGCTAAAAATAGTATAATTTCAGCGAGCAGCAAATTCCATTAACGTTTTGTAAACAAGATGTGTGGGAAGTCCCATCACGGTGTTGTATGAACCTTCAAGTTTTGTAACACCAATTGCACCAATCCATTCCTGTATGCCGTAAGCACCGGCTTTGTCAAAAGGCTTGTAATTTTCAATATAATATCGGATTTCTGCTTCGCTCAATGCTTTAAAATACACTTTAGCGGTATCACTCACCACAATTTGCCTTTCGGCTGAAGTAAAGCAGACTGATGAAATCACCTCATGACTGCTTCCTGATAGCGACTGAAGCATTTGAAAGGCATCGTCAAAATCTGTGGGTTTGCCCAAATAGTTGCCGCTGTGAATCACAATGGTGTCGCCGGTAATTAAAATATCGTTTTCTTTTAAATCGTTAAATGCCCCCGCTTTCAAAACAGCGAGGTATTCTGAAATTTCCTTGCCTTTCAAATGGCCCGGATACACTTCATCCACCGGTTTCACATCAACGGTAAACGGAATATCCAGTTCCCTAAAAAACTGCTGCCTCCGCGGCGAACCTGAGGCTAGGATGATGTTGTGGTTGGAGAGAAGGGGGTTTAGCATATTTAAAGTTCAATGTTCAATGTTCAAAGTTCAATGTTCAAAGTTCAATGTTCAAAGTTCGAGGTTTGGCTTTCAAAATATAACAACTCACTAACTCACTAACTCATCAACTCATCAACTCACTCACCAACTACTTAAACATCCCCTCCATTCCGGGGATATTGGGCATGCCTTCTTTGGCAACGGCGGCGAGTTCGGTTTCGTGGACTGAGGTGGCTTTAGTAATGGCCTTGTTTAGTGTAATTACTAAATAGTCTTCCAGTTGTTCCTTGTCCTGCATCAGGCTGTCGTCAATTTGTATGCTTTTTATTTCGCGGTTGGCTGTTAAAGTGACCTTTAAAAGGCCGTCACTGCTTTGTTCATCTACCAAAACCGTGTTGAGGCGTTCTTTGGTGGCTTCTACTTTCTGTTGGGTTTCCTTGAGTTTACCCATCATTCCCATTAAATCTCCAAACATATTTTTCTTGTTTTAAAAAAGTGAAGCACAAAATTATTAAATTCGCTTGTTACTAACTAACTTAAATCATATGAAATATATTTATTTCCTTACCGTGTTATGTCTTATTTTTGCCACCTCGTGTAAAAAAGAAAAACCACAAGACGACCGCATGGACATTACTCCCCCCACAGCACAAAAAATTGAAAAACACCTTGAAATTCACGGTGATGTTAGAATAGACAACTATTACTGGTTAAACGACAGGGAAAACCCTGAAGTTATTGATTACCTCGAGCGCGAAAACGACTATTATCACAAAATGACCGCGCACACCAAAGATTTTCAGACTGAATTATTTGAGGAAATGAAAGCCCGCATCAAGGAAGATGATGAGTCGGTGCCTTATTTCTATAACGGTTATTACTACATCACCCGTTATGAAACCGGAAAGGATTATCCCATTTTCACCAGAAAGAAAGGTTCGCTTGACGCGGAAGAAGAAATCATGTTTGACGGAAACAAAATGGCCGAAGGACATGCCTATTTTCATTTGGCAGGTATCAATGTAAGCCCTGACAACAAACTGGCGGCTTTTGGAATTGACACGGTGAGCCGAAGAAATTATACCATCCAAATCAAAAACCTTGAAACCGGCGAAATCTATCCGCAAAAAATTGAGATGACCACCGGAGGCTCTACCTGGGCAAACGATAACAAAACACTTTTTTACACCAGAAAAGATCCGCAAACTTTGCGTTCAGATAAAATACACAAGCACAAATTGGGTTCAAACCCAAGTGAAGATGCTATGATTTTTCACGAAAAGGACGATACCTATAGAACATTTGTTTACAAAACCAAATCTGACCGTTACCTGGTCATTGGTTCTGTAAGTACCCTCACTACGGAGTTCCGCATTTTAAATGCTGATACACCTGACGGGGAATTTAAAATGTTCAGTCCGAGAGAGCGCGGTGTGGAATACAACATCGCCCATTTTGACGACCATTTTTATGTGCTGACCAACAAAGGCGGTGCAAGCAATTTTAAGCTGATGAAAACCCCTGTTAACAGGACCACATCTGATAACTGGCAGGAAGTGATTGGCCACAGGGAAGATGTGCTGATTGAAGATTTTGAAATCTTTAAAGACTATCTGGTGGTGAGTGAGCGCAACAACGGTTTGAATAAAATTTACATCAGCCGTTGGGATGGAACAGATTCTTATTATTTGCCGTTTGACAATGAAACCTACACGGCATACACCATGCAAAACCGTGAGTTTGACACAGACATCCTTAGATATGGCTACAACGGTTTGACACAACCTGCTGCTACCATTGATTTTAATATGAAAACCAAGGAACAAACCATACTTAAGGAAGTGGAAGTTCTGGGTGGCAAGTTTGACAAAAACAATTATGAGTCCAAGCGACTTTGGGCAACTGCGGCAGACGGCACAAAAATCCCCATTTCTATGGTTTACAGAAAAGGAATCGAGCTGGACGGTAAAAACCCCTTGTTGCAGTATGGATATGGTTCATACGGAGCGACTATGGATCCTTATTTTTCATCCACACGCTTGAGTTTGCTTGACCGCGGGTTTATATTTGCCATAGCACACATTCGTGGTGGTGAGTATATGGGCAGGCAGTGGTATGAAGACGGAAAACTACTTACTAAGAAAAACACCTTTACCGATTTTATCGATGTATCAAAATTCCTGATTGCTGAAGGATATACCTCACCCGAGCATTTGTATGCCATGGGAGGTTCAGCCGGCGGTCTTTTAATGGGTGCGGTGATGAATATGGCACCGGAACTTTATAACGGCATCGTTGCAGCTGTTCCATTTGTGGATGTGGTGACCACTATGCTGGATGATTCCATTCCGTTAACCACAGGGGAGTATGATGAATGGGGCAATCCCAACGATGAAGAGTATTACCATTACATTAAGTCTTACTCGCCTTATGACAATGTGGAGGCCAAGGCATACCCCAACACCTTTGTAACCACCGGATTGCACGATTCACAGGTTCAATATTGGGAGCCGGCCAAGTGGGTAGCCAAGTTGCGTGAACTTAAAACTGACGATAATGTATTATTGTTTTACACCAATATGGATGCGGGTCATGGTGGTTCCTCAGGTAGGTTTGAAGCCTTGAAAGAGGTGGCCATGGAGTTTGCATTTTTGCTCGATTTGGAAGGAATTAACAAGTAATTAAAAAAAATAAATTAAATTTGCACAGTTTTGCAAAGGAATGGAGTTTGTTTTTTTGTATATTTAACTCCATTTGTTTCTGACCAAACCTATATTTATGAAACAAGAAATAAAAGCGTACAGTAATGTTCTTGAGCTAATTGGCAACACACCGCTGATTCGTTTAAACAACATTACCAAATCCCTAAAAGGCGAGTTTCTTGCAAAAGTTGAAGCTTTTAATCCCGGACATTCTACCAAAGACAGAATAGCACTTTATATCATCGAAGAAGCCGAAAGAAAAGGCATCCTTAAACCCGGTGATACCATCATAGAAACTACCAGTGGAAACACCGGTTTCAGTATTGCTATGGTGAGTGTGATTAAGGGATATGAGTGTATTTTGGCAGTGAGTTCAAAGTCGTCAAATGACAAGATTGACATGCTGAAATCAATGGGTGCCAAAGTTTATGTTTGCCCTGCAAACGTTAGTGCAGACGACCCGCGTTCTTACTATCAGGTAGCCAAACGCCTTCACGAAGAAATCAAAGGTTCCATCTATATCAACCAGTATTTCAATGAGCTGAACATAGATGCTCATTTTAAAACAACCGGTCCTGAAATTTGGGAGCAAACCCAAGGGAAAATCACCCATCTGGTTGCTTGCAGCGGAACCGGGGGAACCATTTCAGGAATAGCACGCTTCTTAAAATCCAAAAATCCAAACATTCGCATTATTGGTATTGATGCGTTTGGTTCTGTACTTCAAAAATATCATGAAACCCGTGAGTTTGACGAAGAAGAAATCTATCCTTACCGCATAGAAGGATTGGGTAAAAACCTGATTCCCACAGCGACTGATTTTGATATTATAGACAAGTTTGTGAAAGTCAACGACGAGTCCAGTGCGCATATGGCACGTGAACTTGCCAAAACCGAAGGACTGTTTGTGGGTTACACCAGTGGGGCTGCTATGCAAGGCATCAAACAACTGGCAGAAGAGGGCGAATTTGACAAAAACAGTAAAGTGGTTACCATTTTTCCTGATCACGGCTCGCGTTATATGAGCAAGGTGTTCAGCGATGACTGGATGAATGAACAAGGCTTCTTTGACAGTCAAAACCTTGAGGCCAAGGAAAAAATAGAATACATTAAATAAAAAACTTTTTTATATTTTAAAACCATCACGTACATTGTGATGGTTTTTTTGTTTAAAATAGTGGCAATTGAATTCACATAAAATTGTGCAACCAATTTATTTAATTAATTTTGCTGCATAAAACTGACAAACTTTTTATGAGAGATTTATTTGATAAAATCTACAAAGATAAGGGGCCCCTTGGGAAATGGGCAGCACAGGCAGAAGGCTATTTTGTGTTTCCAAAACTGGAAGGTCCCATTTCAAACCGAATGAAATTCAAAGGCGAAGAAGTAATTACCTGGAGTATCAATGATTATCTGGGCCTTGCCAATCACCCCGAAGTAAGAAAAACAGATGCAGAAGCTGCAGCAAAATACGGTTCGGCTTACCCTATGGGTGCCCGAATGATGAGCGGCCATACCGATTTACACGAAAAACTGGAGCAAGAACTCGCGGCTTTTGTCGAAAAAGAAGCTGCATATCTTTTAAATTTTGGTTATCAAGGTATGGTTTCTACCATTGACGCCTTAGTTTCCAAAGACGATGTGATTGTTTATGACGTAGATGCACACGCTTGTATCATAGATGGTGTTCGCCTGCATTTGGGCCAGCGCTTTACATACAAGCACAACGATATGGAGAGCATCGAGAAAAACCTGCAACGCGCTACCAAAGTGGCCGAAAAAACCGGAGGCGGAATCCTTTTGATATCTGAAGGCGTTTTCGGAATGCGCGGTGAACAGGGAAAATTAAAAGAAATAGTTGCGCTTAAAGAAAAATACAACTTCCGCTTTTTTGTGGACGATGCACATGGTTTCGGAACACTTGGAAAAACAGGAGCCGGAGCAGGTGAGGAGCAAGGCGTTCAGGACGGTATTGATGTGTATTTTGCCACTTTCGCCAAATCTATGGCCAGTACCGGTGCTTTTATTGCTGCCGATCAGGAAATCATCAATTACTTAAAATACAACCTGCGTTCACAGATGTTTGCCAAGTCATTGCAAATGGTGTTGGTGGAAGGTGCTTTAAAGCGTCTCGATATGCTACGCACCATGCCCGAGTTGAAACAAAAACTTTGGGACAATGTGAGGGCACTTCAAGGTGGCTTACGCGAAAGAGGATTTGACCTGGGAACCACACAAAGCTGTGTCACCCCGGTGTACCTTCAAGGAAGCATACCTGAAGCCATGGCTCTTGTAAAGGACCTCAGGGAAAATTACAAAATATTCTGCTCTATAGTGGTTTATCCTGTGATACCTAAAGGATTGATTCTACTCAGATTAATCCCCACAGCTACCCACACTGCCGATGATATTCAGCAAACGCTCGATGCTTTTTCAGCCATCAGGGAGCGCCTTCAAAACGGAACTTACAAACGACTTTCAGCTGCAGTATCGGCTGCAATGGGGGAGTAGGTTTAAGTTTTACTGATATAATTTTTAAAGTCCGGTGTTTTAAGCATCGGACTTTTTTTTAACCGTTTCAGTGTCCGGAGCCCTAGGAGCAGGGCAAACTCATGCTTTTACTTTTCTATCACAATTTTTCACAAGACAAGATTATTTTACAACATCAAAAACAATTAAAAATCAGCGTGTATCCGATGTATCCGTGTTATCAGCGTTCCATTTCACATTTTCAAATAGCACACGGATAACGCTGATTGAGCAGATATTCACGGTTTTTTTTATACATGCAAATCATGAGTTACAAGGTTTTTTAAAAAAGTGTGCGTTTGCCCTGACGCTGAGAGGGTTTTATTCCTGTTTTAATTGAAAATTCATTAACTTTAGGTGATAACAAATTCAGAACCATGAAAATATTTACCGCCAAACAAATGTATGAAGCCGATAAAGCAACAGAATCACGGGAGGGCATTTCCCCGCTGGACTTGATGGAACGGGCTTCAGAACGGGTGTTGTTTTGGATAGACAACCAGCTGAAAGGCGCACAGGTGCCCATACATATTTTTTGCGGCATTGGAAACAATGGGGGAGACGGCATGGCCTTGACCCGGATGCTTATGGATAAAGGCTACAAAGTTGAAAGCTATATTGTCAATTACAGCGAGAACAGGTCCAAGTGCTTTTTAATCAATTACGGCAGGCTCAAAGACAACTACAAAGTCTGGCCAAAAAAAATCAAGGATGTTGATGATTTTCCGACTCTCAATCCTAATGAGATTGTGGTAGATGCCATCTTCGGTATCGGGCTGAACAGACCCCTTGAAGGCTGGCTTAAAGAGCTTGTTCAATACATCAACAACTCAAAGACCTTTGTTGTTTCCATCGATGTCCCCAGCGGGATGTTTATCGATGGCCCCACGCCCGATTTGGAAGCCGTGATTCAAGCAAGTGTCACGCTCACTTTTCAAGCTCCTAAATTGGCGTTTTATCTACCGCAAACAGGCGCCTTCTCTCAACATACAGAAGTCCTCGACATCGGTCTTGACAAAGCTTTTATTGAAAAAACCGAAACCAACGCCCGGCTGGTCTTAAAAAATGATGCCCGGTTGATGTACAAACCCCGCGGGAAATTTTCGCATAAAGGCACTTATGGCCACGCACTCGTGATTGGAGGGAGTTATGGAAAGATGGGCGCGGTTACGCTGGCATTAAAAGCCTGCCTGAGAGCAGGTGCCGGAAAAGCTTCTGCCTTTATTCCCCAATGCGGTTATGAAATTATTCAATCTGCCGTGCCCGAAGCCATGGTCATTACAGACACCGAAAATGATAAAATAACAAGCTTCCCGGATACCAAAGAATTCAACGCCATAGGACTGGGAATTGGTTTAGGCACCGATAAAGCGACAGCAGCAGGCTTTGAAGCCTTTTTAAAAACCAACAAAACCCCGCTTGTTCTCGATGCTGATGCGTTAAACATCCTGTCTGAAAACAAGAAATTGCTGAAGCTGCTCCCCAAAAAATGCATACTGACCCCGCATCCCGGTGAGTTGGAACGCCTTGTCGGTAAGTGGGACAATGATTTTGAGAAGCTGGAGAAAACCAAAGCCCTTTCAAAATCCATCGATGGGATAATTGTCATTAAAGGCGCACACAGCATTACGGTCTATAAAGACCAATTGTATGTCAATGCCACCGGCAACCCCGGAATGGCCACAGCCGGTAGCGGAGATGTGCTTACGGGAATCATTACAGGCTTGCTTACCCAGGACTATGACGCGCTGACAGCTGCCGTTTTTGGGGTCTATCTGCACGGACTCGCAGGCGATGTGGCAGCTCAGGACAGGGGAGTGAATGCCCTGATAGCCGGCGATTTGATTGACTATCTGGGGGATGGGTTTTTGGAGGTGTTGAGTAAGGAGGATTGATATTAGTGGTCAGTTGACAGTTGCAGTAAGCAGGTTTGATGACGGTTGCTTTGCTGCGAGCGTGGGTATTTGAAGGGGTTTTTATAATTTGTTTTATATTTGTTTCAGCCTCCGAAATTTAAATGAAGGAGGTGATATCCCCGTTTGATAAATCATTTGAAATCCCAGAGCCACGTGATGCAATTACGCGGTAAGGAAAATCTGCAACAAAATAATTAAACAATTATGAAACAAAGATTTGTATTATTATTCACAGGACTTCTATTGATTGGATGTCAGGGGAACACGTCTGCTGAAAAAGAACATCAAGAAAAAGTAAACCGGTTAAAAACTTTTGCCAAAGCTTATGGCTATGTAAAATACTTTCACCCCAGTGATGAAGCTTCCGCTATTGATTGGAATAGTTTTGCTGTCTATGGAGCCGGCGAGATTTTAAAAAGCAAGGACACAAATGAGGTAATCGCCACGCTCAATGACCTCTTCAAACCCATTGCACCCGGTATTGTGTTTTCCAACACTCAGCAGGACTATCCTATTCACACGATTACACCTGAATCTATTGATGAATATACACCAACCTATTGGCAACACAGGGGCGTTTCAAAAGGCATGAACAATCAGGGAGGTGCTTATAGTAGTGTTAGGGTAAACAGATATACTGAAATTGATGAGTCAGCCGGCTTTGGTAACCTCTATTTGTATTTAGACCCTGAAAAATATAGGGGAAAGGATATTAAATTTACAGCCGGGGTAAAACTTAAGGAGGGCTCCAGAGGTACGGGACATTTATGGTTAAGGATTGATAAACCTAATAACACCTTTGGCTTTTTTGAGAATATGGATGCAAACCCAATCAAAAGCAATGAATGGAACCAATATGAAATTGTTGCAAATGTAGATGATTTGGCAACAGGGTTGCTTCTTGGGGGCTTTTTAAAAGGGAAAGGAACTATGTTTTTAAATGATGTCCAGCTCCATTACAAAGAGGATGGTGAATGGATAGAAATTCCCATTAAAAACAAAGATTTTGAAGCCGATACAACTTTAGGGGTTAGAAATGGACTGTCAGATTGGATGGGGAACAGCCCGGGCTATTCATTCTCAATTTCAAACAACGAAAGCATAGAAGGCAAACAAAGTGCAGTAATAACTTATGAGGGAAAGTCTAAACGAGTTGAAGAGACAGCCCTTTTTGATTCCCATCCAGCTTTTGGGGAGCTTATTGAAAAAGAAATTGGTGAGGGTATTTTTTGTCAAATACCTTTAGCCCTATACGGCAACTATGAAAACACCTTTCCTAAAAGTAACAGCTTAAACGAGCTGCAGGACATATTATATGATGTGGATGAAAGCCCAAACAATATCAATGTTTTTCTGGGGAATATTATCAATGCATACAATGTTTTTCAACATTTTTACCCCTATTTTGACGAAGTGGGTGTGGACTGGGACAAAGAACTGGAAACCGCTTTACACAGAAGTTTCAATGACCAAACAGATTATGACCATCTGGTAACTTTACAAAAATTCACTGCCCCTTTAAAAGATGGGCACATTCATGTGAATGGCCCTACAATCAAAGCTTTCGTTCCACCCATTCGCTGGGAGTGGATTGAGGGGAAATTGGTGGTTACCAGGGTAAAAGATGAAGGTTTAGGGATACAAACAGGGGATGTGGTCACCAAAATAAACAATCAATCAACAGTAGATTATTTTGAAGAAGTCAATTCCAGGATTTCGGCAGGCACTGAGGGGTGGTTAAATTTTAGGGCAGAACACCAGAGTCTTTTTGGTGAAAAAGGCGAAGAAATGGTTCTGGAAATCAACAATAAAACCATCACTTTGAACCATGATTCCAATTATGATTTTAATGATGTCGAAATAGCCATACAAGAAAATGACTATAAACTGTTGGATGGAAACATTGTTTATCTCAACCTCGACAAAATTGAAATGGAGACCATCACAGCGCTTTTGCCACAATTACAACAAGCAGAAGGTATTGTTTGTGACTTAAGGGGTTACCCTAAAGGAAACCATGATTTGATTTCTCATCTCCTAAAAGAAAAGGACACTTCAAATGCCTGGATGAGAATCCCTAAAATAATCTATCCCGATCAAGAAAACAGTGCCGGATATGTGAGTTCCGGCTGGGAAATGGAACCAAAACAACCCTATTTAGGGGATAAAAAAGTTGTTTTTATTATTGACGGAAGGGCCATTAGTTATGCCGAAAGCTATATGGGTTTTATTAAAGACTATCAATTGGCAACCATAGTGGGCCAGCCCACTGCAGGGGCAAATGGCAATATTAACCCCTTTAGGCTTTCAGGAAACTACACCATCAGTTGGACCGGAATGAAAGTGGTTAAACACGATGGTTCCCAACTTCATGCCATAGGAATCTTGCCGGATATCTATGTGAGTAAAACCATTGAAGGGGTGAAGGCTGGAGAAGACGAGTTTTTGGAAAAAGCCCTGGAGGTTATTTTGAATGAACAGGGTGACAATTTATAAATCAAGTAATCAATATTAACTTGCAAATTTAAAGTGCCCCGCTCCCGCGCGATTGCATCGCGTGGTACGCATTAGCCTCGCAGTAATACATAACAATAAAAAGCAACATCAATAAAGGATGAGCAGAAACTACAAATTCCATAATCCGGAAGGTTTGTATTTTGTCAGCTTTGCAGTTGTGGAGTGGCTTGATGTATTTACCCGAAATGAGTATAAAGACATTCTTATAGACAGTTTAACTTATTGCCAAGAACATAAAAGCATGGAGATTTTTGCCTGGTGCATTATGACAAACCATATGCATTTGGTTTTTAGGAGTGTGAACGGGCAAGATCCTGCGTTGTTACTAGGCGACTTTAAGCGATTTACAAGCAAAGCTGTTGTCAAGGCAATACAGGAAAACCCTAAAGAAAGCAGAAAAGAGTTTTTGCTTGAGCAATTTAAAAAAGCCGGAGCAAAAGCATCCAATGTGAATGAATATCAATTTTGGAGACACGATAACAAACCCATTGAGTTGTGGAGCAATAAAGTTATTTTTGAAAAAATAAGTTATGTTCACAACAACCCGGTGGAGGCAGGTTTGGTTTATTATCCTGAGGATTATGTGTATAGCAGTGCTGCAGATTATGCAGATAAAAAAGGGATTTTGGGTAATGTGGTTGTTTTTGAGTATTTTGGTTGAACTAATAATGTATAGTATAACTAAAGAAGTTCTGGATGGCCACGCGATGCAATCGCGCGGTAGCGAGGGATATTAGTGGTCAGTTGGCAGTTGCAGTAAGCAGGTTTGTCCGGTGACGGATGTTTTAGAATATCGAATATCGAATAAGGAATTTCGAATAATGGTCAACCTATGTCAGGGATTACATTTAACAAATCCGAGCGCAGGCTCCCTTGCGCCACCGCTAAAGCTTTATGCGCACGCGGTTAGGGATGGCAGGGTGTGCGGCTGGGAGGGGTTAGTAATCAGTGGGTCAGGTTTGACGGAAGACCGAAGACAGGTGAAATTCCAAATATGAACAATGTGCAGAAGCAATGACTTACTTTTTTATAGAGAATTTAAATTTTTTGGTGTAAATTTACACCAAGACAAAATTGAATGTTATGACCAGACAAAGCATTTCCCTGACCAGTAAAAACGACGAGTGGTTAAAAAAGCAGCTTGCCGATGAAGAATTCAACAGCAAAAGTGAAGCCATCAACTATTTGATCAAACAAGCGCGGGACACCGATGCTTATTACGCTTTTGTGCGTGAGAAGATTGAAAAGGGTGAAAAAAGTGGTTTTAGCACAAAAACCAAAGAAGAACTTTTAGCTGAAATAAAGAGTAAGTTGAATGTATAGTTATAAACTAACTTTTGAAGCAGAACAAGATATAACCAGAATTTTTGAATATGGATTGAACAGGTTTGGATTAAAGCAAGCAGAGAAATATTATGACATGCTTTTTGCTTGTTTCAATAAAATAGCATCCCATCCATTGATGTTTCCGAAAGCCGGACACTTAAAAAATGATTACAGGTATTGTGTTTGTGGTGTTGATGCCATCTACTACAAAATAAATGGCGAAGTTATAGAGATTATCACCATCATTGGAAGGCAGGTGTTTCCGAAGTAAACCCCCGCTCCCCAATAGTTATCCGGACTCGGAAGCTATTGGCTGGTGAGCTACTGCGTGTAAATTTGAGAAAACTATTAAAAATTTTGCGGTTGAATTACGAGATCCCCACCTCCTCCTTCAGTAAACTTTCGGCGGACACGTTCACGGGGATGTAAAGGGCATTAACATGGCAGTATCCCGCCTTGAAGGTGGCATGAAGGTGGCACTCGAGGGGCATTATAGTGGGACTAAAGTGGGACTCGGGTGGCATTAAACCCCCTTGAACAATACATACATGCCCCATGAACCATACATACATGCTGCATGAACCATACATACATGCTAAATGAACCCTACATTGATGCGTTTTTTTGGGGCATTGACACATCAAAGATTGCCCTTTGAAACTCCGTTTGTTTACAGGCCTTTAAATGTCTGTACAGCTAACTGCTCATATTTGTACAGAGACTTGTCATTGTCTGCACAGAAAATAGTTCGTGTCTGCACAGGCACATTATTAGATCAATAAACAACTCACAGTAGAAACATCTGTAAATCACCTTTTTCCTTCCCGGGCTGATTTCCGGAAGAATTCAGCTGAAAAATGCAACTTGCACACTGTTAACAACTTAACATACAAATATGTGAATAGCTGTTCATATCGTTCAAGTTTGCTTTAAAATAGATCAAGTTTTAGTAGTTAAATTAAATGGGGCAATTGCTATATATCTGATTATCAATTAACAAGCCCTCAGAAAAAGTTTTTTCAAAAAAACAGCTTGAATGTCAAGAAAATGATATTAAAACCCTTGTAAATCTGTTCGTTATGATTTTTAGTAAAACTCTCCAATTGTTAATAAAAATGTTATTGTTTCATTAAATTCCTTTGTAATTTTACAACGCAGTCAAAATGATTGCCACCGCAAGGTGAACTAGTTCATATTTTTATTGCTGTGATTGTTTCATTTAAACTTTAAAGCTTATGCAAAAGTTTAAAGCCGTTCCACGGCACAATCCGTTAGACCCGGAGGCACCCAATAAGTTTTATGCCAGTCCTGTTTATACAGGCAGCATGGATCTCAAGGAACTCTCTGATGAAGTAGCAGAAAAAAGCTCGCTCACGCGAGGCGACTGCTACAATGTGATTCAGAATTTTCTTGGTTCTATGAAAAAGGCATTGAACAAAGGCTACATAGTCAAATTGGATGACCTGGGCACGTTTCGAACCACCCTGAACAGTACAGGGGTCGAAACAGCAGATGAACTGTCATCGGTCAATATCAAGAGAGCGAGAATTCGTTTTTCGCCCGGTGACGAACTCAAAGGTATGCTTACTTCAATGAAGTTTGCAAAAAAAGAAGGATAGGCCGTACACCCATCCTTCCATAAAAACCCTTTTGAGGTTATTTTGAGTAAACCCTCACGACCCTTTTTGTGGCTGTGGGGGTTTATTGTTTTACAAATGTAAATAAAAAGTATATCAATGTGTAGCCTTTTCAAGTTAAAAATATGTGTTATTTATCGAATACATCCCCATGTAAATACCACAAAAAGAAATAAGTATAAGGTGTTCAAACACTGCACTTAATATACCTGCAGCCTCAGTGCCGCTCAGCTTCGAGTAGCACACTTTTTTAAAAGTAGAGCCGGAAAGCTTCGGGTCACGATAACTCAAAAAAAGCAGGCCTTAAAGCCTGCTTCCGGTTGTAATCTATTTTCTTGGGATAAACCGCGACTGTAATTACAATCCATTTCAAAGATAAGTATTAATATTTTTAAACTTATTTTTTTACTTCTAACCTACCTACTCCGACTTCACTTCGACTCCCTGCCCGTCAGGCAGGCGGGCGCTCAGTGACCAAGGAGGATTCGGCAGGCAAGCCTCGTACTTCTAACCTACCTTTCCTACTGCCGGCAACCTGTCTCACATCTCATATCTCACGTCTCACATCTAAAAATGAGGAATCCCGTAAAACACTTAAATTAAAATGTTTTAGTTTTGTTTTTAAGAGGGTTTTAACAAATTGTTTTATATTTGGTTACTCCCCTTTTATAATGATTTTGAAAATCTATAACAGTAGTTTGTAAGCAAGCTAAAAAGTGAACTACTTATAACTAAAGAAAAAAATTATGGAAAGAATTAAAAAGATATTTAAAAGTATCAGTATTGAGAATTTTGTCAATTATTACGACACTTTTGACAAATATAGGGACTCAAAAAGTAACCAAGAAATTATTGATGCGTTTAAGAGCAATGGAGAAGAATGGACTGATAAATCCTGTTCATCAAGAGCTCAAAAAGGGAAGAAAATATTTAGAGATGATTTGCAGTTAGATGCTCTTAGATACATAATTAACAGTGCAAATAAAGTTCCACAGAATATTAGACTAAAAGCTCAGGAAATTTACTCTTCTAATCAAGCTCTTGATTTAGATCTGAACTTTTTTTCATCAAATACAGATCCACAAACAATAGATAATCTACTTCTTAATGCCGAATTAAGAATGGTGGAGAAACAAAAGTTCATAAGCCTAGAGGAGAAAAAAGCATTAGTAAAGATACGATTAGGGCAAAGTTATTACAGGAATAAACTATTAGACTTATGGGGAAGTTGTTCTGTAACTGGTTGTCAAAATACTAGTGTACTGATTGCTTCTCATATTAAAGCATACAGAGATTGCGAGCACCAAGAGCTTTATGATAAATATAACGGATTAATATTGAGTCCTTGTTATGATAAACTTTTTGATTTGTATTTAATTTCGTTTGCTGAAACCGGAAAAATTATGATTTCCAAAACATTATCGGATGATGACCTAAAAGCATTAAAAATATCACGGGAAGATAAGTTGAGAAAGGTTTTCGATGAAAATCAAAAATATTTAGAGTATCATAGAACTGAGTTTATAAAAAATCAAGAAAATGAGTAAGAGTAAATTCATAGAAAATATTTGGATAACATTTAATTATAATTCAATGTTTTGTGTTGGAAAAACATTAGTATCTGAAGGAGTGAAAATGGTTGCTTCTGTTACTGATAATGCCGGCTTAAACTATATTCTTTTCGAAAACGCAGACAATGTAAAACAATTAAAGTTGCTGAAAGATGTCAATTTTAGTGATTATAAAAACGATAAACGAAATATTGATTTTGACACAAACTCGAACTAAAAGAATGCCTGACCAGTAGCGCTCCCGCGCGATTGCATCGCGTGGTACGCATTAGCCTCGCAGTAATGCATAACAATAAAAAAGCTATATCAATAAACTATGAGCAGAAATTACAAATTCCATAATCCTGAAAAAGCTTTAAAAGAGATTTTGGATAATGTGATTGTTTTTGAGTATTTTGGTTGAATTTATAATGCCTAGTATAACTAAAGAAGTTCTGGATGGCCACGCGATGCAATCGCGCGGTAGCGGGGGTAATTACAATTGATGCAAAGTTAAAAACTTAAATAAACAAAAAACACAAGTAAAAAAAAAAAATAAGTCCCACCGAAGCGGGACTCAAGGTTTTTTACCTACGGCATATAGCCTTATTGTGATAAGATTAAAAGATTAGGATAATTTCTTCACAGTTCAAATGTAATTAAAAAATATTTACCAAACAATGAGGAAAACCGTAAAATGCTTTAAAAGTGTTTTTGTAGCTTTATAAAATATTATACAAAAAGTGATATTATTATGGCTAAAATTTTAGGATTGGATTTAGGAACAAACTCGATTGGGTGGGCACTTTTAGACCAAGAAAAAGAAGGGAATAAACTTGAAGATAAAGGTGTTTTGATTTTTTCTGAAGGTGTAAAGAAAGAAAAAGGGCAAGAAAAATCAAAAGCAGCAGAACGAACTGGCTTTAGAAGTGGCAGAAGAATTAAGTTTAGAAGGAAAATTAGAAAATACCAAACACTCATGGTATTAGCTAAATACAATATGTGTCCATTGTCAATTAATGAAGTAAAAGAATGGAGACAAACAAATTTTAAGAAATATCCTGCCAAGCCTGAATTTTTAGAGTGGTTGAGAACAGATGAAGATAAAAACATAATCCCTTATTATTTCAGAGATAAAGCTAGTCGTTTAAAAGTACATAACTATGAGTTGGGAAGGGCTATGTATCATATTGCTCAACGCAGAGGGTTTTTAAGCAATCGTTTGGATCAATCTGACAAAGGGATTATAGAGAAACATCAACCTGAACTAGAAACAATAATTTTAGAAGGACATAACAATCAAGAGATATATCAATTAATAATAGATTATTTTGAACCGTTTGATATCATCGAGAAAAAACAAAAAGATTTAAATGCAGGTGAAAATGAATTAAAAAAACTTTACAATAGTTTTTCTAGAATACTTAAAGAAAAAATTGAGTTAAATGAAACTAAACAAAAGCTTTTAGGTAGACTTTATAAAAAAGAAAATCTGGGAGCTGTTAAAAAAAATATCACAGAACTAGATACTGCTATAAAAGAAGCCGGTTGTAAAACATTGGGGCAATATTTTTGGAGTTTATATCAGCAAGATAGAAACAATTCCGAAAATAAAATCCGAAGCAATTACACGTCTAGAGAGGATCATTATTTGAATGAGTTTGAAGTAATTTGTAAGATTCAAGGTCTAGAGGGTATAAATAATTCAAAAAAAGATCCAGGTGAAAGGTATTCTGGTATAGTTAAAGAATTGTACAAGGCTATTTTTTACCAACGTCCGCTCAAATCACAAAAAGGGTTAATTGGTAAATGCTCGCTTGAACCAAAAAAATCAAGATGTTCAGTTTCTCGTCCTGAATATAAGCTATTTCGGATGTATAGCTTTATTAACACTATTAAAATACAAGAATCAGGAGATGAAGGTTTTAGGTTTTTGACTGATGAAGAAAGGGAAAAGATTAAACCCAAATTTTTAAGAAAGTCAAAGCCTACATTTTCTTTTATTGACATTAAAAAGACACTTGGTGAAGAAAATAAATACAATTTTAAAGATAATGCAACTGTAAGTGGTTGCCCAACAATAGCTGCTTTAATCAATGTTTTTGGTGAGAATTGGGAAAATACTATCTATGAAAACTATACAGATAAAAGAATTAAAAACACTAAAAATAATAAACCCGAAGAAGTAAAGTCAAAAGAACAAGTAATAGCAGATATTTGGCATGTTTTAGCAACTTATACTTCAGATGAAAAACTTATTGATTTTGCAATCAATAAACTAAAAATGAATAAGCAAGATGCTGAAAAGTTTTCAAAAATTCACTTAAAGAAAGATTATGCGTCATTAAGTCTATTTGCAATAAACAAAATACTTCCTTATTTAGAAAAAGGCTTATTGTACTCACATGCTGTGTTTATGGCTAATATGGATAAATTGATAAAGCAAGAGCGATGGACAAATGAATTAGACAGAACTCTGATAGAAAAGGAAGTTGGTCAAATTATCAATAATCATCAAGAAGAAAATAAAATTTATTTTGCTGTAAATAGTGCTTTAAAATATTGTTTTGATAACAATCAAACTTATTCAAGAGAAGCTGAAATCAGTTATAAAAGTGATGTGGAAAAACACTTAAAAAAAGAATTTGGAGAAAGAACTTGGGAAGATAAACCAAATAAAGAAAATTTGTTTTCCAAAGCATTTGAAATTTTCATCAAACAATTAAAAGACAGAAAACACGCTGCTATTAAAAGAATTGATGAGAAGATAATGGAGTTTTTATCGGATAATGATTTAATAAGGCCAAATTTATCTTCTGAACTTTATCATCCATCAGATATTGAAAAATTCAAGCCTGCAACCCTAAAAGATAAAAATGGAAATAAATTTAATGAGTTGGGTTCGCCTGATGTTGGTTCTATTAAAAACCCAATGGTAATGAGAGCCTTACATCAATTGAAAAAGTTGATAAACACTTTAATACTTGAGGGGCAAATTGACGAGAACACTAAAGTTAATATTGAGCTTTCACGTCAGTTAAACGATGCCAATAAAAGAAAGGCGATTGAAAAATGGCAAAACGACAGAAAAGAATTATTTCAAGAGTATGAAAAGAAGATAAAAGAACTCTATAAAATTGAAACAGGAAATGATTTAAAAGAAGTAACTGATGAAGATATTGAAAAGTTTGGGTATGCTCTAGAGCAAAGAAAAGACGGTGAATTTGTTAGCAAAGAAGATGTGATGAAATATACTTTATGGGAAGAACAAAACCATGTTTGCTTATACACCGGAAAAACAATAAGTCTTTCAAGTTTTCTAGGAACAAACCCACAATTTGACATAGAACACACTTTGCCCAGGAGTCGCTCTTGGGACAATTCACAAATGAACAAAACACTATGTGATAGAGCGTTCAATCAAAAAACAAAAGGAAATAAAATGCCTTTTGAGTTACAAATGGATGATGAAATCATGCCAAGAATTCAACATTGGAAAAATAAATATGAGTCATTAGCCAATGAAATAGAAAAGAAAATAAGAAGTACAAGAAGTGCAACTGATAAAGAGCAAAAAGATAAATTAATTCAACAACGTCATTATTTAAAGTTGGAGTTTGATTATTGGAAAGGTAAACACGACCGCTTTGTAATGGAGGAAATCAAAGAGGGGTTTAAAAACAGCCAAGCTGTGGATATTGGTATAATTTCTAAGTATGCCACAGCTTATTTAAAGTCGGTTTTTAATAAAGTTTATTCTGTAAAAGGAGAGATGGTTTCAGAATACCGAAAAGCTTGGGGATTACACGATACATATATTGATAAGTTAGGCAGAACACAATACAAGCCAAAAGACAGAAGTAATCATATACACCATTGTATTGATGCAGTTAC
Organism: uncultured Flavobacteriaceae bacterium; assembly: GCA_964469175.1. GTDB lineage: Bacteria > Bacteroidota > Bacteroidia > Flavobacteriales > Flavobacteriaceae > Planktosalinus. Next base: position 191,263 of record CAYXXY010000004.1, read on the forward strand.
TATTGCTTGTATGAATAAGAATAAGTATGATAAATTAGCTCATGCTTGGGGATTAGCCGACAAAGGTGACTATGAAAAAGCTAAAAAGGAATTAGAAAATGAAAAACCTTGGGACACTTTCACTCAAGATGTACGTAACTTAGAAAACGAAGTGTTTATTGTACATCAAAATAAAGATATATTGCTTGTTCAAACTAAAAAGAAATTTAGAAAAAGAGGGAAGATACAAAGAGATAAAAGTGGTAATGTCATCTTTCAACAAGGAGATACTGTAAGAGGATCATTGCATTTAGATACTTTCTATGGAGCTATTGCAAAAGGTAAGAATGGAGAGATACAAAAAGACGATAAAGGTAATATAAAACCCAATTATGTGGTTAGAAAAGAGCTTTCCAAGCTTAAAAAATCTGATGTAGTTAATATAGTTGATGATGGTATAAGGGCTATTGTTGAACAAGCCGAAAAAGATAAATTGATTACTTTCAATAATAATGGTGCAAAAGTAAATGAAACGATATGGCAAAATAAAGTGAAACAAATACCACTTAAAAAGGTAAGAATATTCACTCCTTCTGTAAAATCTCCACTGAAAGATTTTAAAAAACATCCCGAACATTTTAGATCCCAAAAACCCTATAAGCAACAATTTAATGTGGTTAATGAAGAAAACTACTGTATGGCAATTTATGAAGGATTTGATAAAAAAGGAAAGTTGAAACGTGATTTTGAATTGGTTAACAATATTGATGCCGGAGCCTATTACAAGTTAAGTAATAAAATTCATAGAGAAAATCACGAATTAGTTCCCAATCCACATTTAAAGTCAAGATTACCTTTAAAGTATATCATTAAAAAAGGGATGCTGGTGTTGATGTATGATAAAAGTGATGATGAAATATGGGAGTTGTCAAAGAATCAACAACTTGGAAGACTGTATCAAATTACCCAATTGGATACTGAAGCATCTGGTATTAAACTTTTGCATCATCAAGAGGCAAGAGGTAAAAAAGAATTAACCGAATTTATGGGTTTAAAAAATGGTATGAAAGGAGGCAAAAATTTAGATTTACATAAACAGTTCCCTTGGATTAAGTTTAGTCCTGCAAATTTTGATTGCATAGTTGAGGGTGTAGATTTTAAAATAACTACATCAGGAAGTATAAAAAAAATGTAGGGAATTTTATTTAACGTTCATTGACATCAATCAAATCTTAAGCATCTTAAACCACAACGCGAGCATAGCGAGCGTTGTGGTTTGATTAAAGATTAGGATTCACGATATTTAATATACTGTTTACGCTTTCCTTTATGCGGTTGTGGTTTGATTAAAGATTAGGATTCACGATATTCAGCACCAGCTGTTCATTATCGCTTTCGCGGTTGTGGTTTGATTAAAGATTAGGATTCACGATATTCGAGGGTGTGAATGCTCCCATAGCAACTGAGTTGTGGTTTGATTAAAGATTAGGATTCACGATATTCTAAACTCCAACTTCCTGAACCCGCTATTGGTTGTGGTTTGATTAAAGATTAGGATTCACGATATTGTTTCTGAAAGGGTGATGATCCTGTCTTTAGTTGTGGTTTGATTAAAGATTAGGATTCACGATATTCAAAGAAAACAAACGCGCTAACAAGCTGCTGTTGTGGTTTGATTAAAGATTAGGATTCACGATATTCTCCTGGCCGAAGAAGTAAAGAAACTCCGGGTTGTGGTTTGATTAAAGATTAGGATTCACGATATTATACCGGCTCAAACTCTCAAACTGTAAACGGTTGTGGTTTGATTAAAGATTAGGATTCACGATATTGACTATGGCGGCAAGTTGTCATATAGCAGGTTGTGGTTTGATTAAAGATTAGGATTCACGATATTTTTTGTTGAAGTTTAACAAGCGATTAATAAGTTGTGGTTTGATTAAAGATTAGGATTCACGATATTCATCAAAGAAAGCTACGGCAATCACTTGAAGTTGTGGTTTGATTAAAGATTAGGATTCACGATATTGTTACAAGATGGCTGGCCGGTGGGATTGCAGTTGTGGTTTGATTAAAGATTAGGATTCACGATATTAAAGTCACATCAATGTCTTTTTGAAGGCCAGTTGTGGTTTGATTAAAGATTAGGATTCACGATATTAGTTGGGCTGTTACCTTCTAATTATCAAGAAAATAAAGTGAATTGTCGTGAATAAAAAATGCTTCTTTTTTGGTTGTGATAGCCTTGATTGAGGCATTTTTTTGTTTTTAAAGTGGTTTGCAAACACACAGTATTTTTTTTAAAGGTGTGTTTGCGAATCTCACTTTGTTCGATTTGATTAAAGATTAGGATTCACGATATTAGTTGGGCTGTTACCTTCTAATTATCAAGAAAATAAAGTGAATTGTCGTGAATAAAAAATGCTTCTTTTTTGGTTGTGATAGCCTTGATTGAGGCATTTTTTTGTTTTTAAAGTGGTTTGCAAACACACAGTATTTTTTTTAAAGGTGTGTTTGCGAATCTCACTTTGTTCGATTTGATTAAAGATTAGGATTCACGATATTAGTTGGGCTGTTACCTTCTAATTATTAAGAAAATAAAGTGAATTGTCGTGAATAAAAAATGCCTCTTTTACGTTTATAATCCCCGTGATTGGGGCATTTTTTGTTTTCAAAACAGCTCTAATTGTGTGGGTTGGGGTTCTTTGGGTAATTCATCACGCCCCCAAAAGTTCATGATATTGCCAAATTGCTTGTCGGTTATTCGCAGTATGCTCACTTTCCCGTAGGGTGGGAGCAAACTGTTTACGCGTTTTTCGTGTACATCAGCACTTTCACTGCTGGCACAATGGCGCATATAAACCGAGTATTGCATCATGGTAAATCCGTCTTTAATAAGGTTTTTTCTAAATAAACCTGCATTGCGTCGGTCTTTTTTGGTGTCTGTTGGTAAATCAAAAAATACAAAAAGCCACATAATTCGGTATCCATTTAGTTCCATAATGTTGGATAATTAATTTTTCGAGCTGTGCCGGTAAAGCATTGTTGTAATGAAGATGCTGTTCGGGACAAACCTACCATCAAAGGGCTTTTGCTATCTTCAAAATATACGGTTTCTGTTAAAACACTAAGCAGTTCAGCTTTTATTTCTGTTGTCAAATCATGGTCGTCATAAGCATTCATAATTTGAATGACTTTTTGGTCCACCATTGGCCTGAAAGGTTCCATTATATCATCTGCCAGACAAAAGGCGTTGTATTTGTTGTGATGATGAATTCCAAGTGTGCAAAGAAGTCCGCTACCACTAAGGGCACGGGCTACCGCAGCTCTAAGTATAATATACCCGTAATTTAAAAATGGATTGGGGTAATCGCCATAACGCTCTCTTCTAAACTCAAAATCAAAGAGGTTCTTCCAATAGTGAGCCGCAGCAGCACCTTCACGATTGTCTGTATCGCCACTCAGGACTTTGGACTCATGAAATTCCATGACTTTAAAGTCTCTGTTTTGTTTTTTTAATAGCTGCGATTGGTGTTTGATTTTTGTTTTCACTGTTTGTTGCCACAGTTGTTTTTTAAGCGGTGCAGAAGCATTGATTTGATTTTTAAAAATCTCCTGTTGCAAATGGTGGCTATTCAGGTTGAGCAACATGCTTGAAGGCATATGCTTTTGATCACAAAAAATAACAGCAACATTGTTATCTGTCAGTTTGGACAGTGTAGTAATAGATATATATGTCTCGGGATGTTCAATCACTACAAAGCCCACATCCTCAATAGGCACGGTGGTTTCGCGCTGTTCTGTTTTGATTACAAGCTGTTCCATTCGGGTGTTTATGGAGGCTTTATTTCCGAAAAATAGGGTGCGTTTAAGCATATATTTTTATTTAAATATATACTTTTTTATTTAAATAGCTGATTTACAGCTGTAATGCAACTTGGAAGATTGCATAACAACGTTACTCGCTCCCGCGCGCCTGGCCAAAGGCTGGATGACATCGCGAGGCAACTGTAAAAAGTGGTCAATAGATTGGTAAGTTTTTGTCACCATTTTTGCAAAAAGGCAAAAATGCCGCCAAAAGGTATTAGCTGGTTCTTTTTGACCCCCGCGCTGCGCACGGGGTTACAAATATTGAACCCCTAACGGGGTTGGTCGTAATTCAATGAAAGGTATCCGTAGTAAATGCGTACGGATTTATATTAGCCATCCGCCTATGGTGGATTGGGGAAAATGGCGCGCCTGCCTGATTGATACGTTTTTCAAAGAAATCGCTATTGTAGAGCAATCTTAATTCGCGCTCAACCCTTGAAGGGTTTTAAACCCTTCAAGGGTTCCAATCTAATTTGATATACATAGGCAATAATTAAGCAGCAGTTCAAGAACTATCTTAACCATAGAATACCCGGGTAGCTGGAAAGCCTTGGAAAGTCACTTCTTGAAAAGATTTTGTCATCATTTTTGCAAAAAGGCAAAAATGCCGCCAAAAGGATTTAGCTAGTTCTTTTTTATCCCCGCGCTACGCACGGGGTTACAAATATTGAACCCCTAACGGGGTTGGTTTTGGCAACTCTTTACTATTACACCATTAACCATTCAACCATTAACCATTTTTCAACAAATCTGCGCGCAGGCTCCCTTGCGCCACCGCTTCTCCATCGTAGTTTTACTACGGCTTTGTCGCTTGAAGCTGTAAAGCGCAAGGCGGAGAAGGAGCTAAAGCTTTATGCGCACGCGGTTAGGGATTAGAGGGTGTACGGAGGATTGGTCAGTGGTTTGATTTTGTCATCATTTTTGCAAAAGGCAAAAATGCCGCCAAAAGGTATTAGCTTGTTCTTTTTGACCCCCGCGCTGCGCACGGGGTTACAAATATTGAACCCCTAACGGGGTTGGCTCTATTAACACTTCACTGATATACTATTCACCAATTAACCATTTTTCTAACAAATCCGTGCTTCCGATTTCTCGCACGATTGCATAGTATGGCATATAAATAAAAACTTCATATATTTAGCACATACAACAAACTAATTCCTTAAAACACAAATCATAATGAAAACATTATTAACCATCTTGTTAATGCTGTTTGTTAGTTTATGTCAGGCACAATCCACTGAGGAAAACAACGAATTGGCTAAAGCACAAATAGCAGCAAATGAATTGTGTGATTGTTTAAACTCATTTTTAAATGAGCTACATCCAAAATCTGCAAAATTGATTTCTGAGAATGCTTTACTTGGTCCAACAAAAGCCGAAGAAAATTTCTTTTCCTATTTTGAAACTGCCTCCACAGAAGAAATACTGAGGATTCAGGAGGATATTGAAAGATTTGATAATATTGACTTAGAATTTGATCAACGCTGTGAGAATGCGGTTAAGATACTTGAACAAAATAATAACTTAGCTTTTTTTGAAGCAATTAAAAATACCCTCAACAATGATCCGGAATGCGAACTGGTCTCGTCGATTTTTAATTCTATTGATTTGAGCCATTGTGAAGAATAAAACATTGTGTAAGGATCTCCTCTGCTGCGAAGTTTAACTTAGTTGACTACAAAGTGCTGAATATCTTTGATTTCATCTCACCGTTCTCATTCCCCAAAAACAATCCGGCAGTTTTAAAAAAACTTTTTATCTTTAAAAGTCAAACAAAAACAACCTGTAATGAAAAAACCGGTCTTTACCTTTTTACTGTTATTTCTTGCCACAACGGCTTATTGTCAGGCGCAAGTGGAAACCACAGTTTTTAATTTAGATTTTGAAAAAGTTGAAAACGACAGCCCTGTGGGTTGGAGTGATTTTGGAAATTCAAGTTACCATATTGCACTGGACGCTGTTCAGGTAAAAAACGGAAACTATGCGGCATCCATTGAGTTTAAAGAAGGAACCCCTGAATTTAGGGCCTGGGAATTTGTAATTCCCCACAGTTATCCCGGCAAGAAAATAACACTTACAGGCTATATCAAAACCGAAAACGTCACAGACGGATATGCCGGGCTTTGGATGAGAATCGACCCCAACATTGCTTTTGACAATATGGGTAACCGAGGAGTCACCGGCACTACAGACTGGACAAAATATGAAATCACCCTCGATATGAATCCCGGGAGAACAACACAAATTGTGGTGGGGGGATTGTTGGTGGGGAAAGGTAAAATGTGGCTGGATGATTTAAACATAACCATAGACGGGAAGGCCATTGAAAGTCTTGCGCCCTATGAAAGGGTGCCATTGCCGGCTGATAAAGACAAAGAATTTGACGAAGGCTCACAAATCACGGCCATTGTATTGGACAACAATCAAATTGAACACTTAAAACAACTGGGTTTGATTTGGGGGTTTTTAAAATACCACCACCCGGCCATTGCCAAAGGAGACTATAACTGGGATTATGAGCTGTTTAGAATACTCCCGGCAGTCTTGCAGACCAAAAGTCAAAAAGAGCTGGACAAGCTCTTTATTGACTGGATACATCGCCTTGGTGAGTTTCCAATACTCACTAGACCCACTGTTCAATCCCCCGAAGTAAAGCTGGAACCGGACCTGGATTGGATTACAAATTCCGGTTTCTCTAGCGAACTCAGCGCTTTACTGATGAAAGTAAAAAACGCCGGCAATCCTGAAGAACATTATTATATAGATTTTGTGCCTAATGTTGGCAATCCTGTATTTAACAATGAAAGCGGCTATTCCTCTATGACCTATCCAGATGCAGGGTATCGGCTTCTGGCTTTGTTCAGATACTGGAACATCATTCAATACTATTTTCCCTATAAACATTTAATTGAAGAAGACTGGAAACAGGTGCTCAAAGAGTTTATCCCCAAACTGAATGCTGCCGAAGACGAAACCGCCTATACACTTGCTGTCCTGAAACTAATCGAACGGGTGCACGATACCCATGCAAACGTTTGGGGCGGCAACCCGGTTTTAAGAAACTATTTCGGTCTCAATTATGCCCCCGTCGAGCTAACTTTTGTAGAAGGAAAACCCCTAGTTACCGGTTTTTATGATGAGCAATTGGGTGAAGAAACCGGCTTGAAAGTGGGTGATCAAATCGCCACGATCAATAAAAAACCCGTGGAAGAAATCATCAAAGGACTTGAGAAATACAGCCCGGCATCCAATTATCCAACCAAGTTGAGGGATATCGCCGGTAAGCTTTTAAGGACCAATGATACAGAAATTGGTGTTGAGTTTATCAGAAATGGTAATAGGGTTTCTAAAACATTAAAAACATTTCCGGCAAGCGAGCTTACGATTACCAGTAAATTTCAATCTGCCGACACCAGTTTCAGGCTTATAAATAAGGACATCGCTTATATCAATCACGGTTCCCTCCAAAGAAATCACCTGCCTGAAATCTGGAAGGAAATCAAAAACACCAAAGGATTGATTATCGACATTAGGAATTACCCTTCTGACTTTCCCATATTTGATTTGGGAAGGTATTTAATGCCCGAAAGAACTCCATTTGTTAAATTCACCCGGGGGAGTATAGAAAACCCGGGTTTGTTTACTTTCACAGAACCACTCTATATTGGCACTGAAAACGAGGAGTACTACAAAGGAAAAGTGGTTATTTTAATCAATGAAGTTTCACAAAGTTCAGCAGAATACCACACCATGGCTTACCGTGTTCATCCCAATGCAACTGTTATTGGTTCAACCACCGCTGCTGCAGATGGTAATGTATCAGGATTTATGTTGCCGGGAGGAATCAGCACCATGATTACCGGAATTGGCGTCTATTATCCCGATGGAAGGGAAACACAACGAATTGGCATCGTGCCGGACATCGAAGCAAAACCAAGCATTCAAGGAGTCATTGAAGGACGTGATGAATTGATGGAAAAGGCCATTGAGGTGATTAATAAGGAATAGATAGGGTTTAAAGTAGTGGTCAGATTTGACGGGTGACTGATGACGGATGACGGGTGACCGTTGGTCGATGAAATAGAAATGAGAAAAGAGAAATGGTCAACCTATGTCAGGGATGAACATTTGACAAATCTGCGCGCAGGCTCCCTTGCGCCACCGCTAAAGCTTTATGCGCACGCGG